>NZ_DATMYD010000152.1:0-15941 GCF_035561155.1 Sporomusa sp. | reverse complement strand
TCAGTCACACCCGAAGCCGGTGGGGTAACCAGCAATGGAACTAGCCGTCTAAGGTGGGGCCGATGATTGGGGTGAAGTCGTAACAAGGTAGCCGTATCGGAAGGTGCGGCTGGATCACCTCCTTTCTAGGGAGAACTCGGGTATGAAATAAGACCCGGTATTCCAGGTCGGTACATCTTGGCAGATGCACAAATCTTACATTGTTTGGTTTTGAGGGAATGCTAGTTACCCAAGATCACTTCATGAAACAATGACATGGGGATATAGCTCAGCTGGGAGAGCGCTTGAATGGCATTCAAGAGGTCAGCGGTTCGATCCCGCTTATCTCCACCAGTAAAATCATGGCTTGCGAGGTTTTTACCTTGCAGGCTTTTTTGATTTCTTCACCATGCTTCTACCCAACCTTGCCGAATTTATCTTAAGTTATCTTGTTTTCGCGAGAAAAATACCCTATTGCGAGAACAAGCGTTGGAGTATTTTCATTCTTTTCTGCGGCTAATGTATACGGTAGATATTCATAGCTATAATCAGATATTTAGAGTATTAAGGCCATATATTAAGTTGTTGTAAAAATTATATAAAAATTAAGCACTTTTAGCATTTTAGGGTTGCTAATTCATTTTCATGGTAGTAGAATAACTAAAGAAAACTAAATACTATCCGTTAGGTGAGGTTCCTGCATGAACACAGGCCACTGCCCGGAAACATCGAGAGATGCCAATGGGTAGAACAGGTATTATCGAATTAAGGTATTACTTAAGGTGGCTGAGTTTGAGATTTTGCTCTACGTTGTGCAGTGCTAAAACTTAGACGACTGGAAGGTTAAAGTAGCTCTTTATTTTGTATTGTGTAAGACCTTCCGCAGGGAAGGTCTTTTATTATTGGGAGGTGGTAAGGATGGATTCCAAAACCACCCTTCCCATACAAAGAAGTGTTACCACGAAAGGTGGCTACAGCATGAACATACTAAATAAATCGTTAGATGAAATGTATAGTGAGCTCGCTACTAGTGACCAAGGACTGACCGCAGCGGAAGCTAAAAGGCGCCTGGATCTTTACGGTCACAATGTGTTGGGGCAACAGGATACCGCCAACGCCGCCATCGCTTTTTTACGACTGTTTTAAAATCCTCTGGTAGCCATTCTGTTGGTTTCCGCCATCATGTCCTACTTTCTGGGCGAATTAAATGGGGCGTTGATCATTGCTGTTCTGGTGGTGCTGAGCGTCATTCTACAGTTTTATCATGAACATCGCTCAGGCAAAGCCGCTGTTGCCCTCAGGCAACAAGTGGCGGTGCACGCCACCGCTCTTAGGGATGGCATCAAACAAGATGTTCCACTGGATAAGATTGTGCCGGGGGACATAATCTATCTTACGGCAGGCGACATTGTCCCTGGGGACGCGCGGATTATTACTATCAAAGATCTCTATGTCAACCAAGCCTCGCTCACCGGGGAGTCCTTCCCTGCGAACAAAGAAGCTGATCTGGGCGCAAAACCGGAGACGGGGCTCACCGAAATGACTCATGCTGTGTTTATGGGCTCCAACGTCACCAGTGGTTTTGCGACCGCGGTAATAGTGGCCACTGGCAAGGGAACCGAGATCGGCAAGATCGCAAATACGTTGACCATGACTCCGCCGGAAACCGAATTCCAGCGTGGCATCCGGGAATTCAGCCTGATGTTGATGCGGATCATTATTGTACTGGTATTGATTATCTTCTTTATCAATGCTTTCCAGCAGCACAGTATCTTTGCGTCCTTCCTGTTCGCGCTGGCCATTTCGGTGGGCATTACCCCCGAATTGCTGCCTATGATTATGACCATCAACCTGGCCAACGGCGCAGTGGCTATGTCGCACAAAGGGGTTATCGTCAAATGGTTGGCTGCCATTCAGAACTTCGGTAGTATGGATGTACTCTGTTCCGATAAGACCGGCACACTCACTGAGGGCGAGTTCCAAATGGTTAGTTGTACCGATTATAATGGCAATGAAAGCCAGGCGTTTCTGCACGCCTACCTCAACAGCACACTGCAGGGCGGTATGAAGAACCCGCTGGATCTGGCCATCGCCGCCTTCCGCCAGCCGGAAGAGGCGACAGAATACACCAAGATGGACGAAATTCCCTTCGACTTTGTGCGGCGCATGCTGTCGGTAGTGGTGGATCATGGTGATGAGCGTCTGCTACTAACCAAAGGGGCGCCGGAAAGCCTACTGCTCCATTGTGACCGTTACCTCGATGGGACGGACGTCAAGCCGCTAACAGATGATGTGCTGCAGAACATTCAGTCCCGCTTTGCTGCTGATAGTGAAAAAGGTTACCGGGTTATCGCTATGGCCTATAAACCGGTGGATAAGCAGCAAGCTACGTTTGAGGTCAGTGACGAAGATGGACTGATTTTTAGCGGGTTTTTAGCCTTTTTTGATCCTCCCAGAGCGACGGCCGGTGATACCATCACCGCTCTACATGCTCTTGGCGTGAATGTCAAAATTCTTACTGGTGACAACGAAATCGTCGCCCGGAAGGTCTGCCAGGAAGTTGGCATTCCGGTAGATATTATTCTTACAGGCACTGAGATAGACAAACTTTCTGAGGAGGCGTTGGCGCGGGTTATCGACACCACTGCCGTATTTGCGCGACTCAATCCGGTGCAAAAGAATCGCATTATTCATATCCTCAAGCACAAGGGCCACGTGGTGGGCTATATCGGGGACGGGATCAACGACGCCCCATCGCTTAGGGCTGCCGATGTTGGCATATCAGTCGACAATGCGGTAGATGTCGCCAAGGAAGCGGCAGCCATTATCCTGATGGAAAAGAGCCTGTCGGCACTAAAAGATGGCGTCATCGAAGGCCGACGGACCTTCGCAAACACCATGAAGTATATCATGATGGGCACAAGCTCCAACTTCGGCAATATGTTCAGCATGTCTTTTGCTTCGCTAATGGTGCCTTTTTTGCCAATGTTGCCTGTGCAGATACTGCTCAACAACCTGCTCTACGACTTTTCCCAAGTGAGCATACCCACCGACTCGGTGGATGACGACTACATCAAGCGGCCCCGCCGATGGGACATTAAATTCATCCGACACTTCATGCTTATTTTCGGACCGGTTAGTTCTATCTTTGATCTTCTCACCTTCGGCTTGTTCTTATATGTATTCAAGGCAAACGAGGGTCTATTCCAGACTGGTTGGTTCGTCGAGTCGCTGGCTACTCAGGTGCTGGTGATTCACATTATCCGCTCGCGCTATGGTATATTGAAAAGCCATGCCAGCAAGTGGCTGATCCTGACCACCACCGGTTGCGCGATCGTTGGCCTTATCATTCCGTACACGCCCCTCGGCGAATTTTTCGGCTTCGTGCCGCTGCCACCATTTTATCTTGCGGCTATCGCCGGATTGGTTGTCTTATACCTAGTGATTGTGGAATACGTCAAACGCTGGTTTTTTATCAGATATGGCTGGTAGGCGGCTAATCTATAAAATTGAACTAATAAGGAAAGGCTATGATTACCTGTTAACAATAAATGTTAAAGTTTTTCTTATGGTGTTAACATTTATATCTGTTAAATCATACACTGTACTAAACTAAACAATTCTCTGTTAGGTGAGGCTCCTGCATAAAAAAATGCCACTGCCCGGAAACGTCGAGAGACGCCAATGGGTTAACAGGTACTACCGAATTAAGGTTTTACTTAATGTGGCTGAGCGAGAATTCGCTCTACGTTATGCAGTGCTAAAACTAAACGAGTAGAGAAGGTCGTAAACATCGATACTTATTGATTACTAATAGACCTTCTTCATAAACAGAAGAGGTCTATCTTTTTTTATCCGATGACTAAACCGCTCTAAGCTCCCGCTTCTACAAGCGGGAGTTATACCCAAAGGGCACAGGCGAGCGGCTAAGTCCCTGGATAAGGTCGACTAAACTTCAGGTGGGGTTAAAACCCCACCTGAAGCTAAGTCTATCTTTATGAATACTCCGATGTCTAAGGTGGTGGTGTTGTGGATTCCGGCCCTGAGAGTAGTACCAAACGTAACGAGCAAAAGTTCTGCCTATCGTTAAAAGTAAAGTTGTTAGGCCGGACCTATGCATAATAGGAGGTAACATTATGAATATGGTAGCGATTATCGGTGATTTTTATTTCAGTCAACTCCTGGGAAAACCAATTCTTGACGGTGCTGGGCGGCGCATCGGTAAAGTTAAAGACATGGTAGTAAAATGGGATGGCGCAGCACCGCGAGTAACCGGAATCAAGTACGGGCGAAATACCCAGGGGTTGGTTCCTATACAATTTGTATCAGAAGTGAATGGTAAGCATTTACAACTTGCCCGAGAGTTTGCGCCAGATATATTGCTCCCGCTGCAAGATGATGAAATTTATGTCCGCAGATGGTTGCTTGATAAGCAGATTATTGATTTTAAAGGGTCCAAACTGGTTCGGGTCAACGACATAACCTTAACGTGGGTAGCGCATGAGAATCAACGGGGCTTAGTATTAATGGCCGTAGATATTGGCGTACGAGGATTATTCAGGCGTGTCGGTTTAGAATTTTTGGTTAAAAATATGGAGCACAACTTTATTGGCTGGCAGTTTATTAAGCCATTGGAGAACCGGACATCCAGCCTGCAACTTAGCCGTGATAAAGAACAGTTCAGTCAGCTACATCCCGCCGATATTGCGGACATTGTCGAGCAGTTGGACTATAACAGCCGGGTTAGTTTCATTAAGAATTTAGACTCGAGACAGGCCATTGAAGCGCTGGCGGAAATGGACCTGGATACGCAGATCGAGATTATCAGCCAGATGGATCAGGATCAAGCTTCAGACCTTTTGGAGGATATGCCGCCAGATGAAGCTGCTGACATATTAGGTGAGCTTCCGGACGAAAAATCACAGGAATTGCTGAGATTAATGGACTCTGATGATGCCGAGGAAGTTCAGGAGTTAATGAATTATCCTGATGACACGGCAGGAGCTTTAATGACTACCGAGTATATCGCGTTGTCCGCCAATATTACAGCCGAAGAAGCAATTGAGAAAATACGCGAGCTAGCTCCCACGGCAGAGACGATTTATTATATTTATGTTCTTGATGACAAAGAAACGTTGCTGGGAGCACTTTCTTTACGTGAACTTATTCTGGCATCGCCTCAGGCTAAGTTAGACAATATCATGCATGAAAAAGTGATTTATGTGCGGCATGATGACAATCACCGAAGGGTGGCAGACGTTATCCACAAGTACGGGTTACTGGCAGTTCCCGTGGTTGACGAGCAAAGTACAATGCTAGGAATCATAACAGTTGACGATGTGTTAGAAACATTAATTCCTGAGCGCGGCAGAGGGGATGTAAGTTCTGGGTACATTGTCAATAGACGGCTCTGGAGGTGGTGATAGTGAAAATGGTTAAAGGTATTCGCGGACGTATTGGCATTTTTTTATCTGTTATGGGGCCGGGTATTGTGACTGCTTTTGCCGATAATGACGCAGGCGGAGTTGCTACCTATGCGGCCGCAGGAGCAAAATACGGCTATACGCTTTTGTTTACTATGTTTGTTGCTACTGTTTGTTTGGCTATTGCGCAGGAGATTTCGGCGCGCACTGGAGCTATCACCGGTAAGGGGCTTGCAGACCTAATCCGCGAACAATTTGGTGTAAGATGGACACTGTTTGCAATGGTTGTACTCCTTATTGCTAACATTGGCACAACCGCCTCCGAATTTTCGGGTATTGCCACAAGTTTTGAAATATTTGGTGTGAACAAATATTTTTCAGTACCTTTAATGGCTGGGGTGGTCTGGTGGTTGGTTATAAAGGGAAGTTATGATCGGCTTGAGAAAATTTTTCTTGCTTTGTGTGTAACTTTTTTGAGCTATGTATTATCAGGTGTGATTGTTAACCCGCCTTGGCAGGAAGTAATGGTTGCCTCAGTAACACCATCTTTCTCCCGGAATGCCGAATTTCTTCTCATGGCGGTCGGAGTAATTGGAACAACAATTACGCCATGGGGGCAGTTTTACGTTCAGGCTTCGATCGTAGATAAGGGGATAACGGCAAAAGATTACGTCTACACTCGATGGGATGTCTTTATCGGATCTTTCTTTACCGGATTTATTGCGTTCTTTATCATCGTGGCTACTGCTGCTACTTTGTATGTTAACAATATATCAATCGAAACAGCTAAAGATGCAGCACTTGCCTTGGAGCCACTAGCTGGAAAATACGCTAGCATGCTTTTTGCTTTCGGTTTATTTGGCGCCTCCATGCTTGCGGCGTTTATTCTGCCGCTTAGTACCGCCTACGCTATTTGCGAAGCGTTTGGTTTTGAACATGGTATTAGTAAGTCGTATGAAGAAGCTCCAGTATTTTTTGGACTGTACACAGCACTGATAGCTATAGGTGCCGCCTTAGTGCTGTGGCCTGGATTGTCACTTTATCATGTTATGCTTACCTCGCAGGTGGTAAATGGCGTATTATTGCCTCCTATCTTAATCTTTATGGTTTTAATCGCCAGTGATAAGAATATAATGGGGGATTATTCAAATTCGCGCATGTACAATGTGGTTTCCTGGGTTTTTACAATTGTGTTGATTTTATTAACCGTACTTTTGTTAGCTGCTACGGCTGTGCCGGACTTGCTGGATTCGGTAATGAATTATTTAGGAATGTAATTTTAGGAATTTCTGTCTCCCAAAAGTCTAGATCGGGTGAGAGATTTAAAAGATTCTCTGGAAGACGTTAAATAAGACTGGCGAAACAAAAAATCCTTTGCAGGTTAACTGCAAAGGATTTTTTGTGTAGAGTTAACTCATTTTTCTCTGGCAGATTCAGATAACTGCTGTAATTGTAATCAGCAGGCAGAGCCAGGCGAGCCAATCACCTGTGCGGCTGTAAAATGACCGGCCTTCACCCATGGTCACTTCTTTCAATAGGGAAGCTTCGCCGGTTGTAGTGTCTGCGGCGGTTAAGCCAATGATGCGGCCCCGGCTGTCGCTGATTGTCAAAAGGCCCCACTGTGCAGTGCGGGCAACGGCGTAGTCACCTTCCACACCCCGCATGACGGCAATGCGGGCGTGCAGCCAGCCGTCTTCATGGAAATCCAGCGCTGGTACGAACAGGATGCCTGCTCCCTGGCGGCTGTATTCTCTGGCCGGCTGGCCAAAGTCCATATCCTTGCAGATGGCAAGTCCTCCAGAACTTGCATCGGTGATGTTGAATAGAACTAGACTTGTACCTGGGGTATAGCGACTCTCATAGGCTGGCAGCAGGTGCTGTTTATGATAGGCCGGGAGTAAAGCGCCATCCGGGGAAAATAAAAAAGCAGAGTTGTAAAGATTATCTTCCTGGTTGCTTAACCCGGCAATTAATGTGACGTTGTTCTTACGGGCCGCGGCACTCAAGATATCTAAGCTCGGCGGACGAGTTGCGGGGGTTATGGCGGCCAGCTTCTCCGGCAGGAGTATAAACCGGGCTCCGGAGTCTGCCAATACATTTACGCTGTCACTGTAGTGGCGCAGTGTATCGGTTATGGTTTGGGCGTCCTGGCTTCGCAGGAGTTCCCTTGTTGTGGGAATAGTGGCCAGGCCGATTTTGATGCCGGGGCCGTCTGCCGGTGTATAAAGACGGATAACGCCAAAGAGGAGTACCAAGGCAAATAAGCTGCCGCTGAGCAACGCAGTTAACCGGCAGACACTCCAATTCCGGCGATAGCACCATAGTATAGCGAGACTGGAGGGGAGAAGCATCAGCAGGAAGGTAATGCCCCAGATCCCTGTAACAGAAGCCATCTGAATAATGGGGAGATTCAAAACCTGGGTGTAGGCCAGGCTGTCAAAGGTGCCAAAGGATGACAGTAAAGAACGGATGAACTCATAGGTTGTCCAACTGCCGGCGAATACAAATGGAGCCACAGTCTGGCGGCCTGATTGTGCCATGCAGCGAAAAAGCATAACGCCAGTGGCAAAGGCAGCGGCGCTCATACCGGTTGTTCCGGCAAAGACCGGAATGGGCAGGTAGCCAATTTGGTTCAAGGCGCCGATACAGTGAGCAATGAAAGCGGCCAAAGCCGCATTTTTTGCGGGTGCTTGCAATGCGTACAGACAGACCGGCAGCGGGGCCAGCCAGGTGAGCAGCCAGTAATCATAAAACCCTGTGGAATAAAAGAAGAGAGTTGAACTTATTCCGGCGGCAGTCAGCAGAGGATGTGCGGACAATAACCTTTTTACATGCTTCAAAACGGGCATGGAGAATGGGCCCCTTTTTTGTTTATTATCTACTGGGTATTTTCTCCATGCGATACAGAAATCCTTTAGGCCTGTAGCAACATCGGCTTCCGCTTTCGCCAGAGGCTCGGCGCAAGCCGTGTTTTCTTTATGCTTATCGCATATCATTCATTGTTTGAGTCTGATAAGGTTTGGCAAGGGATAGTAAAACAACTTGTGCCATTAATATCACTGAAAACATCTGAAAGCCAGCTTGATAGCTGTTAGCTTGTATGTAACCAGTTAAAATCAAAGGCCCCCAAAACATGCCTATTCCCCAGAAAATATAATAGATTCCCGAAATAGCTCCTTTAAAGTTTGCAGGTACTTTTTCATTTAAAAAAGCCATAGAAGCAAGGTAATAAGCTCCTAAACCGAAACTGGAGAAGCATAAAATAACGGTGAGTGCAAGATGGTCAAAGTAGATGGATATAGCAGTTCCTGTTGCTGCGATTAACATACCAAGCACCATAAACAATAGACGCCCTAATCTGTCAGACAGCCAGCCAATTGTTATTTGAGCAAGGCTAATTGCAACATAAAATAGTGAAAAAAATATATTAATATTGGATTGATTATAGCCTTTTAGAGTAAGCAAAAAGGCAGGAATAATAGTCATAAATATACCAAATCCTGCTCCGTATAACGTAATACCCCAAAGCACAGCCAAAGTCTGTGGATTTTTCATTAGAGTTAAGCAGCTGTTGATATTCATAGCCTCTTTTACAGTACTTTGTCTTTCCAATTGGTTTCTCATGCTACAACAAATGATGATAGCTCCAATGAGGCACAATACGGCATACAGTAAAAATATTTGATGATCAGACCACCCTTGGAGTAGCACTACTCTGAGGAATGGTCCTGCTGTAAGCCCGAGGTAAATAGAAGCATTATATATGCCAATCGCCTTCCCCTTATCTGCAGAATAGCGGACTGATAATAAAGCTGGTGCTAAGCTTAGTAATGGTGCCTCGGCAATTCCCTGCAACACTCTTCCCCAAAATATCAAGTTCACGTCATTTGTGAAGTAGAATAATAATCCTGCGATGAAGCTTAGAACATACCCAAGCAGTACAAAAAAATTGGGACCCCACCGGTCGGAAAGCATCCCTATAGGAAGTTGTGACATAACCTGAGCCAACGCATAGGTGGACGCCAAATATCCAACATATAAGTTTGAGTTGGTCAAAGAGATAACTGTTTTTGGCAATAAAGCCAATACCATTCCGTCCCCTAACATAAGCAAAAAAACAGAGATGCTCAATACTAGTAACTGACTATGCTTAAACACTCCAGATTCTCCTTTCTAATCAAAATTGTGAAATAAAAAAAAGTAAGGCATCAGCCTCACTTCATTATAGCCACGATAAAGAGGGTACTTTTGACCGTATTCAAGATTATTTTTACTTATTTATGGAACTATTGCGATAAACACTGGGAGCCATACCTTCAGACTGCTTAAAGATTCTGGTTAATGATGCCTGATGCTCATACCCAACTTGTTGGGCAATGGCTAAAATACTATAGTTCGTTTCCCGGAGTAATCGTTTGGCTTCCTGCAGCCTTAGCTTTTGCAGGTATACCTGCACACTAACCCCCATTTTTTTCTGAAACCACTGGCTATAATAGCTAATGTTATAATGTTCCAAGATAGCTAATGTTTTGAGCGGAATACTGGTATGATAGTTCTCCTGAAGATAACGAATTGATGGATACTCCTGGTTTTGCTGGATCAATTGAAAAGAATAATAGAGTAGTTGATTCATTGCTGTCGTATTCGTTTTTTTGTTTTGGCATTCGCTCAGCATCAGAAAACGTAATGCACGCCAACGGGCATCTAACTCTAAATACTTCACTTCGTCAGCACAGTTATGTGAAAGCATAGTATACGGAATATAAAATACTAAAAATTCATTTCGTTCTTTGGAATAATAGCTATGCTCACATTCCGGAGGCAAGAAAAGAATATGCTGATAGTCAACAATTAACGACCGCTGCCTCGTTTTTAGGTTTAGAGTACCTTGTAATGGCAGGACTAAATGCCCGAAAGAATGGACATGAGTATGCTCAATATCAATAAAATGCATTTTTTCTGCAAATGTAGAGTAAACCTGCCGCATTAGTTTTCACCCCGTTATTTTAACTAACCTCGCTTTGAACGAGCCTAAAAACTTACTATTACTAAAATTAGTATATAGCGGTTGGCCATTTCGTGACAACCGTTCCTTTTAATAATTTTGATGCATGTTTAGAAGTGTAGATCTGACAGATTAAGATAATGATTAGCTAGAATGGTTAAAGTCTAGTTTTCTGATGATGAAATAGGGTATGATAATAAATTATAAATACTGAGCGATTAGCGGGGCGATAAATTACGAGCTTTTTGGGTTGCCGCCCTCAACAGGTGAGGGCGGCATTGCGTTGAGGTGGAAAGATGACGGCATCAGGATCCTTCTGATGCCGCGTATGTAATTCCGGAAACCAAAGTCAATGTTAATGTGACCGTGACAAATGGTCAATACCATTTGGATTGGGAGGTTATTGGAATGGCAAAAATAGAGAAACATTTTCAAACATTATTTGAATGTATGGCTGATTCGGTTAAAAGACCGAACTTGTTTGAAAAAGATGAAAATTTATTTTGGGATGATCCTTATATTTCTAAGAGTTTGCTTGATGCGCATTTGAATCCTGAATTTGACGGTGCCAGCCGAAAACTAGCAACTATCGAAAAAACAGTTAATTATCTTACAAAAAATTCTTTTTTAAAACAAGGTGACACAGTATTAGACCTGGGGTGTGGTCCAGGGTTATATAGTAGCAGGTTCTGTCAATTTGGGATAAATATGATCGGTATTGATCTATCAAAAAGGTCAATAGAATATGCGCAGAGAAAAGCCGAAGAGCAAGGCCTGAAGATTGAATATATTCAGGGAAGCTTTTTTGATATTAACTATGATGGAATGTTTAATAGAGTTTTGCAAGTATATGGAGAAATCTGTACCTTTCCTAATGAAGATCGAGATCGATTACTAAGAATTATTCATAAAGCATTGAAAAAAGACGGTTTATTCATTTTTGACGTTTCTACCCGTGAATTAAGAAAGCGTGAAGGATTAAAGAATAGATGGCGTTTTTTTGATGGAGGTTTTTGGCATTCGGGAAAACATATTGTATTAGAACAAGGATTTGATTATCCAGAATATGATACATGGGTAGATCAATATACGATTATTCGTGAAAATGGGGAATGGAAAAGATACCATATGTGGTTTCATGATTATTCATTACAAACGATATCAGAAGTATTAACCAATAATGGTTTTAAGATTGCACATATATGGAATAGTCTAACTGGGGAAGAATATAAGGTTGGTGGAGATTGGATTGCCGTAATAGCACAAAAAGTATAGACGGATAAAGCTATCAGGATAAGGAGCGTAATTGTTTTTCCAATGTAATATTTTGTGGAAGCAAGTCCCATGTTGCGGACTAAGTGTTTTTAGGGTAAAATAAATCAAATTGATATAATATAAATTTGAAAGTGAAATATTTCACACTAGATATTGAGGTGTAATGATGGTAAAATTGTCCATCTGCTTTGGGAGTGCTTGTCATTTGCGCGGGTCATACAGTGTACTGAATGCCTTCAAAGCGTTAATTGATAAATACCAGGTTCAGAGCGAGATAGATATTGAGGGAAACTTTTGTCAGGGCCGGTGTACAGAAGGCGTGGTTATTAAAATAAATGACGAGATTATAACTAATGTAGCTAAAGAAAAAGTATATGACATATTTGTGGAAAGAGTGTTGGGGGGGGAATAACATTAATACCATCATAACCCACAAAGTAAATTGCCGGGATTGCTTCCGCTGTGTGCGGTCTTGTCCTATTAAAGCAATTGGTATCAATAAAGGCCATGCCCGTGTTATTGAAGAAAGGTGTATTCTTTGCGGACGTTGTGTTCGCGAATGTCCGCAGCAAGCTAAACAAGTTGATAACCAGCTGAAAAAAATGTCGTTAGCTATCGAGAGTGGAAAACGAGTTATATTGAGTCTTGCACCCTCTTATATAGCCGCTTTTCCGGAATATACTTTAGCAGACTTGGCTGAACGTGTAGCGCGTGCCGGAGTTAGTGCTGTGGCAGAAACTGCTCAAGCAGCTGAAAAAATTTCAGAGGTATATAGAACATATCTGCAAAACGGTAATACCTCAACGCACACCATGATTTCCTCTTGCTGCCCGGTTGTTGTGAATATTGTAGAACGATATTATCCTCAATTAGTAAATAACCTTGCTACGGTTATATCTCCTATGCTGGCCCATGCGAAAATGATTAAAAATCAGTATGGACACGATAGTTTTGTCGTATTTGCCGGGCCGTGTATCGCCAAAATTGCGGAAGGCAGTGCTTTAGACTCTCAGGTTGATGCCGTCATTACCTTTGAACAGCTAAAAGACTGGTTACAGCAAGCGCCGGATATTGTTGATAAACCCGTTACAGCAGGAAGTACCCTGTTATTGCCCGGAACATCGGGTTCTGGGCGGTATTTTCCGATAACTGGAGGTATCCTACTGCCTTTTCTTACTCAAGCTGCCTGTGAAGATGTTATTACAGTCGATGGAATTGAAAATTGTCTTGAAGTATTTGAAGGTTTGAGCAGTCAAGAGTTTACCCCGAAGTTTGTCGAAGCGATGGCCTGCTCTGGCGGGTGTGTCGGCGGTCCGGCAATGGGGACATGCCAATTAATGCAGACTAAGCGGAATAAAGTAATAGCTTATGCTAAGAATGCTCTAGGCGATAAGTATCAATACCCAGCCGCTGCTAGTAAGATAGAGCTATCACGTTGTTTCGAAGCTAAACCGATTAATGCCATTCTGCCTTCAGAAGATGAGGTAAAGGACATTCTCAAACAAACGGGCAAATTTACTGTCAAAGATGAAAAAAATTGTGGCGCTTGTGGTTATGATAGCTGCCGCGCTAAGGCTGTTGCCATATTTCAAGGTCTTGCCGAATTTGATATGTGTGTGCCCTATATGCGTTCAAAGGCGGAATCATTTGCTAACATCATTGTGGAACACTCATTAAATGCCATCATAGCCGTTAATGAAAAAATGGTAATTAAAGAATTTAATCCGGCCGTTAAGCGAATGTTTGGTGCAGCTAAAGAAATTTACAAAGGCATGAGTCTAACAGAGCTGTTTGAATGCTCGGATTTTATTGTAGCTGCAAAATTTGGTCATAAGATTGTGGGTAAAAGAGTGGAATATGCCTTATATGGCATCATTACCGAACAAATGATTATTCCCGTGCCTGAACACGGTCTGGTTATTGCCATTATTACTGACGTGACTGCTCATGAACAAAGAAGCCGGGAACTGCAGCAAATGAAACTTGAAACTGTGGAAAAAGCAACTGAGATTATAAACAAGCAGATGCATGTTGCGCAAGAGATTGCTGGTTTGCTGGGCGAAACAACAGCTGAAACCAAGTCAGCGCTTCTAGAACTGATCATGCTGATCAAAGGCAAGGGTGAAGTCTAATGCAAAGGCTTCACGCTGAAGTCGGTTTAGCCCAATTGTCCAAAGTCGGTGAAGAATTGTGCGGTGACAATGTTGATATTGTCAGAACCCCGGAAGCAACAATCATCGTAATGTCTGACGGTCTTGGCAGTGGTGTTAAAGCCAACATATTAGCTACTCTGACTACAAAAATAGCCTCGGTTATGCTCAAACGCGGCATACCGCTGGAAGATGTCGTAAACACCATCGCGGAAACACTGCCGGTATGCCGGCAGCGTAAAATTGCCTATTCGACTTTGCATATTATCAAAATTGCTCCTGATGGGCAAACAACCGTAGTTGAGTTTGACTGCCCGGCCACTTTTCTGGTGCGTTGCGGCAAAGTACTCCAGTTTCCTACCCATGAGAAGGTAGTGAGCGGCAAAACCATCCGGGAAGGAGAGCTTTGGCTTCAGGAAGATGATATATTAGTAGCTGTCACTGATGGCGTTCTCCACGCCGGTATTGGCGGCCTGCTCAAACTGGGGTGGGGCTGGAAAGGCGTGGCGGGCCAGATCGAATCTGAATGTAATGAAACAAGTGATGCTGAGACAATAGGCCAACACCTGATAAATTGTTGTGAAGGCTACTATGTCGGGCGGCCTGGCGATGATTCAACAGCATTAGTCGTAAAGATGCGCTATCCCCAGCAATTAACTTTATTTACTGGACCTCCCGCCGATTCAGCCCGTGATGGAGAGTATGTCCAGCGACTGCTCTCGGAGAGCGGGAAAAAAGTAGTTTCCGGGGGGACCACTGCCCAAATCGTCAGTAAAGTTACCAATTGCCCGCTCAAGGTCGATTTGACGTGCCATGACCCACATATACCGCCAATTGGTTATATTGATGGCATAGATTTAGTTACCGAGGGAGTACTGACTTTGAATGCTGCTGTTGACCGGTTGACAGCTACAAACTTACGCAATTCCAACAAACAAGATGGCGCCACTTTATTAGCTAAACTCTTGCTTGCTGCTGATAAGATAAAGGTTTTAGCCGGTTTGGCTGTTAATCCAGCCCACCAGAATCCAAGCTTTCCGATGCAGATGAATATTAAGGCACAGGTATTAAATAAATTAAAAACCGTATTAGAGGACAAAGGCAAGCAAGTAATCATTGAATGGATTTGAAAATTGAGCTTTGCCAATCCTTTACTATTATGTTACAATATTGGCGATTCACATAGTCTGAGAGGAGTATTACAATGTCGGGACATTCAAAATGGGCCAATATAAAACACAAAAAAGGCAAAATGGATGCCGTACGCGGCAAGGTTACTACTAAGATTGGTCGTGAAATTACCATTGCTGTAAGAATGGGCGGCTCTGATCCAACAGGTAACATGCGCCTAAAATTGGCGCTGCAAAAGGCGAGAGAAAACAACATACCTAAAGAAAATATCCAACGGGCTATTCAAAAAGGCGCGGGAGCCCTAGAGGGCAGTAATTATGAAGAAATAAACTACGAAGGTTATGGTCCCGGCGGTGTTGCTATTATGGTTGAAGCAATGACTGATAATCGCAACCGGACGGCTGCCGATGTAAGACATTTGTTTTCAAAATACGGCGGTAATCTCGGCGAATC
The DNA here is from genome assembly GCF_035561155.1 of Sporomusa sp. Taxonomy (GTDB): domain Bacteria; phylum Bacillota; class Negativicutes; order Sporomusales; family Sporomusaceae; genus Sporomusa. The sequence goes on along the minus strand of NZ_DATMYD010000152.1, from coordinate 525 downwards.
TGGCTGTGTTTCCTGGATGTTTAAACAAAAAGGATTATTTATTGTTGAACAGGATGGGATTGACGAAGAAGAATTAATGCTCATGGTGCTGGATGCCGGTGCAGAGGATTTTGAGGCAGCTGACGACCAGTTTGAAATAACTACTGCTCCGGATGATTTTGAAAAGGTGCAGGAAACTTTAGAAAAAAATAATGTAAAAACAGTGGTTGCCCGGATTACTATGGTACCGGAAACTACAGCGAGCCTCTTAGGCGACGAGGGCGTAAAAATGATGAAGCTTATGGATGCACTTGAAGATCATGATGATATTCAAGAAGTATATACTAACTTTGACATTCCTGAAGATATGGAAGATTAATAAGCAGGCTTCGGCCTGCTTTATTATTTATCCGATGACTAACCCGCTCTAAGACTCCCATCTTCTACAAGTGGGAGTTATACCCAAAGGGCACAGGCGAGCGGCTAAGTCCCTGGATAAGGGCGACTAACCTTCAGATGGGGTTAAAACCCCACCTGAAGCTAAGT
>NZ_DATMYD010000151.1:0-65495 GCF_035561155.1 Sporomusa sp. | reverse complement strand
CTTGTCTTCTACCTTATCAGTTTCAATATTCTCTTTATATTCACAGTAAAGATCGCCATCGCCCCCTGTAACTCCATGCCAACAAGACCCGAAGATGACGCTACATCATACCCGTGTCTGTGTTTGAGTTCACTATTCTTTGCTTCAATCTTGTAGCGCTCCTTTGCCTTTCCCTTGAAGTACTCGCTTTCCTGGAACGCCATTTGTTCGGTGTGTTCGCTAGATTTGATACTCACCGAATAAGTTTTGCATTTTGCTCCCTCTTTGTAACACCCTTTTTTGAAAGGGCATCGCTTGCAAAGCTCAATATCGAAATAGTATGTATCAGTTTGGTTTTTCCCAACGCCTGTCTTTCCTTGCCGCGCTTTCCGGTTTGCCATGTGGCCGGCCTTGCACACATACATGCCTGCATCCTTATTGAATTGGAATTCGTCTTCTTTCTTTCGGATCCCTTGTGTAATGAGAGGATTGAGCTTGGCAATGAGTTCTATGTTATTGTCCTTGGTGTACGTTATGTTATCTTTTTCAGAGTAAGCCGTATCCCCAATGACCGTTTTGACTTCCATACCGACTGCCTTGCTTTTTTCAATCAGCTCCTGTAGTTGCTTACCGTCGTTCTTTTCGCCCGTCGTGACGACTGCTGCCGTAATAATCCGTTCCTCGGTCATGGCAAGATGCGTTTTATATCCAAAAAATGAGGAATCTGCACTCTTATGGCCAACTTTTGCATCTTGGTCCTCCGAAATCCGCAACTGATCGAGGTCATCTGTCACCGTTTCTTTGAGCAGATTGAGAGGTTCTTTAATTTTCGGAAGCTCGCAAACGCCTCCTTCCGCTTCAATCACATCGACGAGTTTTTGGCAGTAGGCGATTTCGTCTTCGAGTACACCGCTGGTATTTTTCGTCGGGAACTTCGCTTTCAAAGATTCGTCTACCTTGTAGACGGCTTTTCTTAGTTTTCGGGAACGGTCCTGCAAGATTTCTATGGGGGATTTCTGATTATAACGGGCTTTTGTATGGGTTGCATCAACAATGATTGATTTGCTGTTGATAATACCCTTTTCGATTGCGACTTCAACGGTTTTGTTTATGAGCATGTCGAGCAAATTTAGATCCTTTAACCGCAGCTTCCGGAACTTTGTTAAAGAACTTGGATCAATCACCGGATCTTCCGGTGCCATGTGGAGAAAGTACTTAAACGACATATCGTATTGGGAGCGCTCAACGATGTCAACGTCAGATAGTTCGAAGATCGTTTTGAGCAGCAAATATTTAAACATCCGAATCGGATCAATCGCATTTCTGCCGTTATCTAGACAATAGCTCTCTTTCAATTCCTCATACACAAAGGAGAAATCAATAAGTTCGTTGATTTGCCGCAATATATTATCCTTGGGGATAACCAAGTTATAGAGCTCTATATAGGGACTTAAAACCATAGATTGTTGTTGTTGAATCATTTGACTCACCTGCTCCCTTTAATACCTTTATTATACAGGAAAAAAGGTACAGCCTCCTCAGTTTTCTTGAGGGTCTATACCTTTTTAAGTATTAAAGGGACTTTTTCAGTGGCCTCTTTTCTAACTGGGATTTTTTTTAGCCCGGACTCAGTTATAAAAACGTTACGAACAGGATCAACAAAAGTCAAGTCGGATCCTGTTCGTGACGTTTTACTCATCATAACAACTGAGAATTGAGACACTAAGATTAAAAAGTATAGACAATTTTGATTAACGAGCAACTTGATAAACGTATAAGTGGGTATTTTATATTTTGCATAACGGTGATTTTAGTGCTAAACTAGGAAACATACCGAAAAACGGAATTGAACTGTAATTATTCTTTCAGTAAAGATGAGAAGGTATATATGGATATTAAAGTAAAATTAGCTTATTTCTTTATCGATTTATTAGTTCCGTTGTGTGTGGGGTATTTGTTGCGCATTAAACCTATGTTTGGTGAAAGTTTTTTTGTCAGCATGGCCAACTATAACATGTTGCTGCTTTACCCAGCTCTTTCAGTATTGAGTTTTTGGGTTTTGCCGCTTAGTTGGGAACTAATATGGTTACCGTTATTCGGCGTAATACTTTGCATTATTCCCGGATTGGTTGCTTATTTGATCTCAACAAACAAATATAGCAGTATGATTGACACTGGCAGCTATGTTTTGTCAGCTATGTTATCCAATATTGGCACATTAGGCGGATTGTGCGTCTATATTTTGTATGGTGAAACTGGCTTCGCTTATACGCAATTAGTTGTTTTACTGCAAGTGGCGGTAATTTTTTTAGTCTGTTATCCTTTAGCACAGTATTATCACAGCCGCTCGCAAGCTGCAAGTATGGATAAAGTATCTTTTTCGAAACTATTTTTAAGTCGGAATCAATTGCCTGTAATTGGTTTGACGATTGGATTTGCACTATATTATCTCAACATACCACGACCGGTCATACTAGGTAAGCTGTTTGATCCTCTAGTTCATATTGCTGCCTGGACTGCACTTATTCCAGTAGGCCATTCCATTGATTTTTCAGCAATCAGGAAGTACTATTTGAGTACTTTCGACTTAGTTCCAATAAAATTTATTGTTACCCCGCTGGTGACCTACATCATCGCCAAGCTGGTATTTGATGATCCTAAAATAATAAATACGGTATTAATCTTAGCCAGCATGCCAACGGCCATAAGCGCGGTTATTGTTGTAAAGATCCATGATCTGAACATTCATATTGCCAATGCCTCTTTTATCCTGACTACGGCGTTGTTTCTACTGGTTGTATATCCGATCATTTTTTTCGGCTTACAATGAGATAGATTTATATATTAGAGTTATGGTAAAAGTACCGTAAAAGGCTCTTGGAACAGTAGGTGGTATCCACCGTCTGTTCCAAGAGCCTTTTTGTTTAGAGGTTGGTGGCGAGATTGTTACTTGGTGCCTCCTAATGATAAAAGATAGGGTTGGATGCTAATAGGACAAGATTCCTAATGGTAATGTCAAAAAATTCAGAAGGTAAAAACAAGGTTTTAAAGGAATTGATTATTCAAAATAAGAACACCAATCTATTGACTGGGTTTGTGTGTGGCTTCATTGAAGATAGAGAATTAACAAAAGGAGGCAACAATTACAATGAGGAGTCATATTACCACAAGGGGTTTAGAACGGGCAACACACCGTGCGCTGTATTATTCTATGGGCCATCTGCCGGAGGATTTGGATAAACCACTGGTGGCTATTGTCAATACCCAGAATGAGACCATGCCCGGGCATTTGCATTTGGACAGCATAGCCAAAGCGGTTAGAGAGGGTATTATTTCTGCAGGCGGTACACCCATCGAGTTTCCGACAATTGGCCTTTGTGACGGTATTGCCCAAGGAAACTATGGTATGCACTATCCCCTGGCAAGCAGGGAGTTAATTTGTGATTCAGTAGAGTGCATGGTAAACGGTCATCAATATGACGCAATGGTGCTTATCACTAACTGTGATAAAATTACTCCAGGCCTGTTGATGGCAGCTGTTCGCCTTAACATTCCGGCAATCATGATTAGCGGCGGGCCAATGGCTACCGGTTGTGTCGATGGCCAGGAAATAGGCTATACAGACTTGATGGCTGCTCAGGGCGATGTTGCCAGAGGTATTATCACTCGAGAGGAGTTATCAAAAAGAGAAAGAGATGCGTTGCCTGGCTGTGGCGCATGTAACTTGCTGGGAACAGCCAATACAATGAATTTCCTAACAGAGGCGTTAGGGATGTGCTTACCAGGCTCCACCTGTTTGGCTGGCACTGGCAGAAGGCTAGCCTTAGCTAAACAAACTGGTATGAAGATTATGGAGCTTTATAATAAGTCGATTTTACCGCGGCAGATAGTGACCAAAGAAGCAATTGAAAATACCATTACCGTGGATTTGGCCATCGGGGGCTCAACCAATACCATTTTACATCTAACAGCGTTGGCGAAAACGGCAGATATTGATTTTGATATCAATAGTTTTGCTGAACTTGCCAAAAAAGTCCCTCACCTTGTAAAAATAAAGCCTGCTAATAATGGTCATTATCCTGCTGATGTTCATAATGCCGGCGGCATAACGGCGCTGATGGGGCAATTATGTCGAGACGGCTTTTTGCACAAAGATGTTTTAACCGTGACTGGCAAAACAGTTGCTGAGAATGTAAGTGATGCAAAAGTAATTAACAGCAATGTAATCAGGCCAATAGATAATCCCTACTCGGCTCAAGGCGGACTGCAACTGCTGTATGGCAATCTGGCACCTGAAGGCTCGGTGTGCAAGAGTGCGGCTGTTGTACCTGAAATGCACCACCACAAAGGCCCGGCGAGAATCTTTAACCAAGAAGAACCAGCTGTAGCTGCTATTTATGGAGGACAAATCAAACCTGGCGATGTAGTAGTGGTACGATATGAAGGACCGAAAGGCGGCCCGGGCATGCGGGAAATGCTTACGGCTACTGCGGCTATTGTCGGCATGGGTTTATCCAAAGAAGTAGCCTTGGTAACAGATGGCCGCTTCTCAGGTGCTACTGCGGGCGCTGCTGTTGGTCACGTCTCCCCGGAAGCGGCCGAAGGCGGTCCGATAGCCTTAATTGAAGAAGGCGACATGATTGAAATTAATATCCCCCAAGGCACAATACATTTGCATGTATCGGAAGAGGAACTGGCTCGCCGTAAAGCAGCCTGGCAACCTGCAGCGCAGGACCATGTGATTAAGGGCAGTTATCTTGACCGCTATGCCAAGATGGTATCATCCGCTATGGCTGGAGCGGTGTTTAAATAGGGATTTAAAGATAAAACATCAAAAAACTAGGAGGTAATATAACGATGGCTAAAGTAAAAATTACAATACCTGAGATTCTTGAAACCAAGACTAATGGTAAAAAGTTCAAAATGATCACAGTATATGATTTCCCGATGGCTGGCATCGTAGACCGCTCGGCCGCCGAACTTATCTTAGTCGGCGATTCTCTGGGAATGGTCATTCAGGGTCATGACGGCACAATACCTGTAAACCTCGAAGACATACTATATCATCTCAAACTTGTCCGCCGGGGTGCTCCCAATACCTTTGTTGTCGGCGATATGCCCTTCTTGTCCTACCAGGTTAATAAAGACGAAGCCATTCGTAATGCAGGTACTCTGCTCAAAGCTGGCGCGGACTGTGTTAAGATGGAAGGCGATATTAAGATCGCTAATACTGTCAAAGCAGTAGTCGATGCAGGTATCCCAGTTATGGGGCATATTGGGTTAACTCCGCAAACCGCCGCTATGATGGGAGGCTTTAAAGTTCAGGGAAAAAGCGCCGAAGCGGCCGAGAAGCTGATGGAGGCTGCAATTGCGATTGATAACGCCGGAGTATTTGCCATGGTGTTGGAATGTATGCCTGCCGGATTGTGCAAGCTCATCACTGAACGCGTCAAGTGTGCGACAATCAGCGTTGGCGGCGGTGGAGATTGCAATGGACATAATCTTAACGCCTATGATTTATTAGGTATTTTTGATAAATTTGTCCCTAAGTTTGTTAAGCAATATGCCCAAATGGGACCACAAATGGTTGAAGCTTTTGATACTTGGTGCAAAGAAATAGATGATGGTACCTTCCCTGAAGTAAAGCACTGCTTTACCATGAGCGATGAGGATTTGAAACGGTTATATTAATTTATTTATATAAATGAGGTGCTATGAATGGCTAGAAAAACGATTAATGATTTTGCACAAATGGTGGCCAAAGGGGAAAAAATAGTATACCTTACGGCTTATGATTATTTAACAGCAAAAATGCAGGAAAAAGCCGGCGTGGATATGATCTTGGTTGGCGACTCCCTTGGTATGGTGACTTTAGGATATGATACTACTTTTCCGGTTACCATGGATGATATGGTCCGCCATTGTCAGGCTGTTCGGCGCGGTGCTCCGAATACCTTTATCGTCGGTGATATGCCTTATATGTCTTACCAGACCTCCAATGAGCAAGCCATCGCCAATGCCGGACGGCTTGTTAAAGAAGCAGATGTTGACGCAATTAAGTTGGAAGGCGGCGGCCCGATGATTGCTGAACGGATCAAGGCCATCCAGCAAGCTGGTATACTGGCAATGGGACACATTGGCTTAACTCCGCAGTTCATGGGCCAAATCGGTGGCTATAAAGCGCAAGGCCGCAGTGCGGCTGCTGCTATGAAAATTGTCGATCAGGCCAAGGTAGTCGAAGAAGCGGGTGCCTTTAGCATTCTGGTAGAAGGTGTTCCCACCGCTGTAGGTAAAGCGATCACTGAAAGAGCCGGAATCCCGATCTTAGGGATTGGCGCAGGTTCCTATACCCATGGTCAGCTTCTGATTTATGCTGATATGGTTGGAATGTATGATAACTTTACTCCGAAATTCGTCAAAAAGTATGCTAATGTTGGCGAAGTTCTAACGAACGCCTTTAAGCAATATGTGGATGAAGTCCGTGCTGTTCAATTCCCAATTGACGCGGAGCATACTTACAACATGAAAGAAGAAGATGTGAAAGAGTTTCTTATCGCGTTGGATAAAAAATAAAGATTTAGCAGAAAAGGCTGTGAGGGTTATCCTCCAGCCTTTTTCTTATCATTGAGAGTGCGTGTTCAATAATTTCATGATGCTGGTCAATAAATTCAGCAGGAATTGAAGGACAATTAAAAAAAATAATACTAATGAGATAATTTTTCGCATAGAGGCCGGAATCATTTACGGTGAAAAGAGGTGTAAATGCTGAAATCACGAGCGAATTCTATTGCGATTATTGCCGATGATTTGACTGGCGCGAATGACACCGGCTTACAGTTTGCCCGTAAAGGTCTTCATACTGAAGTTGTTTTGGAAGGAAACGCTCCAATTAGTTTACCTGATAGCGATGTTGTTGTCATAGATACCAACAGCAGGGCTATTCCAGCAGTGGAAGCTTACCGGAAAGTGCACGAGGCTGCAAAGCAAGCCCATACTGCCGGATTTCTTCATTTCTACAAAAAGATTGATTCTACCCTCCGAGGCAACATTGGTATTGAATTAAACGCTATTCTTGACCTGGGAATTCATGAATTTGCCTTCGTTATGCCCGCCTTCCTGCAAAATGGGCGCTCTACGGTAGGTGGACACCACCTTCTGCAGGGAATTCCACTTGCCGCTACCGAGATTGCCAAAGATCCCAAATGTCCAGTTGTTGAAACAATCCTGCCGGTGCTCCTGGCAGAGCAGGCCGGTTCCCCGGTAGGACATATTGGTATTAACGAGCTTTGCCAAGGGGAGGAAGCCATAGTAACAGCAATTCAGCGGTACTTGGCTGAGGGGTGCAGGGTTATAAGTTGCGATGCATGGCTTGATGAACATTTTCCGCTGGCAGTCCAAGCCGTGATGCGCATCTCAAATCGTGTCCTGTGGTCTGGTTCGGCCGGTTTGGCAGAGTGTTTGCCGCAATTGTTGAGGCTGAGCAGTGCGGTTGAGTTTCAAAAACCGACGCTTGTTATCGCCGGCAGTGTCAGTGCAGTAACACGGGGACAAATTAAGCAGCTTGTTGAAAACGGATATAAATTGGTTGAAGTTGAAATTGAACATTTTCCATGGCAAAAAGGGCATTTTATGCCATGTCTGCAGGAAACGCTTGCATATATTGCCCAGGGTGAAAATGTTATCCTCGCATCCGGCTACCATGTGGGTGCGATGGAGCTTACTCAAAATGCCGGGATAAAATATGGGATGTCTGCAGTCCAGATCAGCGAAGCCGTTTCAGAGATTCTTGGCTGGTTAGGTGCGGCCATACTCAATGACCACGAGATTGAAAGCGTGGTTCTCACCGGCGGGGATACCGCAGCCGCTGTCTGCCGGGCGCTCGGTGTGACCGGTATTCGTATCCTTGAAGAGTTGGCGCCAGCTATACCGCTTGGTGAAATGAAAACAGCGCAAGGGAAAACATTGCGTGTTATTACAAAAGCAGGTGCATTCGGAAGCCCAGATATTTTGGTTAAAGCACTGGAACGAGTGCAGAGGAGATGAAACAATGGAACAACAACGTCCGATTCTAGCTATCACGATGGGGGATGCGGCTGGCTGTGGCCCGGAAATAATTGTTAAGGCATTATCAGACGAAAACATGTATCGCATGTGTCGCCCCCTTGTCTTTGGTGATGCTGGGCGTATCCAGCTTGCTGCTGATATTGTCAAAAGTCCAGTTGAGATACAACGTGTTGCTAACCCTCAAAGTGGAAGCTATCAGCATGGAAAGATCGATGTACTTGATTTTGCAAATATTCCCGCTGGTCTTCCTTTCGGAAAAATCGATGCCCGTGCCGGGCATGCGGCCTATGTATATCTGGAAGCGGCGATAAAGCAGGCTATGAACAACGCGGTTGCTGCTGTTGTTACTGCTCCCATTAACAAAGAGGCTCTTCATAAGGGTGGGTATAATTTTCCCGGTCATACCGAGATTTTTGCTCAGCTTAGCGGCACTGAAGACTATGCCATGATGCTTTCTGGTGATGCCTTGAAGGTCATTCATGTCACTACCCATGTCTCCATGCGTGAAGCCGCAGACCTTATTACTCAAGAGCGGGTGCTCAGGATCATCCGTCTTGCTGACCGTACATTGCAGTTACTAGGCGTAGAACGCCCGCGGATTGCTGTTGCGGGCTTTAATGCCCACGCTGGGGAAAATGGATTATTTGGGCGGGAAGACATTGAAGAAATTGCTCCTGCTGTCAAGGCCGCTCAAAGCTTGGGTATTGATGCCAGCGGACCTGTTCCGCCAGATACTGTGTTTTTCCGTGCAGTCTGCCGCAAAGAATTTGATATTGTTGTCGTTATGTATCACGATCAGGGGCATATTCCTATTAAGCTTCTGGGTTTTGAAGATGGTATAAATGTTACAGTTGGTCTTCCGTTTCTCCGTACATCTGTCGATCATGGGACTGCTTTTGATATTGCGGGCAAAGGTGTTGCCGACAGCCGTAGCATGAAAGCCGCAATTGAGTTTGCTGCGCGCGTAGCAGCTGGTGCCCGTAAGTAAGAGATTGCGAAATAATGCAAACAGATTAGAAAGGATGTTAGTTTGGTGCAAGCGACAATAGCTAAACTGCCTTATGGCCAAGAAACGGTAGCAGTAACTATTCCCAAGGATAACCTGGTAGGCGTTTTTTCGCCTAAAGATGTAGCATCTGTAGCTGACATCAGACAAGAGGTCATTAGGGCTCTAAACCACCCGATTGGCACAAAAAACCTGCAGGAATTGGTTAAAGGTGCGAAAAAAGTCATCATCGTGGCTGACGACAATACCCGGCTAACACCAACGCAAGAGATTATCCCGGTGCTTCTTGATGAAATGAATGCGGCCGGAATCGCCGACGAGCAGATAACCATTATTATTGCGTTGGGAACGCATCGCTTTATGACTGAGGAAGAAATAATCGTTAAATTTGGTGAGGCTGTCGTTAAGCGGGTTACCATTAAAAATCATGATTTTAAAAATCCGGAAGCCCTTGTTGACCTCGGGCAGACACAAAACGGGACTAGTGTCTGGGTTAATCGCGAAGCCTATGAGGCTGATTTTAAAATTGGTATAGGCAGTATCGTGCCCCATCATATACCCGGCTTTGCCGGTGGGGCTAAAATTGTTCAGCCTGGCATTTCCGGAGAGCATACTACTGCCGAAACCCATTTGCTTAGTGTTCGGGCACCACGCTCCTATTTAGGACTGGAAGATAATCCGGTTCGCCGGGAGTTAAATATGATAGCAGGCAAGATTGGTCTGCATACTATATTTAATACTGTCCTAAACCGGCACGGACAAGTGGTAGGGGCTTTCTTTGGGGATGTTGAGGAAGCCTTTAGTCAGGGGGTTGTCTTGTCAAGAGAGGTATATGCAGTTGAGATTCCGGAAGAAGCAGATATTGTAATCTCCAGTTCGCACCCTTGCGATATTGAATTTTGGCAGGCCCATAAGACACTATACCCATCCGACCTGGCTGTAAAGGCCGGTGGGACCATTATTATTGCAACACCCTGCTATGAAGGTGTTGCCGTGACCCACGCCAATATGTTGGATATTACAGGCCACTCGGCTGCTTGTCTAAAACAGATGGTAACAGACAGACAAGTACCTGATGAAGTCGCTGCTGCGCTAGCCATTGCCTGGGCCCAAGTGAAAGAACGCGAGGATGTATACATTGTTTCTGACGGCATTGTGTCTGGAGACGCCAAGAGGCTTGGTTTTACTCCCTATGCCACTGTGCAGAATGCACTGGATGCGGCCTTGGCCAAACATGGAAAAAATGCAAGGGTAACAGTACTTACTCATGCTCCGGATATGTTGCCGATTATTAAATCAGTGACCTAGTTAAATGTAAAAATTTTGGGAGAGGTGCTATGATGAGAGAATTTAATTTAAAGTATGGTAGAGAGGAACTCACTTTTTCTATCCCTAAAGAGCAATTGTTGCATGAGATTATTGGCAAAGAATATCCGCCTGTTACCGATATCCCCCAAGCTGTTCGGACTGCGCTAACAAATGCGATTGATTCGCCCCCCCTGAGTGAAATCGTAAAACCAGGCGAAAAAGTGGTTATTGCTGTCAGTGATGTCACCCGTGCCTGGCAGCAAATGCCGCTGGTGCTGCCCGAGATTATTGCCACTCTCAACAAGGCGGGGGTTCCTGATGACAACATTACCATCATTATTGCTGTAGGCGGCCATCGTCAAAATACCGAGCAAGAATTTGTTCAGTTGTGTGGTCAAGAAATCTGTCAGCGCATTAAAGTAGTAAATCATGATGCCTGGGATTCTGACAATATGGTTTACTTGGGTAAAACCAGCCGGGGCACCGAGGTTGCTATCAATAAAATGGCGGCTGAAGCCGACCGGCTCATCCTGACCGGTGGCATTGTCTATCATTATATGGCAGGCTACGGCGGCGGCCGCAAGAGTATCGTTCCAGGGATTAGCTCCATCAATACCATCCGGCAGAATCACCTGTGGGGGCTTGGGTCTGAGGAAGGCTCTGGCTCTAATCCTAACGCTGCCTCCAGAAAGACGAAAGGCAACGAATTGCATGAAGATATGATGGAGGTTGCAGGCTTTGTTCAGCCGGACTTTATCATCAATATGGTGCCTACTCCTGACGGTCAGTTTGGCGGAATTTTCGCAGGTAACTGGGTTTCTGCCTGGATGGAGGGCTGTAAACTGGTCGATCAACTATATGGTGTTGAGATTGATAATTTAGCCGATATTGTAATTGCCACAGCCGGAGGCTTTCCCAAAGACATTAATCTCTACCAAACAGGTAAAACTATGGATAATGCCTACTATGCCGTTAAAAAAGGCGGTGCAGTGATCATTTTGAGTGAGTGCTCGGATATTTATGAGCCTCAGGAGTTTTCCCGCTGGTTCCAGTTTGACGACAAACTGGCTATGGAAAAAGCGCTGCGTAAAGCATTTGGAATACCTGGCTGGGTGGCATTAAAAGAAGTAGAATGCAGTGATTACGCCACTTATATCCTTGTCACCCGTGCAGAGAACGCCGAGTTTCTTGCTAAAACCAGCATGATTCCGGCAACCACTATGGAAGAGGCACTCAGAATTGCCAAAGAAAAATGCGGTACAGACAAACCGACATATACCGTGATGCCACAAGGGGCCAATACCCTGCCAATTTTACGGTAAGAAGGCTTATTTAGCAATGTCTCAGTGAACGAAGTAGAGTTAAATAAGAATTAAACATAGGTTTAAAGGGCTGCGAGGGAAAACCTCACAGCCTTTTGGGCTTAATTTAGACAGGACTGCCTTAAGGAATTAAGGTGGCAATTGATAAATAAAAGTATTATGTAGTCATGCAGAATATTTAAAGGATTTTTACTATATAACGGATAAGTATGTAGGAAATAAAACTTATTAGGAAGTAAGGTACGAGGATTTACAATGCCTACAGATATTATTGAAAAAATAAGAAAAACATTTCAATTAGATATTATTGGGGATCAATACTTTGACTGGGGCGAACAGCACTGGCTGCAATTAGACCCAGACAACCCGGAACTTCAACCGATAGTATCAATAGCGACTGTATACCCTGGAGAAGAACACCAGCCACATGTTCATTCAGGTTATATTGAGATTATTATTGGGCTTGAGGGTCAGACGACACATTGGTGTAATAGTCGGGAAATGAGGCTGGACAAAGGTAAGATCGGGTATATCAGTGATGGGGGCAGGCATCGCCATGTTAATACCTCTACGAAACCGGCTTCTTTTATAAGCATAGTATATTCAACGATTCCTAAGTCTCTGAAAGAATTGTCAACTGGTGGCGATATCGAACTTATCGAAATGGCAAAGGTGATTAACCTTGACGCAATTGCCGAAAAGTTTGCTCAAACAGTGAATATGACAGTTACGCTCATCGACGTTTCAGGCAATTTCTTAACAGAAAAGAAAAATCTACCTGAATTATGCTCGCTTTGTCTGCAGGAGAATTATGGAAACTGTGTTTTATGCACTTCATCCCAGAGTTGGCCTTATTCGGAGAAAAAAATATTTCGTTGTAAATTTGGGGTATCGGCAATCCAAAGCCCAATTGTTGTAAATGATAGGATATTAGGTTATCTTGGCTGCGGTTATGGGAGAATGTCCACAGTCATTCCTCAAGAGGAGTTAACGGTTTCAGCTGAGCTTACTGCAGCAAAGGCGCAGGAGGCATACTTGAACCTCAGCTTTATGACCCGCAACCAACTGACTTCCGTAGCAGAAACCCTGTCATTGGTTAGCGCTTCGCTTGTGCAATTAATGATTAATTCGATGAAAGAAAAACAGTTGAGTAGTTACCGGGTCAGTTTATCAGAAGAGCTGGAAATGCAGGCTCGGCTACACAATTCCCTAAGTCAGGCGCGGCTCAAATTTTTAGAATCACAAGTAAATCCCCATTTTTTATTTAATACACTCAATACCATTGCCCAACAGGCCGAAATGGATGGCGCCGCCACCCTGGCATCATTGACTCATTCACTCTCTAATTTGCTGCGCTTAAGCCTGGGTAAAGCAGAGTCGTTAGTTACTTTAGAAGAAGAATTAAGCTATATCAAGGATTATTTGTTTATTCAAAAGACCAGATTTCCTAATAAATTTGATGTTACTATTGAAATGGACCCAGATATCTTGAACATCAGGATTCCCTTTATGACTGTAATGGTTCTAATAGAAAACTCAATATTGCATGGGTTTAAGAACGTTCGCCAGCAAGGTCGACTGTTTGTTTACGGGTATAAACAGGGGAGAGCAGGGGTTATTGAGGTACACGATAATGGCTGCGGCATACCAGATCCCATTGCGGCGGCAGTTCGGGAATTACCTCATGCTGATTATGATCCACCTAGTCTGACGGGTATTGGGATCAAAAATATTTTCTTGCGATTAAAACACTATTATGGAGAAACGTTTGATTTAACGATTACCCGGCTGGAGGAAGGCGGAACTTTGGCCCGGATTACCTTGCCGCTTTAGATTTGTTTTCGACTCTAATTAGTGGGGGGGAACAAAATGTATAAGATGATTATTGCTGACGATGAGCCTGCAGTACGCCAATATCTCCGCTATATTGTCAAGCAGTATAGTCTGCCTTTTCAAATTTGCGGGGAGGCAGAGGATGGTGAGCAGGCTGTTCACCTGGCAGATCTATATAAGCCGGAGTTTGTCATTCTGGATATTAACATGCCGCTTATGAATGGTCTTGATGCTGCTAGGATTATCAGGGAAAAGTATCGCGATACAGTGATTTATATTCTAACTGCCTACAGTCACTTTGAGTATGCTCATCAGGCGGTGCAAACTCAGGTAGCCGGTTATCTGCTAAAGCCGATAAAGCCGGCTGAACTTGCAGAAACACTAAAAAAGGGTATCGCCAACGCGCTGAGTCAGCGAATATCGACCCAACGCATCCAGCGTATGGAACGGCAAATAGCAAAAGACAGACCTGTTGTCACTAAACAGAAATTATTTGAGTTATTAAAAAGCGATAGTGATAATCCCAATGCTTTAAAATTACTACAGTGCATATCCAAAAAGGAAACCTTTTGTCCGGCAGCAATCATTTCTGCTTCTTACTGGCCAACTTCAAATATACCGCCGAGAGATGGGCTTGATGGACGCCTTAAGCAGGAATGCTCTGTCCGCTTTGGGGAGCATGCAATTTTAACCTCATTTAGCCAAGAACTAGTGATGATTTTTGATCATTGGGATTATGATTTGCGTTGTGAGCTGCAAGCTCAATTAGAAGAGTGGGAGCAAATATATAACATTACATTTTGTGCCGGCATAAGTCTGGTTGATAGTCCATCCCAAATTGGCAGGGACTATCGAAATGCAAAAAAGAAGCGGGAAGTAGGTTTGTTTTGGCAGCAGCAAGGACTTTTGGTCATTGACAGTACAATGGATGAACGTAAAGAAATAGATTGTGAAGCCATTCAACAACAAATACGGGATTGTTTGATGGAACGTCAAGCAGACAAGGCTAAGGTAATTTTGCGGCAGTTTTTAGGTGAAGCAATGCACAATGTATGCCAGCCGGAATATATTTATGCTGCCATTATAAAAATAGCAAATAATCTTGTTGCCAAGTATGCGGAATATATTATTTCTGCAGATGATGCCAACCTGACACGTCAGAGTTTTATCAGTAAACTAAATAAAACATCTTCTGCAGGTGAGTTAGAGCAGTGTTTGTATGACTTAATTGATAAGTTAGAAAGCAATGTCTGCTCCTCTGAGCAAAACCAGGCCGAACAGTCGGTGAAATGGGCGATTGAGTATATAAATAATAATTATCATAAGGACCTTACACTGGAGCAATTTGCTGAAAAACTATTCATGAGTACCGGTTATTTCTGCCGTAGTTTCAAAAAGTACGCGGGCGAAGGGTATGCCGCCTATTTGACCAATATTAGATTGAAAAAAGCTAAGGAAAGATTAATGAGCGGTAAGTATACGGTTGCAGAGGTTGCTCGTATGGTTGGTTTTCGCGATGCAAGCTATTTTAGCAGTGTTTTTAAGAAACACTACAATCAATCACCGAGTAATCTTGCTGCGTCTGCAACAAGACAAAGTTCCTGACGCAACGTGAAGTTCGGTGAAAACTAATGGGGGCACGAGATGTTTAAAGGAATACTTTCTCCAGTTATTACGATTCTTGATAAGAATGGAAAACTAGACTTTAATGGAAACAAAATACTCATTAACCGGTTAATTGATAATGGTATTAACGGGCTGCTTTTTCTTGGCAGTATTGGCGAGTTTTTTGCTCTCTCAAAGGAAGAAAAGCAAGAATTCATTAGATTTGTGGTAAGAGTAGTGAATAAAAGGGTTCCTGTACTTATCGGTACAGGGGGGACAGTGCTAGATGAGGTGATTGAACTTACCCGGTTTGCGGTGCAAGAAGGCGCCGATGCAGTAGTTGTTATCTCACCTTACTATTTCAAACTTGATTCAGAAACCATTTACCGTTATTATGCGAGTTTGGCACAGAGCACATCTTTACCTATTATGCTTTACAATTTCCCTGACCGGACTGCTGTTGACTTAGCGCCAGAGCTTGTTCTCCGTTTAGCCAAGGAGTTTAAGCATATTGTGGCTATCAAAGATACTGTTGATAACATCAGCCATACCAGGAAGCTTATCCAGGTAGTGAAGGCTGAGCGGCCAGATTTCTGTGTTCTTTCAGGCTTTGATGAATATCTGATACCCAATTTAATGGCAGGTGGCGATGGAATTCTTGGTGGCTTAACCAATGTTATTCCGCATGTCTTTGTAGACCTTATGAAAGCCTACACTGAGAAGGACCTGGAGAAGGTTGCGGCAGCGCAAGGCCAAATCTCTATTCTGATGAATCTATACGAGGTTTCGCAGCCGTTTGTAGCCGCAATCAAAGGTGCAGTTGCTCAGATGGGGGTTCCTATTACTCCTGGGGTCAAGGCGCCGGCCGCTGCTTTGACAAGCCAGCAGATGCAGGTAATTCAAAAACTATTAATAAAGGCAAATGTTCTAGAAACCTTATAGAAGGAATGAAGCTGCCAATAAAAGAGTGTATTTTTTAAAAGATTTAAAATATTGGCAGGATTATCTCCGGCCAGAATAGAATAATTCAAAAAATAGAAACAGTGTTTGATAATATAGAACAAAGGAATGGTGCTATGACTGGACAATCTGGCGGTGACAGCGAGAGATATATTCAATCAGTATTCCGATCACTTAAGATATTGGAATATGTCGCAGAACATCGGAACCTTGCTGGCCTGACTGAAATAAGCAAAGGGATTGGGATACATAAAAGTACTGCCCATGGACTGATTGCCACCCTGGAAAAGTGTGGTTATATGCATCAGGACCCTAAAACCGGGAAATATTCCCTTGGTATTAAGGTTTTTGAGATGGGGCAGGCCTATATAGCCAATCTTGATTTACGCGAGATTGCGTTACCCTATCTTAAAGAACTGTCACTTACGTATCAGGAAACAGCGCATCTTGCGATACTTTCGGCAGAAGATGTTGTATACATCGATAAAGTGGATGGCTCACGCTCTATTGGGATACGGTCTCAAGTAGGCGGTCGCAATCCTGCCTATTGTACTGGTGTCGGTAAGGCGCTGTTATCAGGACTGGATGAATTCCAAATAAAAAAACTGTATCATGGTAAAGTCTTACGAAAATACACCCGGAATACAGTGGCAGACCAGGCAGAGCTGCTTGGCCAAATAAGTCAGGTGCGTGAGCAGGGGTATGCACTTGACATCGAGGAGTTTGAACTGGATCTGCGCTGCATCGCAGCGCCGGTAAAGGATAGTACGGGAGCAGTAATAGCTGCTATCAGCCTTTCAGGACCATCAAATCGACTGCTGGATACCAAAATGGCTGATATCGCAATAAATGTAGTAGAGACAGCAAGGAAGATATCTATTCGGCTAGGTTATAAACAGTAATCTAGCTGCTGTTTCAATGATTAAAAATTTTATCCATAAACACGAACAGTGTTTGATAATGTAGGACAAAAAATAAATGATGAACGAGGAAGGATGATGAAAGTTGGAGCAAAAAAAACTGCGTGCAGCAATTATTGGCCCAGGTAACATTGGTATTGACTTGATGATGAAATTGAGGAAAAGTAAGGCACTGGAATTAGTGCTAATGGCTGGGATTATTCCGGATTCGCAGGGATTAAAAATGGCTGCTGAGTCTGGTATTGCCACGACGATAGAGGGGATTGACGGGGTACTTAAATTTGGCAGCCTGGATATTGTTTTTGACGCAACCGGCGCCACCCCCCATCTTAAACATGCTCCGCTGCTTAAACAAGCAGGTATTTTTACGGTGGATATGACACCGGCTGCCGTTGGACCCTATATTGTTCCGGCGGTAAATATGGATGCACACCTGCTAACAGAGTCTAATGTAAATATGGTTACTTGTGGCGGTCAGGCGACAGTGCCGATTGTTAATGCGATAAATCAGGTTACCCCAGTAGAGTACGCAGAAATCGTGGCCACAATCAGCAGCCGCAGCGCGGGTCCTGGTACTCGGCAAAATATTGACGAATTCACTCAAACTACCCGAAATGCTTTAATCAAGGTAGGGGGAGCACAGGCAAGCAAAGCTCTAATCATTTTGAATCCTGCCGATCCGCCTATTTTAATGCGTAACACCATCTATACCAAATGTGACTCAGCGCAGATTGCCGGGATCATAAAGTCGGTAGAAAATATGGTAGGCAGAATACAACAGTATGTTCCAGGATACCGGCTTAAAGTTGCTCCCTATGCGGATGGGGAGCGGGTTGTGACGATGATTGAAGTCGAAGGCGCCGGCGATTATCTGCCGAGGTATTCTGGCAACTTAGATATCATCACAGCTGCTGCCGTGGCCGTGGGAGAACGTTATGCAGGATTAAAACATGAGGGGGTAATTTAATGAAGCCAATCCGTATTTTAGATAGTACTTTACGGGATGGAATGCATGCCGTAAGTCATCAATTAACTCCTGAGCAAATGGCGATAGTAGCCGCTAAACTGGATGAAGCAGGTGTAGACAGTATTGAGGTAGGACATGGGGACGGCCTGGGAGGCTCATCCTTTCAATATGGTTTTTCCAAGGCTCCGGAGGCTCACTATTATAAAGCTGTTGCGCAGGTGTTGACAAAGACCAAGCTCGCTGTGTTATTAATTCCGGGGATTGGAACGGTCGAAGATCTGGAGCTGGCCATGGAGTATGGTGTAAAAACTGTGAGGGTTGCCACCCATGTAACAGAAGCTGATACCGGAGAACAGCATATCAAGTTTGCTAAAGCGCATGGTTTGGAGGCAATCGGTTTCTTAATGATGTCCCACATGGCGCCGCCTGAAAAAGTACTGGAACAGGCAAAATTATTTGAAAGCTACGGAGCCGATGTTGTCTATGTTACAGACTCCGCCGGTGCTATGCTTCCTGCCGATGTTACGGCCAGGATAAGCCTTGTCAGCCAGGAGCTATCGACACCGATCGGATTCCATGCCCATAACAATCTTGGCTTAGCTATCGGCAATACTCTGGCAGCGATTGAGGCTGGCGCCACTGTAGTTGACGGTACCGTTTGCGGATTAGGAGCCGGGGCCGGCAACGCCCAGCTTGAAGTACTGACAGCAGTATTAGACAAAGCCGGTTATAAAACAGGCATTGATTTGTATAAAGTGATGGATCTGAGTAAAGATGTGGTGGAAGGGCTCATGCACCGTCCACAAACTGTTAATACCGACGCGCTGGCTATTGGTTATGCTGGAGCATACGGCAGCTTTCTGCTGCACAGCCGTCGCGCTGCCGAGAAGTTTGGCGTTGATTCAAGGGATATATTGCTGGAGTTAGGGCGGCGGAAAACAGTAGGCGGGCAAGAGGACTTAATCATCGATGTAGCCATTGAGCTGGCTAAGCAAAAAAGTTTCTCTTTATCCGATGACTAACCCGCTCTAAGACTCCCAGCTTCTACAAGTGGGAGTTATACCCAAAGGGCACAGGCGAGCGGCTAAGTCCCTGGATAAGGGCGCCTAGCCTTCAGATGGGGTTAAAACCCCACCTGAAGCTAAGTCTACTTTATAAAAGAACGGGGAGGGGCAGATATTATGGAATATCGGAGCAGCAATATTTTAGGCAAGCCCGAATGGAGCTTTAATCGGAGTGTATTTAAATCAGTAGGATTTTCTGATGATGATCTTAATCGACCGGTAATTGGTATTGCAAACTCATGGAATGAATTGGTGCCAGGTCATGCCAATCTGCGGCAGGTTGCCGAACACGTACGTAAGGGGATATATAGAGCCGGCGGCACTGTTGCAGAATTTGGTGTCATTGGAGCGTGTGACGGCACTGCCCAAGGGCACGCCGGAATGCATTACATTTTGCCTTCACGGGATCTAATCGCAAACGATATTGAAGTAATGGTTGAGGCCCACCGGTTAGATGGGATTGTACTGCTTGGCTCGTGTGACAAGATTGTTCCGGGGATGCTGATGGCTGCTGCAAGGCTTAAAATTCCGGCTATTTTCCTGCCAGGCGGGCCGATGCTGGGTGGAGTCAAATTTGACGGGCGCAAAGCTGACTTAACGACAATGTCGGAAGCACTGGGCATGCTCAAAAGCGAAAAAATTGATGAAACGGCTTACGGGCAGTTGGAAGAACTTTGTGGTCCAACCTGCGGATCATGTGCTTTTTACGGGACTGCCAATACTATGTGCTGTATGGCAGAAGCCCTGGGGATGTCCCTGCCGGGAGCGGCGCTCGTACCTGCGGTCTATGCTGACAGGCTGAGGCTTGGGGAAGATACCGGCAAGGCTATCGTCGCTTTGGTTAACAACCAAACAAGTGCCGACAAAATTATAACCTATCAGTCACTGGAGAACGCTATTCGTGTATTAATGGCTACAGGTGGTTCGACCAACGCTGTTTTACACCTCTCGGCTGTTGCCGCGGAGCTGGACATTACGGCCGAAACCATGATGGATGCTTATGATAATCTTAGTCAATCTACCCCCCAGATTGCCAAAGTAAATCCAGCGTCACAGTATGATATGGAAGATTTTCACCGGGCGGGAGGAATTCCCAAGGTGATGCAAGAAATAGATTCTCTGCTCAATAAAGCGTGCATTACTGTGACTGGTAAGACGGTGGAACAGAACCTTCAGGACTATAAGTTTAAATATCCCCATGATCACAACGTCATAAGTACACTGGATAATCCGTTCAGCAAACAAAAGGGGTTAGCTATCTTAAGGGGCAATCTTGCCCCTGATACGGCAGTAACCAAGCCGGCGGCAATTGCTCCTGAGATGCACGTATTTACAGGGTGTGCCAGGGTGTTTGATTGTGAAGAAACAGCTGAAGAGGCAATACTAAATGGCAGTATTAAAGAAGGCGATGTTGTTGTTATTCGCTATGAAGGTCCTAAAGGCGGCCCCGGTATGCGTGAAATGTATAAAGCAATGAAATATCTTTACGGTATGGGTTTGGCGAAAAAAACAGCCTTGATTACCGACGGACGTTTTTCAGGCACTAACAATGGCTGCTTTGTTGGACATATCTCGCCAGAGGCGGCTGAGGGCGGGCCATTGGCCGCTGTTCAAGATGGTGACAGGATTACTATTGACATTCCTCAGGGATTACTGCAACTGCATCTTTCCGATCAGGAAATTAGCGCAAGGCTTGAGAAATGGCAGAGACCAGAACCCAAGTTTACACGCGGCTATTTAGGCATCTACTCCAAGCTGGCAAGCTCTGCCGCTAAAGGCGCTGTAGTGAAGGTATAATAGGGCTCAGTCTGTTTTCAGCATAAGTAAAAATGAGGGGTGCTAACCTTGCAGCAAGATAAAATCGCACTGATTGCTCCCAATAAAGACTTTACTTTACAGGCTTTGGATTTATTCAGCGAATGGGGTGAAAAAATTCATGTGGCGATGGCCTCTAAAGACGACGTTATCGGCATCGCCCAGCAGCTTGGTGAACGAGGGGCGGACGCTCTTATTTGTTATGCACCCTTTGATGAGATTATAAAAACAACGGTCAGTATCCCAACAGTTTCTCTCCGGCCCAGCATTCTAGATATTTTGCGGAGCATGCAGTGGGTAAAGGCCTGGCTGGCAGAAAAAAAGAACGACTTGGCCGGCGATAAGCTGGTAGTAGGGGTAACCGGTGATTCCATCATTACCGATGCAGCTATTGTTGCGGAGGCTTTGGGGATAAGGACTAAGGTTTTGTCTCAAATCCATGGTGAGGATATGTCTGAGATAGTGGCAGTGGTTAAAGAAGTTCCAGACATAGCGGACAATGATGGTGTTCTACCAGAGTTTATCGCTAACAACATTCCATGTTTTCCGGTTACAATCGGACGGGAATCCTTGCTCAAGTCTGTGAGATATGCTCGTGAGCTGGTCTTGGCAGGCCGTGGGAACCGCGTAAAATTGGAGCAGTTTAAAGCCATCATGGAGTTTACGGGAGAAGGCATTGTAGCCGTTGACGGTCAAAGAAGGGTCACTTACATCAATCATACGGCAGAAAAGCTATTAAAAAAGGGTAAAGAGCAGGTAGTGGGTTATCTTGCTGCTACCGTTTTTCCTGATGTCAATCTTGATGATACTCTGCGGTATGGTCAGATAAGAAATACGTTATTCACTGATGGGGCAGAACAAGCTTTTGCTTGCCGGATTGTTCCGATGATCATTGGCGGACAAACAATTGGTGCTGTTTTAACAATAGCAGAATCGCCTTTTACTTATAAGGAAAAGGATAAACCAGGTAAAGATCATGGTGAACGGGGCTATAAGGCTGTTTATCATTTTGATGACTTTATTACGATAAATCCACATATGCAAGAAACCTTGGAGGCAGCGAAAAGTTATGCTAGTGTGGATTCAACAATTCTGATTAACGGCGATACGGGGACTGGCAAGGAAATTATCGCTCAAAGCATCCATAATTATAGTCAGCGTTGCCAGGGTCCTTTCGTAGCGGTTAATTGCGCTGCCTTGCCGGAAAGTCTGTTGGAAAGCGAGCTTTTTGGCTACGAATACGGAGCATTTACCGGCGCGCGTAAGAATGGCAAAAAGGGTTTTTTTGAACAGGCTGACCAAGGCACTATTTTTCTCGACGAAATTGGTGATATATCATTAGGAATGCAGGCCAGATTATTAAGGGTCATTCAGCAGCGCGAAATTATGCGGATCGGCGGGGATAAAGTGATACCTGTTGATGTAGGCATAGTAGCGGCAACTCACAGAAACTTGCCTGAACTAATAGAAAAAGGATTGTTTCGTAGAGACCTTTATCACCGGTTAAGTATTTTGCAGCTAAAATTGTTACCCCTGTCTGCCAGGCAAGAAGATATCCCCTGCTTAGTTGAAAATATCAGTAAAAAACTCTCTGAAAAGTTGTTTAAACAGCCGCTGCACTTTAGTGCAGCAGCCATGAGTGTGCTGGCGAGTTATCAATGGCCTGGCAATGTGAGAGAGTTAGAGGGTGTCATCGAACGGCTGCGTATTCTCAAAAAAGACAATGTTGTGACTGCAGACGAAGTAAGGAAGGTTTTGGATGTTGGCTGTGACTCACGGAACAACGGCATTATTCATGTGCCTAAAGGGACCATGGAAGAAATAGAAAAGGCCATAATAATACAAGTTTTGCGGGAAACAGGTAACCAGGATCAAACAGCGAAGGTTTTAGGAATTAGTACAACGACTATTTGGAGAAAATTAAAAACATTTCAAAATGAAAAAATAGATTGCAATTTGCAATAATTGCGATAAACCTAATTAAGTTCTAAGAATAGGCCAGGCAAAATAGTTTTACTATTTTGCCTGGCTTTCATTTTGCAATCTTGCTAGTTGTATGTATAATTTAAAATAGTAATGCTATTTAGACAATAAGCTTACGTTTACTGGGGTTGTGAGACCAAAGAATTTGTCGTAAAAAGTTGGCATGAAAAATGCAATATATAAAGTTATAGAAAAGAGGATGGATACGTTCATGGAACGCCTGGCGATTATTGCAGATAACCTAGTTGGAGCAAATGATGCAGGGGTACAATTCCGTAAGTTTGGTTTTAGTACTCAAGTAGTGTTGAATCACTTGAACTTAGTCAACCACTGTAAAGGGGTAGACGTGATTTCAATCAGCACTAATTCACGTATGGTTTCGTCTGAGACTGCTTATAAGTGCGTATACGAAGTCGGAAACATGCTTCTCAATCTTGGCTTTCAGCGCTTTTACAAAAAAATTGACTCAACACTACGTGGAAATATTGCCGAAGAAGTAAGAGCAATGATGGAATCACTGTCACTTCCCCTGGCGATTATAGCCCCATCCTATCCCGCCCATGGCAGGATTGTAGAAAATGGCTATTTACAGCTTGTTAAAGAGTGGGGCGACAGCAGCGTACCGGTTCCCATCTGCTATGTACCTTCTATTATAAAAACCGTTCCCAGTATCCCAGTAGCTGTTATTGGTCTACCTGATGTCCGGCAGGGTGAACAAAAACTTGTTCAGAAGATTACCGACTTACACTCAGCAGGTATCCAGTTAATTACTATCGACGCTGTGACAGATGAAGATTTGCGTACTATTGCGGTTGCCATAAACAGATTGTCTGTTCCTTGCCTTGCTGTAGGATCAGCGGGTTTAGCGGGTAACTTACCAATTGCCTGGAAGGTCGTAGATCAGGAACATCTGGGTCTACGAGAAGGGACGATGATCGTTGCCGGAACGTTGAATCAGGTTACGGCAGAGCAAATTACCAGTGTATTGGACTACCCCAATACAGAGTTGATTGGCATTCAATCTGACGTGATTTACAACGGCAGCGGGGAAGACGAACTTGAAAGAGTAATGACAGAGATAGCGTCATCGCTGGCTGGAGGAAGGACTCCGGTGGTGGTGATAGACACACTGCTGAAGGATCGCAATGATATTGATGCATTAAGCCTATCGGTACAGGTTCAGAAGTATGGGCCAAGCGTAACCACACTATTAGGACAAATTGCAAAAGAAACTGCTGAGAAGTATGGCTTGCGCAATCTTATCATAGCAGGCGGCGGGACAGCAACAAGTATTTGCCATACGTTAGAGATATCGATTATTGACCTTGAAAGGGAGTTGCTTCCCGGTGTGCCGGTTGGAAAAGTGGTTGGCGGCAGTTGTAATGGGTTGTATTTAGTCACTAAAGCCGGTGGCTTCGGCAAGAAAAATTCGCTTCGAAAAGTACTTGAACAGTTATAAGCGGCATTTTGGATAAATTCTAAAGATTCTAGGGGGTTACTAAAATGAGTTGTGGTTGCAGTCGCAGTCAACATCTACGAACAGTTAATTACCAGGGAGATGGCTTGAGATCCGGAATGCAGTGGGATGATTCCGATATGGGGAAAATGCAGATCCTCATTGATACCGTTCACGGTGATAGTCACCCAGGCAGCAGTCATCTAGGCGGGCTTGCCGACGAGGCAAAGATTGGTGTTTATGAATCACAAGGCAAACCTGCAGTCTATGCAGTTACTGATATCTGTGATGGTATCGCCATGGCCCATGACGGTATGAATTACTCGCTGGCAAGCCGGGAAATCATGTCCTTTATGTTTGAGATTCATGCCTTGGCGTCACCTTATGACGGCAGTGTTTTTATGGCATCCTGTGATAAATCGGTCCCGGCACAATTAATGACCATGCTCCGTCTGGACATGCCTACTTTGCATGTCTGCGGCGGTTCAATGCTCAGCGGTCCGAATTACATGTCATCAGAGATCTTATATGGAGCGGGGGACAAATACGCCAAAGGCGAGCTCAGCGAGCAAGAGTTGATGTACTACTCCAGAAACTGTTGTCCCAGCGCAGGTGCTTGTCAGTTTATTGGCACGGCAAGTACTATGCAGTGTATGTCGGAAGCGCTAGGCTTGGCTTTGCCGGGAAACGCCCTGGCTGCAGCATATACAACACACCTGACCCGGTTTGCCCGTAGAGCCGGACGGCAGATTACTGAGAATGTAAAAAACTCCTTGATTCCCCGTAAGTTTATCAGCAAAAAGAACTTTCTAAATGCCTTGATGGTCCACTCTGCTCTGGGCGGATCGACTAACGCGCTGCTGCACTTACCGGCGATCGCCCGTGAAGTGGGAATTTCTATTGAACAGCAGGAGTTCGATGCCATTAATCGTGAAGTACCGGTGCTTGTCAGCCTGAAAACCGGCGGACAATGGCCAACAGATTTATTCTGGTATGCCGGCGGGGTACCGGCCATCATGCGCGAATTAAAAGATCTGCTTTATCTTGACGCCATGACCGTTACCGGCAAAACTGTCGGAGAAAACCTTGAGCAGCTCGAAGCAACTGGCTGGTTTGCAGAAGTAAACAGTTATTTGACAAACTACAAATTGCAAGCAAGAGATATTGTTAAAACCCGCAAGGAACCGGTTAAACCCCAGGGTAACATTAAGGTTCTCAAAGGTAACCTTGCACCTGAGGGTGCTGTAATTAAGTTGTCCGGCGTGGATGAGGCAATCCATAACTTTACCGGAACAGCACGCGTGTATGACTCGGAAGAAGAGGCTGTTGCTGAACTGCTGAATGGAAAAATCGGACCTAAAACTGCCATTTTCATCCGCTTTGAAGGGCCGAAAGGCTCTGGAATGCCAGAAATGTTAAGAACAACAGAAGCCCTTTGGAACATGCCGGAGTTGTCCAGCAGCGTGGCGCTATTTACTGACGGACGTTTTTCCGGCGCAACCCGGGGACCGGCAGTAGGCCACATTGCCCCTGAAGGTGTGGAAGGCGGTCCGATTGCCTATCTTGAAGATGATGACATTATAAAGATGGACGTTGCTGCTCGCACACTCGACATTGTCGGCATAAAAGGGAAACCAGCTACACCCGAAGAGGTGGAAGCCATCTTGGCAGAACGTAAGAAGACTAAGATATTCCCGGTAAAAGAAACTACACCTTTACTTAGGTTGTATAAGAAACTTGCTCGTACTTGTACTGAAGGCGCAGGCTTAGAGATTTAGGCAGTAATTATAATTTATATAAAAATTGAAAAAGGCGGTGCTATTGTGGCAAAAAAGACAATTAACGACTTCGCTCAAATGGTAGAAAAAGGTGAAAAGATTGTATATCTAACAGCGTACGACTATCTTACTGCCAAAATGCAGGAGAAGGCTGGAGTCGACATGATTCTGGTAGGAGACTCCCTGGGTATGGTATGTTTGGGCTATGATACCACTTTCCCTGTAACTATGGATGACATGGTTCGCCATTGCCAGGCTGTACGGCGCGGCGCTCCCAATACTTTTATCGTCGGTGATATGCCGTACATGTCGTATCAAAAGTCTGACGAGGACGCTGTAGCTAACGCCGGACGTTTGGTAAAAGAGGCTTTAGTTGATTGCATTAAGCTTGAAGGCGGCGGAGAAATGATTGCCAGCCGGGTTAAAGCTATCCAGCAAGCGGGAATTTTAGTCATGGGACATATTGGTCTAACTCCGCAATTTATGGGACAAATCGGCGGTTACAAAGCTCAAGGCCGCAGCGCGGCGGCTGCAATGAAAATCGTTGATCAGGCCAAAGTAATTGAAGAGGCTGGTGCCTTCAGTATCCTTGTCGAAGGTGTGCCAACTGCGGTAGGTAAAGCCATCACCGAAAGAGCAGGTATTCCTATCCTGGGTATTGGCGCTGGTTCGTACACTCATGGTCAGCTGCTTATCTATGCTGATATGGTTGGCATGTATGATAACTTTACACCTAAATTTGTCAAGAAATATGCCAATGTTGGGGAAGTCCTGACAAATGCCTTCAAAGAGTATACAGAGGAAGTAAGACAAGGGCAATTCCCCGTGGATGACGAGCACACCTATAAGATGAGCGACGAAGAAGTGAAAGAGTTTTTGGTAGCGTTGGAAAAGTAGTTTGTTTAAAGGGCAAGGCTATCACCCTATACGGATATGGCCTTGCCCAATAAGTAACTATCTATTAGTTTGCCAAATTGACATATTATTTGTAGATCAGACATTATAACGTAAATATGTGCAATATATTTATGACGCAGGTAAATAAATTCCGGAGGTAATTAGGAAGATTTGCGAAATATCTAAATATATAAAATTATTCTCTAAGCACCTTCGGTTGTAAAATTTTCGAGAAAAAGTATACAAGGAGGCAGATAATTAAATCAGTATAGGCTAAAAAAACAGAATACTAAAAATCTTACGAAATAATGTCGTGGTATTATGTTATGTTTTCCCTAAAATTGTGAGTTTTAACTCCGACGACGTGCTTGCGTGAGAGAGGAAACTAACAGGGAGGTGGTTGTTTCAATAAATGGTTAGTAGATAGTTTTGTAATAGTCGGATAGTCAAGGAGAAAAAGTTGTAGCAATTTTATATGGAGGTGTGTTGATTGGCAAATATAAGTTTTACTGAAGAACGCGAAAATCAGCTTATGAGTAAAATACGGTGGCATCTCGTGCCATATGTTATGCTGCTGTACATTGTGGCTATGCTAGACCGGGTTAATATCGGTTTTGCCGCTCTGCAAATGAACAAAGACCTGGGGATTAGCGCAAGCACATTTGGTATGCTGGCTGGCATTTTCTTTATTACGTATTTCTTTTTCGAAGTTCCCAGTAACGTTATTATGCATAAAGTCGGTGCCCGGAAATGGATTGCCAGGATTCTTGTCAGTTGGGGACTGGTGACTGTTTTCCTGGCTTATGCTCAAAATGTTACGCATGTTGCTATCCTGCGGGCGCTGCTTGGCGCCGCTGAAGCCGGTTTTTATCCTTGTATTGTTTTATATTTTACGTTTTGGTTCCCGACAAAACATTTTGCGAAAACGATGTCGCTGTTTATGTGTGGGATGGCGCTGGCGAATATCATCGTTGGTCCAATATCATCCTGGATTATGGAAAATGTGACTTGGATGGGTATGACCGGCTGGCGCTGGATGTTCATCCTGGAAGGCGTGCCTGCAATCATCCTGGGCGTTGTTACACTGTTTGTCATGGTGGATAGACCAGATCAGGCAAAGTTTCTGACTGCTGACGAAAAACAATGGCTTCTCGCAGAATTAGAGCGCGAGCATGTGGCCAAGCAATTAAAGGTTAAAGTCGCCAATAAGTGGGAAGTATTCAAAAACGGCCGCGTGTGGCACCTGGCCTTCTGCTATCTTTGCTACGTTCTCGCTCTCTATGGACTTGGTATGTGGATGCCGCAGATATTGAAAAATTTGGCCAAGGCCATGAGCCTGTCAAATATCGGTTTGATATCCACGATTCCTTATATAGTCGCTATTGCAGCTATGGTTTATGTAGCCAGACGCTCTGATGCCGCGCAAGAACGCCGGTATCATACTGCCTTGCCTATCGGGATAGCATTTTTCAGTCTGATTGGTCTAACCATGACTGATAATTTGATAGTCTCAATGCTGCTACTTTGCGTAAGCCAGGCCGCCATATACTCGTTTGTCGGCACATACTGGACATTGCCGAATATGTACCTGTCGGAAGCTACTGCCGCTGTCGGCATTGCGATCATTAACTCGTTCGGCAATTTAGGTGGGTTCTTCGGGCCCTATATGGTCGGATTTCTGAAAGATGCGACAGGTTCGACCAACGCTGGTATGTATTTCTTAGCTTCTTTCGCTCTCCTCGGCACGATTTCAGTACTTGCAATCCCGAAAAAGGAAGCTGCTGCTGAATCGTTAAAGACCGGAATAAGCGCATAACTAGTAAAAGGCTGTGGGAAAACTCTCATAGCCTTTTATTTTCTAATGGGAGGCTTAGAACATGGACTTAAACTTAACAGGGAAAGTGACGGTTATTACGGGCGGTACAGCAGGGATCGGCGAAGCCTGCGTACTGGCGTTTCTGCAAGAAGGCTGCAAAGTGGCAGTGTGTGGCCGAAGCCAGGAAAACCTTGAGCGGCTTCAGACTAATCTGAAGGCTCAGGGCTATGAGATTCTTATTTACAAGGCTGACGTGTCAAAACAGCAGGAGATTAAAGAGTTTGCACACAAGGTTTATGATAGCTACGGTAAGATTGATATATGGGTAAATAATGCAGGTATTTCCTGTAAGGCTAGGCTGATTGACATGGCTGAAGATGATTGGGATAAGGTCTTAGATATTAATCTCAAGTCAGTTTTTTTAGGCGCGCAAGCGGCTGCTCAGTATATGCGCAAAGACAGCGGCGGTGTAATTATAAATGCATCGTCCTATGCTGCAGTTATTCCATCAGTAGGCGCTGGTGCCTACGCCGCTTCCAAGGCGGCTGTTTCCAGTTTGACAAGAACACTGGCTGCTGAGCTAGCTCCCTATAATATCCGTGTTAATGGGTATATTCCTGGAGTCATTGATACCCAGATGAATGCCAAACGCCTTGAAGTGCACGCGGCGGAAACGATCGGACAGATTGCGCTTAACCGGGTTGGCAGTGCAAAAGAAGTAGCTGATGGTATTGTCTTTTTGGCATCAGATGCAGCCAGTTATATTACCGGAATAGATTTGGAAATAAGCGGAGGAAAATTTGCCGTACAAATTCCCCGTGAATCCTGGCAGTCCTAATTGAGTTAGTCGGAGAGCTTCGCCCCATGCAATTTGATACTGAGGGAATTTAAGACCATTGATCCATCGACAGCCTGGAGTGTTTATGCGGTAAGTGGCAGTTTACACTCTTGGGTACCCTCGTAAAGAGGGTACTTTTAATTTGGCTCAACCTACAGCGGATTACTTTATGAAAAAGGGAGGTAGCAATGAATCTAAAGTGGAAGCTTGTTGTATTGGTTGTATTAATTGATTTAATAACGAACTTCGTAACTATCGCAAGTGTAATACAGCTTTTTAATGCCCATTATGTGGTGGTAATACTGATTGCCCTGATAATACATGCAATAATTATATGGTATGGGGTTTCTAAACTTTTACACCCGCTGGGCTTGCCAGAAAAGACGCTGTCACACCTTGATGCAGGGAAAACGGCATCGGTTGCCGATACGGCGATTAACCAGCGTGAAAAAGTAGAATCCGTATATGTTGAGACTGAAACGCTTGCAACCGCGAGTGTCGGGCTTGCTTCTCTCATGTATGATGCTAAGCAAGTTGTTGGTTCGATCGCTCAAAATATATCAGAAATTGCTGCAGGTGCTAATGATATTGGCAAGATGACTGTAGAAGCGGCAGAGCAGACTGACCGGGTCTCGACACTTGTCCAAACAACGGCTGATCGAATGCGGGGTTTATCAGAGAGTGCAGAGTTGATCTTTAGTGCTTCTACGGCTGGCCAAGTCGCGATTAGTTCTGCTACAAAAACAATTGATGAAATTGCTGAAGGTGCGCAGAAGAATGTAGGCCTTGTTGAGAACTTCGCACAAAAATCCCATGAGATTCAGGACATCGTAGCCATGATCGCAACGATTACCAACCAAACTAATTTGCTAGCCTTAAATGCGGCGATTGAAGCTGCCCGTGCGGGCGAACATGGCAGAGGGTTTGCTGTAGTCGCTGAGGAGGTGCGAAAGCTAGCAGAGCAATCACAACAATTTGCAAAACAGATTACTGCTGTTGTAGAGCAGATGCAAGCTGATATTGATAAGGTTGTAGCGGCATCCCGTAACACGACTACGGGGATAAGTGCCGGTGTAGCAACAATTAATCGGGCGCGCGATAGTTTTGCCGAGATTGCTAAGCAGGTAGAAATAACACGAGCCGGGATACAGGATGTAGCCAGGTATGCTAAAGAACAGGCTGATTTTACGGTTGGGTTACGGGATGCAGTGCATCAAGTAGCGGCAGTTACCGAGCAATCAATAGCAGCGACCGAAACAACAGCGGCTAACACGCAACAGGTAAATGCGTCTATAGAAAACATAGCAGGAAAATCAAGGTCTCTGGCCCGCACGGCAGGAGAATTACATCAAGCTGTACTGAGACTGAACTTAAGTGCTAAGAAAGTCATCATGATTGCCATTGGGCAATCGGACAGTTCGCCAAATTATTATGGGCTAAAGAAATTCGCTGAGACCCTTACTGCAAAAACCAACGGAAGATTTGAGGTTAAAATTTTTCATAGCAATCAACTAGGAGACGATGTTGAGGTACTGAATAAATTGAGAAATGGCGTTGTGGATATGACGCTAGTGGCTTCATCCCAAATGGGCTCCATAGTGGCTGAAATGAAGGTATTTGATTTTCCCTTTACATTTAAGGATGAAAAAATGGTAGATCAGATAGTAGAAGGTGCATTTGGCTTAAAACTACTATCAGCGCTGAATAAATATGGTCTGCATGGACTCGCTTTTGTCGATCAAGGTTTTCGTAATTTGACCAATTCTCGGCGTGAGGTAAGCACGTTGAAAGATTTTCAAGGGCTTACTATTCGTACCATGAATAACCCTATCCACATGGAAACATTTAAGTTATTAGGCGCGGAGCCTGTGCCGCTGGAATTTAGCGGATTGTATTCAGCGCTCAGTCAAAAGGCCATTGACGGCCAGGAGAATCCGTTGTCAATCATTTACACGACTCGTTTATACGAGGTTCAGAAATATTTGACGTTATCGCAACACATTTATAGTCCATTTGTTTTACTGTATTCGAAGGCACTGTGGGATGATTTGTCGGAATTGGACAAAGTGACTATTGCCCAAACGGCTAAAGAAAGTGCTAACTATATGAAAGACATAAATCGCGGACAAACAACGAAGTTAATTACTGATTTGGAAAACAAGGGTATGATTGTTGCGAAGATATCAGACTCAGAGTTTCTTCGACTTAATGATGCCGTACAACCGGTATACGAAAAATTCAAGGGCCAAATCGATGCTACCTTAATGAAAGAATTACTGGAAAACGTACGGAAGCGATAATAAGGCTCTTAACAAATCAGCGCTTGCTCCGGCAAGTGCTTTTTCCTGTTTTTAAGAGGTTTCCTAAAAGGAATCTAAAAGTTATAATTCAAATAGAGTAAGTGCTTGTTTTTAGCCAGTGACACACCGATATTTTGAATAAATCTAAGGAAATTCAAAAAGAAGTTGATTAGAATAACCATATCCATTAATTTAGAAAATTACTTAGGGAGGCAACGACATTATGCCAAGCTTTAAAAATAAGGCTGCCTTTATTACCGCTAGTCTAATTCTGTTACAGAACACATTTGCATTTGCTGCGCCTGTCGAGCTTTCATTAGAAAAAAGCATTGAAATTGCTCTGAAGAATAACCCGTCAATCCAAATCGCTGCGGAAGATAAGGCGCGTTCTTTGTGGGGGGTTGATGAAGCCAAAGCCGGAAAAATACCGAGTGTTTCGCTGGGGAGCAGCTACAACTACCAGGGTGATTCTGGTAAAGACAGTTTTAGCAACAACGTAAGAATGAATTGGCAGCTCTATTCTGGCGGACGGACTGAGGCGCAGATTGATCAGGCTGAGCTTGGGGTTAAGACTGCCGATTTAAATGTTGTCAAAGCAAAACAGCAATTAAAACAAGATACAACTACGGGTTACTTTAATGTTCTTGAGTCGAAGAATATGCTTGCTGTTAATGAGGAAAGTGTTAATAATTTGAAAGCCCACTTAAATATAGTGCAGGCAAAATATGAAGCAGGTGTCGTAGCCAAGTCTGAGGTGTTACGGTCAGAAGTAGAGCTGGCTAACGCTGAACAGAATTTGATAAAAGTGCAAAACCAGTATGACTTAGCGGTATCGAGTTTACTTAATACTATGAATATGGATGCAGGAACGGAAATTCAATTAGCAGGTGAGCTTACGTATGTGGCTGACACAAGAACGTTACCGGAGGCAATCGCCCTTGCCAAGCAGAACCGCCCTGAGATTGCCCAGGCAAAAGTAAGCGTTGACAGCGCTGCAAAAGGCATTACAATTGCTGAAAGCAATAAGCTGCCTTCTGTTTCATTATCAGCATCTACCGGCTGGAATGACACACTGCTACCGAACGACAATCATAATTGGTCAGTCGGAGCCTCGGCAAGCTGGAATATTTTCGATGCCGGTGTAACCAAGTCTAAGATTAATCAGGCCGAGTCTTCTTTAAATAAAGCCAAACTGCAGGCTGAACAAACCCAAGATACTATCGAGCAGGAAGTACGTCAAAGCTACCTTAATATGAAAGAAGCGGAAAAACGTCTTAAAACTACTGATGTAGCTGCCAATAAGGCAAAAGAAGATCTGTACATTGCCCAGGAAACCTATAAAGCGGGTGCAGGTACCAATCTGGATGTAATTGATGCCCAACTGGCGCTTACGCAGGCTAAGACGAATCATGTTCAAGCCCTCTATGATTATAATGTGAGTAAGGCCAATCTTGATAAAGCGATAGGCTCACAAACCGAGTAGATAAATGACGGAGGTAAAATAATGCAAAACCTATGGCTGAAAGCAAAAAAGAATAAGAAAGGGTTACTTCTTGGTATCCTTGTTCTGGCTGCTGTTAGTGCCGGTGGCTACTACTATCACAATAAGAGCACGGCAGCGTCTACTACGCCGCAGCAGTCTGTCCAGGTGGAACGGCGCGATATTAGCTCTGTTGTAGCGGCAACAGGTACAATTAAACCAGTGAACATGGTGGATATCAGCTCGAAAATTACAGCCCAGATTAAAGAGGTAAAAGTCAAGGAGAATGAGCCGGTAAAGGCCGGGCAGGTGCTTGTCGTTCTGGAGGATACCGGTCTGCAGGCGCAGGTAACCCAGGCAAAAGAAAAACTTGATAACTCTGCTGTCAAATATCAAAGAACATCCAGGCTTAATACCATTGGTGGCTCATCAAACGAACAGCTTGATAACGCCAGTATGGACTATAATATTGCCAAGGCAAATTACACTGAGGTCATGTCTAAATTAAACGATACAGTAATCATTTCGCCAATTGACGGCATCGTTATCGGCAAACCGCTTTCAGCCGGTGAACTGGTTGCGCAGGGTGTTAATAACCCCACAGTCATTATGACTGTGGCTGATATGTCCACAATGCAGATTGAAGCCAATGTTGACCAAACTGACATTGGTAAGATAAGCCTTGGTCAACAGGTTACTTTTACTGTTGACGCTTACCCGGGCAAAGAATTTACAGGTACAGTAACCATTATCTCCAGGAAACCTGTTGTGTCACAGAATGTTACCTACTATCCGGTAACAATTAATGTTAATAATGCAGAAAACCTGCTCAATCCGGGTATGGTTGCCAGGGTATCTGTTACCATAAGCCAAAGCCAAGGCGTGCTGACATTGCCACTTTCGGCAATACGGACAGATAAAACAGGCAAATATGTTGTTGTTATGGGGCAGAACGGACAAACAAGAAATGTTCCCATCACTACCGGCAATACTGGCGATGACCGCGTTGAGATTACCAGTGGGCTCAATGAGGGCGACAAAGTCGTAGTATCACTGGCGAAGACGCAGTCACCAGGACAAACAGGCAGTGGACAGCAGGGTTCACGCCAAGGGGCAGGCCGTCCAATGTTCTAAACACGGATAGCGGTGTCGTATAAAGGGGGCAAAACATGACGATAGCATTGTCTGACGTAAAGAAGATATATCAGATGGGAGATACACCTGTTGCTGCCCTAGCGGGAGTAACGCTTACTATTGGTGCCGGTGAATTTACCGCCATTATGGGCCCTTCGGGTTCCGGTAAGTCAACGTTAATGAATATCTTGGGCTGTCTTGACCGCCCGAGCAGTGGCTCCTATATACTTGACGGGCAAGAAGTATCGACCTTAACTGATGATGAATTGGCGTTAACACGCAATAAAAAAATCGGGTTCGTTTTCCAGAACTTTAATCTGCTGCCACGGATTACAGCCCTCGATAACGTAGCTCTGCCGCTTGTTTATGCAGGGGTTGAGGTGAAAGAACGTAAAAGACGCTCAGCTGAAGCGTTGGCTGCCGTTGGCCTGGAGAACAGAATGGATCACGTGCCTAACGAATTATCAGGGGGGCAGCGCCAGCGTGTTGCTATCGCAAGGGCGCTAGTCAACGAGCCTACGATTATTATGGCCGATGAACCGACAGGCGCCCTGGATACTAAGTCAGGCAACGAGGTTATGGAGATCTTTAAAAAACTTAACTCCGCT
This sequence comes from Sporomusa sp., assembly GCF_035561155.1. GTDB lineage: Bacteria > Bacillota > Negativicutes > Sporomusales > Sporomusaceae > Sporomusa. The sequence continues at coordinate 30,362 of NZ_DATMYD010000151.1, read as the reverse complement.
GGCAGGACAATTATTCTCGTAACCCACGAACCTGATATTGCCGCCCATGCCAAAAGGGTGATTCATGTCCGGGACGGACTCATCGTCCGGGACACAGAAAGGGATGAGTAATGTGTTTTGGGAAAGTGTAAAGATTGCCTTAGATGCATTAGTCTCCAACAAGCTGCGCTCGATCCTTACCATGCTCGGCATTATCATCGGGGTTGGTGCTGTTATTGCCATGGTTTCCATTGGTATGGGCGTACGGGATAAAGTGCAAACCTCTATCGCCAGTCTGGGCAGCAACCTGATTATTGTTACCCCGGGGGCAGCTTCTTCTTCTGGCGTAAGGCAGGCAGCAGGAACTAATACGACCTTAACACTGAAAGATGCGCAGGCCATGGCCCGTGAGGTTTCCGGCATAGGTGCTGTAGCCCCCAGTGTAGGCAAACAATATCAACTTGTTGCCGGTAATATGAACTGGACGACAAGTGTGCAAGGCACTACTCCTGAATATATGGAGGTTCGTAATTTAAACGTTCAGAGCGGTAGTTTCATCACTAATGAAGATGTTGATACGAGAAACAGGGTTGCTGTTATTGGATCGACGGTAGCTAGCAACTTGTTTGATAACCTAAACCCGGTGGGACAAAAGGTCCGCATTGGTAACGCCCCATTTACCGTCATCGGTGTATTGGAAAGCAAAGGTCAGTCCGCCGGGGGGCAGGATCAGGACGACATGGTGATCATTCCGTTAACGACAGCACAGGAGCGTATGATGGGCATTACCTATGTCCAAACAATTAGTGTGCAAGCGGCAAATGCTGAAGTTGTTAATGATGTGCAGGATGGAATAACCAGTCTGTTACGGTCACGTCACGGTATCACCGGTGATAAAGCTGATGACTTTACTGTGCGCAATCTCGCCAGTGTAATGGCGACAGCTCAGGAAACCACAGCTACTATAACCATGCTGCTTGGCAGTATCGCAGCCATTTCGCTGCTGGTTGGCGGGATTGGCATTATGAACATTATGCTCGTATCTGTTACTGAACGGACGCGGGAGATTGGCATTCGCAAAGCGTTGGGAGCCAGATATGCTAATATTTTAATGCAATTTCTCATAGAAGCAGTTGTTATCGGGGTAATTGGCGGTGCTATCGGCATCGCGGTGGGTGTAGGCGGTTCTTATGTAATTTCCTCTTTTGCTGGCTGGAATACAGTGATCACACCGATGCCGATTCTGGTTTCGTTCGGTTTCTCTGTTGGTATCGGCCTGTTCTTCGGCTTGTACCCCGCGCGCAAAGCGGCACTGTTAAATCCTATCGATGCACTTCGATACGAATAAGAATAGTAAAAGCGACTTGTGGGCTACGGCTAACAAGTCGCTTTTTTATATAAGCATGTTCCACATCGTGGATTATCGTGCCATTTAGAGCAAAACACAGCAGGAATTTGCATTGCTTAAGCGTATTATTTACAGAGAAAAATAGCATTTGGTTCTGCATTATGAAACGATCTTTTTGCAAATGCTAACAGTACAGTTGGCGACTTTAAAAAGTCGAAACAAAAATAACGTATTTTTAGGGGGAGATTATATGGAAGTTAGACATTCAGTTCACCCAGAGGATGTAAAAAGATTAACAACAGAGGAACTTAGAGAGCGGTTTCTGATCCAAGGGCTATTCAAACCTGACGAGATTAAAATGGTATACAGCCATGTTGACCGTATGATTACCGGCAGTGCTTGTCCGGTTAAGCCGCTGGCGTTGGCAGTAGGCAAGGAAATGGGTGTAGAGTATTTCCTGGAAAGAAGAGAATTGGGTGTAATCAATGTCGGCGGTGCAGGCGTGGTTAAGGTTGATGGCGTTGAATATAACCTGGACACTACCGATGGACTCTATGTCGGTAAAGGATCAAAAGAGATTGTATTCTCAAGCACTGATGCTGCCAAACCCGCAAAATTCTATTTTAACAGTGCACCTGCCCATGCTACATATCCTACAGTCAGGATTGAACGCCAAAGCATTACCCCGGCTCACCTCGGTTCTATCGAGAGCTCAAACGAAAGAAATATCTATAAGTACATTCATCCCCAGGGTGTTAAAAGTTGCCAATTAGTTATGGGTATGACGGTATTAGAACCGGGAAACATGTGGAATAGCATGCCATGCCACACCCATGACCGCAGGATGGAGGTTTACTTCTATTTCAATCTTCCTGAAGAGGCTGCAGTATTCCACTTAATGGGTGAGCCCAACCAGACACGCCATATTGTTATGCGCAATGAAGAAGCTGTTATTTCGCCAAGCTGGTCTATTCATTCCGGTGTGGCAACAAGCTGCTATACCTTCATTTGGGGTATGGCTGGCGAAAACCAGACCTTTGATGATATGGATCATGTCGCTATGAAAAATGTAAGATAAAGATAGACTATTTGGAAGGCGGAGATATAATGAGTATGTTTGATTTAACCGGAAAAGTGGCTATTGTTACCGGCGCGGCCACAGGTTTGGGGCAAGGTATGGCCATAGCTCTGGCGGAGGCTGGCGCTGATATTGTTAGCGTAGGGTTAGGCGATCATGCAGAAACAGCCCAAAAGATTGCTGACTCAGGTCGGAAATTTTTGGCGATTGATGCTGATTTATTCAGTACAGAACCGATTCAAGGTGTTATTGACCAGGTAATATCTGAATTTGGTCACCTTGACATACTTGTTAATAACGCAGGTATTATTCGGCGGGCAGACGCTGTGGAATTCACCGAAAAAGACTGGGATGACGTAATGAATATTAATATTAAGACCGCCTTTTTCTTCAGTCAGGCAGCGGCCAAACAGTTTATTAAACAGGGCACTGGTGGTAAAATTATAAATATAGCTTCCATGCTGTCTTTCCAAGGTGGTATCAGAGTACCGTCTTATACAGCCAGCAAGAGCGGCATTATGGGAATAACCCGGTTGATGGCTAATGAATGGGCTAAATACAATATTAATGCCAATGCCATTGCTCCGGGCTATATGGCGACAGCCAACACAGCCCCTTTACGGGCTGATGAAGAACGCAGCGCCGAAATCCTGGGCCGGATACCGGCCGGACGCTGGGGAACCCCGGCTGATTTGGGCGGACCGGTTGTTTTCCTCGCTTCGTCTGCCGCTGATTATGTCAATGGCTATACAGTAGCTGTAGATGGCGGCTGGTTGGCCAGATAGTTAAGGTAGACCGGAGCCTGGTTAGTTATTAAATCATTATTTAAGATACGCCGGATTTGCGGTAAGTGATAAGGAGGGGTGCAGGTGTCTAGCTTAGAAGTACAATCCTTGCAGCGGACATTTGACATACTAGAAGTAATTGGCAACAGTGTTACGCCGGTCAGTCTTAAATATATTACTGATGAAACAGGCCTGCCTAAGTCTACTGTTTACCGGCTTTTGAACAATCTGGAAAAACGGGATTACGTACGGTGTGATTCAACCGGTAATTACCGGCTGGGCCTCCAATTGCTCATGATGAGCCAGCGTGCCGAACAGAACTTTGATATAAAACATCTGGCCAGAAAATATTTGCATCTGCTCAATGATCTGACAAAAGAGACCATACATCTTGGCGTTCTAGCCAAAAACAGGGTATTATATGTGGATACTGTCGAAAGCCCCCATGCGTTACGCCTTGTCGCGAAATTGGGGACTACCAATTCTATTCACTGTACTGCCTTGGGCAAAGCACTTTTAATCAGGCATGATAACGCAAAAATCAGGGAGATGCTTGAGGCTGAAGGCATGGAGAAGCGGACTGAGCATACGCTCTGTACGTGCGAGGATTATCTTAAAGAAATGGAGCAGGTTCGCAAATGCGGCTATGCGCTCGATGACTGCGAGTGCGAACTTGACGGCAGGTGTATTGGCGCCCCTATTTATGATAATGCCGGCGATGTTGTTGCTGCTATAAGTATCTCAGGGTTAGTGTCCCGCTTTTCCAAAGAGCATGTTGAAAAAGAAGTAGCTGTTAAATTACTGGAGAGTACTAAAGAAATATCAAGAGCTCTTGGTTATTCAGGCATATAATGAAGTAGCGCCATTTCTAAAATGAAATGGCGCTATTTTTTAATATTCCCAGAACATCCTTTGAATGTCTTGCGGGTTACTGGTTTTGGTCAGAGCCAGCATTAAAAGGATACGGGCTTTTTGTGGATTAAGGTTGTCTCCGGCTACAAAATTATATTTATCGTCATCGGCTTCACCGTTACGGGCAACAATACCATTGCCGACACGGGCGCTTCTTACGATGACTACACCTTGCTTTTGGGCGGCCTCAATGGCAGGATATTCGACTTTACCGATGCTGCCGTTGCCGGTGCCTGCATGGACGATGCCTTTAGCGCCTGCTTTGGTAACAGCCTCGATCATGACGCCGGTATTATTGGCGTAGTGGTAAACAATATCCACTCGCGGCAAATCGCTTAATTTGGTAATGTCAAATTCGGTAGCTGTGGTGTGTTTGCGTAAGGGAGCTCTGTAGAAGACTGCCTTGTCTCCGGTGAAGAAGCCAAGAGGCCCGATTTCAGGGGCTCTGAAGGTATCTACACGGTCGGTAATTGTTTTGGTTACATCACGTCCGGAATGGATTGTGTCGTTAAGCATAACCATAACGCCTTTGCCTACCGCATCTTTGCTACCGGCAAGGATGGTCGCACGGTAGAGGTTAAGCATACCGTCCGCGCTCATGGCTGTGGGAGGACGCATGGAACCAACCACAACGACAGGTTTATCGCTTTTTACCACCAAGTTGAGGAAGTAAGCCGTTTCCTCTAAAGTATCTGTACCGTGAGTAATAACGATTCCGTCAACATCGTCTTGAGTCAGTAACTGATTAACTCGCTTAGCCAGCTTTAGCCAAACTTCGTTGGTCATGTTTTCGCTGGCTATTTGGGAAATTTGTTCGCCGCTAACGTTGGCGACTTTTTTTAATTCGGGAACGTTGTTAATTAATGCATCAACTGGTGCTACTGCGGCTGTATAGCCAACAGTAGTAGTACTTGTTGCGCCGGAGCCGGCAATTGTACCACCGGTGGCAAGAATCTTAATATTCGGGAGTTGGGCAGGTTCCTCTGCGGCGAAACATACTGCTTGTAAGCTAAACATGAACAAGCATAAAATCGCCAGGAGCAGATAAGTTTTACGATTCATTTAGACTCCTCCTTTATGATAATGAACTCAAACCAATTATAAGTTAATTGGTATAATTTATAAAATAACAAAAAACAGAATATTTTGGGTTTACTGTGGATTATTTAAGTTTGTCCTCTGCTAGTGAACTTTTTTGCATTATTTTAACTTTTTGTATTTGTTAATTATAACAACGCAATTCCCCATAATTATACAGAATAAATAAAAATGTGGTAAAAAAATCGACAATAAGGACGGTGATAACGATATAGCAATCTTGTTTTAGCTATTTATGACCTACAAGAGAAAAATTTTAAGCATTGACGTCAGGTGGCGGTAATATGATATAGTAGCAACTATTGAACAGGAGTAAATGACAATGCCTTATTTTTATTTAAATGCCAAAAGGGCGAAAACCCGGTTTAGTATCATTATTGCTGCCTTGTTTTTTGTGATTACTGGCATATGGTTGTTTGAATACATTGACGCCGAGGCATTAAATTACTCAATTAGCCAGGAGTCTAAGGCGCCGGTGGGAGAAGTGACTATTATAATAAGGATACATGATCGGGTACTTGAGCTGTATGACAATGGCAAGCTGTTCAAACGTTACCGAGTGGCCGTCGGCAAAAGGGCGACACCTACGCCAATCGGTGAATGGAATGTTGTGTACAAAGGCTGGAGCCCGGAAGAAGTAATGGGCACCCGGTGGATGGGACTTGATATTCCATGGGGCAGCTACGGAATTCATGGCACCAGCGCGCCGTGGTCTATTGGAAGCTTTGCTAGTCATGGCTGTATTCGGATGACCAATTGGAATTCTGAAGAACTGTATGAATGGGTGCCTGTAGGTACGCCTGTCAATATTGTTGGTCCGAAAACCCAAATAGAACGGGTATTAAGGCGGGGAACTGTCGGCCCGGATGTTGTCACTTTGCAGCTCAGGCTGGTTGAGTTAGGGTATTATCAGGAACGGGCAAAAGGTACTTTTGGCAAAGATACCGAGGCGGCGCTTAGAGCCTTCCAACGGGATAACAGATTACCTGAAACAGGTATTACTGATGAAAAAACCTTAACATTGCTCAGACTGTAACCATAAATATATGAAATATAAAATATGCTCCCACTGGCATTTTGCCGGCGGGAGCATATTTTATTAGAGGAAACTGGCATCAGAAATAGAAATAAAAGGATAATAAATAATTGCAGTACCACTATGAATATGGGGAAGTGTAATTGATATGTGGCTTGTATTTGCGTTACTCTCGGCGGTGACAGCCGCGCTGGTCGGCATCTTTGGCAAAATTGGCTTGCAATCGGTAGATGCTAATACGGCGACAGCCGTGCGCGCCGTAATTATGGCTGTATTTCTATTTGGGGTAGTTGTCTTCCAGGGAAACCTTGAACAAATACCTGTGATTCTTGCTGATAAGAAAACCTTTGGTTTTATTGTGCTTAGCGGCCTGGCAGGCGCATTGTCCTGGCTGTTCTATTTTTTAGCCTTAAAAGTCGGGAAGGTATCCCAGGTTGCCCCTATTGATAAACTGAGCGTGGTGTTGGCCACGATTCTTGCTGTTTTGTTTTTGGGAGAAAAGATAAGTTTTTTGGGTGGAATTGGGGTGGCACTTATTGCCGTGGGTGCTATTTTGGTCGGGTTAGGATAATCGTAGCGCCTTCTCAATGCGTTCCAGGCCTTTTGTGATATTGTCGCGGATTATTCAAAATCCTTCTATAACAAACATTAACATACATAAGAACAACAGGAGAATGCAAAATGGCTGATATCGTGTTTATTTCACCCAGTAGAGAGGCTGCCGCTTTGGCTGTTAGGATGACAGGGGAGCAGAATGATATTAACGTTGTTACAGCCCGGCTGGGTGAAGGCGTTAAGGCAGCCAAAGCTGCCGTGCAAAACGGCGCGCGTGTGCTCATTAGCCGGGGGTTTACCCATCACATGATTTCTGAAAAACTACCGCATATTCCGTTGGTAGAGATTGAATTTAGCGGTTATGATATTCTGCGGGCTTACCTCGAGGCGAAGCAGACCGCCAAACCGATAGCCATTGTTGATTCGCGGGCTGTTGTTGAGGGGGTTGGCAGTATCGAGGATATCCTTGGGGTTACTGATAAAAGTATGAAAGTGATCATCGACAGTTATCAGGACTATGCCCTTGGTATTGACCAAGCCGCCGCAGCCGGGGCGGGCTGTGTTGTTGGCAATCAGGCGGTGGGGCAGCGGGCTACTGTCCGGGGGTTATGCGGTATTGTCATTAGCTCAGGCCAGGAAGCACTAAACCGCGCTTTTATGACTGCCCGACATCTACTGGCGGTTGAACGCTTACGAGACGCCAATGTGCAGCAAATTGAAACTATTATTAACTCGGTCGATTACGGTATTTTAGCGATCAATAAGGAAGCTGGCATTACAGCAGTAAACAGCGAAGCCGACCGCATATTAAGTCTTGCCCGCCCGGACAGTGCGGCCAAGGAAACTCTAATCACCAGACTGCATCAGTGTATGGATGCCGGTGAGCGGCAATTTGGCGCGATAGAAAAGGTGGCACCCGGAGTGGAGGTAGTAGCCAATTACCAGTCCATTATTTCAAAGGGTGAAGTCATTGGCGGTGTGGCTACACTTCAGGAACTACGACACTTTCAGGCAGTTGAACGAAAAACACGGGAAGAATTGGCCCGCCGGGGCCGGGTGGCTAAATACAACTTTTTTGACATCAAGTCAGAGTCACCGGCAATGCTTACTGCCATTGATGATGCTAAACGATTTGCTAAGTATGACGCTACAGTGCTTGTTTTAGGAGAAACCGGCGTAGGTAAAGAGTATTTTGCTCATGCCATTCATTTGGCAAGTAGTCGAAAAAATGGGCCGTTCGTGGTTGTTAATTGTGCCGCAATCCCTGAGAATATTTTAGAGAGTGAGTTATTCGGTTATACCGAAGGTGCTTTTACCGGCGCAAAGAAAGGCGGTAAAACCGGTTTGTTTGAACAGGCTCACGGCGGCACTATATTTTTAGACGAAATTGGTGAGATGTCAGAAAACCTGCAGGCCAGGCTGCTGCGTGTACTACAGGAACATGAAGTGTACCGGCTGGGTGATGAACGGGTGACCCCAATTGATATTCGCGTTATAGCGGCTACCAATCGGGATTTGCACGAGATGGTGCAGAAAGGGAAGTTTCGTGAAGATCTATATTACCGGCTTGATGTATTGACTGTTGAAATACCGGCGCTGCGTGAGCGTAAAGCAGATATTGAAGCGTTTGTAGAGCTTTTTATTGCTGAGTTTAATACGAAATACCGCACCTCTATTGAAGGTCTTGCTCAGGACGGGCTGAAGCAATTGTTGCAATATGACTGGCCCGGAAATATTCGGGAACTACACAATATTATTGGCAGGCTGGCGGCGCAGGCCGCCGATGCCATTATTTCCGAGAGTGATGTCAAACGGGTACTGAAATACCGGCTGCGTCACCCTGTGACTGACGAAGTCGGCCAACCTTCACGAACTGTCAATGAAGCCGCCATCAGGGAAGCTTTAGTAAAGACTGAGGGCAACAAACAAAAAGCAGCCGAGCTGCTCGGTATCGGCAGGGCTACCTTGTGGCGCAAGCTTAAAAATATGAATTAGTGTATCACTGATTGAAAAGGGAAACAGTTTCATCTGAAACTGTTTCCCTTTTCAATTGGAATTTTTTTAGAAGTGCAATTAAGGGTACGTTCAGAATTTATCATAGTTGACAGGTATATTTGTGAAAATTTATTCTAACTGCAAACCTTGGCACATATTTTGCATTAGAAGAGGATGTAGCACTTTTTAAATATAATGAGGAGGGTACTGGTTTGAACAAGAATCACATTGAGCAACTAGTGAAAATTGCCGGGCAGGATAGAATTTGTACTGGACAGGCTGACCTGATGTGTTATGCCTATGATTCTTCTTTGGATTCCCAATTAAACAAGTATATGCCTGATGCTGTCTTTACGCCAAACAAGGCTGAAGATATTTCACCTGTGCTAAAGTATTGTAATGAGCATAACATCTCTGTTACTGCCAGGGGGGCAGGTACAGGACAATGCGGCGGTTCGGTTGCTGCGGGCGGCGGCCTGGTCATTGACATGTCAGCCCTTAAACGCATTGTCGAGGTGGACACCGACAATCTGCAGGTCATTGTTGAGACAGGTGTAGTTCACGCGGACCTCAATCAGCAGCTGGCATCACTTGGTTTTTCCTTTCCGCCTGACCCCGGCAGTACTAAGATGGCAACCATTGGCGGCATGATTTCTTACAATGCCAGCGGCATGCGGGCCATGAAATACGGCACGACCCGTGAGTATGTTCTGGGGCTGGAGGTTGTGCTGGCTGACGGACGGGTAATTACTACTGGCGGCATGAACTGTCGATCACTCAAGACAGCCTCCGGGTATGAGCTGACCAAGCTGTTCGTCGGCGCTGAAGGTACACTAGGCCTAATTACAAAGGCACGTTTAAAGATAATGCCCCTGCCTGAGAAAAAAGGCATTGCTGTTGCCGCCTTCGCTAAATTAGGCGATGCCGGTAAAGCGGTTGTTGAGGTATTCCGGAATAAGATTGTGCCTTCCGCTATTGAAATTCTTGACAAGTCAGCTATTAAGGCAGCTACTCTGTACAAGCCGTCCATTAAGCTGCCAGATAATGCTGCAGCTGTACTGTTTTTCGAGGTTGATGGTCCGCCGCCCGGAGTTGCGTATCAGGCGCAGAAAATTGCCGAGGTATGCAAATCCATTGCTCTGGAAGTAAGTTGGACAGACGAGCCGGCACAGGTGAAAACCCTGTGGGAAGCCCGCAGTGTTGTCGGTGCAGCCAGTGGCCGGGTGCGTCCCGGGGCTACCAGGGTGTATATCGGTGAAGACATCTGCGTACCGATAACCAACGTTGGCGCGGCCCTTGAAGGCATTCAGCAAATCGGCGAAAAGTATAACACCATTATCGTGACCTATGGCCATGTGGCAGACGGCAATTTCCACTCAGCGCCTGTTATTGACCTGGACAATCCGGATGAGATTGAACGGGTGAAGAAGGTGGGCGACGAAATCCATGAAATGGCCTTAAGGCTGAATGGCACAGTGACTGGCGAACACGGCGTCGGTATCGTAAGAGCCAAGTACATGGAGCGGGAGCATGGTCCGGCCCTTGACGTAATGAGAACAATCAAGCAGGCGCTCGACCCCAATAATATTTTAAACCCCGGTAAAATGGGGCTATAAAAGGAGGTGAATTGTATGAAGGCGGATGCATTACGCAAGGTAGTTAACCAGTGTGTGCGGTGCGGTCAATGCCGGTCAGCGTGCCCGGTGTTTCAAGAAATAAGTGTGGAGTCAGGCGTTGCCCGCGGTAAACTGGCACTCTTAAGAAGCTTTCTGGAAGGCAAGGACGTACCAGAGGAAGAACTTCAGGGCATTCTGAGCAAATGTTTATTGTGCAAGACGTGTGCCTCGCAGTGTCCCAGTGGGGTAGCTGCCGATGAGCTAGTGCTGGCAGGACGTGAACTTTTAGCTGAAAAGAGAGGGGTTTCACCTGTTAAAAAGGCAGTATTTACCTTGCTTAAGAACAGGACATTATTTGATTTTTGCTTAAGCATGGCCTCGCTTGGTCAGGACTTTGGTATCAAGCGTCTGCCCGGAAAACGGCTAGGGGCTATTTCGCGTTTCCCCATGCCAGGACTTGCCAGACGCCGGGTTATTGCTCCCTTTGCTGCTAAGTCTCTCAGAAAACAATATCCTGAGGTCATTAAGGTATCTCAGCCCAAAGGCAGGGTGGCTTTTTTCACAGGCTGTATGGCCAACTATATTTATACAGGCTCAGGTAAAGCCGCCATTGATGTCCTGCTTGCCAATAATATCGAAGTAGTATTACCTAAGCTTCAACATTGCTGCGGTTATCCGGTATTTACCGCAGGTGATGCAGAAAGCGGACGCTTACTGGCCAGGCACAACATTGATGTCTTCTCTGAGTTACCGGTAGATGCCGTTATCACTATTTGTGGTTCCTGTGGCAGCGCCTGGCGCCATGAATATCAGCGACTATTGGCTGACGATGCTGAATATCTGAAGAAACTTGAAGCTATTTCCCGTAAGACCTATGACATTGCTGAGTATCTGACTGAGGTTATGCCGCTAGATAAAGGCGCATTAGGCGAGGTCAAGGCCCATATCACCATCCATGACCCTTGCCACCTAGGTGCCAGAGGCATGGGGGTAACCAAGCAAGTCCGACAACTGCTAGCAGCCATCCCGGGAGTCAAAATTTCTGAGATGAAGGAACCGGGGCGTTGCTGTGGTTCAGGCGGCAGCTTTAATCTGGCGTACTATGAATTATCACGCGGGATTAATGACCATAAAGTGGCTGATATCGCAAGTACGGGCGCAGATATGGTTGTTACCGGCTGCGGCTCCTGCCGGATGCATCTAATTGACGGCTTGGTGCAAAACGGAAAAGCGCACAATGTAATGCATACCGTGGAACTCTTAGCTCAGGCTTATGCAGCAAATCAAGCCCAAGGCAAGACCAGGCACAATATTTCCTAATTTATTGCAGTATTATAAAAAATGGAGGTAAAAATAGTGGATGTATCTGTATTGTCATTAATAGCATTATTAATCGCTATTATCGTTAGCTGTATCTCACCTAAAAACATCGGTATCATGGCCATCGGTCTGGCTTTTATTGTCGGTCATGTTATGGGCGGTATTAAGGCCGATAAGATTATTGCCGGCTTTCCGCTCAGCCTGTTCATGACACTGGCCGGGGTAACCTACCTGTTCGGTATTGCCCAAGTGAACGGCACTATTGATAAAATTACTAAATATGCTGTTAAAGCAGTGCGTGGAAATGTTGCCCTGCTGCCCATTGTTTTATTCTTTGTGGCCTTTGGCTTGTCGGCTATCGGTCCGGGCCATATTTCCATCATTGCTCTGATGGCACCTGCCGCCATGTTGCTGGCGGAAGAAGTAGGGATTTCGCCGTTTCTGATGGCTCTTATGGTTGGTAACGGTGGTCAAGCCGGTGCGGTTTCGCCAATTGCTCCTGCTGGGGTGATTGCCAACGGTCTGGCAGCTAAATTAGGTTTTACCAGTATTGCCTTTCCGCTGTTTTTTAATACCTTCCTAGGGCACTTTGCGGTAGCAATGCTGGCTTATGTGCTCTTTGGCGGTCTTAAGCTGTGGAAACAGGGGGCTGCAGGTAATGCCCAGGCGGGTGCAATTGCAAATATTAAGGTTGAAGCTTTTACCAAACAACAGCTCATGACGCTCACCGGCATTGGTGTGCTCATGGTATTGGCCTTAGGTTTCAAATTTGATGTCGGTCTTACCGGTTTCACCATTGGCGCTATCTTGACGATGCTTAATGCCGCTGATGAAAATCAGGCAGTAAAAAGTATGCCGTGGAATACTATCCTTATGGTGTGCGGCGTAACTGTGCTTGTCGGCCTCATGAAAGACGTTGGTGGCATGAAGCTGTTCTCTCACATTATTGCTCAGTTCTCGACCCCATACACAGCAACCCTGGTAGTTGGCTTTGTCGCCGCAGTTATTTCGGCGTACGCCAGTACTTCAGGTGTTATTATGCCGGCCTTCATTCCCTTAGTGCCTGACTTAGTAGCCAAGATGGGCGGTGGTGATCCGCTGGCCATTATCTACAGCATAGTATTGGCTGGCCACTTGGTAGATGTAAGCCCGTTGTCAACAACCGGCGCCCTTCTTATTGGCGCTGCCGGCCCCAAATCAGACAAACAAAAACTATTCCGCAGCATGCTCATCTGGGGCTTTGCAATGGCTGTTGTCGGCTCGATATTAAGCTGGCTGTTTTTCACCGTGCTTAAGTTTTAATTTCTGAACAACTGACGGAGGTAATACACATGACGCTTATCATAAGTGCTGCAACTTGGGACAAAGAGCTAAAATCAGGCATGCGTCAGGCAGAATTAATCCTCTTGGCTCGCGAGGCCGGGTGTGCAGGTGTGGAATTTCGCCCTTACTGGCAAGACATCGAGGAAGAGATTCCGCTAATCAGAGAAGTTTTGCGGCAGCATAACATGGTGTGTGCCTACGCTTCAAATGAAGCGCTATTGGCCGGATCACGGCAAGAGACACTACAAGCCATTGCTTCATTAAAAACGGGTGTACAGCTTGCTGACCGCCTTGGTGCAAAGGTTCTGCGGTTTAATGTAGCTAGCGGGGCCTTTGATTCAAGCTTAGTGCACACGTCCTGGTGGGTTGAAGCCATGAACCAGGTGCTTGAATTGGCTAAGTCTCTGGGTATCGTACTGGCTGTTGAAAACGGGCCTGATGCCCAAAAGGGCAATCCAGAGGTGTTTAAAGAAATATTTGCTGTACTGCCTGAACTTGGTCTGACCTATGATACCGGTAATTGGTTATATGCCAATACCAAGCCTGAAGTAGCCTTGGAGTGGTTTCTTTCCCAGGTGGGCTATGTCCACTTGAAGGATATTATCTGCGAAAATGGCAGTTTAAAACACGGTCATCCTGGCACAGGGCTTGTCGATGTAAAAGGATTAAAGGAACGTATTCAAGCGAGTGGCTATACCGGCCTGCTTGCTTTGGAATTCCCTGGCGGTGACAAGCCACTGGAACGAGTCTTTAAAAGCTTAGCGTATTTAGGTTAGGAATAGTAACCCCTGGATGCCTTGTGGTATCCAGGGGTTTTTAACAAAAATTCATTGACAAAAAAGACCAATTAAAATAAAATGATTATTGAGAACTATTATCAAGTGTATCGGCTTGGCCGGTACTTTTTTTTAAGGACACATAGTGATAACCATTCTCAAAATGCTAAACCTTGGGGGTTATCCAGTGAAAATAGCTACAAAGCTGCAAATGCTGATGACTGTGGCGGCGGCAGTGCCTGTTATAGTCATCATATTTATGGATCAAGCCGTTGCTGCCGGGGCAGGTGCAGCGGCACTGGTTGGTTTGATTGGGCCATTTATGGCGGCGCGCTGGTTAGTGACTAAAGACTTAGGAGACATTAGGGCTTTATGTAAGCTTGTCAAGGAAGGAAAATATCGGGTTCATACAGCATTGCCTAATGAAGCGTCAGACAATGGCGAGGAAAATGAGTTTATATCAGTGCTGCGTGATATGAACTGGATGGCCCGTGAAATTAAACTGCGGGAAGGGCAATTAAACGATGCAATTGATGAGCTCAATACGGCTCAGCAAGAATTAATTGAACAGAAAGAAGCATTAGAAGAGGCAAACAAGCGTCTAAACGAAATGGCAATGACTGACCCTCTGACAGGATTATCAAACAGGCGGCATTTTTTTGACCATCTGGAACAGGAGATTTGCCGTGCGAATCGCATTGACCGGCCAATTTCTTTGTTTATCCTTGATATTGACTATTTTAAACAGGTTAATGATACCTATGGTCATCAGGCCGGTGACGTTGTTCTGAAAGCCATTGCCTATATCTTGCGCAGTCGTTTAAGACGCAGTGATATGGCAGCACGGATTGGCGGCGAAGAATTCGCAGTTTTACTCTCAGATACTGATTTAACACAAACGATCGAGATAGCTGAGCAAATACGCAATAACATAAAAGAGTATCTGTTTCAAACTTGCGATGGCAAGAGTATAAATATTACTTGCTCTATTGGGGCATTCAGCGGGGATAGACCTGATTATACAAAGGCGGAGTTGTTATACAAATACGCCGATAAGGCTCTCTATGACGCTAAGAATTCCGGGAGAGACCAAGTCGCTTATTATGACTGTGCTAAACTAGGACAAGAGAATGCTGAATTGCTTGAACAGCTAGGGCAAAGAGGGGTGACTCATTAATGGAAGCATTGCTCCAAAATGCCGGTGTGCACGAGTTCGTTGAGGCTTTTACGGCTGCGCTTGATGCGAAAAATACATATACACGGGGACATTCTGATCGTGTTGCTGAAATAGCAGCTGCTGTTGCCAGACAGCTGGGAATGACAAAATCAAACCAGGATACCATTCATGTTGCCGCACATCTTCACGATATCGGCAAGATTGGAATTCCTGATCACATTCTTCTTAAACCTGACAGGTTGTCTTCGGAAGAATATGAAGTCATTAAAAGTCACTCGCAGGTGGGGTTTGATATCCTCAATAAAGTAACTATGTTACGGCCAATCGCCAAGATCGTCCGCTACCATCATGAACGCTGGGATGGTCTGGGATATCCGGAAGGTCTCGCCGGAGCTGCTATTCCGTTAGGGGCCAGGATAATAGCACTTGCCGATGCGTTTGATGCCATGACAAGTGAGCGCTCGTATCGTCCATGCATGTCGCAGCAAGAGGCTGTGCAGGAGGTATTACGCTGCCGGGGTACGCAATTCGATCCAGACATTGCCGATGCATTTGTCAGGCTTTGTCAAGAGGCTAAGTTGCCTGGATACACGGAGGCAGTAAAGCTGCTGAGTGAAATGCTGCCAGGCGAGCAAGGCAGGGTAACCAAAGTAACCGGCAGGGGCTCTATTAAACAGCGCCTGGTCGATATGGGTATTATCACAGGTACGCGGGTAGTGGTGCAAAAGTTTGCCCCGCTGGGTGATCCGATGGAAATTAAGGTAAAAGGATTTAATTTGTCACTACGCAAAACAGAAGCCAGATTAATTGAGGTGGCGGTAGGGTGACGAATACGCAGCTAACCCTTGCTCTCGCCGGTAACCCCAACTCAGGCAAGACAACAATATTCAATAACCTTACAGGTGCAAAGCAACATGTGGGCAATTATCCCGGAGTTACAGTGGAAAAGCGGGAGGGGTTTAGGAAATACCAGGACAAAGAGTTTATTGTCGTGGATTTACCGGGCACCTATGGGTTAATGGCGCATTCGGCTGATGAATTGGTGGCCCGCAGTTTTATTGTCCATGACAAACCTGATATCATTGTAAATATCGTGGATGCGGGCAATTTGGAGCGCAATCTGTATCTGACCCTGCAGCTCTTAGAGCTGGAACGGCCTGTTATTATTGCCCTAAATATGGTTGATGCTGCCGAAAGTAAGGGGATACAGATTGACGACAGGCTGCTGGCACAGGTTCTGCATACACCGGTTGTGCGTAGTGTTGGCAGGCAAAATCAGGGGACTGAGGATATTCTTGTAGCAGCGGCAGCAACGGGAGAACAGGGCCAGCCTTGCCGGTTTACCCTCCTTTATGGTAGCAAGATCGAGGAGGCTCTTAGCCGGATAACGGAGTTGCTGGCTCAGATTAGAACTGGCTTGCGATTTCCCCGGCGATGGCTCGCCTTAAAACTCCTAGAAGGTGACACTGAAGCAAGCAAATATTTGAGCGGTATTCAGGGCAGTGAACCGGCGACTGCAGCTGCGACGCTTTTTCGCCAGGAACTGCTTGAACAAATGGGTGACCCGGCACTCTTAATTGCTGAACAAAGACACCGCTTTGTTGCTGAGATATATGCCCACGCAGTAACAATAAATGAGAACAAGGTGATGAATACCTCAGACAAGCTGGATTTGGTGTTAACTGGGCGGTTTTCCGGGTTACCGATTTTTCTCGGCTTGATGTGGTTTTTGTTTAATATGGTGTTTACGGTTGGGGCTTATCCACAGGCCTGGATCGAAGATGGTTTTGGCAATTTGGCTCAATTGGCCAGTCAATATCTGACTGACGGCGAACTACGGTCATTTATTGTTGACGGAATCCTTGGCGGGGTTGGCAGTGTCATCGTTTTTTTACCTAATATCCTTATCTTGTTTCTAGGTATCGCGTTCATGGAAGATACCGGGTATATGGCGCGAGCTGCTTTTATTATGGATAGGATTATGCGGACCGTAGGACTTCACGGCAAATCCTTTATCCCGCTCTTATTAGGTTTTGGCTGCAGCGTACCTGCCATTATGGGAACACGAACACTGGAAAACCCGCGTGACAGGCTTGTTACTATTTTGGTGGCACCCTTTATGAGCTGCAGCGCCAGACTGCCTGTGTATACTGTGCTGATTGGGGCCTTTTTTGATGAAACTATTGCTGGAACAGTGTTGTTTTCTATTTATTTCCTCGGTATTTTGCTGGCTGTCCTGGTAGCTCGCGTTTTCCGCACACTGATATTTAGGGGGGAGAGTGAGCCCTTTGTGATGGAAATGCCGCCGTACCGGAGGCCGACCGTTAAAAGCATGATAATCCATATGTGGGAACGCAGCCTGCTGTATTTGCGAAAAGCCGGAACAATTATTTTGTCAGTATCCATTTTAGTATGGTTTTTGGTGAACTATCCTACGGCAGACCCGATTGCCCAAAGCTATGCCGGCCAATTGGGAAAAATGGTGGAACCATGGATTGCACCGCTGGGGTTTGACTGGAAGCTTGGTGTAGGGCTGGTATCCGCTTTTACCGCTAAAGAGGTACTTATCAGTACCTTAGGCACCATCTATCATGTTGGTCAGACTGGCGAGACTGCGGTAGCGCTGCAAGAGGCTATCGGCAGTGATCCTAATTTCAGTCCACTTATCGCCTATTCTTTGATGATATTTGTCTTAGTTTACTCGCCTTGCCTGGCCACAATTGCCGTTATCAGACGCGAAACCAACTCGTGGAAATGGGCTTTATTTAGCCCTGTTTATTCAACTGTGTTGGCCTGGATTTTATCTTTTATCGTATTCCAGGCGGGAACTTTGCTTGGTTATTAAAAATGAACCCGTCAAGTCCAGGCTTGACAGGTTCGTATTGTCATTAGTGATGCAATTGCTGTACTTCCTGTTGGTCCTGCTGAAGTAAATTCAGCCTTCGGGCCAACCACGGCGTTGATGTGGCCTGAAGAACAAGGGTCGTCAATATTGCCAAAAAGGTAACAGAAGAAATGATGTCAGAATGCTGGATGCCTGTTCCTACAAGCATTCCGACAAGAGCTGCCGGGATAACCCCTGTTTCGCGGGTCCAGAACATAAATAAAATCTCATTTTTCTCCCATTTGGCTTTTCTGTCTGGCAGTGTGCATAATAAAACAACAATGGGTCTGGCGATAAAAATAAAAACAGCAACCACAATAGAAGCGGGAAGCAGGTACTTGGCAACTATGGCCAAATCAACATGAGCCCCCAGGAGAACAAAGATAGCTATCCTGAGCAGTAATGATGCAATATGGAGAAAACTATGAACCTCATCATGATGGTTTTCTTTCATTGTCCAACCGAACTCATCTAAATTGCCAAGAACCAGACCGGCTACAAACACCGACATGAAACCACTTGCGCCAAAATGTTCTGCAGTCATATAAGAGGCGATAATTAAAGGAAGCATAAGAACTTGGGAATATTCAGCAAAGATATCCTGTGATTTGCCACTAACGAGGAATCCGGTTAAGAGTCCGTAGATTGCTCCGATGATGATACCACCGCCAGCCATGATGACAAACTTTAAGGCCGTGGGAGCAAGCGCAAACTGCCCTGTAGCAATGGCACCCAGCAAGGTGAAGGTCACTATTGCGCCAGTGGCATCATTAAAGGCCGATTCGCTAATTACCGTTTGTGCCAAACGCTCCTTGACCCCAACCGATAAAAATATCGGAACAAGTGTTGCCGGATCGGTAGAAGCTAGTACAGCCCCTAATAGCAGCGCGTAGATAAGACTTATTCCGAAAACAGCATGAACGGTGTATCCCACAATAGCAACCATAACAAAAACAGCTACTGTAGATAACAGTAAGAGGGTTAGCCACACATTTTTTAATACCCCAAAACTAACCCCAATGCCCCCGTGAAATAAGAGGACTGATGCGCCTAGCACAAGGACAAGCTGATTAACAACTGAATTTTCGGGTATGTCGATGAGACCAAGTCCTGGCGGGCCGATGACAATGCCGATGAGTAAATAGAGAACTACATCGGGAATTTTAAGTTTGTCGGCCACTTTGCCTGCCAGCGCACCGGCGACTAAAATAACCGAAAAGGTGATAAGTACTTGATGCGCTGTTTGAATAGCGTTGTTTTCCATTGTGCATCTCCTTCAAAATAAGCATAGGGAGCCTGTTATGACAGACTCCCCCACCCATTGAGATTATTATGCTCATAATTATAATAATCTCTTTTTTCCAATCTGTCAAACGATCGATAACCGCTCCGTTTGCCAGTTTTTATCCGATGACCAAGCCGCTCTAAGACTCCCTCTTATATAAGTGGGAGTTAAGAGCGGCTAAGTCCCTGGATAAGGTCGACTAAACTTCAGATGGGGTTAAAACCCCACCTGAAGCTAAGTCTTACTTTACGCAGCTATTTCTTTATTCGTTCAGTTATAACTCTGGCGGCATGCACACCGCTGGCACTGGCTTGGGATAAGCCGCGGGTGATGCCGGCGCCGTCGCCAATTGCAAACATGTTTTCAATCTCGGTCTCCAGTTCCCCGGTCAGTTTAAGGCGCGAGCTATAGAACTTGACTTCAACTCCGTACAGCAAGGTGTCGTCGTTGGTCATACCTGGGGCAATTTTATTGAGCGCATAGATCATCTCGATGATATTGTCCAGGTGACGCTTGGGCAGAACCAGGCTTAAATCGCCGGGAGTTGCCTTAAGTGTTGGTTGGGTGAAGCTCTGGGACAGACGGTGTTCGTTCGTGCGGCGGCCTTTTAACAGGTCGCCAAAGCGCTGTACCAGTACGCCGCCGCCGAGCATATTAGAAAAAGAAGCAATACGTTTGCCGTATTGGTGAGGTTCGGTGAAGGGCTCGGTAAACTTATTGCTGACCAACAGCGCGAAGTTGGTGTTTTTACTGTGCAGCTTTTCATCCCGGTAGCTGTGGCCGTTGACAGTAACAATACCGTCGGTATTTTCAGCAACAACATACCCTTTGGGGTTCATGCAGAACGTCCGGACTAAGTCCCCATACTGCTTTGTCCGGTATACCAGCTTGGCTTCATATACCTCATCGGTGATGTGCTGGAATACCTCCGCCGGGATTTCGACCCGGACGCCAACATCCACCTGATTATTGGTTAACGGCAGGTCAAGTTTGTGACACTGGTTGGCAAACCATTCTGAACCGGCCCGGCCCGGCGCGGCAATTAGGTAATCGCATTCTATCGGGCCGTTTTTGGCTGTTTCCAAAATAAATATGCCATCCTGTTTTTTGATAGTATTTACCATTACGCCGAACAGCATGGTTATTTTTTCTTTCAAATAATCAAAAATTGCTTCAAGAATTTTTAAGTTATTTTCGGTGCCTAAATGGCGGACCCTGGCGTCTAGCAGGTGCAGGTCATACTGTAATGCCTTTTTGCCAAGACTGCTGTTTTGGGTGCTGAAGTATTCGGCAGGTGCGCCGTATTTTATATTAATTTGATCGACGTAGTCAATTAAATCAAGTACGGTCTCGTCGGGAAGATATTCGTTCAGCCAGCCGCCAAATTTGGTGGTAAAGTTATATTTGCCGTCAGAGAAAGCCCCGGCACCCCCGAAGCCGCGCATAATGGCGCAGGGATTGCATTTAATGCAGGCCGGTACCTTTTTATCCGAGATGGGGCAGTGTCGCGAATAGATGTCGTGTCCGACTTCGAGTAAAGCAACCTTGATATCCGGATTATTAATGACAAGCTCATATGCGGCAAATACTCCGGCTGGGCCGCCGCCTATGATGGCGATGTCAAATTTATCAGCCATTAAAAGACCACCTTTCTATGTGATTGTGGCACGAACCGTAACACATTATACTTTACCAAATAATGTTTGTAAATAGAAGAAGAATTGAAAGGTAGATACAATAATTGTAAAATTTGATTAAATAGGTAATCGTAAGTCACTAGACAGTGTTTGGTGAATATGGTAGAATTTTGTCAAAAGGGTTGATTCACACTACTATTTTTAGCCAGGCTCTCTATAGCTTGGCTTTTTCTATTATTAGTTGTTTATTGGTTTTATATCACCACGAGAGCTATGATGGGAGCGGTTACCCCAGCCGGATAGAAGGCCAGGATATTCCGCTTATTTTCCGGATATTAAGCGTTGGAGTTTATGAGGCGGTATTGAGCGCGAACGTTCTGAGGTTAAGCAGCATTTGGGTGAGCACGAAGCTGTATCGTAAGGATGGGGGTATTGCTTTGAATATTGAGGTCATGACACATGAGGTAAATGGCGCTGAAGCTCTTACCGCGTTGCGCCCGCAAATGCGGCAGATATTTACCGTGCTTGCCGGCCCAGACACTGGCAAAGTTGAGATTATTTTTAATGAAGCCGTTAATAATGCTTTTCGTCAGGGAAGCAAGGTTCGTGTTAAGGTTAGCCGAATTGGTAAAAAACTTGTACTTCGGGTGAAAGACTCTGGGCATGGTTTTGCGGGTAACCTATTGTTAAACTCATTGAACAGTCAAGCTATGGATGAGTTATTTGATGAGAAGCTGATCGATGAAAGCGGGCGGGGGCTGTTAATCATGAAAGCCATGGCAGATGATGTTTGTTTTAACCGTCAAGGTAATGAGATTATGCTGGTGATAAAGCTTGGGTATAATAATTAGTAGTCCTGGTACTAAGCTAGATGAAATCCAATAAAGATTCTCTCATCGGCTATTGTTAGTAATATTTCGCCGCATGCCTTGTCGATCTTTATTGGAACCTATATAGATAAGGGAGGCGTCAGTATGATTGTATCTACAACCTCGGTATTGGAAGGCTTTGAGGTCAGAGAGTATTTGGGAGTTGTGACCGGTGAGGTCGTCATGGGGACCAATGTAATTAAAGATTTTTTGGCCGGGCTGAGTGATATCTTCGGCGGGCGAAGTAATTCATATGAAAATTCGCTGTCCAAAGGTGTCAACAGTGTAGTAAGCGAGCTTAAAGAGCGGGCCGGTGCCATGGGGGCAGATGCTGTGATTGGCGTTCATCACTCAATGTCAAGCGTTGGTGAAGGTTTGATGATGATTGTTATTATGGGTACTGCGGTCAAGGTACAGAGAAAGTATTAAATCGTATTGGCGCGATAAAAAAAGAGCTGAGATTGTTTCAAGCCGTTCGCATGGTGGGGATTATTCCTGTCAGTGCGAGGAGCAGGCGTGGCAATCTCAGCTTTTTGCTGTTTATGAGTATAGCAAATTCATTATCAAAGGGTCGTTGGCCTCAATGGAAGCAGCGATTAGCTCATGCTTAATAGTTCACTATTTGTTCACAGTTTTGCCACACTTATGCTGGAAGAATGCGCTATACTTGATTTAAATCAAATTAACAAGGAGTGGTTACATTGAAAAAAATCACTATTTTTGCCCTTATCGGTGTGCTCGTGCTGTCGCTGGCAGGTGCGGTCGCCCTGGCTGCCCCGGACGGAAATCCCGGTCAGGCTGGCACATTCTGCCCGCATTTTGGACCGGCAGGGCAGGCTAACCTGTCTGACGAACAAAAAGCTCAGATTGCCACGTGGCAAAAAGAAATGTTTGAGCATAGAAAACAAGTGCTGCAAAAAGAGGTTGAATGGGGCTGGATAACCCAGGCTCAGGCTGACCAGCATATTTCCTTTATGGAGCAGCACCTGAAAGACGGCAATTTTGGCATGGGTATGGGACATGGACGTGGTCATGGTATGGGACGTGAACGAGGTATGGGACCAATGCAGGGCGGCTGCGGTAACGCTAATGCTCCGGCACAGCAGTAATAAGATAACAGCAAAAGAGCCTGCCGCAAAGCGCGGCAGGCTCTTTTAGCTAGACTTAGCTTGTGGTATGCTGAAGATGAGAGGTGAAAACCATGACTGTCAAAACGGTGCTTGTCGTTGATGACGAGCAGCCTATCAGGGAACTCCTAACCCTATATCTCACTAAAGAAGGTTTCACGGTGCATGAAGCAGCTGACGGTGCCGAGGCGCTTATCAAACATCAGGAATTTAAACCTGATATTATCATTCTGGACATCATGATGCCTGTTCTTGATGGTCTGGAGGTCTGTCGCCAAATACGCAAGTTTTCGAACATACCGATTATTATGTTGACCTCACGCGCAGAAGACGAAGATCGTATCATGGGGCTTGAACTTGGGGCTGATGACTATGTGACTAAGCCGTTCAATCCGAGAGAGGTAGCAGCTCGAGTCAAAGCAGTGCTGCGCCGTTTGGCGTCCCCTGAGAAGCGGCCTGAGGCTGCTTTAAACTATTCACATTTGACAATCGATATGGCCGAACATACTGTGACCGCATTTGGGCACGAGATAGCGTTTGCTAACAAAGAGATGGACCTTTTATGGCATTTGGCCTCACATCCTGGACTGGTTTTTTCCCGGGAACAACTCTTAGAGAGCGTCTGGGGGTACAGTTACTGCGGCGATACCCGTACTGTCGACACCCATATTAAACGGATTAGAAGAAAGCTTGACATAAGCGGTAACTCTCCTTGGGATATAAAAACTGTATGGGGCATAGGCTACAAGTTTGAGGTGAAAAAATGAGAATATCATTGCAGCACAAACTTCTTGGCAGTTTTATAATAGTGGTGGCCCTTGTGCTGACCAGTGTATCAGTAGGTGTTTCGCTCTTAATCCGCGAGTACTTTATTGCCAGCAAACAGCGTGAACTGACCGATAAGGCCTATGAGACGGCGCGAGTGGTAAGCCGTTATTATGATGGGCAGATAAACTACGGCCAGCTTGCCGGGTTTATTAACAGCATTGATAGTTTACTCAGTGCAAGGGTATGGGTCATAGACAACGCGTTTAACTTGATTGCCGCGTCTGAGGAACAGCGTGGGCCGGCAGGCGGCTTTCACCACCGGGCCGGGATGATGAAAAAAAGCCCCATGGATTTGGCGGGGGACTGTGATATGCCGGGAGGGCCTGGAAAGATGCTGCGGCATGGCCACGGTATGGGACAGGAACGGGGGATGGACTGGCAAGCAGGTAGGCCTGGCAAAGTGGCTGAGCAAAATCAGGCTCATAATCGTGCAGGTATAACTGGGCTGGACGAAATCCGTCAACAGATCGAAGCTGGCGGTGGCACAGCGTGGGTTAAGACTTTTTACCATCCTTACTATGAAGAAAACATGCTGGTCGTTGGCGTGCCGCTCAAGCCTGATGGTCAAGTACAAGGGACAGTGCTGATTAATGCTCCTTTGTCCGAATTCGACAGTTTTTTAAGCCGGATTTACTGGTATATTGCTGCAGCTGGGACAGTAGTTGTACTGATAACAATATTTATTGCCAATTACCTGTCGGCAGGTATTATCCGGCCGTTGAAGTCGATGCAGGCGGTAGCCTCCGCCATGGCCGGGGGTGACTATTCTGTTCAGGCTAACATAGACACCCATGATGAAGTGGGTGATTTGAGCCAATCTTTAAACTCTCTGGCCACGGCTTTAAAGGACTTTGTACGTAAAACTGATAAGACAGATAAACTCAGGCGCGACTTTGTCGCCAACGTATCACATGAACTTAGGACCCCGCTTACCATTATGCGCGGTTATAATGAGGCCCTCTTGGATGGTACAATAAGTGAGCCTATTCAGGTGGCGAAATACCACAGGGTTATGCGTGATGAAGCAGTACGACTGGAGAAACTGATTAACGAGCTCTTAGACCTCAGTCAGCTTGAGGCGCAGACTGCCACGCTGGAGACAGAACAGGTATCCCTGGCTGAGATTATTGATAATATTGTAACTTTATTTAAACAGCGGAGTACAGAAAAGGGAGTCACACTGCGGGCCGATATTGCTGAACACCTGCCTGATATCAATGGCAATGGCGATAGGCTGACACAACTGGTACTCATTCTGCTTGATAATGCACTTAAATTCACCCCGGCGGGTGGGATAATTACCGCTAGTCTGACAGCGGCCGGCCGCTCACTCATACTAACGATAGCTGATACCGGCATTGGCATTCCGCCCGAGGATTTGCCTTATATCTGGGAGCGATTCTATAAAGCAGACAAGTCACATACCCGCACTGGAGGCGGTACCGGCCTAGGGTTAGCTATTGCCAGGGAAATAATTAACCTGCACGGAGCTGAGGTTGAGGTGTCAAGCACCCCGGGAGAGAGGACGGTATTTACGGTTACATTCTGCCTGCAGGTACCAAAAAAATGAACAACAAAAGTTAACCTTAGCGTAAAATAGAACTCAACTATTTATGGATATCATCTTTGATGTCAATATATAGTTTGCCGGTAGGAGTTATGGCGGCCAAAGCCACTTCATCGCAGTCAGGTATGCCGCGCTTGTTAAGCTCATACAGCAGCCATTCTCTGGTGATGCCGACGCGGCGTAAAGTGGTATCAATAATTTGGCCGTCGATGATAAGTTCCTTGCCGGTAAACTTTCTGGCTGCCGGATTTTTTGTCTGGATATCAGTCTTTTTTAAGATACTCAGCTCGCCATCAATCTCAAGGATTCCAATCTTGACTTCAGTTAGGTCGAATATATTTTTTGTTCTGAGCTGTTCCAGTAGGCCGGTCACGTTATAGTAAGTCTTGGACAGATTGTTTTCAAGTATTTTACCGTTGTGGATAACAATGACCGGTTCAGCCTCTAAAAGTTTTCGGGCAGGAAAAGTCTTCAAACTGAGGTAGTTACTGAGCAGGAATAAACCACCCCACACGGCTAGTGTAATCAGGCCCGTGAAAATGTTTAAGGTATGTGTTACTAGCGTAAAAACTGCCAAGGCACCGAGGATAATGATGCTGACAAAATCAAATAAGGTCATTTGAGCAAGCTGCTTTTGGCCAAATGTCCGGGTTAATAACAGAACAATAAAAAAGGCCAGCGACGTGCGCAATACATATTCGATAGCTTCCGGCATGCTTATTCTCCTTTGTTAATGTAGTCATGCAAGTACGGTGCTATTATATGATTGTCCAAATGACGGTTTTTATTAGTGAAATGTAGAGAGCTTAACCTGAGAACATTGCGTGCAGTATGACAAGTCTTTTAGCAGAGATAGATATTTGCGAGGAGTAGAACCTATTAAAAAAACTTTTATCCGATGACTAACCCGTTCTAAAACTCCCATCTTCTGTAAGTGGGAGTTAAGAGCGGCTAAGTCCCTGGATAAGGTCGACTAAGCTTCAGATGGGGTAAAAACCCCACCTGAAGCTAAGTCTCACTTTATTTTACAGATGACAAAGGCATGAAGCCAACGGTAATGACCGTAGCTTCATGCCTTTGTCTCGTCAGGGCTTAGGAGCTTACCAGCCCCGGTTATATTCTTCAGTGCAGGCCAAACAGGCGATTTTTCCGTTTTTCAGGCGGGCGCGGGCCTCCATGACTTTTTCGCCACAGTAAGCGCAGATAACTGAGTTAAATATCTTGGCCTCTGGCGGTAGTTTGAGTTCAATATCCTGGATTTTAAAGATTTCCTCAGGTGGAGTAGTCAGCAAGCGGGCGGTGCGTTCGGACTGGAGCTTGTGCCAGGCTGCATCCTGCTCAGGCGAGGCTTGGCCGTTAAACACCTCATTCCGGAGAGCTTCCTGCTCTGGCGTGAGCGGCACCGCGCCCCCGGTCACTACAACCCGCACGGCCTGGCCTGTACGGCGGTTGCCGATGGTGTAAGCCTGTTTGCCATGGTCTTTGTAGATAAGGTTGCCTTTACCGATGGTGCAGCCTAATAAAACTTGTACAGCATCAATGCCGCAGCCGTCAGACTCGACAATGGCCACAAGCTCCTCGTCAGCGGCGCGCTCCACCTTCAAGTGGTTAAGGGCAGTCTTGGCCGCCAGGTAGCCAATTGTCAACCCAGGACAGCAGTGGCCGTGAAAATCAATGGCTTTTTGGTAATCTTCAGGGCGGTTGGTCATGTGTTATTCCTCCAAATGAAAGAACTTCGTTCGTTATAGGTTTCATGCCTTAACTGTAAAATGTTGAAATTATTACAGGAATTTACTTATATTATCGATTATGAGGATAATGTTGTCAATTGAGATAAATGTTTTTGTAGTGTCAAAAAAACACATTTTTCTGGAAAATTCCACAAATTTAGAGGTAATATGATCTTATTCGCGAAATAATTAGGAAACAGTCTTAATAGACTTTAATTTTTAAGAAGGGCAGGGTGGATAAGAGTGGGTATGCGCTCAATGCAGAGTGATATTCTTAATCTTCCGGAGAACTATCGTAAGTTTTACGAGGAACTAGCAGCCTTTATTCCTATTAACCGTATTTTTGCAGACCCGATTCGAACACTGGCATATGGAGTGGATGCCAGTCTCTATCGCATAACCCCCAAGCTGGTGGTCAAAGTCCGCACGTCTCAAGAAGTAGCTAAAATTTTCGGAATTGCTGGTCAATTCAAGATCGCGGTTACTATCCGGGCTGCAGGAACAAGCTTATCAGGACAAGCTCTTACTGATTCGGTGCTATTGTTGCTGGCTGGTGGCTGGAGTGGCTACCAGATCGATGATCATGGCGAAACCATCATGTTAGAGCCGGGAATTATCGGCTCGGAGGCCAATCAGTATCTCCGGCCGTACTCACGAAAAATCGGTCCTGACCCAGCTTCAATCAACTACGCGATGATCGGTGGTATTGCCGCTAATAACGCGAGTGGTATGTGTTGCGGTACCGCAGATAACAGCTATAAGACGATTGCGGCTATGAAAATTATATTCGCCGATGGCGCGATCTTAGATACTGCCGATCCTGAATCTTGTCAGTTGTTCATCAATAGTCATCAGGAACTGATAGACGCTATTGAAAAAATCCGGGACGAAATTAACGCAGACGAGCAGCTTCGACAGCTTATTGTCCGCAAATTCAAAATCAAAAACACCACCGGCTATGGTATCAACGCTTTTGTCGATTATCATAACCCTATCGATATCATTAGCCATCTTATGATCGGGTCAGAGGGAACACTGGGATTTATTGCTGAGATAACCTACAAGACTGTTGTTGAACATGCCCATAAAGCCTCGGCGCTCATGTTTTTTCCGGATATCAAACAGGCTTGCATGGCGGTAATGAGGCTAGAGCGTCCGTTAGTGGCAGCAGCGGAATTGCTTGACCGAATTTCGCTGCGTTCGGTGGAAGACAGTGCAGGTATGCCAGCATTTTTAAAAGAACTGGACGAACAGGCGACTGCACTTTTAGTGGAAATTAGAGCCCTGGACAGGGCTACACTTGATGAAAACATACAAAAAACTATAGAATGTTTAGCAGGAATACCTGTTCTGTTTCCGATTACCTTCACTGATAAGAAAACCGAGTATGAGAAGTTGTGGAAAATCCGGGCAGGCGTATTTCCTGCTGTTGGCGGTATCCGCCGCCAGGGTACGTCTGTTATCATCGAGGATGTTGCTTTCCCCAAAGAACTGTTGGCTGATGGTGTTCTGGCCCTACGGGAATGTATGAACAGGCATGGTTACGAGGATGGCGTAATCTATGGTCATGCGTTAGACGGCAATGTCCACTTTGTTTTTAATCAGAATTTTGATACCCCTGCAGATATCAGGCGATATCAAGACTTTATTAATGAAGTGTGTAGTATGGTGGTGGAGCGTTTCTCAGGTTCATTAAAAGCTGAGCACGGCACTGGCCGTAATATGGCCCCGTTTGTTGAGTTGGAATGGGGTCAACAAGCATATAAATATATGAAGCAAATAAAACAGGCCTTTGACCCGGAAGACTTGCTCAACCCCGATGTTGTTATTACCAACAACGCAGATGTCTATGTGGAAAATTTGAAAATTATGCCACAGGTTCATGAGCTTGTTGATAAATGTATGGAGTGCGGGTTTTGTGAGATCAACTGTCCTTCCCTTCATTTGACCAGCAGTCCGCGTCAGCGGATCGCTGTGCAACGTGAGCTTGCCCGTATGCGGGCTGCAGGAAATGATAAAGAGCTAGCGCGGCGGGTGGAAGAAGATTATGATTATTTTGGTGAGATAACCTGCGCGACTGACGGTCTATGTCAAACGACCTGTCCGCTGGCAATTAATACCGGTAGTTTTACTAAGTATCTGCGCTCAACTAAGACTACAAGCAGGGGACGCAACATTGCCAAATTCATGGCCACGCATTTCAGCGGGGTTACTTCACTGGCCAAGCTAGGCTTGGCAGGAGCGCAT
This sequence comes from Sporomusa sp., assembly GCF_035561155.1. Taxonomy (GTDB): domain Bacteria; phylum Bacillota; class Negativicutes; order Sporomusales; family Sporomusaceae; genus Sporomusa. Next base: position 1,190 of record NZ_DATMYD010000151.1, on the reverse strand, counting down.
TTGGCGCATCGGGGACTAGGGACTTGTACGATGGGGGGATTAGCCAAAACAGCTCGCTCCATTGTCGGAGACAGCATACCTAAGTGGAATAAGTGGCTGCCTAAAGCAAGCGCGAGCGTAGAGGCGCCCCCGGTTGCCTCTGCTGATAGCCGAAAAATCGTTTATTTTCCTAGTTGTGTCAGCCGGACGATGGGCCCGGCCAAAGAGGATATTGATCAACGGTCACTGCATCAGGTGATGATGTCACTGCTTAATAAAGCGGGCTATAGCGTTATCTTCCCACCCGGTATGGAGGATTTATGTTGTGGAATGCCGTTTGAGAGTAAAGGCTATTTCGACGCTGCCGATGAATTGAGCGTTAAGCTCGAAAAGGTGTTGCTGGCGTGCAGTAATAATGGGCAATACCCGGTACTCTGTGATACCAGTCCCTGTGTCTACCGGATGAAGCGGGTGATGGATAATCGACTGACCATCTTAGATACGGTTGACTTTATTCACGACTATCTGCTTAACGAGTTAGAATTTGTAAAATCACCAGAAAAAGTAGCTATTCATGTCACCTGCAGCGCAACCAAAATGGGTTTGGCAGACAAGTTCCGGGCTGTGGTAGAGGCTTGTGTTACTGAAGTGATTATACCGCCCAAGGTTAAGTGTTGTGGTTTCGCCGGAGATAAGGGGTTCGAGGTCCCTGAACTCAACGAATCAGCGTTAGAACATCTAAAAGAAGCGTTACCGTCAGACTGTAGCTGTGGTTTTTCCAATAGCCGCACATGTGAAATTGGCTTAGCTGATAACAGCGGTATCAGCTATCAATCGATTGCTGTCCTGGTTGATCGCTGCTGTACGGGGCGAAAGAAAAATTGAATTAAGAATGGATCACAATGGTCAAAACAAGGGAGCCCCAACTGAGGGGCTCCCTAATTATTATATTTCTCCAAAAAGTAATAATCGGAAAATGAAAAATACCATGAAAGTAAGCCGCAGCTTCATTACGGCTATAACCTTCATGGGTATACTATTTACATAGCGATTGCTCGCGTAATTGAACTCTTGATGAGTTATAACTAATATCCTGAATTTTTTCGCAAATAATGATAATATTTACAATTTCGTTAATTTTATAAAATACATAGCAATTGCAGGGAAAATGGTTAGAATGGAGGTAGTTGGGTATACGTTGATATTAGCAC
>NZ_DATMYD010000150.1:0-35444 GCF_035561155.1 Sporomusa sp. | reverse complement strand
ACTAACCCGCTCTAAGACTCCCATCTTCTACAAGTGGGAGTTATACCCAAAGGGCACAGGCGAGCGGCTAAGTCCCTGGATAAGGGCGACTAACCTTCAGATGGGGTTAAAACCCCACCTGAAGCTAAGTCTACTTTATCTTAGGCTTTTGCGCTAATATGTATATTTTTTGTATAATTTGGTAAAAATACTGGCGACACTATAGAAAGGAGTGTTGTCTGTATGTTATCTAAATTTATTGCTAAACTTTCCTCGTTATATCAGGTTAAGTCGCTTGGTAAACATGCGTTTTTCAGGCCTGTATTGATCGGTGGCCTAATTTTATTATTGTCTGGTATCGGTTATTATGCTTTTCAGGTTAACGATGAAGGCAAACTGCCTGTTCCTCCGCAAGAGAGTGAAGTTGTAAAGCAAGATGGGAAAATTAAGATTTCGGCAAATACTGATGTAGTGCAAAAGATTATCTATACCAAGTGCAAAGATGAAGAAGTATTTAGAACTAAGCCACCAGATAATTTAGTGGGGCTTAATTTTAATCAGGTACAAAAGATCTATACCGGTTGGTCGATTGAAAAGTTTGATACTAAAGAAGTTGAGATGTCACTGAAGGTGGATAGCTTATGCCGAGAGCATGCTAATAATATGTTTCTTGGTATCAAAGACGATCATGTTGCTGTTTTTTACGGAGTACCCGGACCAAAAGCCATTGTAAAGGAAGTAACAAAAATACCGATTACTGCTCTGATGCCGCAAGACGTCCAAGAATTGCATCAGGGTCTGGTTGTGCAGTCCAAAGAGGAATTGCTAAGAACATTAGAGGGAATGCAGGCGCGCTAAAGAGAGGGAAACCTCTCTTTTTGCTTTTAATTAACAGGAAAATGGAACAAAGTTGTCGAATATAGCCAGGAAAAGGGGGCAGCAAATGATAGCATTAGGAATCGACCCCGGCACAGCTATATGTGGTTATGGTCTGGTCGAAGCACAAGGAAGCAGATTAAAAGCGCTTGCCTATGGTGTCGTTGAAACTACACCTGACATGGAGGGCGCTATGCGACTCAAAAAAATTCATCGGGAGATTGATCTTCTTATTAAACAATATAATCCAGATATCATGGGTGTCGAGCAATTGTTTATGAATAAGAATGTACGTACGGTGATGGCTGTAGGGCAAGCCAGAGGGGTAGTACTCTTGGCGGCAGCACAGAATGACCTCAAGCTTGCCGAATTCACACCATTACAGGTGAAGCAGGCAGTTACGGGTTATGGTAAAGCAACTAAAGAACAGGTTATATATATGACGCAAAGATTGTTGAATTTACCCAACAAGCCGCATCCTGATGATGCCGCTGATGCGCTGGCTGTGGCCATCTGTACCATACACTGTGGAAGTATAAACAGGATGAGGATAACGAATGATAGGTTATGTTAAAGGAATAGTTACACATTTATTTACCGATTATTGTTTTGTTGATGTACAGGGAATTGGCTACCGGTTATTTATCCCTAATTCTACTAGACAGAAACTAGCGGTTGGTCAATCGACAACATTATTTACATATCTTAATGTGCGCGAGGATGCGCTGACTTTACATGGCTTTCATACTCAGGAAGAGTATGAACTATTTCTGAGCCTTATTTCTGTATCTGGGATTGGCCCGAAAGTGGCCGCCGGTATTTTATCAGCGATTACGCCGCAGAATTTCCGGGCAGCTATTAGCGCCAATAATGCCACCATGTTGACCAAATTACCTGGTATTGGCAAGAAAACGGCTGAAAGAATCATTCTGGAATTAAAGGACAAAATTGGTATTGGCAATGAGTTTAATGTAAGCGTTGCGGGACTGCAAGCACCGGATACGAGTCTGCAGGGAGATATCATGCAGGAGGCCATGCAGGCGCTTGCTGCCCTGGGGTACAACCATGCCGAGATCATACCGGTCATTAAAAGGGTATACGAACGTGAAAATAAAGAACATGCAGAACTGTCGTTGGAGCAATTGATTAGGCTTACGTTAAAGGAATTTGGCCGGAGGTAACTGGGGGGTATCAAACTGGTGGAAGAACGCGTTATGGAGCCTGGCGAGCTGGATGTTGACTCATGGCAGTATAGCCTGCGGCCGCGACGGCTGGTTGAATATATCGGACAAGACCAGGTAAAAAACAATTTGTCTATATTTGTGCAGGCAGCACTTGCCAGAGGTGAAGCGCTTGATCATGTATTGTTATATGGTCCGCCTGGACTGGGGAAGACTACATTAGCCGGCATTGTTGCCAACGAACTTGGCGTCAATTTCCGGATTACATCAGGCCCGGCCATTGAACGGCCTGGCGATTTAGCATCACTTTTAACCAACCTGGGTGAGAAGGATGTACTGTTTATTGACGAAATTCACCGCCTATCCCGGGCGGTGGAAGAAGTTTTGTATTCGGCAATGGAAGATTATGCGCTTGATATTATTATTGGTAAAGGTCCGTCTGCCCGTTCGATTCGCCTTGATTTGCCCAAATTTACGCTGATAGGGGCAACAACTAAGGCTGGGGCTCTGGCAGCACCGCTTAGAGACAGATTTGGGGTAATCTGTCGTCTGGAGTATTATGAAACAGAGCATTTAGTATGTATTGTGAACAGAGCAGCTGAAATTCTGAAAGTAGATATTGAACCCCGTGGCGCGCTGGAGATTGCCCGACGTTCACGTGGTACGCCGCGTATCGCCAACCGTCTCTTAAAACGGGTACGGGATTTTGCCCAGGTAACAGGTAATGGTGTAATTACTGATGCCCTTGCTGATAAAGCGCTGGAGCTTTTAGAAGTAGATAAGCGTGGCCTGGATAAAACCGACCGGAGCATGCTCAATGCTATTATTAAGAAGTTTAGCGGCGGGCCGGTTGGACTCGATACCCTGGCTGCAGCCATTAGTGAGGAAACAGAGACTATTGAAGATGTGTATGAGCCATTCTTGCTGCAAATGGGGTTTATTGCAAGGACGCCGCGAGGGCGAATCGCTACCCCCGCAGCCTACGCACATCTCAACATTTCATATGAAGACAAAGGTAAAGCTCAAGAAAAATTGTGGTAGGTGACTCAATGATGCGCATGCTGCTGCACGTCTGTTGCGGCCCTTGTTCAGTATTTCCGATGAAACATTTGCAGGAAGAATACCCCGAGTATGAGATAACCGGATATTTTTACAATCCGAACATTCATCCATACAAAGAGTTTGTTAAGCGACTGGATACACTCAAAAATTTTGCTGAGAAAATTGGCCTTGATAACCTAATCATTGATGAAAGCTATACACTGGAAGAATTTTTGCGTCAGGCATTGTCTGCCCCTGGTGGTCGCTGCCGGTATTGCTATGATATGCGGATGCTACAAACAGCCAGGTATGCCAAAGAGCATGGTTTTGACTGCTTTAGCACAACGCTGTTAGTCAGTCCTTATCAGCAGCATGAGTTAATAAAGGAAGCAGCCGAAGCAGCAGCCGGAGCCGAAGGAATCAAGTTTTGTTATGTAGACTTTCGGGCAGGCTGGCAAGAAGGAGTCAAAATCAGCAGGGAACTTGAGATGTATCGCCAACCTTACTGCGGCTGTGTGTTTAGCGAAAAAGACCGTTATTACAAACCTCGTCAGGGGAAAAGCTGATGCCTGGAGGCTTTGACTCATTCGGCAAGCTGCTGATGCTGTTTGGTGTAATCTTACTAATTGCCGGTGCTATATTCCATTTTGGTGGAAAGTTTCTAAGTTTAGGCAGGCTACCAGGTGATATACATATTGAACGGGGTAACTTTAGCTTCCATTTCCCGATTGTTACATCTATTATTTTGAGTATTGTTCTGACGATAATTTTGAACCTGATATCAAGAAAATAGCCTCGGAGGTATGCCAGTGCATAAACATATGCTAAAATGGGTAATGCTGGCTGTTATTTTGTTGCTGCCATTATCTGGATACGCCCAGCCGTCTGATGCGGATGAAACTGTATCATTATTTGAACCAAGCCTTCGTGTGGGAATTTTAATCAACCAGCAAAGTGTACAGGTTTCAGCTGATGCTAATTTTGATCTTGTTGATTTCGGAGCAGCAAAAGTATTGGCTAGTTTTCGTGCCAGGGACCTGGCAACCGTCACTATGCAAGACGGGGTCTTAGCTATTAACGGTGCGCCGGTAGCAGCAGCAGGTGTGGACATTGTTGTTAAAAAAGATGATGCTTTGTTTTATGTTGAACAGCTTATACATGTTAACAAACGACGATACCGGGGAGATATAAGTATTCACCGTACGGCAGGCAAGTCTGGCTTGACTGTGGTTAACACTCTGCCGATTGAACAATATTTATACGGCGTAATTAAAAATGAGATTTCGCCCGAGTGGCCACTTGAGGCCGTAAAAGCGCAAGCTGTAGCCGCACGCACCTATGCATTGGCTAACTACAATAAGCATAAGGCCGACGGCTTTGATGTATGCTCCACTACCGACTGCCAGGTGTATGGGGGACGGGAAAGCGAAACGCCCCGGTCACTGGAAGCAGTGGACGCGACAAGAGGCTTAGTATTACTGCATAGCGGTAAATTAATTACAGCTTATTTCCACAGCAGTTCAGGGGGTTATACCGAAAATAGCGAAAACGTCTGGTCATTACCGCTGCCTTATCTTCGAGGTGTGGCCGACTTTGACCAAAGCAGCCCGAACTTTAAATGGGAAAAAAAGTTGACTATTGCGGAGCTTAATCAAGCTATTATTAAAGCAGGGTACAACATTGGCAGCTTACAAGCGGTTGAATTATCACCACTTGGTACCCCCCCGGTTACTAGCGCTGACCGCGGCGTATCCGGGAGAGTTAAAAGTGTTCGCCTGCTGGGAACCAGCGGCAGTGTTCAGGTATCAGGCACTAAACTAAGAAGTATGCTAGACTTGAAAAGTACTTTGTTTGATATTAGTACAATTGCTCATGGTCCTAAAGAACTGGCTTTGCCGGTTTATAGTGCTAGTGATAAAGCAGTGCCACCTCCTCACATTACGTTATCTTTATCAACCGGAGATAATCCCAATATTCGTGCTACTAACGGCGATCCAACTGACTTTGTTGTTATTACCGGCTTTGGCTGGGGTCATGGGTTAGGGTTATCTCAGTGGGGGGCTAAAGCTATGGCAGAAAAGGCTCAACCTGGAAATACCGAATATTTTAAGGATATTTTGAAACACTACTACCAAGGCGTACAAATTAAAAAAGCCTATTTATAGGCCATAATGAGGGAGTTACATGCTGGTTTCAGATTTCGATTATTATTTGCCTGAAGAACTAATCGCCCAGCAGCCTGTAGAACCGCGTGACCAATCCAGGTTGCTACTGCTTGACCGGAAAACAGGGCTGATTGAACATAAAAATTTTTATAACCTACCGCAATTTCTACAACCAGGGGATACCCTGGTTTTTAATGATACCCGGGTAATCCCGGCTAGGCTGTTTGGGGTTAAGCCTGAAACAGGTGGCAAGGTAGAGGTCTTTTTATTAAACCGTACAACTAAAGATGAGTGGGAAGTACTGGTTAAGCCTGGTAAACGGGCCAGACCGGGAACAGTAATCCAATTTGGTGAAACCTTACGCTGTGAAGTGGTGAGTACTACTGATTTTGGTGGCCGTATAGTCCGGTTTGATTATCAGGGAGTTTTTGAAGAAATTCTTGATGCTTTGGGGGAAACCCCATTACCCCCGTACATTAAAGCACAGTTGTCAGATAAAGAACGTTATCAGACTGTCTATGCCCGGGAACGGGGGTCGGCTGCCGCCCCTACCGCCGGGCTTCACTTTACCCGTCAACTCATGGAAAATATTGAGAGCATGGGGGTCAACTTAGCCTTTGTTACTCTGCATGTAGGGTTAGGGACTTTCCGGCCGGTATCTGTCAAAAATATTACAGAGCATGTTATGCACAGAGAGTATTATTCAGTGCCGGAAGAAACTGCGGCTATTGTGAATAAAACACTGGCGGCAGGTAACCGGGTTATTGCGGTAGGAACCACGGCAGTACGCACGTTAGAGACTGCAGGCGCAAGTGGGCAATTAGAGGCTAAAAGCGGCTGGACTGAGATATTTATCTATCCAGGCTATGAGTTCAAAATTGTTAAAGCCATTATCACCAATTTTCATCTTCCTCAATCCACGTTGCTAATGCTGATTAGCGCGTTGGCTGGTCGGGAGCACATTTTTAACGCCTACCGGGAAGCGGTGGATAAGCGTTATCGTTTCTTTAGCTTTGGTGATGCTATGCTTATTATTTAATTTGAATTTTTTTTATATTTGGAGGTGCTCTTTATGGCCATTACATACGAACTCATTAAACGCTGTTCAAAAACAGGGGCGAGGGTAGGTCGTTTATATACGCCGCATGGTGTGTTTGATACGCCTATTTTCATGCCTGTCGGCACGCAGGCCACAGTGAAAGCCATGTCGCCTGACGAGCTTAAAGCTATGGGGGCAGGCATAATCTTGAGCAATACCTATCACTTATACCTACGCCCAGGCCACGATCTGGTTGCTGAAGCTGGCGGTCTTCATAAATTTATGCAGTGGGATCGCGGTATTTTAACTGACAGCGGCGGCTTTCAGGTGTTTAGCCTAGGACCGCTTCGTAAGATAACAGAGGATGGAGTTACCTTTCGGTCGCATATTGACGGGTCTAAGCACTTTCTATCGCCGGAAAAAGCGACTGAAGTGCAAATGGCGTTAGGCGCTGATATCATCATGGCTTTTGATGAGTGTGTCCCGTATCCGGCAGATCATGAATATGCCCGTCAATCTACTGAACGAACTACCCGGTGGGCCGAACGCTGCAAAAAGGCTCACACCCGCAAGGATCAGGCGTTGTTTGGCATTGTTCAAGGCGGTATGTATAAAGACCTCCGGGCTATGAGCGCCAGAGATCTTATTTCCTTGGATTTCCCCGGCTATGCTGTCGGTGGACTCAGTGTCGGAGAACCGAAACCTCTTATGTACGAAATGTTGGAGCACACAGTACCCTTGCTGCCGGAGAATAAGCCCCGTTACTTGATGGGTGTAGGTACCCCTGACTGTTTACTGGAAGGCGTTATGTACGGCATTGATATGTTTGACTGCGTTTTCCCGACACGGGTGGCGCGTAATGGCACGGTGATGACAAGCCGTGGTCGACTTGTTGTTAAAAATGCTGAGTTTGCCCGGGATTTCCGGCCCATTGATCCGGATTGCGGCTGTTACACCTGCCGGAACTTCTCGCGGGCTTATATTAGACATTTATTAAAAACTGAAGAGATTTTCGGTCTGCGGCTGACTACCACTCACAACCTGCATTTCTTACTGAATTTTATGAAGGAAATGCGCAAAGCTATCCTTGAAGACCGCTTTTTAGCTTTCAGGGAAGAGTTTTGGTCTCATTACCGTAAATAATAAGAGGATTTAAGCCAAATGTGTGGAATATACTGGCTAACAGACAACAGGAGGTGATTCATTTTGCCAGAGTTTTCACCCGAAATAATGCAAGCCATTCAGGCTTCATGGCCGATTATTTTAATGGGCGTAATCTTCTATTTCTTGCTTTATCGTCCACAGAAGAAAGAACAGCAGCGCCGCCAGGAACTTTTAAATAATCTGAAGAAGGGCGAGCGGATTGTGACTATCGGCGGACTATACGGTACTATCACTGCGCTAAACGAAAAAACTGTAACAATTAAAATTGCAGATAAAGTTGAAGTCGATGTGTCGCGTACCGCTGTAAGCCATCACCAAAACCAGCCTAAACCCTAATAAGTGTCGCTTATACTTACGGTTTCGACTAAAGGGACTTGGTATAAAACCAAGTCTTTTCTTAAGGGGAGGGGGAAGCATCATGGAAATGAATAAAAATGCCAAAATGGAATTGCGTAAGAATATTTTAGCCGTTAGACGAGGAATGACCCGGGAGCAAGTTGCTGCCGGTAGTGAACGATTTGCTGAGCACCTGTGTTCTTGGCCAGTCTACCAAGCCGCTAAAAATATTATGCTGTATCTGGCGATGCCTGATGAGCCTCACATGGAGAAAGTGATCTCTCACGCGCTATCGGCCGGTAAAACTGTATGTGTGCCGCATATGCGTGAGACTAGAGGGCTAATGGATGCTGCTCTCATCGCAAATCTTGATGATTTGGTGGTAGGGCAGTTTAATCTCTTAACTCCCAATCCGGCAACCTTAAGACTCTTGGAACCAAGTGAGCTTGACCTTATCATCGTTCCCGGGGTAGCTTATGCCAAAGACGGGCGACGGTTAGGGATGGGAGCCGGTTATTATGATCGGTTCCTGCTTAAGGCGAATAAAGCCGAGCTTATCGGCGCGGCTTGGGCTGCGCAAATATTGGATATGGTACCAACTGACGACCATGATCGGCCAGTAAATTATTTACTTAGTGAAGAAGGCATATTTACGTGCAGGTAAGGCAAAATGTAATTAACTGCATTTGCCTTTACTCTGCCATGAATTGAATATGGCACGAGATATTGGGCGGGCAAAAGCTAATTTTTTTGATAAACGGAGGAATTAGTCAATGTCATTATCAACTATTGAACAACCTCTTACTATTGCACAACTAAAAGCAGACCACGAAGTAAACGTTTATCTTACCCGTAGTACTCAATATCTCGGGAGTCTGGGTTTCACCGAGCACGGTCACAGACATGCCGGCATTGTTTCGGCATTAGCCTATAAGGTATTACAAGAACTGGAATATCCGGCGCGAGAGTGTGAGCTTGCGGCGATCGCCGGATATCTTCATGACATTGCTAATATGATTAACCGGTATAATCACGGCGGGTCTGGTGCGATAATGGCGTATGCTATTCTTAGCCGTCTGGGAATGCCGCCGGAAGAGATAGCGTTAGTCATTTCAGCCATTGGCAACCATGAGGAAGAGCGCGGTAACGCCGTTAACCATGTAGCTGCAGCGCTAATTCTGGCTGATAAATCTGATGTTCACCGTGCACGGGTGACTAATCGTGACTTTGCCAAATTCGAGATTCATGACAGGGTAAACTATGCTGCCGAAAGCGGTAAGCTGCTTGTTGATAAGACTTCCCGTACGGTAACTCTCCATGTTACCATCGACACGGAAATCTGTCCGGTCATGGAGTATTTTGAAATCTTTTTACTGCGCATGGTTATGTGCAGGCGAGCGGCCGAGTTTTTAGATTGCCGCTTTAAGCTTGTCATCAACGATTATGACTTATTATAGCCAACAGTCGAATCGTAAAAGAACATATAAGCAAGATTGGGGGACAACTTTTTGAGGTGGGGAAATTTAACCAAATTTCTGGTTGTTGTTTTGGCAATTCTCACTGTTGCAGGCTATTACATGCTGCCCCTGGCCCTATCCATCAAACAGGGGCTTGACCTACAGGGCGGAACACACGTCGTACTAGAGGCTTCGGATACTCCCGAGGCTCAAGTTAACGATGATGCCATGCAACGTGTTGTTCACATTATTGAGCGCCGGATTAACGAGCTTGGGCTTACCGAGCCAATTGTCCAGCGTCAGGGTGAACGGCGGATTATTGTTGAGCTTCCGGGTGTAAAAGATCCTGAAAAAGCCATTGAAATGCTCGGCAGAACAGCGTTGATGGAGTTTCAGGATGAGAGTGGTGCCGTAGTATTGACTGGTAAAGACTTGAAGGATGCTAAAGCGCAGATAGATCAAAGCGGCCAAAAATTAGTAGCTATAGAGTTTACCGATGAAGGTGCCAAAAAATTTGCCAACTTGACTGCCAAAAATGTCGGCAAACATATTGCTATCCTGTTGGACAAGCAGATTTTGACAAATCCTGTTGTTCAGGAAGCTATTCCTAATGGTAAGGCCGTAATCTCAGGCAATCGCACCATTGAAGAGGCTGAGCGACTGGCAATACTTCTCAGATCAGGTGCTCTGCCGGTTAAAGTTGATGTCTTGGAAACAAGAACTGTTGGTCCGTCCTTAGGCGAAGATTCTAAAGCAAAGAGTATGCAGGCATTTGTCATAGGTATTGCTTGCATTGTTACCTTTATGCTGTTTTTCTACCGACTTTCGGGCTTTGTGGCCAATGTTTCGCTGGTTTTGTTTGTAATGCTGCTGTTATTTGGTTTAAAAATGCTTAATGCGACATTAACCTTGCCAGGTATTGCCGGGATAATCCTGTCTATGGGTATGGCCGTTGATGCCAACGTGCTTATCTTCGAACGGTTTAAAGAAGAATGCCGCGCCGGAAAGACGCTGCGGTCTGCCATGGACGCCGGATTTAACCGTGCATTTGCCACCATAATAGATACTAATGCGACTCATGTCATTTCAGCTGCAGTACTGTTTTTTCTAGGTACAGGACCTATTAAAGGCTTTGCAGTCACTTTGGGATTAGGGATAATTTTAAGTTTGTTTACCGCCATTACAGCTACCAGATTTTTATTAAAAATGCTCATTCATGCCAATGTAATTAAAGATTGCAAGTTTTACGGAGCTTAGGGGGAGAAGGACATGAAATTCGATGTTGTCGGTAAACGTAAATGGTGGTTTATACTCTCGGCGCTCATCCTAATCCCCGGCCTGATCTCTATGATGACTCAAGGTTTTAATCTAGGCATTGATTTTACCGGGGGCACTTTGCTTGATCTTAAATTTGCTCGCCCGGTTACAGTTGCGGAAGTTCGGGATGTACTCAAAGAGTATCAGTTGGAAAACAGTACAATACAACTGGCTTTAACCGGAGAGGGAGACAAGTCCCCGAATGTGTTTATTCGTACACATGTGCTCAATGAAGATGAACGTCGGAATGTACTTAAAGGCTTTGAGACCAAACTGAGTGCTTTTGAAGTGCTCAGGATTGAAAAGGTTGGAGCCGTTATTGGTTCAGAGCTTACCCGACAGGCGATTTTTGCGCTCTTAATCACTTGGGCGCTCATAATTGTTTATATATCCTATCGCTTTGAGTTTAAACTTGCTGTTTCTGGGATTGCAGCACTAGTTCACGATGTATTGATTGTGATGGGTTTGTTTTCAATTCTGCAAAAGGAGATTGACGCTTCTTTTGTTGCTGCTATTTTGACAATTGTCGGTTATTCGATTAACGATTCAATCGTTATTTTTGACCGTATTCGCGAAAACCTGAAAATATATAAAAAAGCAGATGGTCTTGAAGATCTTGTCAACCGAAGTATCTGGCAGACCATGACCCGCTCGATTTATACCGTGTCTACGGTGCTGTTTGCAACAGGATCGATATATCTGTTTGGCGGAGAGACTACCAAGAACTTCTCTCTGGCGCTTTTGATTGGTTTTACCTCCGGCGCATACTCTGCGATATTTAATTCCAGTCAGATCTGGGTTACCTGGAAGCTATATGAAGACCGGCGTCGTCTTGAAATGAAGACAAAAGGTGCCAAGTAATAATAGTAGCCTGAGGCAATCTTGCCTCAGGCTTTTTTGCACCATTGCAGCCCTTCTGCAATATCATATAAGCAAGGCAGGGGGCGATACATATGGGGGTTATACTACCGGCGCTGTCGCTGGCGATCGTTCATATTGCAGGCGATAATGTAGCTGTAGTTCCAGCCATGGCATCTTTACTGGGAAATGGTATTTATGCCACAGTATTTCTGGCTTATATGATATTTGGTTCAGTGGTCGCAGGTATGTCTGCCTGGATAGGTGTAAAGAGCGGACGCGAATTAACAGCAGTAGTAAAACGGTTATTTGGCATACGTGGTAAACGGGTGCTGGCATTGGCAGTATTGGCCGTATCGCTGCCTGCCAGCGCGTTAACAGGGGGATATTTCGCCGGGCAGTTAATGGAAAACCTGACTGGCATGCCATATATGGTTGCCGTTCCGCTATGCATCGCCAGCTGTTCCTTGCTGGCGGCTGGTTATGGCCGGGAGTTACTGCGGATTTCTAATTATCTGGCACTTTTATTTATTCCGGCAACAGGCGTTATGCTGGCGATGCTGCTGGATACTATTCAAATCATGCCGCTTGAAAATTTGATTTCTCTTGATCATATCAGTTGGCCGCTGGTGTTGGCGCTCATAGGCTATAATGCCTGCGGCATGCGTTCAGCGCTGGTGGTAGAGGCCGGAACTTACTTTGCTGCCAAAGATTATACTGGGGTTTATCTTGCAGTACTGGCTAAATTTTTTGAAGGTTTTTTTACCCTGCTCTTAGCTCATCTGGCGTTGGTTGGCGGAACCTCCGGTCTCATGCCGCTGCCTGCTGTTGCCGATAAGGTCTTTGGTCCCTGGCTGGCGATTGGCTTTAATAGTATTTTGCTATGTATATTTATTAATACCATGGTGCCAGCCATGTTAGTGAATGCTAAGCAGCTCAGTGTACTAACCCGACTAAATCTATGGCCGGCATTGGCACTATCAGGGTTGCTTATTTGGGTTGGCAGCTTTATTAGTTTGGATTTGATGCTCATGCTTATGAGCGGTACCGGGTTGGTTATGATTGTTTTCATTTGTTATATAGCTTACTCCCTACATAAACAGGGTGCCAACAAGTCACAATAACGTTACTATAGTACTATACAAGTGCGAAACGGGGTACATGACTATTGTTGGCTAAATTTATAGTAACTTACATTATGCTAGTCGGTCTCTTATGTACAGTCTCAGTTAAACTGCCCGGAACGCTGATCATTCTGCTGGGAGCAGCGCTATATGGCGCGTTTACCGGCTTTTTGACTTTCACACCATGGATTACGGAAGTACTGGTATTTTTGGTAGTTGCAGCAGAACTCGGCGGCAGGGCATTAAGAATATATTTAACCCGAAATTATTCAGTTTCCCGAGTATTTAGCGTCAACAGCACAATCAGCCACCTTGCCGGCATGTTGGCTAGTGATGCATTACTAGGCCCCATACTTGGATTAGCATTCTGGGAGTTACTTGCCGGTAAAACAATTCTCCCACGCAGTGATGGCGTCTTACGAGTGATTTTTCGACTGGCCGGAGTAGCCGCTCTTAGATTTGTCTGTGGAATTGTTATGATTGTGCTCATTAATATGTATATATTTATGTGAAATGTATTAACAAATAAACAGGCGTTTAGCCTGTTTTTGCTTTTATTGTTACTTTTTATTTGACTGACTACATCGAATTTAGAGGATTATTTAGCTTTTTACGAGAATATTACCCAAAAGAACTATTTATGGGTGTGATAGATAATGATGAATTTGTTGTTTGCCTTCATTTTTGCTTTGCTGGTTGCTGTCTTTGCTGTGCAGAACTCGCTGCCGGTTACCGTGACTTTTTTGACATGGAGCTTTCAAACTTCACTGGTTATTATCATTCTGGGTTCTGCTACTTTTGGCGCTATGACGATTTTGTCGCTGGCTCTGCTTGTACAGTTTAGACTCAGGCGCACTCTGCACAAAACACAACAGGCGCAGCAACTATTGGAAGCCGAGAACCGTGAATTGCGAGCTAGCCAGGAAACCCAGCCACAAAACCAGTAAAAACCAGTTAGTTTTAGGCAAAGTTGCAAAATATTACACTGTATACTACAATTATCTAGTACACCGTTACGGAGGTCTTTACATATTCTATGGCTAGGCTTAAAAAAGCATGGAGACTTTTTCCGGTTAAACGCGAATTGGCTTGTGAGCTCAGCCGGAAACTTAATATATCAGAGTTTATTGCTCAAACGTTAATCAACCGTGGTGTTACTGACGACACTGCCGCAACCGAATTTTTACATGCCGGTTCAGAGTATATTGCCAATCCATATCTTTTAAAGGGTATGAATGCTGCGGTTGAGAGAATTGCTCAAGCTGTTGCAGGGCATGAAAAAATTACTATTTACGGAGACTATGATGTCGATGGAATTACGTCGTGCGCTATTGTTTATAAAACGTTAATCCGGCTTGGAGCTAGTGTTGAGTACTATATCCCTGATAGGCAAAGTGAAGGTTATGGCCTTAATGGTATCGCTTTAGAAAACCTTATAAAATCAGGAACAAAACTTATTATTACTGTTGACTGCGGAATTAGTGCAGTCAAAGAGGTTAAGGCCGTATTGAATCAGCTTGACATAGTTATAACCGACCATCACCAGCCTCCGGCCGAACTACCAACTGCTTTGGCAATCATTAATCCCAAACAGCCGGATTGCCCATATCCTGAAAAAAATTTAGCGGGAGTCGGTGTAGCATTCAAGTTATGTCAGGCTTTATGGCAACATTATAATGGGGCGGACAGTAGATTTTACGATTACCTCGATATCGTGGCAATTGGTACAGTTGCCGATATCGTACCCCTTACTGGCGAAAATCGGGTTTTAGTTAAAACCGGTTTGGCACAGTTAACGACGACTGAAAACACCGGGATCAGCGCTTTATTAGAAGTATGCGGATTAAGAGGTAAGCCTGTTGATAGCGGGAGTGTGGGGTTTGTGATTGCCCCAAGACTCAATGCGGTAGGGCGTGTCAGCCAAGCCGCGGTCGGTGTGGATCTCTTAATTACAGATGACTTAAGTTATGCCCGTAAGCTAGCCTGCCTCTTAGATGAAGAAAACTCAGCCCGTCAAGCAATAGAAAAGGTAATCTTGACCAAAGCTGAAGAACAGTTAGCTGCAATCGATGTAAGCACTGCGCACGTGCTAGTGCTGGCCGGCGAAGAATGGCATTCTGGGGTCATAGGTATCGTAGCATCGCGGTTAGTGGATAAATACTATAAACCGGTAATAATGATTAGTGTACGCGCTGGAGATGGCAAGGGTTCATGCCGCAGCATACCGGCGTTCGATATGTATGAAGCGTTGACTCGCTGTTCTGATTTGTTAACCCAATTTGGTGGTCACCGTCAAGCGGCAGGTCTTACAGTGCCTGTTGATAATATATCGCTTCTCCGCGAGCGATTAAATACTATTGCAGCGGAAAGCCTATCAGAATCGGACTACATTCCTGTCCTCAATATTGACTCAGTATTGCCGTTGAAAGAGATAAATGCTACGTTTATTGAACAATTGGCTTGCCTTGAACCATATGGTTTTGGCAATCCTAGCCCGGTGTTCGCATGTCAGAATGTTCAATTAGGCGAAAAGAAGCTGGTAGGGCAGCAGAGCCGGCATTTAAAGCTTAAATTAAAGAATTCTGCAGTAAATGATGTAATTGCCTGGAACATGGGGGAATTATCAGACAGTCTTGCCTGTGATGAAAACATAGATTTGGTCTTTGTACCTAAATATAATGAATGGCAGGGGCAAAAAAATATACAATTGACTGCACATGATATTCGGCAATCAATCGCCATTGATAGAAAAGAGATATTGGATAAAATAGCGCCTGACCGAGACTGTGTTAGGTATGTCTACTTAACTATCAAAGAATTTAATAAGCTGGGACAACTCGAAATATCTTTAGAAGATATTTCAGACAAAATTTCAAAAAATTGTCACAGGGCTTTACCAGTCAAAATTGTCGGCTTGTCAATAAACGTGCTTTGTGAATTAGGCTTACTCAGCCAAAAGTTAGAGAACGAAGGTATGCATCACTTATTTATTGAGCCGTCTCCGCAAAAAAAACTTGACCTAACAGACTCATCTACGTTTCGTGAAAGTATAAGAATGCGTGAAGAATATTTGACTCAGCATCAGTTTAAGGAGGTTCAGTAATGAATCTACGGGAAAAAATTAGAAATGTACCTGACTTTCCGCAACCGGGAATTCAATTTAAAGATATTACAACACTACTCAAGGATGGAAAAGCTTTTCGGGTGGTGATTGATATGCTGTCAGAGCATTATCAGGATAAACACATTGATGTCGTAGTTGGACCAGAGGCGCGGGGATTTGCCGTTGGTGCTCCGGTAGCTTATGTCCTGGGAGCAGGCTTTGTACCTATTCGCAAACCAGGAAAGCTACCGGCAGAGACAATCAGTTATGCATATTCATTGGAATATGGTAAAGATGCTCTTGAAATCCATAAAGATGCAATTGAACCAGGTAGCAGGGTATTAATTGTCGACGATCTATTGGCAACCGGCGGTACTACCCTGGCAACAATCAAGATGATCGAACAGTTAGGCGGGACGGTGGCAGGACTGGCTTTCTTAATCGAACTGCCCTTTTTAAACGGACGCCAGTTTTTAGGTGGCTATAATATAACTTCACTAGTACAATATTAAATAACTATTCATAGAATGCGATATAAGATTTAGCAGTAGCAAGGTAAGAGGTGGGGCATGGGCAGCGATGTGCAAGGTAAAAAGGAGAACAAGCCGAATATTGAAGATATAGTGGCCAAAATTAAAGCATATCAGCCTGACGCGCCGTTGCAGATGGTTGATAAAGCCTACCAATTGGCCTATAGTTCCCATGCTGGTCAACTTAGAGTCTCTGGTGAAGAGTATATTAGTCATCCGTT
Organism: Sporomusa sp.; assembly: GCF_035561155.1. Lineage (GTDB taxonomy): Bacteria > Bacillota > Negativicutes > Sporomusales > Sporomusaceae > Sporomusa. Next base: position 19,053 of record NZ_DATMYD010000150.1, on the reverse strand, counting down.
AGGGGTTGCCAATATACTGGCTGATTTACAGATTGACGCTGTTACCATTAGTGCCAGCTTGCTTCATGATGTGGTGGAAGATACTGAAGTTACTCTAGAGAAGTTGGAAAAAGAATTTGGCAAAGAAGTTGCCATGCTTGTCGATGGAGTCACTAAATTAAGCCGTATTGAGTATAAGTCCAAAGAGGAACAGCAGTTGGAAAACTACCGTAAGATGTTCTTAGCTATGGCTAAAGATATCAGGGTAGTCCTGATAAAACTTGCGGATAGATTACATAATATGCGGACACTTAAGTATATGGCCCCACATAAACAGCAGGAAATATCCCGTGAGACATTGGAGATATTTGGACCACTGGCGCATCGTCTTGGGATGTCGAACATTAAGTGGGAATTAGAAGATTTATCATTTCGGTTTTTAGAACCGGAAAAGTATTATACGCTTGTTGAACAGGTTAAGCAAAAGCGTAAGGAACGCGAAGAAATTGTTACTGACGCCATTTCGTTGATGATTGAACGGCTTGAAGCTGTTGGAATTACCGCTGAAATCCAAGGTCGGCCAAAACATTTTTACAGTATCTATAAGAAAATGAAGAAAAACCACAAGCAGGATGTCAGTGAGATTTATGATTTATCAGCCATCCGCATAGTCGTCGATTCTGTAAAAGATTGTTACGGTGCATTAGGTATTGTCCATACCCTATGGAAACCGTTACCTGGCAGGTTTAAGGACTATATAGCGATGCCAAAATCCAATGGCTATCAGTCATTGCATACGACTGTTATTGGACAGTCGGGTCAGCCACTTGAGATTCAGATACGCACTTTAGAAATGCACCGAATCTCCGAATATGGTATTGCTGCTCATTGGCGATACAAGGAAGGTGCCAAAGGTGCGAATAAGGACACTGACCAAAAATTGTCCTGGCTTAGGCAACTCTTGGAATGGCATCGGGATTTAAGGGATCCGCGCGAATTTATCGAGTCGGTAAAGATGGATGTTTTTGCTGATGAAGTATTTGTATTTACTCCGCGGGGCGATGTTATTGATTTGCCTGCCGGGTCGGTGCCTATTGATTTTGCCTATCGCATACACACTGATGTTGGTCATCGTTGTGTCGGTGCTAAAATCAACGGCAAAATTGTACCACTTGAATACAAGCTCAATAATGGCGATATTGTTGAAATCATTACTTCCAAACATAATAACGGACCGAGCCGCGATTGGCTGAATGTTATTGGCTCGTCCGAAACGCGGAATAAAATCAGACAATGGTTTAAGAAAGAAAAGCGGGAAGAAAATGTTGCCAAAGGACGGGAAATGATCGAGCGCGAGAGTAAAAAGCTCGGCTATGAATGGCGTGATCTCGTAAAAGGCGATCGTTTGAGTGAAGTCGCAAAAAGATTAAACATTGTCAGTGAAGATGACTTGTTTGAAGGCTTGGGTTATGGCGGTGTTACCCTCCATGGGGTTATGTCCAAGCTGATTGAAGCTCATAAAAAAGAACTAAAAAGCACTACACCGCCCGATGTTTCGGCTATGTTGGCCGAGCTCAAGCCTAAACGGCCTAAGAGTAAAGCCAGCCATGGAATATTAGTAAAGGGCGAGTCCGGACTCATGGTCAGGCTGGCACGATGCTGCAATCCGCTTCCAGGTGATGTCATAGTGGGATATATTACGAGGGGACGAGGAGTATCGGTCCACCGTGCTGATTGTCCTAACATATTGAATAATCCCGAAGAATACGAACGCATGATCGAGGTAAACTGGGATATGCCTGGTGATACACTTTACAAGGTATCGATTGAAATATCAGGTTCAGATCGGCCTAACCTGCTGTCAGATATTATGATGGTAGCGGCTGACGCCAAAATTAATGTGAGTTCACTAAACGCTAAGGTACATAAAAATAAAACTGCCGTTATTAACATGGATATTGATATCGGCAATCTGAGCCAGCTAGAGCATATTATGAATAAAATACGCAGGGTTCAGGATGTGTTTAGTGTATACCGTATGACCCAACCCTTAGGAGGAGTTTGATGCGGGCTGTTGTTCAACTTACAGATGCCGCGAGTGTAACGGTAGAAGGCCAGGAAATTTCCAGTATTAAGAAAGGCCTGACAGTTTTTCTTGGGGTGGGCCAGGAGGATACTGAGCAGGATGCCAATTACCTTGCGGAAAAAATTGTAAATTTACGAATTTTTCCTGATGATGCGGGAAAAATGAATTTATCTATTAAAGATATAAGCGGAGAATTATTAGTGGTTTCCCAGTTTACTCTTTACGGCGATTGTCGTAAAGGCCGCCGGCCGAGCTTTGATGCTGCGGCTCCACCGCAGGCGGCAACTGCGCTTTACGAGGCTTTTGTAGAGTTATGCCGCGACAGGGGAGTACCTGTGTCCTGCGGGCAATTCCAGGCTGAAATGATTGTGCGTTTGACCAATCATGGGCCGGTGACAATGCTGTTAGACAGTAAACGTCTGTTTTAATAGGGAGTGTGATTAAGTGAAGATAATTGAACTGCAAGTAGGCCAACTTGGGACTAACTGCTATGTAGTGTATTGTGAGCAAACATTAAAGGCAGGCGTAATTGATCCTGGCGGCAGTGCTGAAGCCATAATTGCCGAAATTAAAAAAGCTAATCTCAAAGTTGAGTACATTATTAATACCCACGGACATGCTGATCATATTGCTGCTAACGATGCTGTCCAGCAGGCTACCGGAGCGAAAATTCTGATTCATCATGAAGATGCTGACATGTTGACAAGTGCTCAGCGCAATCTATCGATGTTTATTGGCGGCGGTATTGTTTGTCAGCCGGCTGATCAACTGCTCAGTCATAACGATACTGTCATTATTGGCAGCATCGAATTGAAAGTTCTGCATACGCCGGGGCATACACCTGGAGGTATTTGTCTGTTGTCAGATAAAGTGTTGATTGCCGGGGACACGCTATTTGCCGAGTCAATTGGCAGGACTGATTTCCCAGGCGGTTCTTATAACCAGTTAATCAACAGTATTAAAGATAACCTAATGAAACTTGCGGATGACGTTGAGGTTTTACCGGGTCATGGCCCAAAAACTAGCATTGGCTGGGAACGTAACCACAATGCTTTTATTCAGTAACTGGGCTTATATATGATGAAATCACCAGTCGTTTGGGTAAGAATAGTTATTTTAGCCTCAGGATTGTATATGCTTAGTCAAGTAACTGTTATCTATCTGCCGATTATTGTTGCAGTTGTCGCTGCATTTGTGCTTAACCCACTTGTGAATGCTCTGACTGCAATTTCCTTGGGAGCGCGAAAATACCATTTACCCCGTGGTGTTGCGATTTTACTCGTTTTTGTGCTGACAGCGTTATTATTGACTGTTCTTACGACATTTGTTCTGCTCCCGTTTGTCAGTGAGTTTAATAATTTTGTTATTAACTTACCTAAACTTACTAACAGAATTAGAAACTTGGCTATGTTAATTGAGCACCAGGCAAACTTAGCGCAAGTACCCGATAATATCCGCCAGCTTATTGAGAATGGATTGGGCGGAGCAGCTTCTTATGGTATAGGTTTAGTGCGTAATGGCATTAATGCAATATTTACTTTTGCTACGCAAATTATTGAACTTGTAGTTGTACCAGTGATGGTTTACTATTTTTTAAAAGACTGGCGGAGCCTTAAAGATGGTGTTGTTACCCTCTTTCCCTTAACAGCACAGGCTTGTGCTATCAGTGTAATTGAAGAGATGGCTGTTGTTGTGAGCAACTATATCAGGGGTCAGGTACTTATTAGTGTTATAATGGGCTTACTGGTATTTAGCGGCATGTACTTTATGGGAGTAGACTATCCAATTGTATTAGGTCTCTTGGCTACTCTGACGGAGACTATTCCCATTATTGGGCCCATAATCGGCGCTATTCCTGCCATCTTGATGGCTTATCTGGCATCGCCGTTATTGGCAATTAAAGTGGCTGCTTTTTATATAATCCTCCATCAAATTGAAAACCACATAATTGTTCCTAATATTATGGGGCACACCATCGATTTACATCCCATATTGGTAATTATAAGCTTGTTGATTGGCGGCCAACTGTATGGAATTGCAGGGATGATTCTGGCTGTTCCTGTTGCCGCATTGCTTAAGGTGATACTCAGGCACCTCTGGTATTTAGATAAAGTTAATAAAGACAGGTGAAGTATATGAATATTGATTTGTCTAATTTGCGTCAGAAATTTCGGGAACGGGAGTACAAGCTGACACCGCAGCGTCAGATCATTTTACAGGTTTTTGTCGATAACCGCGATAAGCACTTAAGTGCTGAAGATGTTCATAATATTGTGCGTCAGCAGTCACATGACATTGGTCTGGCAACAGTGTATCGCACACTTGAATTATTAAGTGAACTTGATATCCTGCAAAAGATGGATTTTGGCGATGGCCGCAGCCGGTATGAAATTAATGAAACAAGTACACCGCATCATCATCATCATCTTATCTGCCTTGCATGTGGTAAGGTGATAGAATTTGAGGGTGATTTACTGGAAGATCTCGAAACGGTAATAGCTAAAAACAGCAATTTTACCATCGTGGATCATCAAGTTAAGTTTTATGGATATTGTCAGGAGTGCCGTAAAAAACGTGAAGATTAAAGATTTTTTCTTTACTGCCTCCCCTGGCACTGGCATCAATGTTTCAACTGCCGTACGTGACACTATGGTTCTGTTCAATGTCGACGAGGCAGGTGCCTGGCCGGAAGGGGCTCCTTTAACCGAACTTAAGACAGGTAGTTTACTGGTAGCAAGTTCAGTTAGTTATGAGGAAAAGAAAGTATGTGTCAAAATCACGATCAGCTTTTGTAAGCCAGGAGTTGAGCCGGAATCTCTGACGGAATTTATGTGTCGGCCTATGCCACAGGAACGTTCTAAGTCTGAGGACAATGAAGATATAACCGGACTTGTCAAGCGACTGGTCCGGCTTGCTGTACTTGAGCTTATGCGGAAGTTAACAGGAAGTAATCCAGCGCCGTGGGGAATACTGCGAGGTGTTCGCCCTACGAAGATTGTTCATCGTTTACTAGATCAAGGTCTTATTCATGATCAAATCACTGCCAGGCTTGTGAAAGAGTATGCGTTAGAACCAGCCAAAGCTGACCTTGTAACAGGTATTGCCATTCACCAGCGCCCCGTTATCAGTAATCCTGATAATCTGGTGCGGGAGAAAAAGGTAAGTATCTATGTAGGAATTCCTTATTGTCCATCGAGATGCTTGTATTGCTCATTTCCGGCTTTTGTACTGCCTGAGCGGCGAGAAGAGCTTAATACTTTTTTGCGGGCAATTACCCGGGACATTGAAAGTACCATTAAATTAGTAGCCAAGTTTAATTTATCAGTAGAGAGTATTTATGTAGGCGGCGGAACACCTACAAGTTTGGCAGCCGCTGATTTGTCCAGCCTGCTTGGTTTAATCAAGCAAGGTTTTAAGAGTGTACACACCAGAGAATTTACTGTTGAGGCTGGGCGTCCTGATAGCATTAATGACGAAAAAATTGATGTTTTGCGGCAATATGGAGTCACCAGGGTTAGTATCAATCCACAAACAATGCAGGATAAAACATTAAAACAGATTGGACGGCGGCATACAGTTCAGGATATAATAGACATATTCGCTAAAATCCGCCATGCAGGGATACCCTTAATAAACATGGATGTAATCGCCGGTTTGCCAGGTGAGACTGAAGCCGACATGGAAGATACCATGCGGCAGATCGCCCAGCTCAACCCTGAAAACGTTACTCTACATACGTTAGCCTTGAAGCGTGGTTCGCTATTGATGGAGTCGCTGGATTCTGGCATGTTAACCGGACAAGCTTTGCCTAATGAGATAATAACCCAAGCGATGCTTAAAAATGCTGCAGGTTATATCGCCAAAATGGACATGCATCCATATTATTTGTACCGGCAGAAATATATGACAGGTAATCTTGAAAATATTGGCTATGCTAAACCGGAAACTGATTGCCTTTATAATATACAAATTATGGAGGAGAGGCAGACGATCATTGGTATTGGCCCAGCTGCCGGCACTAAGGCCGTAAGTCCCAATCATTGGCGGCTACAAAGTTCTTACAATGCCAAGGATGTTATCTCCTACATAAAAAATTTAGATATTTATTTAAACGAACGAAATATCTTGCTCTCAAGATTGTATGGCGACCGTGAGGAGGATTAATTATGTTGACAACCGGACCTCGGGGAACGAGAGATATATTGCCTGACAGTAGTGGATATTGGCAGTATGTAGAAAACATGATCCGTGAAGTATGCCGTAATTTTGCTTATCAGGAGATTCGTACGCCTATTTTTGAGCATACGGAACTTTTCTTAAGAGGTATCGGGGAGACTACCGATATTGTTGAAAAAGAAATGTATACCTTCACTGACAGAGGTAAGCGTAATATTACCTTAAGACCTGAAAATACTGCAGCTGTGGTGCGCTCTTATTTAGAGAACAAACTATATGCCGGGCCGCAGCCGACAAAGTTATTCTATATTGGGCCCATGTTTAGGTATGACCGGCCGCAAGCTGGACGTTACCGTCAGTTTCATCAGTTTGGCGTCGAAGCTATAGGCGCTCAAGGGCCGGCTATTGACGCAGAGATTATCAGTTTGGCAGTAGAGTTTCTTAACCGGCTGGGACTGAATGACTTAAAATTGTTAATCAATTCAGTGGGCTGTCCTGCATGTCGGCCGGTTTATCGAACCAAATTGCAGGAGTTTTTCCGCGATAAAGTATCTCAGTTATGTACAGACTGTCAGTCCAGGTATGACCGTAATCCCATGCGGATTCTGGATTGTAAAAACGAGACATGTACGGAGCACTCCCAAGGAGCTCCGCACATGGTGGATTGTCTGTGTGACGAATGCAGCAGCCACTTCACCGGCCTAAAAGAACATTTAACGGCGGCGGGGATCAACTTTGTCATTAATCCCCGTTTAGTGCGCGGTCTTGACTATTATACTAAGACGGCCTTTGAAATTCAGTACTCGCCTTTAGGTGCGCAGAGCGCGGTATGCGGCGGTGGTCGTTACGACGGTCTGATTGCTGAGTGTGGTGGGCAGCCAACGCCGGGTATCGGGTTTGCCATTGGGATCGAGCGGGTACTTTTGGCTTTGGAAAAGCAGGAACTGCTGCCAATAATCAATAACGCCATTGACGTCTTTGTTGCTCCATTAGGAGCTGAGACTCAGGCAGCCGCTTTCCAAATATTAACTGAGCTTCGTCGGGCAAATATTGCCGTTGATATGGATTTTATAAACCGCAGTTTGAAAGCGCAGATGAAGTACGCCAATAAATATCCGGCCAAATTTGTAGCACTCATCGGTCAGGATGAACTGGCGCAAAATAAAGTAATGTTAAAAAATATGGAGACAGGCAGCCAAGAATTAGTTGAAAGGGCTGAACTGGTACATATGATTATAGAGGGGATGGAGAAGTAATGGCACAACTAGAAACAGCCAGTTATGAAACAATTAACACAATTGACACAATGCAGGGGTTAAAACGAACCCACGCTTGTAATGATTTGAACCAGGATTTTACCGGGCAGGAGGTCACTCTGTGCGGCTGGGTTTCAAGGCGTCGTGATCATGGCGGGCTTATATTTATTGATTTGCGGGACCGCTCAGGTATCGTTCAAGTGGTATTTTCGTCTGATGTTAATAAAGACGCTTTTATCAAGGCCGAGATAGTTCGCAATGAATTTGTGCTGGCTGTACGTGGTGTTGTAAAAGTTCGCTCTGAAGGTACAATCAATCCTAATATGGATACAGGCACCGTTGAGGTATATGGCAATGAACTGAAAATATTAAATATGGCTAAAACGCCACCTTTTTATATTCAAGACAACATTGATGTTGATGAAATCCTCCGGTTAAAGTACCGATATCTTGATTTACGGCGTCCTGAAATGCAAAAAGACCTTATGCTCAGGCATCGGGTGGCCAAGTCAATGCGGGACTTCTTGGATAAACACCGTTTTCTTGAAGTTGAAACCCCTATCCTTACTAAAAGCACACCTGAAGGTGCCAGAGACTATTTGGTGCCTAGCCGGGTAAATCCAGGCAAGTTTTATGCTCTGCCCCAATCGCCGCAAATCTATAAGCAATTATTAATGGTTGCCGGTATGGAGCGATATTTTCAAATTGCTCGCTGCTTCAGGGATGAAGACTTAAGAGCTGACCGTCAGCCCGAGTTTACTCAGCTTGACATCGAAATGTCATTTATTGACCGGGAAGAAATCCTATCGCTTATGGAGCAAATGATTGCCTACATCTTTAAAGAGGGTATTGGTGCCGAGGTGCCCACGTCCTTTGTGCGGTTAACTTATGAAGAGGCGATGGCACGTTATGGATCAGATAAGCCTGACCTTCGTTTTGGTATGGAACTAATTGATTTATCAAGTATATTTAAAGATTCCGGGTTTAAAGTATTTGATTCTGTGCTGGCTAACGGCGGACAGGTTAAGGTTATTAATGTTAAAGGTTATGCCAACGCTCCCCGCCGTGAACTTGATGGCCTTGTAGACTATGTTGCTACATATGGCGCTAAGGGTTTAGCCTGGATATCTTATACAGATGAGGGTCTGAAATCACCGATTACAAAATTCTTTAGCGAAGATACAATTAATAAAATGACAGCTGCTGCTCAGGCTGAGACTGGTGACCTACTGCTGTTTGTTGCCGATAAACCTAAAGTCGTAGCCGCCGCCCTAGGTCAGCTTAGACTGGAAATGGGCCGCCGTCTCAACTTAATCGACCCAGACAAATTATCATTCCTATGGGTTATTGATTTTCCCATGTTTGAATATGACGAAGAAGACAAACGGTGGGTTGCTATGCACCATCCGTTCACTTCACCACGCGACGAGGACGTTCAATATTTGGGAAACGATCCCGGCAAGATTAAAGCTAAAGCCTATGACATGGTGCTTAACGGTATTGAGTTGGGCGGTGGCAGCATCCGGATTTATAACCGTGGCCTACAGGAAAAAGTATTTTCGGCGATCGGGTTAGCTCCTGAGGAAGCTGTGGAAAAATTTGGTTACTTGCTTGAGGCTTTTGAATACGGCACTCCGCCGCATGGCGGCATTGCCTTTGGCTTAGACCGTCTGGTTATGCTTATGGCTAAACGAGCCTCTATTCGCGATGTCATTGCTTTCCCCAAAACCCAAAGCGCTTCAGAGATGATGATGCAATCTCCGTCAGAAGTTGGGCCGCGGCAGCTTAAAGAATTGTTCATCAAGTCAGAGGTTCTTACTAAAAAATAAGTAGCTCTGTACTGGAAGAATATACCGTAGTCTAAACTCTTGCAATTGTGTGATTTATTTGATAATATAAAGGCGAACAGAAAAATCCGCTCATACCCCTGTTGTGTGCGTGTAATGTCTATGTTTTGAGCCAACACATCTACTTTGGGAGCCTGTCTCTGATTATGGCCTGTATGCCCTGCACGTTTAAAGGGACACACAAAGTAATTAGGCGAGCACCCACCTGCCGAGGGCAGGTTCAAAACAAAGGCAGTACGGCATGATGGGGATTGAGCGTGTTTTTTTTATGCCCTTTTTTAGGAGATCTTACCAGCTTGCGTTGTTATCAGGACAATCCCCTCACTGACTATAAAATATTTTAAATGACTCTATTCGACAATAATTGACGCTTTATTCGATTTATGTTATCTTTATTGAGTACATTTTTTTATAGGGGGATATCATGAGCAACACAGCTGGTGAAGTACAAAAAATTTCTGAAGTTATCGCTGATCCTACTCCATTAGGCGTCTTTGGCTTGGCCATGGTAACATTGGTCGCAGCATCCCAAAAATTGGGTTGGACGTCTGGCACTGCATTCCTGATCCCTTGGGCTTTTTTCCTTGGAGCCACTGCTCAATTTGTTGCCTCATACTGGGATTTTAAGCACAACAATCTTTTCGGCGCTACCGTTTTAGGCGCATTTGGTCTTTTCTGGTATAGCGTTGCAATGGCCTGGATGATCAAAGGAGGGGTATTTGGTGCCGCTCTTGCTGCACAGGCTGATGTCAGTCAACTTGGCTTCGCTTTTTTTGGCTACTTCATTTTCTCCGTATTTGCTACAGTAGCATCTGTTGACACTAACAAAGTGTTTATTGGCATTATGGTCCTGATTGACGTCCTTTTAATCTGCCTCGCCCTTGATTCCTGGGGATTCCACTGGGCACATTCAATTGCTGCCTGGTCTGAGCTTGGTATCAGTATCCTTGGCTTTTATGCAAGTGGAGCTATATTCCTTAATAAGTTCGCCGGACGGGTTGTCCTGCCAATCGGCAAACCTCTTGGCCTCTTAAAGCGCGTCTAATCCCTAACAGTGATTTAATTAAAACCTGACAAGTCTTATATAACAAACTCAAGCACGACTATCGTATCCCGGAAATTTACCGGATATGGTGGTCGTGCTTTTTATGCTATTTTTATTTTTCAGTCAAGGATTTCCCGCTGCTTAGTCAGAATACTACAGAGTAGATAATAAGCAGATTTGATAGGAGTGACAATGTTGCGATTTGTTGATTTACGAAGCGATACCGTAACTATGCCAACACCTCAAATGCGTGAAGCAATGTACCGGGCTGAGGTAGGCGACGATGTATATGGTGAAGATCCAACTGTAAGAGAGCTCGAGGAATTAGGTGCTCGTATGACAGGTAAAGAGGCCAGTTTATTTGTTACTAGTGGCACAATGGGAAACCAGTTGGCTATCTTAGCCCATACGCAACGAGGCGACGAGATTATATGTGAGTCGGACTCTCATATATTTTTCTATGAAGTAGGGGGGATAGCCGCTTTGGCTGGTGTTCAGGCTAGAACCATCCCGGGAAACCATGGAGTGTTGACCCCAGAGTTAATTTCGGCAGCTATTCGTCCCCGGGACATTCACCAGCCGCCAACCTCACTTATTTGCTTGGAAAATACCCATAACCGGGCTGGGGGTGTGAGCTATCCTATAGAAGTTTTATCCAGCATCTATACCCTTTGTAAGAATAATAATATCCAGCTTCACACTGACGGTGCCAGAATCTTTAATGCAGCTGTCCGGAATCAAGTGAGTGTAGATAAGCTTACGTGCTATACCGATTCAGTCATGTTCTGTTTATCGAAAGGTCTATGCGCTCCGGTCGGGTCACTACTGGCTGGTTCGCAGGAGTTTATTGAGAAATGTCGTCGTTATCGTAAAATGCTGGGTGGCGGCATGAGGCAAGCAGGAATCATCGCAGCAGCTGGAATTGTTGCTCTTAACTCGATGGTGGAGCGACTTAATGAGGACCACGACAACGCCCGTCTGCTCGCCAATGCAATTGCCAATATGGATATAGGGTTTAATCCTAACGCTGTCCAAACCAATATCGTGGTAGTAGATACCACTACAATCGGGAAAACTGCTGCTGAGTTAGCAGCTCGTTTAGCCGACCAAGGCATTAAGATCAGCCAATTTGGTGACTATAAAATTCGTATGGTAACCCATCATGGAATTACGGGTGATGATATCGAATATACCATTAATACATTGGCAAGCACAGTAAAAGGGTGATAGTGTGGACTTGTTTACACCGAATTTATTCGAAACCGAAATGAAGGATAGTAGACCGTTGGCCGTCAGAATGCGCCCGAGGACGTTAGAAGAATACATTGGGCAAGAAGAGATCATTGGTCATGGCAAATTTTTGCGGCGTATGATCGAAAATGATAACATTCCGTCAATTGTTCTATATGGTCCGCCAGGAACAGGCAAGACAACACTTGCTCATATTATCGCGCAAACAACCGGCAGCCATTTTGAGAAATTAAATGCGGTAGCTGCAGGTACCGCAGATATTCGGAAAGTGGTAGAAAGCGCAAAAGAGCGGCTTAGGCTCCATCAGCGTCGAACAATTTTATTTGTAGATGAAATTCACAGATTCAATAAAGGACAGCAAGATGTCCTGCTGCCCTATGTTGAAAACGGCACTGTTATTTTAATTGGTGCAACCACCGAAAATCCTTATTTTGAAGTAAATTCGCCGCTTTTATCACGTATGCGGGTAATTCGGCTTAAGCGCTTGGATGAACAGGGGATCATTCGGATTTTAGAACAGGCGCTGTCTGACAGGGAGCGCGGGCTTGGACAAGAGGAAATCAGCTATGACAAGGATACCTTACATAAAATAGCTGCGATTGCCGGTGGAGATGCCCGAACAGCACTCAATATCATTGAACAAGCGGCAGCTATGCTTGACCCCGCTCAGTCGATTACTCCTGAAATTATCGAAACAGTGGCAGGCGAAAAGCTGCAGGCCTATGATAAAAAGGGCGACAATCACTATGATGTAGTATCCGCATTTATTAAAAGCATGCGAGGCTCAGATCCTGATGCGGCGTTGCATTATCTTGCGCGAATGCTAGAAGCTGGAGAGGATGTCAAGTTTATCGCAAGGAGGCTGGTTATTTGTGCTTCCGAAGATATCGGCAACGCAGATCCGCAGGCTCTTGTTCTAGCAATGGCAGTAGCTCAGGCTGTTCAATTTATCGGTATGCCTGAAGGACGGATTCCGTTGGCGCAAGCTGTAGTATATCTGGCCTGTGCACCTAAGAGTAATGCAGCTTACATGGCTGTTGACGAAGCAATAGAGGATGTTCGTCGCCTCGATTATGGAAATGTGCCTGCCCACCTCTGTGATGCTCACTATCGTGGCGCCCGTGAGCTCGGCAATGGCAAAGGGTATCTTTATCCCCACGACTATGAAGAGGGTTTTGTTACTCAGCAATATATGCCTGACAGGCTGACACATCGCAACTATTATCACCCTACACGTAATGGTGTTGAAGCCAGGTTTGCTGAAAGGTTGGAGCGAATTAAACAAAAAAATACCGACAAAAAGTAAAAAGCTCTCCGCTCAATCGGAATTAATTCTTTAGTACCCAACAAAAATAGAACTTGCATGTGCAAGTTCTATTTTTGTCGTCTTCACTATAAAGATAGTTTCATTTGCCCTAATACTTTTCCAGATTGATCAACAAAGGTTACATTAATACTTCCGGTAGTTTCGAATAAACTACGTTCAATAAGCACATAATCGGAGGGATAAACATAATCCTTAGTCATAGGAGCATCAACGTGAGGGCTTTTAGTTCTTACCTTGACAGTTAAGTCCTTATCCTTCAAAGTAACCTTCTCAATTCCGATCATATTACTTGAAGAAGTTCCACCTAGGTAGGCGACTAAAGCCACTTTATTAGTTAGGTCAACATCTTGCAGCTTATCAATAACTGGCTGTGGAACTTGTTGAAGGTTCATTCGTTTAGCTTGCAACTCATAGCTGTATATTGCGGCTACGCCAGTCCCTTGCGGATATTGAGGTAAATTCCACTGCCAATTTTTGTACTTGTCAGTCGAATATATTACTTTTTCACCAATAGGAGTACCTGGCTTAATAACAGTGCCTGTCACCTTATAAGTTGTCCAAATGGCATCACGTCCACCGAACGGCTTAACAAGAATCATCGTATATTTTTTGTCGTCATGAATTACTTCAACATCGATTTGTCCGTGCCGCGATATTGAACTACTGCTTAATTTACGGATAATAGTGAATTGATCCTTCTCCGAGAAACCATATGTCTTGCCTTCATTCTTGGCAACTAGCATGGGGTCGAGTCGCCACATCTCGCGGCCGGCATCGACAGCTTGCTGCCATTTGATTGCGCGGTCATAATCAAGCCCTTCTACGCCAGGTCCTACATCAGGCTTGTCAGGTTTTTGCGGTTGAGTTACCTTGGCTTCTTTGATTGATACAATTTGCCATATCTTACTGTTGCCTGAGCCAGTCGGTTGCACTAACTCGACTAAATAAAATACTGCACCATGTCCAACAAGAACATATGCTTTCCCAGTTCCTGTAGTCGAACTGTTGTATACTTGTGATATAAGGGTAAAACTATCTTTCTTAACATCAAATCCATATTTCCCAGCATTGCTTTTTACTACTGACACCGGATCAAGCAACCATTGCTGATTACCTTTATCAGCCTCTTGCTGAAGTTGCTCAACAATTACTTTTTCAAGAGTAACACTAACTGTTTGTTTCCCTGTGTTGTCAATAACAACGCGCTGCATTGTACCGTTGTTTTCTGTAATCACAGCTTCTGTATTGATGATTTCTTCTTTTACCTGCTTATTAATAACTTCGGCTTCCGAAACTGCCTTTTCCTCAATTGCCGCAATATTAGGCTGCGTTTGGGCCGGTTTGTTATCAACCCATTTTATCGCAGCCATCGCGTGAGGGAACAGTATTGGCGCAAAACCTCCGGAGATAATTGCTGCCCCGGTTATTGCTACAACTATTTTTTTATGTCTCAAATTCATTTGCAGGTCTCCTCTCTTATAGTCGGATGTTTCTCATTACATCTTATTTAACGCCGAAAAATAAATAAGGTAACGTAGTAGTTGTTAACAATAATATCCAGAGCGCATTTTCACCCTACGCGTAACGGTGTTGAAACCAGAAAATAAAAATCCCCCGCATTTGCGGGGGATTTAGGCTTATGCCAGCTAGTTATTTAAAGATACCAAAAGGTTTGCCTGTTGGCAGGAATGGCTTGCCAAAGTGAGTATTAAGGGTAGCAGCGGCACTGCCGTAAAAACCAAATAGCGCAATCATAAGCTCAGCCCAGGCTGCCATAGTATGCCAGCCATGGCCTAAGCCTAAAGCGTCTGCGGCAAGGCCGAGAAACAGTATGTCGATAAGGAAGAAAATAATGAAAAGGACTTTGTTAGTTTCCATAGCACCAATAGTCATGTACACAGAGAAAATAAGATAGCCGACAAAAGCAACGCCAAGCTGTGCACCGTCAACATTAGCAGCTAATATTGGGCCAAAAGCCCCCATTTTGATAAGCCAACAGGCAGCTACCGATAACCAGAACAGACCGTAAGCTCCAAAGGCTGTTGCACCAAATGTATTGTTGTGTTTAAAGTCATTAAAGCATGCAATCATCTGGGCAATAGCACCAAGAAAAATAGCCCAAGGAACAACAAAAGAGAATCCCGTAGTCCAGCCGAGTTTTTGTGAAGCGGCTACCAAAGTAACCATTGCCAGGCCAAAAAGACCCAGTCCGCCCGGATCGGCAGTCACAATTTTTACTGTTTGCATATTGTTGGTGTTACTCATGCAAAACCTCCTAAATATTTAGTATGTTTAAAAAATAACATAGTCTATCATATAGTGTCAATCAAATAAATTCATAAAATATACCAGGGAATTATTTGCAATTTATTATGGTCATTCCGAAATAAAATAAATTGTTTGGATGCTTGATTAAAATACGTAAATTGGCGAATAGGGTTACTTTTACGGCAAATAATACAAAATAATTATAATTAGATCTCCTTTGACAACTGTTCATAATTTTGGTATATTAAAAAAAAGAAAACCTATCGTAATACTCGGAAAAGGCCGGAGTGGGAGAGGTTGCAGTGAAACTGTCAACGAAAGGGCGTTATGGCGTTGCCGCCATGTATGATTTGGCTTTGCATTATGGACAAGGCGCCATTTCACTCAAAAGCGTGGCTCAGCGCCAGGGAATATCAGAACACTATCTGGAACAGTTAATGGGTACACTAAGGAAAGCTGGTTACGTAAAAAGCGTGCGAGGAGCCCAAGGTGGCTATTCATTAACGAAAGAACCGGCGCAAATCTCAGTTGGTGATATTATCCGGATTATGGAAGGGCCGATTGCCCCGGTTGATTGTCTGCTCTCAGATGATGCAAGCAGAACTTTCTGTTCACGGGTTAATATATGTGTGACCCGTGGCGTTTGGGCTAAGGTAAGAGACAGCATCACTTCTGTGCTGGATTCAATCACTCTTGCTGATTTATGCAATGAAGAAAAGGGACAAGGAGATGAGTAGCATGAAACGTATTTATTTTGATCACTCGGCTACTACCCCGGTTGACCGGGAAGTTGCTGAACTAATGCTGGAATACATGACCGAGAAGTATGGCAATCCGTCCAGCGTCCATGCTTTTGGCCGGGAGACCCGCAAAGCGGTTGAAGAAGCCCGGGAAAAGGTGGCTGCTTTGATTAACGCCGCTCCTAATGAAATATTCTTCACCAGCGGCGGCACTGAAGGCGACAATCTGGCAATTAAAGGTGTGGCTTATGCTAATCGCAAAAAAGGCAATCATATTATAACTACTGCAATTGAGCACCATGCAGTTCTACATACTTGCGAATATCTTGAGAAACAGGGCTTTACTGTCACTTATCTCCCTGTTGATGAACATGCCATGATACGTATGGAAGACTTAAAAAATGCTATTACTGATAAGACAATACTTATTAGCATTATGTTTGCCAATAATGAAGTGGGAACAATCCAGCCTATTAAAGAGATTGGACAACTAGCCAGAGAAAAGGGAATTTATTTTCACACAGATGCTGTTCAGGCTGTTGGCAATTGTCCAATTGATGTGAAAGAACTTAATATAGATTTACTCACTATGACAGGCCATAAATTTTATGCCAGCAAAGGCGTTGGTGCACTTTATATCCGCCGCGGCGTCAAGGTTGAAGAAATTCAGCACGGCGGCGGGCATGAGCGTAACATGCGTGCCGGTACAGAAAACGTACCTGGTATTGTTGGCCTGGGTAAGGCTGCCGAAGTTGCAATGCGGGATTTGGATAAAAAAGCTGCTTATGTTAAAGGATTGCGCGACAAAATTATTGCTGGCATTACCGAAAAGATTCCGCATATCAAGCTTAACGGTCATCCGGAAATGAGAATGCCAGGTAATGTTAACTTTAGCTTCTTGTTTATAGAAGGTGAGTCTCTCCTTTTAAATCTGGACTTGAAAGGAATTGCTGCTTCAAGTGGTTCAGCCTGCACTTCGGGCTCACTTGACCCGTCCCATGTATTATTATCAATGGGATTGACCCATGAAGTAGCACATGGCTCGTTAAGGGTTTCCCTGGGCCGGGGCAATACTGAAGAAGAGGTTAATTATTTCCTTGAGGTAGTGCCTGAAATCGTTGAACGGCTCCGCAGCATGTCGCCGCTTTATGGCAGCGCTGCTGATTTTAAGCCGTCTAATCCTTGCTCTAGCTGTCATCATCACCACTAATTAGTAGAGAGGAGAGAATACTATGTATACTGATAAAGTTATGGATCATTTCACTAATCCCCGTAATGTGGGTGAAATAAAAGATGCTGCCGGTGTTGGAGAAGTAGGCAACGCCAAGTGCGGTGATATAATGCGGATATACCTGCAGGTAGAAAATGATATAATTACTGATGTAAAATTCAAAACCTTCGGCTGTGGCGCAGCCATCGCTACCAGCAGTATGGTAACTGAAATGGTAAAAGGGAAAACACTTGACGAAGCCCTGGAGATTTCCAATCAGGCAGTTGCCGAAGCCCTGGGGGGATTGCCACCTGCCAAGATGCACTGTTCTAACTTGGCAGCTGATGCGTTGCATGAGGCTATAAAAGATTACATTGCTAAAAAAGGAAAGTGATTATTGAATGGCTGCCAAACCCAGAGTGGTTGTAGCCATGAGCGGAGGGGTGGACAGTTCTTTAACTGCCGCCCTTCTTGTTCATCAAGGCTATGATGTAATAGGCGCGACAATGCAAATATGGGAAAAAGAACAAGAACAACATAACGATAATCCGGATAGCCGGGGCTGTTGTTCGATATCGGCTGTTGACGACGCACGAAGAGTCGCCAACAAATTGGGTATCCCGTATTATGTTCTTAACTTTCGGGATATGTTTCAAGAGACAGTAATTGATTATTTTATGGCTGAGTATTCGGCCGGTCGGACTCCTAATCCCTGCATTGCTTGCAATCGATATCTCAAGTTCGAAGGATTTTTAACCAAGTCACTGGCACTTGGCGCTCAGTATGTGGCTACAGGCCACTATGCTCAGATTATGTATGATGATGACCGGCAGCGTTATATTCTGCGCAAGGGGATAGATCCTACTAAAGATCAGTCATATGCGTTATATCACCTTAACCAGCAGACTCTACGCCATTTTTTAATGCCATTAGGTAGCTTTGCAAAAACTGACACGAGAAAGATGGCGAAAGAACTGGGTTTGTCAGTTGCCGATAAACCTGACAGCCAGGAGATATGTTTTGTGCCTAATGATGATTATAAAGCTTTTCTAAAAGAACGCATCCCGGATTCTTTGAAGCCGGGAATTATTGTCGACACAGCTGGCAAAATTCTAGGTAAACATCAAGGTGTGCAGCTTTATACCGTCGGTCAGCGCAAAGGTCTTGGGTTAGCGGTCGGTAAGCCATTGTATGTTGTTGCGCTTGATGCTGAACGCAATCAGGTAATTGTCGGTTCTGATGAGGATGTTTTTGCCTCAGAGCTTATTGCTGGTGATCTTAACTTTATAACTATTGACAAACTGGACGAGCCACTTGCTGTAGAGGCTAAAATTCGTTACAGCGCGCCCCCGGCTCCGGCAACGGTAGTTCCGCTCGGCAACGGGCAAGTTAATGTGAAATTTGCATTGCCGCAGCGAGCCATCACACCTGGACAATCCGTGGTTTTTTATCAGGGCGATATTGTTGTTGGTGGCGGAATTATTTCAAAAGTAATAAAGTAGACGTAGCTTCAGGTGGGGTTTTAACCCCATCTGAAGGTTAGTCGCCCTTATCCAGGGGCTTAGCCGCTCTTAACCCCCACTTGTAGTGGGAGTCTTAGAGCGGGTTAGTCATCGGACAAAGTAGAATGAAAGGAGCAACGCAACAATGAACTATATTTGTACTAAGTGCAAAGAAAAATTTGCGTTAGAAAGCAATCGTTGGAAGTGCAGTTGTGGTGGATTGCTGCATTTGGAGTATGAGAAGAAGAAGTTAGAATTTCAGGCCACCGCCATATCAAGAAACCACTCACTTTGGAAATATATCGACGCTCTGCCGTTTGGTCAAGAAGATAGTTGGCAGGAAGTTACCTTAGGTGAGGGTGATAC
>NZ_DATMYD010000149.1:0-21544 GCF_035561155.1 Sporomusa sp. | reverse complement strand
AGGTGGGGCCGATGATTGGGGTGAAGTCGTAACAAGGTAGCCGTATCGGAAGGTGCGGCTGGATCACCTCCTTTCTAGGGAGAACTGTTCGAGGTAACACTCGAACTACTTCCAAGGTCGGTACATTTGGCAGATACATTTACACTTACATTGTTTAGTTTTGAGGGAATGCTAGTTACCAGAAGTTACTTGTTGAAATACACAAGCGACTGTGATAACATAGATATTCCTGAAACAAAATATCCAGTGACGATAGCTGTGGGGTTCCACCTGTTCCCATACCGAACACAGTAGTTAAGCCCACAAACGCCGAAGGTACTTGGTTGGAAACGGCCTGGGAGATTAGGAAGTTGCTGGTTAGATTTGCACTCACGAAACGTGAGTGCTTTTTTGTTATATGTTATATATAGCGAAAAGGTTTAGACCGTTCAGAGTGCCCTATATGCTAGGCGGAGCGAGGACGTGACCGGAGTCGTACTGGGAAGTACGTCGGAGGGAACGCCCGCAGCGACAACGACGCAGATGGGGTGCTATGGACGGTCGTAGGAACGTTGAGCCTAAGTTGTGACTACAAGCAAAAAAAAACTGACCTTGGAGGTCAATTTTTTTTTGAAACTTAGTATGTATCTATTAGCCGACGTTTTTGTAAGCTTGGGACTTAGCACCACAGATTGGACATTTTTCCGGAGCTTCTTTTTCAGCAATATGACCACAGACGCTGCACAGATAGTATTCGTAGGTTTCGCCTTGGCCGAGGTTATCAAGGGCTTTCTGGTAAAGTACAGCGTGAACCTTTTCAGCTTCATTAGCCAGGTTAAAAGTGCGTAAAGCTGCGGTATTGTTTTCTTCTTTAGCTTCTTTAATAAACTCTGGATACATAGACTCGAATTCATAGGTTTCGCCTTCTACAGCGGCTTTGAGATTTTCAGCAGTAGATTTAATTCCACCCAAAGTCTTTAAATGGGTATGAGCGTGAATAGTCTCAGCTTCAGCAGCAGCGCGGAAGAGTTTTGCTGCTTGAGCATGGCCTTCAGTATCTGCTTGCTTGGCAAAAGCTAAATATTTGCGATTAGCTTGTGATTCACCGGCAAAAGCGGCGGCTAAATTTTTATCAGTGTTACTCATAGTAAATTCCTCCCAAATAGTTTAGTATTATTATCTATGGAATATTATTATCTATTTTGCAGAGTTTGTCAATAGATTATCCTAAAATTTTCTATTTGTTCAATAAAAAAAACAACCAGCGACTAAAAAACGCTGGCTGCTCCTTCCTATTTGTTACGTAAGAAGCGCCATACTCTTGCACTCGTATTGCGGACACGGCGCAGCGGGGCGATACTTACTTTGATGCGAGGCTTCATGTCTTTTTGCGAACCAAAGTCGCCGCGCATGATATGAGTTGTCTTGGTTTTCTCCGGCTTTAAAAAACTCTTTAACACTGTAATCGCCTTATCCGAACGAGTCTGGTCACCGGATGTGAAGACATCAACGGCTGCGTAACCGAGTTCAGGATAGGTATGAATACTCATATGGCTTTCGGCTAACAGAGCTAGCGCTGTCAGTCCCTGAGGCTCAAACTTGTGATAGGATAAGTTCAGTAGAGTCATATTGGCCTCTGCAATTGCTGCAAGCATAGCGCTCTTAACGAGCTCAAGGTTATTTAGGCTGTCAAAGCTGCAGCCATACATATCGACGGTCAAATGTTTTCCGAGTGCTTTCATGACTTTATCGCCCCTTTATGTCAAATTATGAGTTTGTCCAGGAAAAATCGCCAAATTTTGAATCCATCCTAGAAAAAAGTCGACTTATAGAATAAATTAATAGGTTTTCATAGTCAAGATATGATTTATACAATTTTTCATTATAGTCTAGATTGAGCAATATTGTAAAGAGTTATTTCATCAATTTCTAGGAAAACTACATAATAATTTTTGGCACACATATAATTATTGCTATTGGAGAAACATTAGCAGGAATTATTTGCCCTAACAGTGAAGAAAATAGTTAGATAGTAATAGGAGGGTACAATATGGATACTAAACTGACACGACTACTTAGTATTACATACCCGATTCTTCAAGGAGGCATGGCCTGGATTTCGGATGCTAAGCTAGCAGCAGCCGTATCTGCAGCTGGCGGTGCTGGCATAATTGCCGCTGGTGGACGTGATGCCAATTATGTCAGGGAACAAATCCGACTGGCTAAACAATTGACCGAAAAGCCGTTTGGCGTTAACGTTCAGCTTATGGCTGCAGATAAAGATGAAGTTATTGATGTTGTTTGTGAGGAGAAGCCCGCTTTTGTTACGTTAGGAGCCGGTAACCCTGTACCTTTTTTTGAAAAGCTCAGTAAGGCTGGAGTAATGAAAATTCCGGTAGTGCCCAATGTCAAGCTGGCAAAACGGGTGGAAGACAGTGGAGCAGATGCAATAGTGATAGAGGGTATGGAAGCTGGCGGACATATTGGTGTGCTTACTACCATGGCTCTGATGACACAGGTGATACCGCTCATCAATATCCCGGTTATTGTCGGCGGCGGTTTCGCTGACGGCCGTGGCCTGGCGGCTGCACTGGTGATGGGGGCTGCCGGAATTCAAATGGGGACAAGATTCTTGATTGCCGAGGAATGCAGTGTTCATCCCAATGTTAAACAAAGACTGCTTGCTGCGACTGATACCGATAGTGTTGTAACCGGCCTTGTTTCAGGTCATGGCGTACGTGGCATTAAAAACGCGTTTACTGAAAAGTATTTAGCTATGGAACGGCAGTGTACACCACAGAACGAGCTGGACAAGCTGGCTACCGGAACCAACCGGTTAGCCGCTATTGAGGGTGATGTTGATAATGGTGCGGTACTGGCTGGACAAAGTTTACTGCCACTCCAGAAAATTGAGCCGGCCGATGCTATTGTAAAGGCCATAATGAGTGAAGCCTGCCAAGTGTTAGCGAACGCGCCGAAACTACTAAGCTGAGAATAAGAGGAGATTTTTACATATAAGGAGTGAAGTATGATGAATAATGTTAGGCTATCTGAGAGTGTTTATTATGTCGGTGCCGTTGATTGGAACCTCCGCGATTTTCACGGGTATACGACTCCCCGGGGTGTGACCTATAACTCATACCTAATTATTGATGAAAAGGTATGTCTGATTGACACTGTCAAAGCTCCTTTTGCGCAGGAACTGTTAGAGCGTGTCAGCCAGATTATTGATCCGGCAAAAATTGACTATATCATTACCAATCATATTGAGCCAGATCATTCGAGTGCCTTGCCAGCGGTAATGGCCCGGGCACCGCAGGCTAAAGTTTTATTAACTGAGCACGGCCGTACTGGTATTATCAAGCATTACCAGCAAAATTATGATTTTCAGGTAGTCAAAGAAGGCGATGTGCTTGACCTCGGCCGCAACAAGCTACAGTTTGTGCCTGTGCCAATGCTGCACTGGCCGGACTCCATGATCAGTTATTTGACTGGAGAGCAAGTACTGTTTTCTAATGATGCTTTTGGGCAGCATATCTCGACAACGAAACGCTTTGATGAAGAAAACGATATTGATCAGGTGCTGTTTGAAGCTGAAAAGTATTATGCCAATATTCTTTGGCCTTTTGGTAAGATGGTGGTAAAAGCGGTCGATAAGCTTAAGGAGCTACCCATAAAAATTGTTGCTCCCAGCCATGGGGTAGTGTGGCGGAAGCATATCCCTGATATTGTGGGTAAATATCAGGACTGGGGAAGGGGCAAGACAACAGGCAAAGTAATTATTGCTTATGATAGCATGTGGGGCAGCACCGAGCGAATGGCTCGTCAGATCCTTGAAGGTGTGGCAGCTGCCGGCGTTACCGGCAGGCTATATAAAATGTCAACTGCTGACCGGAGTGAGGTTGTCAGGGATATGCTGGAGGCTGGCGGACTGCTAATTGGCTCTTCGACGCTGAATAATGGTATGCTGCCTAATATGGGAGCGCTGATGACGTACCTCAAAGGACTCAGGCCGACCGGAAAAATAGGCGCAGCATTCGGCGCTTACGGTTGGGGGGGCGGCGCGCAAAATGCTATTGAGGAGATGCTGAAAAGCTCCGGGGTAGCAGTAGAACAACCGGGAGTGTCGCTCAAATGGGTGCCTGATGATGCGGAGCTGAATAAGTGCTTCGAATTTGGCCGCGAGTTTGCTAATAAAGTATTGGCAAAGATTTAGATGATTAGGCAGTGCTATAAAGCGCTGCCTTTCTACATACTGTCGCTGTGGTGGAGCAAACTATTACTACTACGTGAACTAATTCTTGTTTAGGAGGCAGAATGTACACTCTCCATCATGGGTTTTGGATTTATTTTTTTACAAGGCATCATCCCAAGGTGTGGCAGTTTGTTTTTGGCGCGATGCTGCCTGATTATATTTACGTAATACTATTGGGTGTGGTATTGTTTAAAGGCTATGTGACCTGGCCTGAACTAGGCAGTCTAAGTCCCGGCGTGCTTATGAGCCTTGTGGCAATTTTCCCATGGGTGCAAAAGATTGATTTAATTGGTCATTCGGTGCTGATTTGGTTTAGTGCGTTATTAGTAAGCTTTGTGCCAGGATTCGGAAGATTTCAGGCGATCATTATCGGCTGGGGAACTCACATCTTGATAGATGCTTTAACCCATGGCGCGTATTCTAACTTTTATCTGTACCCACTGTCGTTTGCTACTGTTGAAAGCCCGGTATCCTATTGGGAACATAATCACTGGTTCAGGGAATATAGGCTTATTAATGCCGTATTGATGTGGGCGGTAGGCATTTATATGATTTGTGAATGGTGGAAAAAACGGAAACGTATGAAGAAATGAGGCATAATAATGGAGATTAAAACAAAAGTATTTTTGCGTAAAGGTGCCCAACACCGGGTCGAGAACGGCCATCCATGGGTATTTCAGAGTGAACTTGATTATATCGATGGTGAGTTTCAACCTGGTGATATTGTTGATGTATACAATTCCCGGCAGCGGTTTATTGGGCGAGGCTATATCAATCCGCGCTCGCAGATCATTATCCGTATCTTATCGCGCCAACAAGAACCCATCAACAGAGAGTTCTTTAAGCGCCGTATTCAGACTGCCTGGCGTTATCGCCAGACTTTTTTAGCTGAGCCCGAGTACTGTCGTCTGGTGTATGGTGAAGCCGATTTTCTGCCAGCACTTATTGTTGACAAATTCGGCAAATATATGGTTATCCAGACGTTGGCGCTGGGTATCGATGTTCACAAAGAGACAATTGTCTCAGTACTGGAAGAATTATTTGCCCCTGAAGGCATCTATGAACGCAATGATGTACCTGTCCGCAAACTAGAAGGGTTGGACATGCGTAAGGGATATTTAAAAGGAGATTTTCCAACCCAAATTATTGTTAATGAGAATGGCATACCATTTTATGCTGATGTGGACAAAGGGCAAAAAACAGGATTTTTCTATGATCAGCGTGAGAATCGCCGGTTTTTAGAGCAAATTGTTAAAGATGCTGAGGTATTAGATTGCTTCTGCCACACTGGGTCATTTGCTGTACATAGTGCGCTCTATGGCGCGAAGAGTCTCCATTCCATTGATATTTCCGGAGAGGCCATCGACTTGGCTAAGAAAAATGCTGAACTCAATGGTGTCGGTGAACAGTGCAATTTTGAAGTGGCAAATGCTTTTGATGCCTTACGGTCATTAACTGAAGAACAACGGCAGTATGATGTTGTTATCCTTGATCCACCGGCCTTTACTAAGAGCCGTAACAGTATTGAGGGGGCGGCTAGAGGGTATAAAGAGATAAATTTACGCGGTTTGAAACTAACGCGTCCAGGTGGCTTCCTGGTTACCTGCTCGTGCTCGTATCATATAGACCGCGACCTGTTTAAAGCCATTGTTGTTGATGCTGCCCGGGATGCTAAGCGGGTTATCCGGGAAGTAGAGTACAGGACGCAGGCCAAAGACCATCCTATTCTGCCGGCGGCGCCAGAGACCAATTATTTGAAGTTTTTAGTGCTGCAGGTTGTCGAATAAATAGTATGCTCGAGAAATACTTATCACAGGTGAGCTATTTAACGATAATTATTATTAATCTAATCTATAAGGCTGATTTTGCCAAAAGGTGTCTATTGCAATATAGATAAGATTAAAATAAAATAAAGTCAAAAGATCAATTAAAGTCAAATGAAATGGGAGGTGAGGAATCTGAACAATCTAGCCGATGTCATTGAACAGTGGATTTTGCGTCAGATGTCGCACGAGCAGGATGAAATCATTATCTTACGACGCAATGAAATGGCCGAAGAGCTTGACTGCGCGCCCTCACAAATCAGCTACGTGCTTAGCACTCGCTTTACTATTGAGCGGGGCTTTATCGTCGAATCGCGGCGCGGTTCAGGCGGCTTTGTCCGGATTGCCCGCATCCCAGTACAAACTATTGTGTATCAGGATGCTGCCAACCAGATGGATGACAGTATGAGTTTAGCTGATTTAAAAGCAATTGTTACACGCCTGCACAATCACAATCTCATGACAAACCGCGAAGCCGCGCTTATTTATAAATGCTTTGTAATCCTTATTGAGCGGCTTGAACCAAAAGAGCGTGTACCGCTCTTAAAGTCACTCTTGATGACTTTAGCTACCCATGAAAGATGAGTACGGAGGCAAACGATATGTTATGTGACGATTGTCAAAAAGAGCCTGCCTGTGTGCACATTACTAAAATTGTAAACCAGCAGAAGGTCGAAAAACATTTGTGTGAACAGTGTGCGCATAAATCAGGTGAGATCATGGGCAAAGGGATAAATAATCTATTTGGCAGTAAATTCTCTGTGCATGATTTTTTAAAAGAAATGTTTAATTATACACTGCCGGATACTGCCAGGCAAACGCTTGAACCTGTCTGTGCCGATTGTGGCCTGAGTTACAGCGAATTTACCCGGAGCGGTAAGTTTGGTTGCAGCGGCTGTTATCAAGCATTTAGCGGCCAACTGGAACCACTCTTTAAGCGTATTCACGGCACTGCTGCCCACGCTGGCAAAACGCCTAAGCGCGGCGGCATCCGCTTTGGTGTAGAGCAGCGCATTAAACGGCTGCGGCACGAGCTTGAGCAGCATGTTAGCCGCGAAGAATATGAACTTGCAGCCAAGCTCAGAGATGAAATAAGAGCGCTGGAAAAACAGCTTACCGATCCAGATTCAGGCGTAGGAGGGATGGCAGATGGCTAGCATATTGGAAGGTCTGCTAAACCAGCCGCTGACGCCGTGGTTAAGCGGTACAGGGCCGGAAGGCGAAATTGTACTCACCAGCCGGGTTCGCTTGGCTCGCAATCTGAGGTGCCAGCCCTTTCCGGGCCGCGCCTCGGCTGCTAAACTTGGTGAAATAATGGCTGAGTTTAAAGATGTTTCAGCAGCGCTTATGGCTGAAGACGGTCATGAGTACGCCTTTATTGAACTTGAGCGTTTAGCGCCGCTAGATAGGTACGTGCTTGTTGAGAAACATATTATTAGCCCCAATCATGCGGCAGAACCCGAAAGCAGGGCACTTATTGTGCGTGATGATGCCGGTGTAAGTATTATGGTTAATGAAGAGGATCACCTGCGCTTGCAGTGTTTAGAGACTGGTCTCAACCTGACCGATGCCTTTAATAAAGCCAACGCAGTTGATGATATTATCGAAGCAAAGCATGATTTGGCTTTTATGGAACATGTCGGCTATCTGACTGCCTGTCCTACGAATATGGGCACAGGCTTAAGAGCATCAGTTATGGTTCATTTGCCGGCCTTGGCACTCACTAAGCAGGTTGGGCGAATTATGGCTGTCGCCACACAGTTAGGTTTGGCAGTGCGCGGCTTATATGGTGAAGGTACTGAGGCTGCCGGCAATATATTTCAGATATCAAACCAAGTTACTCTGGGCCGAACCGAACAGGATATTATTAATAACCTGAGCGGTGTGGTCAAACAAGTGGTTGACAAAGAACGTACAGCCAGAAACCTTTTGGACAATGACTCCAGAGACGCTCTGTCAGATAGAGTATGGCGAGCATACGGTGTACTCCGCTATGCTCAGCGCATTTCAGCACAAGAGGCTCTGGCGCTCCTAAGTGAGGTTCGGCTGGGGATTGATCTTGGGGTGATTGATGAAGCGCCGCCTGAGGTATTTAACGAGCTCCTAGTAACAACCCGGCCAAATTTTTTGCAAAATTTAGCTGGTGATACAATTTTAAATCAGTCTGAACGTAATGCATTGCGTGCTAAGTTAATTCGCCGCAAACTTAAGGGGGGTTGTAACAATGTTTAATAGATTCACTGATCGTGCCCGGAAAGTATTGATTCTGGCGCAGCAGGAAGCGGCCAGATATGGTCACGGATATATCGGTACAGAGCATCTGCTGTTAGGGCTTTTCCGGGAAGGTGAAGGGATAGCGGCTAAGGCGCTGGCTTCGCTGAATTTAGATGAAGAGTCAATACGGGCTCAGATAGAAAGTATTCTCGGTCAGGGGCAGGATCAGAGTAGTGATATTGGCTATACTCCCCGGGCCAAAAAGATCATTGAGCTGGCCATGGAAGAAGCACTACGCCTAGGACATAATTATGTAGGTACTGAACATATCCTCCTAGGGCTGGTACGCGAGGGCGAGGGCATTGCCGCTCAAGTGTTGTCAGGCATGGGTGTTGATGTTAATCTCATGCGTCAGCGAGTTATTGAAATGCTGGGCGGTTACTCAATGTCGGGGCAGAGTCCACAGCCCAAGGCGCCGGGGACTGAGCGGCCGTCAGGTAGTGTAACACCGCTCTTAGATGAGTTTGGCCGTGATTTGAACAAGATGTCCCAGGAAGGGAAAATTGACCCGGTGATTGGCCGGGCCGCTGAAATAGAGCGTGTCATTCAAATTCTCTTACGACGCACCAAAAATAACCCAGTGCTGATCGGTGAACCGGGCGTCGGCAAAACGGCCATAGCTGAAGGTTTAGCTAAACGCATTGTTGAGGGTCAGGTACCGGAAATCCTGCGTAATAAGCGGGTTGTGTCGCTTAACATGGCCTCGATGGTGGCCGGTACTAAATACCGCGGTGAGTTTGAAGAACGTCTGAAAAAAGTCATGGATGAAATCCGGGAGTCCGGTAAAGTTATATTATTTATTGATGAGCTGCATACGCTGATTGGCGCTGGCGCCGCCGAGGGAGCCATTGATGCTGCTAATATTTTGAAACCGGCTTTAGCCCGGGGTGAATTGCAGGTTATTGGTGCAACTACGCTAAACGAATATAAAAAATACATTGAAAAAGATGCGGCGCTAGAGCGACGCTTCCAGCCCATCACAGTCGGTGAGCCCAGTGTTGAAGATGCTGTCGGTATCTTGCGGGGCATTCGGGACAAATATGAGGCTTTTCACCGGGCGCAGATTACTGATGAAGCCATCGACGCGGCTGTTAAACTGTCTCATCGCTATATTTCTGACAGATTTTTGCCTGATAAGGCCATTGATTTAATGGATGAGGCCGCATCCCGCGTACGCTTGCAGG
Organism: Sporomusa sp.; assembly: GCF_035561155.1. Taxonomy (GTDB): domain Bacteria; phylum Bacillota; class Negativicutes; order Sporomusales; family Sporomusaceae; genus Sporomusa. The sequence continues at coordinate 12,029 of NZ_DATMYD010000149.1, read as the reverse complement.
CTTTTTCGGTACCACCTGACGTTAAAGAGATTGAACAACGGCTGGATCAGGCCCGTACTGAAAAAGAGGCTGCCATTGCCTCCCAGGAGTTCGAGCGGGCAGCCAAGCTCAGAGATATGGAACAGCAAATTCGGGAAGAACTTGATAATAAACAGAAATCCTGGAAACAGCGCGGCAGTGAGCGTATTGTTGTCACTGCTGAGGACATTGCTCATGTTGTATCAACCTGGACGCATATTCCGCTCAAAAAGCTGGCTGAAGAAGAGTCTGAGCGGCTCTTAAAGATGGAAGAAATTTTACACAACCGGGTTATTGGGCAGCATCAGGCTGTTCAGGCGGTGGCTCGTGCTGTACGTCGTGCCCGGTCTGGTCTGAAAGACCCCAAACGGCCGATTGGGTCATTCCTGTTCCTGGGACCGACAGGTGTCGGCAAAACAGAATTATCGCGGGCCTTGGCCGAGGCATTATTTGGTGATGAAACAGCGATGATCCGTCTTGATATGTCCGAATACATGGAAAAGCACACAGTATCCCGCCTTGTAGGCGCGCCTCCCGGCTATGTCGGGTATGAAGAAGGCGGTCAGTTGACTGATGCTGTGCGGCGCAAACCGTTCTCGGTTATTCTTTTGGATGAAATTGAAAAGGCCCATTATGATGTCTTCAACATGCTGTTGCAGGTACTGGAAGACGGCCGGTTAACCGACAGCCAGGGCCGGACAGTTGATTTTAAGAATACGGTTATTATTATGACCTCTAATGTCGGCTCACAGCATCTGAAAAGGGATGCTGCCGGGCTGGGGTTCCTGTCTGACGAACGGGCTAAAGCCAATGAAGGGGAAGCGGCCAAGAGCCGGGTTTTGGACGAGGTCAAACGGGTATTCAGACCGGAGTTTTTAAACCGGATTGATGAGATTATTGTTTTTAGCAGCCTGACAGATGAAGATTTGAAACAGATTGTAGATATTATGCTTCAAGAGGTAACCAAGCGGCTTACCGATGCCAATCTTAACATGGAATTGACTGATGCTGCTAAGAACGAATTGCTAAAAGAAGGCCGGGATCACGCCTTTGGCGCCCGTCCACTCAGGCGTGCCATTCAAAAAATGATTGAGGATGAGGTTTCTGAGATGATTATCAGGCAATCGGTAACAGGCGGTGATACTGTTTTTGTTGATGCCGATGATAATGGTAAATTAAAATTTGCAAAAAAGTCCTGATAAGCAGGAAACTCAAGTAATAAACGCGAAAAAGCACTCACGTTGAGTGCTTTTTCGCGTTATCCTGTTAGAAAGTATAACTTTCGACTGGATAAGGGCAACATCGGGTATGACTATATGTAGGTCGGCCTACGAGATTGGACGGTATATAAGTGAGTAAAAGAAAAGGTACAGCATTCTTTTGCCAGGAATGTGGATGTGAAAGCTCTAAATGGGTAGGTAGATGTCAGGGCTGTGGTGCTTGGAATACGATGGTTGAAGAACCTGTGCATAAAGAGTCACATTCAAAGTCGGGCGGTTTGGCTCTCGGATTATCAAATGGGCAGGACGCAATGCCCATTGCCGAGGTGGAGGTCGAGGAAGCTCCCCGTTTTAGCACAGGTTCAGGGGAGCTTGACAGAGTTCTTGGATTTGGCCTTCTTCCTGGGTCGCTGTCGATCATAGTGGGTGACCCGGGTGTGGGTAAGTCTAGCCTAACCCTAAAGATTTGTGCCAATATCGCTAAGCAATATGGAAAAGTACTATATGTTACAGGCGAAGAAAGCCCCAAGCAAGTTAAAATGCGGGCTACCCGTCTTGGAGCCATTGAAGAACACTTATTTATCCTTAGTGAAACGAATCTTGATACGATCCAGCAGCAAGCAGAAAAGCTAAATCCCGCATTACTGGTTATTGACTCAATCCAAACAGTATTCAAACCAGATATTCAGAGCGCCCCTGGAAGTATTAGTCAAGTTAGAGAGTGCGCCGTTCAACTGCTCAGGCTTGCCAAGACAAGGTCTATAGCGGTAATCCTTATCGGTCATGTCCTTAAGGATGGTACTCTTGCCGGGCCGCGTGCTTTGGAACACATAGTTGACACTGTTCTTTATTTCGAAGGCGAGAGAAATGCACAATATAGAGTAATAAGGGCAGTAAAGAACCGTTTTGGCAGCACCAACGAGATTGGCCTGTTTGAGATGCGTAATGAAGGACTCATTGACGTTCCCGATGCGTCAAAAATATTTTTATCAGAGAGGCCGCTTGATGTTCCCGGAAGTGTTGTTATCCCAACTATGGAAGGTACAAGGCCGCTTTTAGTAGAGATTCAGGCTCTTGTTAGTTCATCGCCGTTTGCTCCACCGCGCCGAACCTCCGATAGTGTTGATATTAAACGAATTCAACTCCTTTTAGCTGTTTTAGAAAAGCGAGTCGGAGTTATGATCGGCGGCAGCGACGTTTTTGTAAAGGTTGCGGGCGGGATTAAAGTGGATGAGCCTGCTATGGACTTGGGCTTGGTTGTTGCGTTGGTATCAAGCTACCGGAACTGTAACACCAGTAGTGGAACTGTCGTTATTGGCGAAGTTGGTTTAGCTGGTGAAGTCCGCGCAATTACGCAGGTAGAAATGCGAATTCGTGAAGCCGAACGTATGGGATTTACACGAATCATTCTGCCAACAGGTAATCTCAAAGGGCTTTCCATTAAACCATCAATACAATTGGCAGGCGTTGGAACCGTTGTAGAGTGTCTGGATATTGCATTAGATTAACCTCAAGCTCTTGAGATACTATCTCAAGAGCTTGAGGTTTAATTAAAAATGTTCAAGCAGTACAAGGAAAAGCCTGGTATCAATTCTTTGTGGAATTGTTGCCGCAAAACCCACCGGATTCTGCAGTAAGAGCTTTCCAGGGGGAATTTATCGCGTTGATGTTCTTTGCCCTTATATTTGGCTATGCTCTTAGTAAATGTGTCTGGTGATTTGGTCATTTCTAAATTAGTCAGCGCAAGTGTAACCGAAGCTGAACTATCTGATGATAAACCTGCTGCTCCCAGTATCCGCGCCTAAACCCTAAATTACGGCTTAACTTGTTCTAGAACGGCACAGAAAACAAAAGGTAAGCGGTTACGCTTAACTCTTTAGCTTTCTGTGCCAATTTTTTGTCCTGATAGAAAGCATAACTTTCTCCTGGATAAGGACAACATCGGCTACAAAGGGAATGTTTCAATGGAAACGAGGTTGACAGTTGCCGCTACCGTTGGTAACATTAATATGTAGAGTTGAAGTATTGTAGGTGTTACAGATAGTCAAGTAGGATGGCAGGATGGTGAATGACAAGCAGCACTCCTGACTAGGGGTGTTTTTTTGTTTTTTGCCGCCCATCATATAGATGTAGAAAGGTAGGATGGATGGAATGAGTATTCAATTGGTTATCGTGGTCTTCTATATTTTAGTACTGTTTGGTATTAGTCTCTATGTAAAACGGAGGACTGAAAGCAGTACCGGTTTTTTGTTTGCCGGACGAAAATTAACTACTCTGCTTGTGGCGACAAACATTGCTGGAACGGCTGTAGGTGCTGCGTCGACTATCGGCGTTGCCGAAAACGCCTTTCAGTCAGGTATTGCTGCCGGCTGGTATAACGTAGCCTGGGCAGCCGGGGCCGTCTTAATGGCAATGGTTGCAGCAGGTAAATATCGTGAGATGCAGTGCACCACAATACCGGAATTTTTTGAACGTTATTATGATAAAAAAGGCCGGGTGATCAGTGTTCTTGGACTGATCACCATTCAGATGGTCATTACGTCATTGCAGTATCTCGCTGGCGGGGCGATCTTGTCATCGTTGCTTCCGGACATATTTTCCTTCCAAGGCGGCATGGTGACGAGCGCAATTGTTTTCATTGGTACTACAATTATCGGCGGATTATGGTCTTCGGGCTTGTCAAATATTCTTAGCGTAACACTTATTTATGTTGGGGTTTTGGTTAGTACGATAACTACTGTGGCTAATCAAGGCGGGCTAACTGCGATTGCGGCTTCTTTGCCGCCTACTGTTGATTGGTTTAGTCCGCTTGGCGGCCTGGGTCTGGCCACTATTGTTGGCTGGTTTGCTGTAATGATGACACAAACGATTACTGCTCAAGGACCGGTTCAAGTGGCTTGTTCGGCGGTAGACGGGGCAGCGGCGCGAAAAGGATTTTTATGGGGAGCATTGCTCATTTTCCCGGTAGGTTTTTTATGTGCCATAATGGGGGTAGCCGCCCGTGCGGCATATCCGAATATTAAAGCAACCATGGCGCTTCCTCAAATGATTATGGGATTGGACCCTGTTATCTCAGGTTTAACGCTTGCAGCACTATGGGCGGCGGATGTGTCTACAGCGTGTCATATTTTATTAGGAGCAGGTACTCTATTTTCCCAGGATATTTATAAACGGTTTATTAACCCTAATATCAGCGACCAGCGTTATACGTTAGTAAATCGCTACGCAATTCTCGGATTAGGCATTGTTACTTTATGGCTGGCCTTTAACGCCGTGGGCATTGTGAAGACACTGTTGATTGGTTTGAGTCTCACAACCGCTTTTACATTGGTCTTTTTATTCACTATATTTGCCCCAGGTCTCTGCCGAAAAAATTCGGCTTTTTATACTACGTTGGCAGGGATGCTGACTTTGTTTATCTGGCAGGTATACCCGCCGGCACAGATTTTTGCTCATCCCATCTATATGGAATGGCTGGTATGTTTGGTGACCTTCTTGCTTGTTGCTGTGGTTGATAAAGAACGTATTGTGATTGATAATAATAAAGTAAATGAACCGGGGGCGGTGACAATTGGAAATTACGAGTGTTGATGTTGGTAGAGCAGCGCTGGCTATGGCTATAAGTGAAGACCGTCAGGACGAACAGAACCTGAAGCAGCGGTTGAGTAGTCGTGGAATCATTGTTACTGCAGTGGATTTTGGTGGTGAATATTTAGTATCGGTAAAGAAAATCATTGAACGGGCTGTAGTAGCTGCTGGGCGGCAGGGCCTGGTAAGTGCTAACCATGTGGGGGAAGGTGCTGTAGCAGGCGCGGCTCATGATGCCTTAGTACAGATTACACCAAAAGCATCAGGGCTTAACGTTGGCGGGAAGATCGGTATTGCCCGTTATGGCGAACACCTTTGTGTTGCGATTTATTTCGGTGTTGGTGTTCTTCACCTTAATGAGGTGGCAGTTGGCATGGCCCACCGTTCATTGCCTGACGCTAACTAGGCTTTTACAAATAACTCGCATGTAATAATAACATGCGAGTTATTTGTTTTCCGGGCGAAACACAGTTGTATGAAACAAAAGCTATGTTATATAATGGTAATTATAAAAGATTACAATTGCTGTGATATAAGGGCTACAGGACTGGGAATAATAAGCAATAATTTGATAATTTCTACAGAAGAACAATTGAACGGCTTATTGACGCAAAATGTTATTGACGCAGCTAGTGTCGGTGCGGCCATGGAGGCGGTATTTAGATGATTAAAATTCGTGAAGAGCGTTCTGAACGGCTATGGGACGGCCGTTTTGTTAAAACGATTAAGACACTTGCGCCAGGTACGACGCTCAGGGATGGCCTGGAGAACGTACTTAGGGCTAAAATGGGGGCGCTGGTGTTAGTGGGGGATAATCCAACCTCGCTTGAGATTGTTGATGGCGGTTTTGAGCTCAATTCTGAGTTCACGCCAGCCGGTTTCTATGAGCTGGCTAAAATGGATGGGGCCATAGTTTTATCAAATGATGGTAAAAGAATTATGTTTGCTAATGCACAGCTAACACCAGACCCTGTCATTATGACCGCCGAAACAGGGACTCGCCATCGTACCGCAGAACGGGCTGCTAAGCAGACGGGTGCATTAGTTGTAGCCATCTCGCAGCGCCGTAATATTATTACCGTGTATCTCGGCCATCTCAGATATACCCTTAAGGACATTCCGGTCATATTAAACAGGGCTAATCAAGCGCTGCAGACACTGGAAAAGTACAAGAAGGTGCTTGATAAGGGTTTAACAAATTTGAGTGCGCTGGAGTTTGAAGACTTGGTTACTTTGTATGATGTAGCCCTCGTTCTTATCCGGGCCGAGCAGGTTAACCGCATTGCCAAGGAAATTGAACGCAATATTATTGAACTTGGGACAGAAGGCCGTCTTGTCAGTATGCAAATGGAAGAACTTGTTTCCGAAGTGGATGCTGCTGCACTCTTGATTAAAGATTACTGCAATACTAGTGATATTAAAGGCTATGAGATAATACGAGAACAGATTGCCTCGGTACCTGAAGAGAATCTTGATCCGTTTACCGTGTGCCGGATCTTGGGCTATGGGGTCAGTGCCAATGCTATGGATATCCCGGTTGTGCCACGTGGTTACCGGGTGCTTAGACAAATCTCCCGACTGCCTTTATTAGTAGGGGAAAAACTTGTGTCGCATTTTAAAACCCTGCATCACATTTATAATGCGAGCATTGCAGAGCTGGATGAGGTGGAAGGTATCGGCGAGGTACGGGCCAAGGCAATAAAAGACGGCCTAAAGAGGGTGCGTGAGCAGGCCTTCCTTGACCGTCATGTGTAAACACGCGGCTGGTTTTTAGCGCCCATCTGCGTCGTTGCTCCTGTGGGCGTTCCCTCCGACGTACTTCCCAGTACGACTACGTTCGCATGCTCATCGCGCCTAGCATCTGGGCACTATAAACCAGCCTTAGCTGTGTACAAGTTTCGACCATCATTTTTTGTATAGTTCTAAGTTCAAGTTTTCGACAAACCGGGCATACGCCTGGTTTTCTTCTACTTTGACAATTTTATAACGCTTGTTTTCTTCACTGATTAGTTCATCGCCGATGCTGACAACCAGCGGGACGTACATGAGAACTTCACCGGTGTCTTCTTCCACTATGATGTAGTAGTCATAGACTTTTTGGGGAGTCTGTTCAGGCTTTTGCTGAACAGAAAAGATGTTAAGGGGAACATAGTGAAGCACCCCGGCTGTCACAACGGCAGCCAGAGCGAGGATGCTGACCAGTTTGGCCAAGCGGCTTATCTTCAAAACGTCAGTCCCCCTATTCTTTGCGCTTCTTGCGCGGGCCAAAGAAGTTTGCAAATTCATATTTGAAAAAGTGTTTTAGTTTTCTTTTGGCTTCTTGCCAACTGCCGGTGCTAAGGAAAAGGAATGCGGCCGCACCAACAACAACGGCAAGCGCCAACCCTAATATATCATTGCCGGGAGCAGTATCTATGGGGGTATCGGACCCACCCCCGGTGTTATCGCCGCCTGTATCGGTATAAGTTCCGGCCGGGCTAGCCTGGGCGACGCCGCCATTACCGCCGCCGGGGCCTAAGAAGGACGGAACAACATCAGCAAATAGGGCCATGCTGCGTTCAGCAGCTTCACGGGTGTTGTATTCGGTTCCGGCTTCTACCAATAATGCCCTGGGGCTTAAATCTTGGTTGTAGTTGCCGCGAGCGATGAAGATGCCGCGGATAAGCCCACGATATTTGGCGTCAGTTGCACTCTTAATGTTGCGGGCAAAATCCAGTGTGGTGTTACGATTCTGATTCTGACGTCCTACAACCAGGAGAAGCTTAGTGACATTTTCACCATTAATGGTGGTGCTGTATGTCCTAAGCGGAGCGCTATCACGGTGAATATCAAAAATAGCGACAGGTTGCCCTTGCAAGAGCTTCATGGCTGTACGGCGGGACCGATGGTAGGCATTGGCGTCGTGTGGGTCGTGCAAGGTTTTTGAATGGTCAACCTGATAGCCTAGTTCAGTCAATCTTTTTTCAAAAGTATCGCCGACGGTCATGATTGAACCATTACCCCGTTCGGTCGGAACACCATCGTTAGGAATGTATGATTCATCGGTATGGCTGTGGTAAAGGGCAATCTTGGGTTTGGGTGCGTCAGGTGACGGTGCCTGGACGAAAATAGCGTTGTCCGGAGCATGACTCGAAATTTTCTCCATTGCCCGGCAGCGGGCCAGCGTGCCTTCAACCGCAGTAATTTCATACAATACATCGTCTTCACTGATATATTCATCACCCGGATGGACTTCATGACCAGTCTGCAGAACGATAACACCCTTATCGTCAACCACTGTAATATAGCCGGAGACCAATTCGCCGCCGGCTGTCGATTCAGCCGATTCGGGTGGGGCTGCCATAGTTGATAGGCTGCTCAGGCTTATTACTACCAGTATAGTTAGTGTAATTCTCAACAAATAGCACATGTTTACCCCCCTTTACCAGTATCATTCCCACTGGGAAAATGTTTATGTAATACTGTTTTAAGGGATAAAAAAAGCACAGCCTGTATAAAGGCTGTGCAGTATGTAAGTATTTAGGTAAGATGGAAAACACCCAGGGTTTTGACGTTTTTGTATTCCTGCTGCATGACTTCATGCAGAGACAGGCCGGTAAGATTGCACAAAGCAGCCAGATAGAACAGGCTGTGGCCTAGTTCTTTGGCGATTACTTCCCGGCACTGGGGGCAGGTTTCGCCAACCAGATGTGAGGACATGTGATCTTTAAGCTCACTATAGGCAGCGTCTTCTGGAACAGATTGGCGGGCAGCCGACACCTGAATGCAGCCGCAGCCGGTAACTGCCTTAGCGACAGCCCTGTTTACCCTGGCGGAGGTTTCCTGATACTTTGTTAACACGTCCAGTACGCTGCGGTGGCGGATTAAGTAGTCATCTACAATAGACTGAAAGTCTAAACAACATTTATTATCATGCACGTTAGCTACACCTCGCTTTGCCTATTATTATATAAATTGGTCTCTGTAGTTGTCAATGTATAGGCCTAAAACCGCCTAAGAATAATTAGAGGCCGCTTATTGACAGGACTGTTTATACATGCTAAAATATAAAATTTTGACAAAAGCGGGAACTTTATGCTATACTATAACCTATTACAGCCAAGATGTTCTGATATCTTGACGTATTTTTTTATTCGAAGCAGGGTATAATATAAATATATTTCCACTTTTTGGATTTAGATTATTATTATACAGAAAGGAGGTAGAAGCCGTGATTGACAAAACACTTAGAATACTTATTACCGTTCTGGCGGCTGTTGGTGGACTAATGATAACCGACAGGATTATTCCGTTGTTGGCTGTTGTGGTAAGTGAAGAATTTTTAAGAATCGGCGTGTTTGGCGTTACTATGACTACTATTCTCTCGTTTGTCTTTGGGGGATTAGTAGGGGGTGTAGTTGGTTTTTTAATAGCTCCATTCTTTATTAAGCAACTCTGGAAATTCACTTACTGGGTTGAGCTGCGCTTAAACAAGATGCCTGGGTATGATGTGCTGGCAGGTGTATTGGGTTTAGCCACTGGACTAATAATTTCTAATTTGCTTGGATCGGCTTTTTTACCTATCCCGATCGTCGGGAAATATGTTCCGCTGTTGTTAAGTATTATCTTGGGTTATTTAGGGATTAATGTCGCGATTAAGAAGCGCGAAGAGTTATTCAGCATGTTTTCAGCGTTGCCAACATTGCCGTGGCTTAGCCGGGACGGTAAAGATCGTTCTAAAGATAAAAATTCTAATATATGCCAGGCGAAGATACTTGACACTAGTGTTATTATCGACGGACGTATAGCTGATATTTGTAAAAGTGGGTTTATTGAAGGCCTACTCATTATCCCGGTGTTTGTTTTGGAAGAACTGCAGCATATTGCCGATTCATCTGATCTTTTGAAACGTAACCGCGGTAGGCGCGGTCTGGATATTTTAAACCGCATGCAAAAAGAACTCGAATTAAATGTCCACATTGATAACCGCGATTTTGATGATATTGCCGAGGTTGATTCCAAACTCATCAAACTTGGGCAGCTGGTCAAGGCCAAAATTATAACGAATGATTATAATCTTAATAAGGTAGCCGAACTACAAGGCGTGTCTGTTCTCAATATTAATGAACTGTCCAACGCTGTTAAACCAGTAGTACTGCCAGGGGAAGAAATGGTGGTGCATGTTGTAAAAGACGGTAAAGAATTTGGTCAGGGCGTAGCGTATCTTGACGACGGCACCATGATCGTGGTTGACGGCGGTAAAAAACACATTGGAGAAACGGTAGGAGTCTTAGTTACTTCGGTGCTGCAGACGGCCGCCGGGCGGATGATTTTCGCCAAACCCAAAGCAGCGATGTAAAAAAAAGCCTTCAAGCCTTGCGGCTTGAAGGCTTTTTGCCCGATAAGATAGTATAAGATTCTAAACCTAATCTAAGGATAAGAAAAATCTAAGGCTTTTACCTCGTCCTAAAGGACTTGGCAAGAGCCGAGTTTTCTTTAGGAGGAGGGAAATTATGGTTTGTGTTATTATTGCAGCCGCCGGGCAGGGAAAAAGAATGGGGGGTGGGATAAATAAAGTGTTTATCCCCCTTTTAGACAAACCTGTGCTGTTGCATACGGTACTGGCGGCGTGTGTTACACAAGATGTGAGCAGCTTAATTGTAACCGCAGCAGTAGAAGAAATCGAAAGCGTTAGTAGCCTGCTGTCAGGGTGTAACTTGCCGGTATCCTGGCAAGTGGTTCCTGGCGGGAATGAGCGGCAGCATTCGATTGACAATGCATTAAAGGCTGTTCCGGTCAGTGCTGACATCGTGGTGGTACATGACGGAGCGCGGCCACTGGCTGAGCCAGCCCTGTTCAACCAAGCTGTCGCCACTGCCCGCCAGTATCGTGCAGCCATTGTAGCCGTGCCGGTCAAAGACACCATTAAGTCGGTCGATACCACCGGTTGGGTAACTGGTACACCTGACCGTCGCACGCTGTGGGCGGTGCAGACACCACAGGCTTTTGATGCAAAACTGCTTAAAGCGGCTTATGCGCAGGCGGCACAGGATGGCTATCTCGGCACAGATGACGCAGCATTAGTCGAGCGCTTAGGCACCAAAGTGAAAATTGTACAAGGTGATTATCAAAATATAAAGATTACTACCCCGGAAGATTTAACTTTTGCTGAAACACTACTTGCAAACCGACAGGAGGCGATAGGTATGATTCGCTCTGGCATTGGCTACGATGTTCACCGCTTGGTTCCAGAACGCAAACTAATTCTTGGCGGCGTAGATATACCCTATACACTCGGGCTTGATGGTCACTCTGACGCTGATGTGCTCCTACATGCCATCAAGGACGCGCTGTTGGGTGCAGCCGCTTTAGGCGATATTGGCCGCCATTTCCCTGATACTGATGGGCGTTACGAAGGCATATCAAGCCTGGCACTGTTGGCTGAAGTGCGCGCAATTTTGGCTAGGCATGGTTATACTGTTAATAATATTGACGCTACTATTGTGGCTCAAAAACCTAAGCTGGCTCCGTATATAGCCAAAATGAATAGCAATATTGCAGAAACTTTGGGGGTTGATGTTAGCCAAGTCAATGTGAAAGCCACAACAACTGAGGGGTTAGGTTTCGCTGGGCAGGGCCAAGGTATTGCTGCTTACGCGACAGCGACAATCATAGGTGTTCGAGTTTAGTGGCGAATATCTGCATAAAAGCCAGTAAAAAACACATATTATGAGTAACTGATATTGACATATTTGGAGGGCTGATTATGCAGAAAGTAATTCGCAAATTAGTAGCTACCCTACTGCTGTCGATGATCATTAACCTGTATCCCTCCTCCGCACTGGCGGCTGATTTTAGTTTTAATGTTAATATTACGCGCCAGGACGGAGCCACTTGCGGCGAGTTATGGCTTAACGATAGACTGGTATGGCGACTGGCTCTTTTATCAGATGGCGCTAAACCGGTATCAGGCGGCTTTAATGGAGCAAACACAACATTTGTCATCCCGGATATTATAAATGGTATGTTTGTTGTCAAGGTCGAATAAGTGTGAACCGTCTATTTGGACGGTTCATTTTTTTTGATGTATCAGAATTTATAAGTTTAGAGAGGCTACGGCAGGAGAAATGGCGCGGGTTTGCGGAAATACGGAGGCATGAAGAAGAACATCTTATGGCAGATCTTTTTTGATGCAAAACAGAATTGGAAGCGGTTCGTCGAGAA
>NZ_DATMYD010000148.1:0-3598 GCF_035561155.1 Sporomusa sp. | reverse complement strand
CATTTGACTCACCTGCTCCCTTTAATACCTTTATTATACAGGAAAAAAGGTACAGCCTCCTCAGTTTTCTTGAGGGTCTATACCTTTTTAAGTATTAAAGGGACTTTTTCAGTGGCCTCCTAATATGGCGGGAGCATTTTTGTATTAAGTGCGGAAAAGTGACCATTAATCTTTTTACTTAAGTCTTATTTTTGTGGCTTGGTTTGTCCTAATTTGTTCATCAGTAAAGGTCTCTATATTTTGAATGATTTTGAGGGCTATATCTGGATGGGAGTGTTGGAACTTATGAAAACTTAAGCGAGATATAATCAGTATTTCTGTGTCGGTGACGGCGTAAATATCTTCCGTATATCTGGGCTGACCAACCAGACCTGCTGTACCAAAGCAGTGTCCGGGCAGAATGGTGTCTGCCTCAGAACCAGCGAAGCCGGGTGAAAGCCTGCCGGTGATCAATATACCAAGGGTATGACTTGTATAGCCGCAAAGTGTGATATAGTCACCAGCACGGCATTGGATTATAATGCCGCAGTAGTGAAGGAATTGCCGCGCTTCTGCTGCGGATAGTCTATCTAACACACGTATTGTTAGATTTGGTTCATGTCGCAACCTTTTTCGCAAAAAAGCCCATAATTCTTCTTCTGTAACTAACTGGCTGTTCATGGTGTTTGAATGTTCGGTAAATTCTTCGCGGAACCATCCGGCGGCGCAGGTGTTCAATAGTCCTCGCTTGCGGGCTATACGATATAGGGGAGAACGTACTGCCCTAAAGTATTCAATATCGTCGATTAGCAAAACCAAGGGTATCAATACACCGTCGTAACCTGGGGCTGTAAAACTTCGATCAAGCCGCCGCCATCCGATTTGCTCGTAAAGACGAAGTAGATGAAAATTACATACACCAAAACAAAATTGGACTTGGCCACAGCCAAGTTCATAAGCTTTTGCCGTAAGTAGATGCAATGCCGCTGTATTTCGGTAATACGGGTCCACCATCAACTTACTGCTATAGGCAAAAAAACTTTGCTGGTTGTTTTCCTTATAGAATTTTTGAAATCTATTCAAGGAAAGAATTTGCACCAAATCCGGAGGGAATTTAGATAAAGGACCGATATTTATTCTTATTGTGCCGATAGTTTTCGGGCCGGCTTTGGCGTAGATTAGAATTGCCCATTTATCTAGTTGGTCATATAAGAGACTGTTGCTGTGGTCGACAGAGGTCAGCTGCATAGCCATTTCTTCCACATAGATTTGGTAACGGAGACGGTATATTTCCTCTTTTTCCCTTGATGCTGTAGCAATGCCGATTGTAATTGGATACTCCTGGGCTACTACAGTGTCATGCAAGCTCATTAATGATCTCTCCTTTTCGAAATATTGTTGATGCAGTTTTCGCGGTCTGGCATAGATGGCTTCTGAAAATCACCTCCCACTTTTGAATCGTAAGAAAATGTAATGTATTGTAAGAAAAAAACTTTCCACAAGGCTTGACCTTGTGGAAAGTTTTTCAAAAAACGTTATTGTTTTGCTAAAGACTGGTTAGGGAGAATTTGACTAGAAAAGTGGTTCCTTTATCGCTTGTTTCCACATGAATAGCGGCGTTATGCCTTTGGGCAATCCTGTAGCACATAGGCAAACCTAGGCCTGTGCCAGTATTCTTGGTAGTTAGAAATGGAGTGCCCAAATTCTTGAGTATCTGAGGTGGGATACCAGAACCTTGGTCGCTGATAGAAAGAACTACTGTATCTTTATCCATGTATGTGCGGATAACAAGTTCCCCCCCTTTTGGCATAGCCTGTAGACCGTTATTAACTAGGTTAAATATTAGCTGGCGAATTTCGTTTTTATCCAGATACGTTTCCGGTATCTCCTCCGGGAAAAGTTTTATATATGCACTGGTAGCTCCGGCTGTTACCTGTATTAAAGGAAATACAGCAGTTATGATACTATTTAAACAGCAACTTCTCAAGTTAGGTACTTTATCCTTAGCCAGTAGCAGGTATTCGGTGATTACCGTATTGGTTCTGTCTAGTTCGCTGATCATAAGGTCATACCGCTCTTGACTGATACTGGACTCTCCCTTAATTTTCATCATTTGCAGATAGCCGCGGACTGAAGTTAAGGGGTTGCGGATTTCGTGGGCGACGCTAGCGGCCATTTGTCCTACCATGTTCATCTGCTCAGCTCGGGCTACAACTTGTTCCATATTTTTGCGGGCGGTAACATCACGCAGAATTCCTTCCAATGCAACTAGGTTACCGCTCTTATCATAAATAGGAACAACTTTTTGTTCGACCCAGATGATATTTTGATCTTTACGCACAAGGCGGAAAGTATGCGGTAAATCGCTGGGGGCTGAATCATTCTCGACGAATTTGTCAAACAGCGGCTGGTCATCTAGGTATATCAGTTTGGTCAGCAAGCTGGCATCTGTATAATATTCTTCGGGGATATAACCTGTAACAGGTAGAGCGGCTGGGCTTATATACTCAAAATTAGCAACAGGAGATAACCTGTAACGGTAAATCACGTCAGCGGCGTTTTCCGCCAGTAACCGGTATTGGGTTTCCTTTTGAGCTAAGTCCGATCGGGTTTTTTCCAAGTATACCAGCAAAATGCCCAAGACAATAACCAGCCGGAGAATAATACCCGCTAAATAACACCAGGGGCTTAGCCAGGGGATGCTGACCGAATACGGCATAAAGAGTGTGAGAAGCCCCCAAAAAGTGAGGGCATATCCAGTAATGTACCTTCCAATCCCTGTTGTTTGTAAATGATGCGTAAAAATCCTGCCTATCCATATGCACATAAAGCAACTGAACCCTAGGGGAGGTAGTAGTTTATAGAGGAGAGGTAAATCTAATAGGTTGGATACGATGCTTAGGGTGAATGTACCAGCTGCAACATACAACCAGTTCTTATTGAGTGGTTTATTGATAAAGACATATGTACCCCATGCAAAAGTTAACCCATTAATTATGATCATTAATTGGAAAAAGGTAAGAGCCACGGCAGATTGTTTCCAAGTAAGCGGGCCATAGTCAAAAAGAACAATCCGTCCCCAGAAAATAAGCCAGCTTAATATCCAAATACCCATAAAGCGCTCGCGATATAGGATATAAAAATACACATATGGAATTAACATGAGAACAGTTCCGATGAGTATGGTCAGAGAAGTATAATCCATATTCCACTCTCCTACGGGGGTTGATTCACGGTTTAAGCAAAGTTATTCATTTCCATCCTAATTCTACCAAAAAATACAAAATCCTCCCATAATCAGGGAATATATAGGAGGTATCAACTTTGCCCGTTGGAGTATCAGATCATTGACGGCAAAATATAATGAATCTATAGTAAAACCTCTTGTAGTAAATGGTTTTACTCATGAAAAAATGCTCCTGCTAATATGGAGGCCACTGAAGAACTTGTGGTTTTGACGGAGCAAAGCTTAAAAAGCACGAAACAGAAGACGACCCTTGTTCCCAATTTTGGGGTGAGGGTCGTCTTTTACCATTTAGGAAACCTTTATAACTTGTCTTCTACCTTATCAGTTTCAATATTCTCTTTATATTCACAGTAAAGATCGCCATCGCCCCCT
>NZ_DATMYD010000147.1:0-23119 GCF_035561155.1 Sporomusa sp. | reverse complement strand
CGCCTGGACAACCCTCTCTTTCATCTCTTGCCCATATCGTGACATTCCTTTTTTTCCTGACATGACAAAACCTCCAGTCGTAATTCTATCCTACAACTGGAGGCTTTTTCTTTCAATGTCCATTTTTCGCGGTTCAGTTCACAACCGAGTTGGCTTTTTTGCTAATGTTGCAGGATTTTATACTTATATGGTAAAATGTTGAAAAATGGGATACATAGCCATGAATCTGATACAAGGGAACCATCCCTGTAAGTCTATATACACTAGATGTTCTAACAAGGATGATATTAACTTTTGGGGTGAACTGTAGGGTAGGGCATACATTATCGAAAGGAATGGTTAAGCTGAAACTATTTTTTAACAAAGAAAATGAAGTAGATATTATCGGATTAAACAATAAATCTACTGTGCAGGACTTTTTCGATGCTGTCGATGAGTTTTTGACTGAGAATCCATTGCCATGCGATACCTGTAAGCAGCATTGCTGTAAAGGCAGATTTAAAATCAATATGGACAGTGTCAGCGCTAAAAAACTATCCAAAGGAAAGGTAGAGCGCATAATTCCAAAACTGTTTGTAGACGTAGGCCAAAATAAACTGGAGGTCTTCATGATCGCCGGGCACAAGAAATGCCGTTACCTGGACGGATTGGCGAGATGTCTTGTTTACAAAGAGCGACCGGCAAGTTGCCGTACTTATATTTGTATTCCTCAAAGTGCATGCTATAAAATCCTTGATGCGGCAATTGTTGCAGAAATGCATCATGCTATGCGAGCCGAATATCTTGATACGATTATAAAAGACCCGGCGACACCGCCAGGTGCTATTGAGCCAGCAAAAATATTGCGCCAAGAAGTAATAAGCGCCAGCGTAGCATACGGATGTAACAATTATAGCGAAATCTTGATTAAGGATTGTGTAAGATCTGATTTCGCGCATTCCAATGTGTCGCAAGAAGAAGTTCGTTTGTTTCATGAAATCATCAATTGAGTGGAGATTTAGCATAGGTCAAAAACATCCCCTCGGCCTTTTAGATAATAGTATATCTATTACATAGAAAGGTGGAGGGGATGTTTTATTTACGCTCAAGTGACAGCCTCCCCTAAAAATTACATCAGCCTATTAAATGATCTACAGCAGGAATTAGAAGGTCAGAAGGGTAATACCAGACAGCAGCCATGTGTTGAAGCTTCTCCCGTATAGCATACTATTAAATGAAAGGAGGGCGATGTGCGTGAAGTCAAAACCAAAACTTAATAAACCGGTTGATGCAACAGAACTGGTTTCCGTGCGCAGGCAATGGAACAGTTGGGAAATTGCCCAAGTATATGTTGGCGAGGTGTCCAACCCCCTTTGGGATCTGGTCAGTGGCGGCGTAAAGGAGTTCTCCCCGGAGGCTTTAATTTTTGGCTACATTTGGTGTGATGCCATCGTTTCAGGTAGTGTAGCGCATTCCTGTTTACATGGCACTGCCCCCCACAGCATAAAGATCTGTATTTTGCGAAAAGATAATTCGCCGCGAATCTACAACCATTTCTTGGCACTGGTAGGGCCAAAACCAGCAATTTGGCAGAGGTAGGCTGGAGGAAATGAGGGCAGAATCGGTTTCCTCTGTCGCAAAAGGCTCGGTGCATCTAGGTACTCCCGCCACCTTCTATATAATAGAGATATATCTATTACATAGAAAGGTGGCAGTTTTAATTAAAAATATGATCGTGACTTGTGCTTTAATGAAGGATATTAGAAAATTGTGTAGAATCTTGTCTATGACAAAATTTAGTATCGGCAAACCTTCCGAAAGGTGGGGACGCAAAGCCATGGGTCTAATGACACAAGTCAATGACTGCCAGGTTGCAATTTTAATGCAATCTGGTAGTTTTTTTATGGAAACGAGGTGTTCTAAAGATCGGGAAACCAATTATCACACAGACTACTTACAGCGGATGCCTGCAGCAAGCCGTTGGAATGTTCAAGCTTAACTTTATGAGTGGGGTGGCTAGCTAATGAGCGACAAAAAGCTAACTGGTGAAACATCTATAGAAGACTTAGAAGAGCTGCTCAAAGACTTACCTCGAATTGTAAAAGAACTCGAAGAAGAGCATTTAAAAAAAGAAATAGTAGTTGAAGAGCCGTCTTCTAATAGCCAGATACAAAAAAAATAAGCGTTGCGGAGGTTTCCATGTCTAGTTTAGATTCCCTTATTTATGCCGGTCCAATATTTCAAGCACTTTTCCCGATTGACTGCGAAGTACTTGTTACTGATGCAGAAGGCACTTTCATCGGTATATCTCATGCTAAGACCTTCTCGATAAAAGCAGATATAGGCAGTAAAGCCTTGCAAGGCGGTGCCATACAAGAAAGTTTGGCTGTTAAAAAACCGATTACGAAGGTTCTCCCGAAAGAAATGTATGGCAATACTGTAAAGTCGATTAGTTACCCCATTATTGAAAACGGCATGGTCCTTGGAGCCATAGCATTATTTATTAGTCTAACAAACCAGCAGCTATTACAACATACCGCCCAAACAATTGCGGCAACCTCTCAAGAAATAACTGCGACTTCGGAAGAGCTAGCAGCAACCGCGTCTACGCTTTCCAACACTTTAAATAACTTAGATAATTTAGGTCAAAATGTAATGAAAGAAATAAGTAAAACAGATGACATTCTAAAATTTGTCAGTGACGTGTCAGCAAATTCCAACTTACTGGGTTTGAACGCCGCCATAGAAGCTGCACGTGCAGGAGAGCATGGCCGGGGTTTTGCGGTTGTTGCGGAGGAAATCCGCAAAATGGCTGTTAATAGCAGTCAAGCTGTCAAGGAAATAAAAGGCATTATAAACAACATACAGTCCCAATCTTCTAAAATTATTGCCGGCGTTGGCGAGGCCTCAAGCCTAGGAGAACAACAGGCAGCTGCTTCGCAGGAAATATCTTCGGCTATGGAACAACTTGCACAAGCTGCAACTAATGTAGAAAAGATGTCCGAATTGCTGTAACCGGTTACAATACTGAATAGATCATTACCTTCTTACTAAACAAGCCACAGCCCATAGATACAAGACGGTAGTTGCATAAAGGTTAGACCCCTTTCAATTTTTCAAATGTCAAACTGAAAGGGGTCTAATTTTTACGTTCCTTAAGGAAGTAACTAAATAAAGGATTATTCAACAAACCTGGATAATTTTACTAAATATGGTTGTCTCTCTGGAGGAGGTATTGATATGTCATTAACTCGTCAGTCCTTGCCTGGTAATTTCTTGGGTAGCGAAATGGGTACTCTTATGGATAATATTGACTGGCACTCTACAGCAGTTGGTCCGGTAGAAACATGGCCTAAAAGCCTTCGCATTGCGGTTGATATTTGTCTTGGTTCCAAATTTCCCATGGTAATTTGGTGGGGACCAGATTATACCATGCTTTATAATGACGCGTATCGCCCTATGCTTGGACTTTCTAAACATCCACAATATCTTGGGAAATCGGGAAAGGAT
This sequence comes from Sporomusa sp., assembly GCF_035561155.1. Classification (GTDB taxonomy): domain Bacteria; phylum Bacillota; class Negativicutes; order Sporomusales; family Sporomusaceae; genus Sporomusa. Next base: position 19,630 of record NZ_DATMYD010000147.1, on the reverse strand, counting down.
TGTTGGTCAGAAATCTGGCATATTCTAGGCCCGATGATGGAAACTGTGCTTCAAACCGGAAAAGCAACTTGGTCAGAAAACTTATTACTGCACTTGAATCGAAATAATTATATAGAGGAAACCTATTTCACGTTCTCTTATAGCCCGCTATTTAACGATCAGGGCGATGTATATGGTATTTTCAATGCTTGCACTGAAACGACAGGTCAAGTGTTAGGTGAACGTAGGCTAAAAACCTTACGATCAATGATAATAGAAGGCAAAACCGCTCAAGAAGTTGGTTTGCGAGCTATTGAAAAAGTGGCAGAAAATCCCCAGGACATTCCGTTTGCTATATTATACCTTATCAATGATGCGGAGAGTAAACTGACACTGGCAGGTATAACCGGTTTTAACAATGAGAATAATTGCCGCAATGAGATTGATCTTGCTTCTCCTATAAACCCTTTGGAGATGCATATGGAGAAAGTACTTTATTCCGGCAAGGCAGCGTTTGTTGATGATCTCCCTTCTGTATTTCAGGTTGTTCCGTACGGCCCTTGGGCAAATCCGCCCCAATTAGCAATTTTCCTACCTGTTACGTGTCAAGGGCAGGATCGGCTTTCTGCCATCCTTATATTGGGGATAAGCTCATATCTCGCCTTCGACGACGATTATAAAAATTTCTTTGATTTGATTGCCGGGCATGTAAGTACAGCTATTGCAACTGCGCGAGCTTATGAAGAAGAACGCAGAAGAGTGGAGTCTCTAGATGAGTTAAACCGGGCAAAAATTGATTTTTTTAGCAGCATCAGTCATGAATTTCGCACGCCCCTTACTTTGATGTTAAGCCCTTTAGAAGAATTGATATATAATAATGCTGAAACGCTCTCTCCCGAGTGTCGAGAGCAATTGCACATGATACAACGCAACGGACTGCGACTTCTTAAGTTAGTAAATACCCTTCTTGATTTCTCGCGGATTGAGGCCAAGCGAGTCAAAGCGAGTTATGTACAACAAAATGCATTATGCTTATAGCTATAGACGTTACTGAGAAAAAAAGGTACCTCAATGAAATTACAAAACTGGATCGTTTAAACATGGTGGGTCAAATGGCGGCGGGAATAGGCCACGAAATACGTAATCCTCTAACAACAGTTAAGGGTTATTTACAGTTATTTGAAAAGAAGAAACCTTTTGAGTCATATAGAGAGCAGTTTAATCTCATGATTGAGGAGCTAGATCGTGCCAGTGGTATAATTACGGAGTTCCTTTCACTAGCAAAAAATAAATTAATGCATCAGGAAAAATGTCACCTAAGCGAAATTGTCTCAAGCATAACTCCTCTTATTGAAACCAGTGCGATGTTAGAAAGTAAAACCGTGCTTTCGGAATTACTCTCAACATCCGCAATATTTGCTGATCCCAAGGAGATACGTCAGCTCATTCTCAATCTCGCAAAGAACGGATTAGAATCAATGGGAGCTCGTGGAACCGTACTATTAAAAACTTATGATGAGGGTGGTTGTCCGATCCTCGCTATTACCGATGAAGGTTGTGGTATTCCTTCAGAAATGCTGTCCAAGTTAGGCACGCCGTTTATGACCACAAAAGCCCATGGTACTGGTCTTGGCTTACCTATTTGTTATAGTATTGCAGATAGGCATAACGCGAAAATTGAGGTTAATTCAAATTCTAACGGCACAGAATTTCGTATATATTTCCAGCGCCATGTATAGAAAACCATCTCTTTTTCACAAGAAACCAGTACTTATAAGCGGTACTGGTTTCTGCTTTACCGGCCCACGGGCCAATTGAGTGAATAGCAGTTGCATAACTCCGGATACTTTTAGGAAGCATACATTCGAAAATATCCGGTAACCTGTGATGGAGAAAGGGATACGAATACATACAGCGAATATACATGTTTATCTGCACTGCAAAGGGGTGTACACAACTTGGCCCGATATATGCTGCACCGCATTTTTAGTTCATTACTTGTGCTACTGGCGATTATCACAATTACTTTCCTGCTGATGCACGCGATCCCCGGTGGTCCTTTTACTGGTGAGAAGAATATTCCTGCAGCGGTACTAAAAAATATTGAAGAACGTTATCGTCTGAATGATCCTTTATGGACACAATATGTGGACTACCTGGCTAATTTAATCCGGTTTGATTTCGGCCCCTCTTTTAAATACGCAGGCCGTACCGTCAATGACATTATTTATGAAAGCTTTCCCGTCTCCCTGCAATTAGGCGCGGTAAGTATCAGTCTGGCTGTTCTGCTGGGAATTCCTGCCGGGGCCATTGCAGCGCTTCGCCAGAATAAATGGCAGGACTATGTTACCATGTTGTTTGCAACAATTGGTGTTTCGGTGCCCAGTTTTGTCCTGGCAACCTTATTGATCTATGTATTGGCTATTAAGCTGCAACTGTTGCCGGCGGCGATGTGGGGCGGGATTGAATATCTAATTATGCCGGCCTTAGCCCTGGCCGCGCATCCGATGGCCTTTATCGCCCGTCTGACCCGCTCCAGCATGCTGGAGGTCCTGGCCCAGGATTATATTAAGACGGCGCGGGCGAAAGGGCTGCCCCAAACTGTTATCATGTACCGGCATGCGCTGAAAAATGCCCTGATCCCGGTCGTTACCTATATCGGCCCGATGACGGCCTCCATATTGACCGGCAGCTTTATCATTGAGACTATTTTTGCCATTCCCGGCTTAGGACGGCATTTTGTTACAAGTATCTATAACCGCGACTATACAGTAATTCTCGGCGTTACCGTTTTTTACAGCATATTGGTCGTCGGACTGAATTTAATCGTAGACCTTATTTATCCGCTACTCGACCCCCGGATAAAACTAGACGGGAAGCAGGAGGGCTGAAGATGCATTTGAATAGCGAATTATTTGAACCGATTGTCCACAGCAGCCCTGCCGAAACAAGCACTCGTCCCGGTACAACCTACAGGCAGGACGCCTGGCGGCGTCTGAAAAAAAACAAACTTGCCATGATCAGCCTGTATACCATTGCGTTTATCATCCTCGTGGCAGTGGTTGGTCCCTGGCTGTCGACCGTTTCCTACTCTGATCAAAATCTCAGTGAGACCAACAGGCCGCCTAGCGCCGGGCATTGGTTCGGCACTGACAACCTGGGCCGGGACTTGTTTATCCGGGTCTTGTACGGTGCGCGCATTTCACTGGCTATCGGCTTTGTGGCCAGTTTACTCAACCTTACCATCGGGGTTGTCTACGGCGGTATAGCCGGGTTTCTGGGTGGCCGGGTTGACAGAATCATGATGAATATTGTTGATATCCTGTATGGTATCCCGGTGTTGCTTTATGTAATATTGCTGATGGTTATTTTAAAGCCAGGGCTGACCAATATTTTTATTGCCCTGGGTATTGCGTACTGGCTGGGGATGGCCCGCATCGTCCGCGGGCAGATTTTAAGCTTGAAGGAGCAGGAATATGTTTTGGCTGCCCGGACCATTGGGGCCAGCAATTGGCGCATTCTTTTCCGTCATCTCATTCCCAACAGCATGGGCCCGATTATTATTACCATGACGCTCGCCATTCCTGAGGCCATCTTTACCGAGGCTTTCCTAAGCTTTATCGGCCTGGGCGTCGCTGCTCCCATGGCCAGCTGGGGCGTACTGGCCTCCGAAGGTGTTACCAGTTTACGGTCCTATCCCTTCCAATTGTTCTTTCCGGCCATGGCGATCAGCATCACCATGCTGGCCTTCAATTTTCTTGGGGACGGGCTGCGCGATGCGCTTGATCCCCGGGTGCGGCGTTAAGGGGGAAAACAAATGAAGCCGTTATTAGATGTGCAAGAATTAGCAGTATCCTTTGACACGTACGCCGGCGAAGTAAAGGCTGTAGACAGCATCAGCTTTCAGGTTTTTCCCGGGGAGGCTGTTGGCATTGTCGGTGAGTCAGGCTGCGGCAAAAGTGTGACTGCCCATGCCATTATGCAGCTCATAGCTACGCCTCCCGGCAGGTATACAAATGGGAAAATCCTTTTTGAAGGCGCTGATTTACTGCAGAAACCTGAGGCCGTAATGGAAAAAATCCGCGGTAATGATATCAGTATGATCTTCCAGGACCCAATGACGTCGCTTAACCCTGTGCTTACGATCGGGATGCAGATTGCCGAATCGTTACAGCTGCATCAACAAATGAACAAAGCGAGTGCGTACGTGCGCGCCGTGGAAATGCTGCGTCTGGTCGGTATCCCTGCACCGGAACAACGGATAAAAGACTATCCGCACCAATTCAGCGGCGGCATGCGCCAGCGGGCCATGATTGCCATCGCCTTAGCCTGCAACCCGAAGCTATTGATCGCCGATGAGCCGACTACAGCCCTTGATGTCACCATTCAGGCGCAGATTCTGGATCTGATGAAAGACCTGCAGGCTAAATTAAATACAGCCATTATTTTAATCTCCCATGACCTTGGGGCGATTGCCGGCTTATGCAGCCGGGTGATTGTCATGTATGCCGGTAAAATTGCCGAGGCGGGAACAGCCCGGGATATCTTCCATCATCCTCGGCATCCCTACACCTGGGGGCTCTTACAATCGGTGCCGCGCCTGGATTTTACACAAAAACAAACATTATCAGTCATCGAGGGGCAGCCGCCGGATCTTTTGCGGCCGCCAACCGGCTGCCCTTTCCACCCCCGCTGTCCCTATGCCATGCGTATTTGTGCAGAACAATATCCCGAAACAACAGCAGTAGGGCAGGAACATAGCGTGAAATGCTGGCTGCAGCATCCTGGCGCTCCCCAGCCTGCGCGAGAGAGGACAAGCTGATGGAACAGGACAATATTTTAGAAGTACGTAATCTGAAAAAGTATTTTACTGTCAGTACCGATTTCCTGGGACGCCCCACCGCTTACCTCAAAGCTGTCGATGATGTGAGTTTTTCTATTCGCAAAGGGGAGACCCTCGGGCTGGTTGGCGAGAGCGGCTGCGGCAAATCTACTACCGGACGCACAATTATTCATCTATATAAGCCCACCGCCGGCAGCATCCGGTTTAACGGGGAGGACATCGACAGCCGGACTGCCGGGAAACAGCTGCGGCGCCATATGCAGATGATCTTTCAGGACCCTTATGCATCGCTGAATCCACGCATGACGGTTGGCGATATTATCGGCGAACCCCTGGACATCCATGGCTTAGCCGCCGGTAAGGAACGGACACGGCGTATTATTGATCTGTTACAGATGGTCGGGCTAAATCCCGAATACGCCAATCGTTTTCCCCATGAATTCAGCGGCGGCCAGCGTCAACGGATTGGCATTGCCCGGGCGTTAGCGGTCGATCCCAGTTTTATTATCTGCGATGAGCCCATCTCGGCCCTGGATGTGTCCATTCAGGCCCAAGTGGTCAATCTACTGGAGCGTCTGCAAGCAGAATTGGGACTGACCTATTTGTTTATCGCCCATGATTTAGCGATGGTTAAGCATATCAGCAACCGTGTGGCCGTCATGTATCTTGGCAAAATTGTGGAAATAGCGACCAGTGGCGAACTGTACAGCCACCCGCAGCATCCTTATACACAGGCATTACTATCGGCGATAGCCATCCCGGACCCGGATGTAGAGGCCAAACGGGAGAGGATTCTCCTGGCAGGCGATGTTCCCACCCCCATCCAGCCGCCCTCAGGCTGCCGCTTCCGCACCCGCTGCCGCTACGCTATGCCGGTATGTTCCGAACAGGAGCCGACGCTTATCGATATTGGCGCCGGGCATCTGGCGGCGTGCCATTTACTGCATAAGACGTAACAGGAATTTTATTACAGCATAGCGAATATCCTAATGGGAACAGGCTTATCTGGGCTGCTTTATTTACTTTGCGTGAAGGAGCCGTTTATTGCTACCTTTTTATTGTAAATATAACCAGCTTTTAGGGCCAGCCGGTCTGTGGAAGCTGGTTTCTTTATTGCCGATATTCTTCTAAAGGAGTCGATTATGGAAAGATTGCGCCGAAAAATTGAGGCCGTTTTATCAACATACACCGGTCGCTGGGGGGTTGTCGTTGTAAATCACACCACCGGCGACAGGCTGGAACTAAACCCGGGAATGGTGTTTCCCGCCGCCAGTATGATTAAAGTTCCGATCATGTACGAGATTATGCGCCAGGCTGCCGCCGGTATGATTTCTCTGGAGGAAACCCTGGGTGTAACCAGCGGCATTACCACCGGTGGCGCCGGTATTCTCAAAGAACTGCGCCCGGGGCTGACGCTGACCGTCCGTGAGCTTGTTACCCTGATGATTATCCTTAGTGACAATACCGCCACCAATATGCTGATTGACCTTGCCGGCATGGATAATGTGAATAACACCATGACCGGTCTGGGGCTCAAGTCAACAGTGCTCAGGCGCCGGATGATGGATTTTGATGCCGCCCGGGCAGGCCTGGAAAATGGGATCAGCGCCGCTGACCTGGCACTCCTGCTGGCCCAGGTGCTGGACAGTACCATGCTGCCGCCCGCATACGGGGCTATGATGCTGGATATTTTAAAGCGGCAGCAAATCAATGATAAACTGCCCTTTTTTCTGCCGGAAGAGACAGTAATTGCTCACAAAACAGGCACTTTGCCGGGAGTCGAACATGATGCCGGAATCCTGTTCTTGCCTGATGGCCCTTACACCATCTGCGTCCTGTCGGCTGATCTTACGGCCAACTATCTGGGACTTCAGTTGGTGGCTAACATTGGTAAAATTGTCTATAATCACTTATATCTGAAGGAGGAATAACCATGTCGTGCAAAAAAATCTTTGCGGTCCTGCTGGTGATGACAATGCTTGTCACCCTGGCGGCAGGCTGCAGCAAATCGGGTAGTGGCAGTACTGAGCAGGTGCTTCGTTATGCCCTGGAAGCGGAGCCGTCGACCCTGGACCCGGCCAAGTCCACAGGCATCCCCGAGTCATTGGTAGAGGTACAGGTTTTTGAAGGGTTGACGCGCCTTGACGCCAAAGATCAGCCGGCACCAGGCGTAGCGGAGAAATGGGACGTCTCTGCCGATGGGATGAAATACGTGTTTTACTTACGTCCTAACGCCAAATGGTCCAATGGCGAACCGGTGACAGCTCAGGATTTTGAGTTTGCCTGGAAACGGGCTTTGAACCCTGAATTCGCCTCAGAAAATGCCTATATGTTATTCCCGGTTAAAAATGCGCAGGCTTATAATGAGAAAAAAGTGACGGTCGATCAGGTCGGTGTAAAAGCTGTCAACGCCACTACGCTGGAGGTAACGCTGGAGAAGCCTACCGCGTATTTCCTCAGTTTAACGGCCTTCCATGCCTTCTATCCTGTTAACCAGAAGACAGTAACCGCAAATCCTGATAAATGGGCGCTCGAGGTCAATGCATTGATTGGCAACGGTCCGTTCAAAATAAGTAATTGGGTTCACAGCGGCAAAATTGAATTTGTAAAAAATGATCAATACTGGGATGCTGCTGCCGTAAAACTGACCAAAATGGAATGGCCGATCAGTGATTCTCAGGCCACCCGCTTGGCGATGCTGGAAAACAATCAGGTCGACATGATGGTCGAGCCGCCAGTGGTAGAACATGACCGGCTTACTCAAGCCGGGCTGCTCAAGATTTCACCCTATCTCGGCATATATTACTATGTGTTTAATACCCAGAAGGCTCCCTTTGATAATGCCAAAGTCCGCAAGGCCCTGGCTCTGGCTGTTAACCGGGAGGCGCTGGTTAAAAATGTAATCAAAGGCGGTAAGAAGCCGGCCTATGCCTGGGTGGCGCCCGGGCTTGTAAATCCGGCTACAGGTAAGGATTTCCGCGAAGAAGGCGGCAATTATACGACCGAAGACATCGCCCAGGCCAAAAAGTTGCTGGCCGAAGCCGGCTATCCTGACGGCAATGGGTTGCCACCGGTTACCCTGTTGTTCAATACTAGTGAAATGCATAAATCGATTGCCGAAGCCATACAGGAAATGTGGAAACAAAATCTGGGTGTAACCGTCAGTTTAACCAATCAGGAATCCAAAGTGTTCTTAGAATCGCGTCAACAAGGTGAGTACCAAATTGCCCGGGCCTCGTGGGTGGGTGACTATGCTGACCCGATGACGTTTATCGATGTATTCAAGGACCCCACCAACAATGCAAAGTATAATAATCCGGCCTATAATCGCCTGGTAGAACAGGCTCAGTCCACCAACGACCAAAAAGTCCGGATGCAGGCCATGCACGATGCCGAAAAAGTTCTTTTTGATGATGCGGTCATCATCCCGATTTATTATACAACTCAGCCCTTTGTTGCAAAACCTTACGTTAAAGGCTATTTTTGGTCAGTGCTCGGGCTGGCTGATTTCAAATCAGCATACATTGAAAAATAGAGGCTGTACATGTCTATAGGCCAATTCTTCGATAAGGAGACCGATTGCATGAACTCTATTTCCCAAATTAAGCCCAGGCCGCTCCGGTCAGGGGATACGATCGGCGTAGTTGCTCCCGCCAGCCAGGGCGATCCCGAATTGGCCGCGGCGGGAATACGCTGGTTGGAAGAGCAGGGTTTCCGGGTACAACCGGGCCTAAGCACGAATCAGTCGCTGGGCTATCTGTCCGGTCCAGATGCCGTACGGGCTGCCGATATCAATGCGATGTTTGCCGCACCTGATATTGATGGTATTGTGTGCCTGCGAGGCGGATATGGCACCATGCGGCTGCTGGAACTGCTGGACTATGAGATCATCCGGACCCATCCCAAGGTATTTGTTGGCTACAGCGACATCACAGCCTTGCATGTAAGTATTGGCCAGCGTACCGGCTTGGTCACCTTCCACGGACCCATGGTGGCATCAGATATGGGCAAAGACATGCCGGCTTACACCTGGGATTACTTTTCCCGGGCTGTCACCGGCTCTGAACCGCTCGGCCCGGTTATCAATCCGCCGCTCGCGCCGCCGCCTGAATGGATCGTGCCGGGAGCAGCCCAGGGCTACCTGACCGGGGGAAACTTAAGCCTGATTGTAGCGACACTGGGAACCCCCTATGAAATTGATACCTGTGGCAAAATTCTCTTCCTCGAAGAGGTCGGTGAGGCGCCCTACCGCATTGATCGCATGCTGACCCAGTTATTACTGGCCGGTAAACTGCAGGCTGCGGCTGGGATTGTGTTTGATGTGTGCGCCGACTGCGCGATCGAGGCTAAACCACCCAGCTTCAGTGTGGCCGAAGTACTGCAGGACCGTTTAGGTGGCTTACAAAAGCCTGTCCTTTGTAATTTGTTCTTTGGCCATACTGCCGACAAAGCCACACTGCCGCTAGGAGTCATGGCGACGCTAGACACCGGCGCAGGCGGACTGGTAATTATTGAAACCGCTACCTCTGCATAAGGAAGGGGCCGCTTAAATTGTCGATGGAGCAATAGGAGATAGATGATGGATAAACAAGCCTTAAAAAAACAGGCTATGGCTGTAGTGGACGCTATGGCTCCCGAACTCAGGGAAATCAGTCTGTTTTTGCACCAGAATCCTGAACTCGGCGGCAATGAATATCAAGCCGCCCAGCTGCTGAAAGCAGCAGCAGAACGCCGTGGTTTTACTGTGAAAGCAAACATCAGCGGTTATGAAACAGCCTTCATTGCCAGCAAGGGGAATAACGGCCCTAAAGTTGCTTTTTTAGCCGAATATGACGCGCTGCCGGGACTCGGGCACGCCTGTGGCCACAATCTGATTGCGGCTATGAGCTGGGGCGCCGCAGCCGCGTTTGCGGCCGTAGCCGGTGATCAGGCTGCTGCTTATCTGATTGGCTGTCCGGCGGAAGAGACCACCGGCGCTAAAGTAGACATGGCACTGGACGGCGTTTTTGACGGGTTAACGGCAGCGCTCATTATTCATCCTGCCGACAATAACGCTATGGGGGGGACCTCCTACGCGACCCATCCGTTACGGGTGACTTTTCACGGCCGCCCGGCACATGTCGCCAGCAAGACCGATAAAGGCGTCAATGCGTTGGACGCCCTTGTCATGTTCTATCAGGGGATAAAGACGCTGCGCCAGACCTTTACCCAGGAGACCATCTTAGCCGGAATTATTACCAAGGGTGGTACGGCGCCCAATATTGTGCCTGACCAGGCTGAAGCCAAGTTTACCGTACGGGCCTTGTCCTCTCACTACCTGGAAGACACTGTCGTTCCCTCAGTACGGCGACTGGCCGAAGGAGTGGCCCTGGCTACCGGCACTACAGTAGAAGCCGTACATTATGAACCATTGTATAAAGAATTAATCAACGACTCACGGCTGATGGAATTGTTTCAAAATAACATGGCCCTTCTGGGTGAAACAGTAACCATTCTCGAACCGGCAGACGCGGACGGCTCTACCGACGTCGGCAACGTCAGCCATGCGGCGCCTACCATCCATCCTGACATCAGCATCGGCAGCAACATTACAGCCCATACCCCGGAATTTTGCCTAGCGGCGGGATCAGAGTATGCGCAACAGCGGATGTTGGTGGGGGCTAAGGCAATGGCCATGACCGCCATTGATTTACTTTCCTGACGGTGTTGCTAGCGGTAGGCTTATTTATCCTGTTCGTTTTATTTATTGCCTCTTTCTACATCTTCCCCTCACACGAAAGGATGGGCTAAAGTGGCTTTGCAACGGGAGCAAGTATTGGATAAACTGAAAACCCAGATAAGAGTAAGCGGACACGTCATCGGCGTGGCTGTGGGAGCAGGGATTACGGCAAAATATGCGTTAAAAGGCGGAGCAGATATGCTGCTTGCCCTTAATTCGGGCCGGTTTAGACAAATGGGTCAAAGCTCGCTGGCCGGCTGGCTGCCATTTGCTAACTGTAATGAGATGGTAATGGAGTTTGGCACGCGTGAGATCATCCCTGTTGCCAAAGACATCCCGGTCATTTTTGGGCTGAATGCTACCGATCCAACGATAAAACTGGAGCAATACATCGACGTAATCAGTGCACAAGGCTTCTCCGGTATTAACAATTTCCCTACTGTGGGCATGATTGGCGGACAATTCAGGGAAGCGCTTGAGGAAGAGGGTATTTCTTTTGAACGGGAGATTGAGGCCATAAGAATTGCCCATAACAAGAACTTATTTACCCTTGCCTTTGTTTTTGATGCCCGGCAGGCACAGGAAATGTCAAAAGCGGGCGCAGACTTAATATGCGCTCATTTAGGTCTTACAAAGGGCGGCTATATTGGAGCAAAAAAAGTATTGTCGCTGCAGTCAGCGAAATTAATTGCCGATGAAATTTTTACTGCCTGTGACGAAGTTAGCACCGATACCATTAAAATGATCTATGGAGGACCGGTCAAAACCCCTACAGATCTTAGCTTTATGTATAATAACACAAAGACGATGGGATATATCGGGGGCTCATCTTTTGAGAGAATACCCTCAGAAGACGCTATCACCAATATAACCAGGGCTTTTAAGAAAACAGGATATATTGAGCAGGATGAGCTCCTGGTAAAGATGATTGAGGGCGTTAAGAATCACTATGACTATGTCGATTTTGTTAAAGAATATGTCTCAGTTAATTACATGAATGAAGTCTTATTCTCGGATCTCGCGAAGGTTGCCCATATTTCCAGGTCGCACTTAAGTGCCTTGTTCAAGAAAGAGGTAGGGTGTACATTTCCTGAGTATTTAGCCCAATTTAGAATCAGTAAGGCTAAAGAAATAATGAAGTTTAACAACATTCAACTAAATGAAGTGGCCAATATGGCCGGATTTAAGGACTACGCGCATTTCAGCAAAACATTTAAAAGACTAACTGGAATCCCACCGGAAAAATATCAAATACGACTTAAAATAGGTGGAACTTGAACGCCGCTTTTCATTCTGACGAAGAGGGAATGAAGAGCGGCTTTACAATTAGTTAAAACAATACATAAACACATGAATATCGGACAAATATACATGGAAATTTGTCTGAATATACGGTAATATTTCATTAACAGGAAAATTTCAATAGGCAGCCGACAACATATCATGAGGAGGGGTTAGGATGAAAACAGTTGCTATTGCCGGAACGTTTGACTCCAAAAGTCTCGAATTTGGTTATCTGCAAGAGATTATTCAAAGCCTGGGCTTGAAGACTTTCATGATTCATACGGGCGTGTTTGAGTCGAATTTGCCAACAGATGTTTCCAATGAAGAAATTGCCGGAGTTGTGGGAGCGGATATCAAAGAAATCGCGGCTAACAAAGACAGAGCTATGGCGACCGATGTACTTTCCCGGGGGCTGGAAAAATTACTGCCCAAACTCTATGCGGAAGGTAAGTTCGACGGCGTAATCTCCTGCGGCGGGAGCGGCGGGACCTCACTGGTTACCCCCGGCATGCGGGCGCTGCCAATCGGTGTGCCGAAAGTTATGGTTTCTACTGTAGCCGCAGGCGATGTATCCATGTACGTGGGAACAAGCGATATCTTTATGTATCCCTCCATTGTGGATGTTGCCGGCTTAAACTCCATCTCGACGAAAATCTTTACCAATGCAGCGCTGGCCATCGCGGGAATGATAAAGTTTGAAGTGAATAAAGTGCTGGAAAAGAAACCACTGATTGCTGCCTCCATGTTCGGGGTGACGACGCCGTGTGTCAACCAGGCCAGAGAGTATTTAGAACAGCAAGGCTATGAGGTTTTAATCTTCCATGCGACAGGAACGGGTGGCAAAGCCATGGAGGGTTTGATCAAGGACGGCTATATTGAAGGAGTTTTTGACATTACCACAACCGAGTGGTGTGATGAACTCATGGGTGGCAACATGGCAGCAGGAGATAAGAGACTGGAAGCTGCCGCCCTCAGTCACATACCGCAAGTTGTTTCCGTCGGCGCTTTGGATATGGTGAATTTCGGACCGATTGCCACTGTTCCGGGCAAATATAACGGACGTAATTTTTATAAACACAATCCTACGGTGACCTTGATGCGGACCACTGTCGATGAAAACAGGCAATTGGGCTTGGCGATTGCCGAAAAATTAAATATGTGCAAAGCGAAGGCGGCTTTACTGCTGCCACTGCAAGGCGTTTCGATGATTGATGCCCCCGGACAGCCCTTTTATGGTCCGGAAGAGGACGCCATGTTATTCAAAACGCTCAAAGAGAACATCACCAATCCACTGGTTGAAATCATCGAAGTCGATGCGAATATCAATAATATTGAGTTTTCTACTGCAGCCGCACAAAAATTAGTTGAGCTGCTACAAGAAAAAAACAGGTAGGAGGCGTTTTTTATGTTGCCAACCAGAAGTGAAGTATTAAAAAAATTAAAGGCCGAGATTGCTGCCGGTAAAATCATTGTGGGCGCAGGCGCCGGGGCCGGCATATCGGCCAAGAGCGGCGAAGCCGGCGGCGTGGATTTAATTATAATTTATAATTCTGGGAAATATAGAATGGCAGGCAGGGGATCGCTTGCCGGACTGCTATCCTACGGCGATGCCAACAAAATCGTTGTGGAAATGGGTGCCGAGGTACTCCCGGTAGTCAAGCACACCCCCGTTTTAGCTGGCGTGTGCGGCACTGATCCATTTCGCATTATGGAAGTGTTTTTAAAGCAGCTAAAAGAGCAAGGCTTTGCTGGCGTTCAGAACTTCCCTACAGTAGGACTTATTGACGGCGTATTCCGGCAAAACCTGGAAGAAACCGGCATGGGATACGATTTGGAAGTTGAGATGATCGAAAAGGCACATGAACTCGATATGGTGACTGCTCCCTATGTATTTGATACTGAGCAAGCTGTAAAAATGGCTAAAGCCGGCGCCGATATCCTCGTTGCCCATATGGGCTTAACGACCAAAGGCACGATTGGGGCTCAAACAGCCCTGACGCTTGATGATTGTGTTGCCAGAGTACAGGCCATTTGTGATGCCGGCAAAGCGGTAAATCCAGATCTGATTGTTTTATGTCATGGCGGTCCCATCGCTGAACCGGAAGATGCTCAATATATCATCGCCAACACGCATGATGTTGAAGGTTTCTTTGGCGCTTCCAGCATTGAACGGTTTGCGACAGAAGTGGGGATCAAGCAACAAACGGAGGCTTTCAAGGCGATAAAGAAATAGAAATTTTGACTCGACAGTCCATAAGTGTTATAGTAAATACAGCATGTAAGCAAACGCAGCGTCAGGATATACGGAAAACTATATAACCAAATCACTGGTAATGGCGAAAAATAGTAGAACTCCTGCCAAATCCTGTCGGATATGGCAGGAGTTCTGTAGGTTTATGAGAAATAGAGTATTAAATGTTAACAAAAAATCAGGGATGGTGATCCGAAAGGAACAAATCATAAAGGATTTACACAGACATATAAAATTATTTAGGGAAAGGCGGGCTTATACCGTGACAACATTATTAAAACAGACGAGGGAAATAAATCGGCTGCTCCAAGAATCTGAAAGGGTGGATTACAATAAGGTTACCAAGCTGCTCAGCGAGCTTATAGCAGCTAATGTTTATCTAATTGACAGAGAGGGTGCAATTCTCGGCCACGCTTTGTTTGAAAGCTTTGAATGTGGTATCATACTGGAAGATGTGATAGAACAAGGTCAGTTTCCGGAAGACTACATGAAAGTACTGCGAAGTGTGCGCGAGACTACCAGTAATATTCGTCTCGAGAATGGGTGTTGTGTATTTAGTGAGCAACTGAAATGCCATGTTGGGGAAAAGTACTCCCTTATTGTTCCTGTTGTTGGTATTGGTAAACGACTGGGGTCTTTAGTCATTGCAAAGTTTCATGTTGAATTTACTGAGAATGATCTTATGCTGGCTGAGTATGGTGCCACAATGCTTGGTATGTACTTGCTCCGGGGCAGGGTGGATAAACTGGAGGATGATACGCGTAAGAGAACTACCGTACAAGTCGCTTTAAATACGCTTTCCTATTCCGAGCTTGATGCGGCAGTAAATGTCCTGAGTGAACTTGATGGAGATGAGGATTTGATTGTGGCCAGTAAGATTGCTGACCGTGCCGGAATCACTAGGTCGGTCATTGTCAATGCCTTGAGAAAACTTGAAAGTGCAGGTGTGATTGAGTCCACATCGCTTGGAATGAAAGGTACAAATATAAAGATTCTCAATGAATATCTGATTGAAGAGTTAAAGAAGAAAAAACACTAAAATGCGGAGAGTTTAAGAAAATCTTTAGTACAAACTAAATCGAAATGACAAAAACCCGCGAAATTCGCGGGTTTTTTTTGAAGATAGACCACTCCCTGCGTTTAGTTTTATATGTGAAATCACATATAAAACTAGCATTCTTAAGGTTTGTTGTGCGGTAGGCTATGAAATCATCCCAGTTTCTTAGTCGTTTATAGCTTATTTACCAGTTTTTGAATCAACGGATACTCATAAAGCTGGCCGTCGACTGCTTTGATTGCAGCGAGGATCGAGGTTATAACAAGTAGCAGCCAAAGAATGGCCATCACTGGCAACAGCAGCAGCCCGATCAGCAGGGTACATAGCAAGCCGGTAGCTATTGAAGCGGCTAAAATCACCAAATGGGCAACTAAGGCCTGCTTGGCGTGTTCATAAACAAAGGGGTCATCTTTCTTTAGTAAAAAAATAACCAGCGGAGCAATAATGAAGCCAAGTCCTCCTAATAAATATGCCAAATGTGCCAAAATCGCCAGTAATTTTTGTTCTCCGGTAATATTCATGAGAGATACCTCCTTTTTATGCAGTAAGTTGTTATCTATTATATTCTTCGTGCTTTTCTGCGGTGTAAAAAAGTATTATTTGTCGTTGCGGAAAATAATACTTTTTTTCTTAACCACTGACACAACGGAGCATTAAAAGTTCCGTTGTAAGAAATAACCCCGCGGTTGCGCGGGGTTATCCTAATTGAATAAATATCCGGTAGCATAAAATTGCTGGACTACTTGCGGACAAATCAGGCTAGTTTGAATTTGGCTACTGCATCCTGAAGTTCTCCTGCCACCTGATTAAGCGAGGTGGCATTGGCTGTGATTTCTTCGACAGAGGCGTTGACTTCCTCGGCGCTGGCTGCGGTTGTTTCCGTTGCGGCCGCGGATTGTTCAGTCACGGCAGCCACATTTTGCACCACTTCTTTCAGGGCATTGGAAGCCTGCGCCTGCTGCCCGGCAAGCTGCGTGACAACAGTCACTTTATTGATGGTGGACGAAATGTGTTCGTTGATGTCACTAAAGCTGGAGTTGGCCTCATGGATAGTTGTGACACCATTGGCAACCGCTGCTGTTGCTTTGCCCGACTCACTGACTACTTTCTCGATATCATCCAGCATGTCATGGATAATGGTGCCGATTTGCGCGGAGGCCTGGCTTGACTGCTCGGCAAGCTTTCTTACTTCCTCGGCTACAACCGCAAATCCCCGGCCATGCTCGCCGGCTCTCGCGGCCTCTATGGCGGCATTAAGTGCCAGTAGATTTGTCTGCCCGGCAATAGCGTTAATTATCTCCACTATTTCCCTTACTTGCTGAGATTTTGTACTAAGGTTGCCGGCCAGGCCGGCATTGATTTGCGTAGTATCGGCAATGCCCTGGATCACTTCGGTTGCCCGGTGTATGGCTGTCTGGCCTTTTTCGGCTGCCGTTCCGATGGCTTGAGCATTCTGGTTTAAGGCTTGCATCTCTTGGGAAACGGCACCAGATAGATCACTGAGTTCGGCTGTCCGGCTTGCGGCATTTTGCATCATACGCCCCGTCTCTTCCGCCCCTTTGGCGACTTCTCCCGCCGTTTGGGCCACCTGGCTGACCGCCCGCCCGACTTCGTCGGTAGAGGCTGACAACTCTTCACTGGATGAAGAGATCAGCTGTACATTGCTCTGGACTGTGCCGACAATACTTCGCAGGTTTTGTACAGTCATGTTGATTACAGCAGAGAGTTGACCGATTTCATCCTTCGACTTATTGTTGATGACCAGGGTTAGATCGCCTTGTCCCAAACGGGATACTTCCTTGGTCATGACGTTAAGTGGCTGGAATAAACGGCCAATAATCAGCCAGGAACCGACTCCGACGATAATAAGGGCGACGAGCAGCACCAAGGCGCTGCTTTTGATACCGGAATATATTCCGTTCAGCATCTCCATGCTAAGTGTTGTGTCGTGGCCGGATGATTGATATACGGTATACAACTGCAGCGCACTTACCAATAAAGTGGTGATAAGCAAGGACGAAAGCATAACCGCAATAATTTTGTTTTTAATACTCATACTTCTGACACCTCCGCTAAGACGTATTTTGCTAAATATAATATAATACTTCTATATTTGGCAGCATTTACCTGCCAGAAATCTGCTAGAATTGACATATTTAAACATAAAAATCCGGAAGCTGGTCCGGATTTTATATTTGTAATATGACTTTTCTGGATGTGAACCGCTAAGGTGTTGGTAAAAAATCAGCTCGTACAGCTTGCAGCAAGTTACTGTTACCTCACCGTGTAACAGTTGATTGTCCGGTAGTCGAGCTGACCGTGAGTGCCACAGACAGGTACATTGACACGAAGGCAAATTATACCCTCGCAGGATAAACATGTTAGAAGAGGGAATAATTCGGTAAAGCATTTAAAGCTTCTTTCAAGGGGCAATCCTGTCCCTTCATCTCATCTTAATAAACGTGAAAAAGAGGTATACCATGGAAAAAAATAAATTAGCACTTATCGGCTGCGGCTATCTTAATGAAATCGTAGCAAACGCATTGAAGGCCGGGTATCTGCCAGAATATGAACTTATTGCCGTTCTGGGAAGAGACTACGGTCGCGCAAAAGCATTCGCTGAACGCCACGGCTGCAAGGCCTGTGCCGATATTGATGAACTTATGGTGATGAAGCCTGATTTTACGGCTGAAGCAGCATCAGTAAAATCCGTACAGGACTACAGTGAAACAATATTGAACGGCGGCTCAAACTTCGTTGTGCTGTCAATCGGCGCCTTTGCCGACCGTGAATTTTACGAACGCATAAAAAATACCGCCGCTCAGAACAAGCGCCGCGTATACATCGCCAGTGGTGCCGTAGGCGGCTTTGATGTTTTGCGTACAGCCGCGCTGATGAGCCCGATTACAGCGTCCATCGCCGCACAGAAAGCGCCTGCTTCGCTCAAAAATACACCGCTTTTCACTGATGAATTAATGGATATCACAGTACCGCAGCAGGTATTCAGCGGTACAACCAAGGAAGCAATAGCCATCCTGCCAACCAAAGTAAATGTGGCAATTGCTACCGCCCTTGCCAGCGCCGGTCCGGAGAATACAACCATGAGTATCAAAGCCGTGCCAGGCTTCAAAGGCGATGAATACAAGATTGAAATACAGGGCGAAGAAGTACACGCCGAACTCAACATCTATTCCCGTACCAGCGCAATTGCCGCCTGGAGCGTAATCGAAGTTTTGCAAAATGCCGTAGCGCCGATTGTATTTTAGGAGGTCTCATGCAATGTTTAAAAAATTAGTTGCCATAGAACCAGTAAGACTGATTCCGTCAGCTCAGCAGAAACTCCATGATTATGCAAAAGAAGTAGTGCTGTTTGATGACGTTCCGCAGGACGATGCGGAAATAATCCGTCGCATCGGCGATGCCGATGCTGTACTGCTCAGTTATACCAGCCGTATAGAAAAGAACGTACTTGAGGCCTGCCCCGGCATCCGCTACATCGGCATGTGTTGCAGCCTATACTCCGAAGCAAGCGCCAATGTAGATATTCGCACCGCCCGCGCCAGAAATATAACAGTCTACGGCGTCCGCGATTACGGCGACCAGGGCGTTGTCGAATACATAGCAAGCGAACTTATCCGCTATCTCCACGGTTTCGGGGATAAACAGTGGCAGGAACTGCCGGTAGAGCTTACCGATTTAAAAGTCGGCATAGTCGGCCTCGGTACTTCCGGCCAGCTGATTGCCGCCGGCCTTCAGGCACTGGGAGCCGATTTATATTATTACAGCCGCACCCGCAAGCCGGAACAGGAAGCAAAAAGGATCAAATACCTGCCACTGAAAGAACTGCTGAACACAGTTGATGTCGTCTGCACCTGCCTGAATAAAAACATCATCGTACTCCATGATGAACAATTTGAATGGCTTGGCAATCACAAAATAATGTTCAATACCTCTATCGGTCCGTCGCACGATATTGCCGCCCTTGCCAAATGGCTTGAACACGGTGATAACGAATTTTTCTGCGACACCGCTGCCGCTCTAGGCGATGATACCGGTAAGCTTCTTGCCAACCCCCATGTAAACTGCATGAACAGATCGTCCGGTCTCACCAGACAGGCCTTTGACCGCCTGAGTGAAAAGGTATTGAAAAATATAGAAACATTTCTGAACGAGAATAACCTATAAACGCGGGGTTATTACTCTTTTTAAAGTGCAGGTTAACTGCATTATAAATGAAGTGAACAGGCTATTCCCGTGTCAAGAAAAGTCATAATGGTTTTGCGGATTCTTCTTTAGAATGGTTCATGGAGATGTGACTATACAGTGGCAGGATATGCGTGATATAAGTGAATAGGTTGACTCAAGAGAACCGTCCGAAACCACTGAAAAAGTCAAATATAAAGCGATATAGTCCCATTTTTGGTATAATATAGGTAGATATAAATGACGAAAGTTGGGGCTCTCGTATGTTTAAACTTAAGCCGAAACAATTGAGTC
>NZ_DATMYD010000146.1:0-84935 GCF_035561155.1 Sporomusa sp. | reverse complement strand
TTCCAGCAACGCTGTTTTTTCTGTGGCGCAATAGCTTCGGCGTGTTTGTTTTACCTTTGTTTCCATGATTGATACCCCCTTACAAACATTATCTCAGTTCTCAGGGGCGCAAACTATGTGGCGTTACTTTGACGCTTACATTTAACGAACGTTAACTGATAGTCAAAAAAAATAGCAACCAGGAAAAGCTCCCGGCTGCATGCCTATTCTCGTTAGGGCAGGTGATGATGTCCGAACGAAAAACAAATATTTACTCTTATTAATATACTGTGGTGACTCTACACCCTATTACTTTACAACGATACAAAAATAACCTCTCGTATATAGTCGGATTAACTAAGCATCTTACACAAGAAGTTCTCCATATAAGTCACTTTAACTGACTATTTTAGACAATCAAAAATCACCCTTACATTAATAGTCTGTGGTGATCTTATAAGCACTTCTGTATATATAGTGGGATTAACGAAGAAAATTATGCAGTTCTACTATAGTGGGATATACTTAGGTTTTCAGACAAGAAATCCCCTTATATAAGTGGCTTTTAGTTAACTTTTGTCAACCTTAATCTTATACATAAGTCACTTTTACTAAGGAAAAGTTGCAGTTCTACTATAGTGGGATTTATAAAGAAAAAGTAAAGGCCCCATCTGCTTTATATAAGTCACTTTTAGTTAAAAATTTACGCATATAGCTTTAGTAATATCTTTAATCTTTCATAATTTCTCTAAAACATAATTAATTAGTGTCGTTTTCGGACTAAAGTATATTGAGCGCAGTGATTGTATTAGCCCTAATTCTATAAACCGCTACGCTTAAATACTTCATCCTGATTCTTTACTACAAAATCCATAACCTGCCTTAGCCAGTGTTCAGCATTGGAATTAGGGATTATGTCCTGCCAAGGTTTGTCTACAGATGTACTGCTCTTTATATGACCGTTAGAATCATAAACGGCAGTAAACAACTGCTTGACCTTCTTATTGTCAAAGTCGAATTGCCAGTGTAAAACATCATAGTCAGATTCGTTACTGTTCCTAAGTTCAATCCATACATCAAATATTTTAGGTTGTACAATTTTTACCGTTTGAGTGTCTAAGTAAACACTAGTACTATCGACTGTATCAATAAGTATATTCCGTGGTTCTGCTCCTACAGGTAAAGCCAAGGATAATAGAAGCAACAAACAAATAATAATTCTCATTTAAGTAACCTCCATACATTTTTAGTATTCTTTCGGCATAAACTTCCTTTTACCTTCCATAAAAATGGAAATATTGCCAGATTATATTTGTTATTATGTACAATAAACAAAAAAATAGCCAAGGCGTTTTGCCCTGACGTAATTATTCCTGTGATTGAACCTAAGATATTTGCTCCGCTGCTCTTACAGACACATCACCATTGTCTACTGCGGATATAAGTTCTTGTGTACCATTATTAATTACACTGGATGCCCTTTTAACTGATGCTTCTGAAACTCCCATAAGCCCAGCTACAATTTCATTAGTTCTTCCTGTGGTTGTTTCCCGTTGGGTTCCATGGGGACTCATCGGGAATACTTGAGCCTTGCTTAAGATTCGCTAACTGTCTCTGTTTTGCCTCTTCTGGCCTCCAATGTTCAATATTATGTACATTACATATATTCCTGAGTTTCTCTACCATTGGCAACACAGTCTTAGGAATGACCTCTATAGAAAATACTTCAGACGATAGCATAACATCACCACTGTAGACTTCCTCAAATGAATCATTAAAGGTATCTTCAGTTATTTCCATAGGTTCTTCATCGGTAATAGCTTGGGTTTGCGCTTCAGTCATATTGCAAGCATTTTCATTAGCTATATCAATATCATGTTCATTAGGAGTATGTCTTAAGGTTTCATCTTGCGCTCTTTCTTTGGCACGATCTTTGAGGTCTGCAAGGTTATCCGATGTTGGGACTTTGGTTTTACCGATGTTATCGACTTTCATTGTATATGTAGAGTTGCCGCGATTTACTTGCACAAGTTCTTCTTTAGGTTCCTGCTGATCTATCTCTCCGAATCGGATAGATAACTCCTTTTTGATTCTACTAACCGTATCTGGAGACACACAGCATTGTTTAGCGATATCATTTTGAGTCCATTGTTTAACGCCATCAATTTTATCTTTTTCGGCTAACTCAAGCATCATTATAACCGACTTACGTTTATCTGCGGATTTCCTTTGCAAACCATGACAAGCGTTTGCTCCTACGGAATGTAAGATTGCCTCACGCCTACCACCAGGGAGAACATTAGCTTCGACTTCAGATAAATCTGCGATGACCGCTGCAAATATACGGTGAAAACCATCTGCTAACCAATAGGTAGAACTGTCGTAGAATACGGTGAGTGAAGGGAAGACTGCGGAGTTGCGCATTAATGGATCTTTCGTAATAAAACAAAAAGACCGCAGGAATCAATGTTTCCCTGCGGTTCTGCTTTGCTTAATGGTATTATACATACATTTATGTAAGGCATCAATAGCTTCGGGCGATGGTTGATTTAATTCAATAAACTTATAGACGCTTTTCTTCTTTGGAGACTTCTTTTTCTTACCCTTAAGTTGTGTGTCAATGTTAGTCATATGTTTATTCCTCTTCTTTTATAGTTATATATAGTTATACTTTGAAAATGCTTAAATTGCTTCTTTGCAGTAACTTTCTCAAATCCCCTTCAAAATATACTTATATTGGGCTAACTATTACAATTCAAGACAAAAAATAAGGCCAGCTATAAAAGCCAACCTATGATTTACATATGATTTACAAGAGATTACCCAATGTATTCACTTAAACCTTCGCTTCCCAAAGTTCCGTATGTAGTTTGACTTGATAAACTTTAGCAGCCTCAATAATAATAATCGAATTCGCGATCACTCGTTCTGCAGGTAATTCCTGCGTTGCAAATCGTTCAGCTTTAGGGAAGCTATCGAAGTGTTCTAAGTGATCAACATCTTCCCCATTTTCGGATTGTAGCCAGTTGACGTAGAAATTACCATTTGTTTTATTTTCCATTTGTGCATCTCTCCTCTTCACACGTTTTTGTGTGTTGCTATGTTTAAATAATACCACACGTTTTCGTGTGTATCAAAGCAAAAAAATTCCTATATTACATCTTTTAGAGAACTTATGTTCCATTATCTCAAAAACTCTTTAATTATCACACGTTTTCGTGGTATTATATATATTAAATAATTGCGAAAAGGACGTGTATATCATGACAATTAAGGAACGTATTAAACCGCTATTAGACAACCAAGGCATAACTATTGAAGAATTAGCTATACGGCTGAATTGGTCGAGTCGAGCATTACACAATAAATTGAGTCGGGATTCAATGAAGTATTATGATGTTGAAAAAATTCTTGATGTTTTAGGGTATGATATCACATGGAAACTAAAATAAATGCAGGCTGCTATAACTTATTCAAGAGTGGGCAAGACTTTTCTCGCGTATTCATTCCAATACGCTTCATCACAGTATACCCATCGTCTCAATATTAATGCTTCAAAAGCTTGTTTCTTTCCCTTGGTATAAGGTTTTTTAGGCATTTTACTATATAATGAATCAATACCAAACAAATTACTTTTCTGCCTATAATCGTAAGCATACTCTTGCCATTCATATAGACTCCTCTTTTTATGCGTAGGCGGCCAAAGATTGCTATTGTTTGAGAAACGTTGTATCCATTCGTATACAAATGCTTCAATACTAACTTGATAATATTCCCAAGTATCATTAATCCAATGGTCAATACTTTCACAAATGTATTTACCTGAATTCCTTGCGTGACGTTCGCTATTGTCTTTATAGTAGTCTTTTATAAATTTAAAAATCATCTCTGCTTGATCTGCAAGGAATGGACACTTTTTCACAAGGCGCGCTTGACATTCATATGCAAGACTTCTGAATTCACTATCGTCATCAAATAAATAAAAGTAACTATTTTCTTTACAAATGTTCTTTATCCGTATGTTTATTTGAATGTTATACTCAGAATAAATATTAACAAGCCACTCTTGTACATCTGGTTTATAGTCTTTGAATTGGAGTTGGTATTTGTCTAACTTCTCTTGATGTAGTTTCGTTTTTTTATCGACATCTTTAATATCTATAAAGTTATTAAAGTACTCAAATACATAGTTAACGCAGAGCCTAGTGTTTTCCATACGTGCTTTAGTATCAAACTCATTAAGATTATCTTCTTCTTTTCTGCGAGCAATATATTCATCAATACTTAACATTCTTTCCAACCCTCTTTTCAAAAGACAAAATAAAAAGCAGACATATTATCTGCTTTAGATCAACCTATTAATCAATAGTATAATTGAAAATTCAATGAAATTCAATAATCCTACAAATATAAAGCCTAAATAATCCCCTTTTCACTATTGACCTCTACCACTTTTTACTGTACAATTAAATTAACAAATAAAGGTAGGTGTTGGTAATGGCAAGGGGAAAAGGCGAATGTCCTATATATAAGAGAAAACGTAAAAAAGCTGACGGCACAGAATACTTTATTTACGCGTTTGACCTTGTGTTGTCGGACGGTTCAAAAAAGACATACTATTCCAAAGTCGAGGAACTAAAACGCGACTTTCAAAAGCGCAAGAATCAGATAATGCTAGACAATCAAAAGCAGATAGATTTGAGATTCACAGGGGCTAATATTAACGACTTCTTACATAATTGGTTAACTACTAAACGCGACATATCTCCTAGCACTCTTAAGGTCTATAGTAACTACCTTGAATTTTATATTAAACCGATTATAGGCAATATCCAATTACAAAAGATAACCGAGACTGACATTGAAAGACTAATATCCCATCTACAGAAAAACGGTGGAACTTCTACCGATAAAAATGGGCAACCTAAAAAACTAAAACCGCTTGCCCCTGCCTCTCTACGTAAGGTGAAATTTATGCTCAAGCAAGCTTTTGACTATGGAATAGACCGGGAACTATTAGCAAAGAATCCTGCTCAAAAAGTTACGTTACCTCCAATGCAAAAACCAGTGATTAAACCCATGACGCAAGATGAAATACTAAAAACTCTTGAAGTAGCCAAGGACTCCCCTATGTATGCTGCAATATTACTTGATATATCAACAGGGTTAAGACGTGGTGAATTATTGGCTTTACAGTGGCAAGACATAGATTTCTCAACAGGTATAGCTAATATACATAGGCAGCTGGTTCCTGTTACTGGTGGCGTTGAAATCATTGATAGTCTTAAGACTGACAACTCCATGAGGCAAGTCGGTATTCCTGATAAGGTTCTGGATGAACTAAAGAAACATAAAGATAAACAAGAGGCAAAATGTGCAGAGGACGTTGAGAAGTATTATAATTTAGGCATGGATAATAATTTGGTGATTCGTCAAGCGAACGGCAAGCATTACCACCCTAGAAACTTTGCTAGAAACTTTGACAAAGTATTAACTAGTGCAGGAGTAGAAAAACGAAAAGTTCATGATATGCGACACACCTTTGCCACCCATTTATTAACTAAAGGTGCATATGTCAATGAAGTGCAACAGGCTCTTGGTCACAGCGATCCAAAGACAACACTTTCTAATTATGGTCAAATACTCCCAGGTAGACAAAAGGCAATTGCAGATAAAATGAATGATATACTGCCGATATAAACGCAAAAAAGGACTCACAGGATAATACCTAAGTGAGTCCTTTCATGTTGCTGTACAGAAATTAATATTAGTTTTTGCAGTACATATACTGTACATATAAATTAAGAAATTCTATGGAGTTTACCCATAGAACCCGTGTATTTCCTATATTTACTTGGTCGGAGCGACACGACTTGAACGTGCGGCCTCTACCACCCCAAGGTAGCGCTCTACCAAGCTGAGCTACGCCCCGACAATTTTGCCTTTCAGGTATGTACAACAATTTAATGTTGTGCCTGACTGACAAAATATATTTTACCGAATTTACGGAGAGTTGTCAATACTTATTAGTTTTTTCTTTATGGAAACTACTATTTTCTTGTCTGAACCGTGTCATTTATATGTTTCTCCTT
Source organism: Sporomusa sp. (assembly GCF_035561155.1). Lineage (GTDB taxonomy): Bacteria > Bacillota > Negativicutes > Sporomusales > Sporomusaceae > Sporomusa. Next base: position 78,864 of record NZ_DATMYD010000146.1, on the reverse strand, counting down.
GGCGGGATAATGGAGCAAAAAAAGTGATACCGGGTATCACCTTTTTTGCTATATGATATCTTCTTATTAGTTTGGTCTAATTACAATAGCAATATTGCAACAATCGTGGTTGCTGCAAATCCTAGTACTACAGGTATAAAGTTTTTTCGGGCAAGGTCAATCGGATTGACACCAGTGATGGCCGCAACCGGGATTAAACCCCAAGGGATAATGGTACCGCCACCAGTCCATACGCCGGCAATTTGTCCGAGTGCCGCTAACGTAGCCGTATCAAAGCCTGCCTTGCCAAACGTTGCAGCAACACTGCCGACTAAGGGCAGTGGTGAAAATCCGGAACCGTCGAGACCGACAAGAATGCCTGTTGCCAGGCTAACCAGAGCGACAAACACTTTATTGAGCGGCACGGTCTGTGACAAAGCTACACCAAAATCTTCGAGAAAGCCAGTGGCTGTTTTATCACTTAAAATACTTTGGGCAAGTTCTCCTTTGCCGAGAAAGAAAAAACCACCGATGATGACGACAGGAGCAAAGATTCTGATACCAAACATAAAACCGTCTCTGACGAATCCGGTAATCTTCTCCAAACCTTCCCAGCCGTATGTAAACATGGTGCCAACCGCCAGAATGAGAACAGCTGTACCACCTAAAAGAGCCGTAGCATCGCCACCACGTAGCTGTAATACCCACATGACAGCTACGTCAAGGGCAAATGCCAGCGGGGTTACTACAGCCAGGCAATATGATATGCCAGTGATCTCCCTTTTTACTTCTTTGCCTACACTGATTTCGCGTTTATCAGACAAGCCTTCGGGGCTTTTACGCATATCTTTTTTAATCATGATATATGCGGCTATGGTAGTCACAAGGCCCATGGTCAGTGCTAGTGGTATACTGGCTTTAATAACGGGGCTCGAATTAGTAAAACCTGCAGCCTTGGCTGTAATGGTTGGTGCGCCTTGAATAATGTAATCTGTAGATAGGGCGATGCCATGACCAAATAAGTTCATGGACATAGCGGCACCAATGGCCGGTAGGCCGGCTCTTACTGCCACGGGGAACATAATGGCGCCGATGAGTGCTGTTGCCGGTGACGGCCAGAAGAACCAGGAGGCAAGCATCATGGCAATACCAATAACCCAGAAGGCAATATCAGCATTAATCATAAGCCGGGCAGCAGGACTCATGATCAGATAGTCGGCTCCGGTCTCACTAAGTAGTTTGGACAGGGCTACAATGATTGAGATAATAACAATGATCCCCCAAAACTCGCTGCCTGCCACAATTAATGCGTTATACACACTGGTGACTCCGCCGATGAAGCTATTCTTAAATAGCCAGCCGACTGTAAGTAAGCCTAACAGGCATGGTACTAGCGGATCTTTGCGGAACGCCATAACGATAATTACTACACCGACCCAGAAGAGAAATAGCCAGTGAGCGGTCGTTAGCGTTACTGACATGTAGCTTCCTTAACACAGCGGGCATACACGTCCGTTAAGCCGGCTTTTTCAACCCGGTCTTTAATGGCCTGAACATCGGTAGTATATAGGCCTTTTTCCTGCATGCGCTTAAAGTATTGAGCACCTGAGAAGGTATATTTGAGTTTCAGTCCCTCTTCTGTTTGCATTTGTTCTCTAACATGGGCGATAGCGTCACCGGTAGCCAGTGTTTCAGGCAAAATCAGCTGTTGTTTGCCAAACACATGGCGAACGGCGTTATGACCGGCCAAAGTACCTGTGACAATGGCTTCGGTATGTCCAACCAGGAGACCGGCTTTTTCACCAGCACAGAACAGGTTATCGATACCCTGTACTTTGAGTGCATTGTCACGCGGCGAAAGTGCGGTAAAACGCATTGAATTGCCTATGCTGCCGGCGTATGGATCTTCAAACCGAGCGTTTTCAAAACCCGGGATTTTTCGCAACTTATCCAGCGGATAGTATGGCGACATAAGCTTGGCATGACCAGTATCAAGCAGGATAACATTGTCGGCAAACTCTTTCAGGGCATATTGCTGACAGGCTTTTATTGACAGCGATTCAGCCTTTTTGAGTTCTTCCGGGATGGGTACAACGACAACGCCCTTAGAGTTAAGTTCTTTGGCAATTTGTTCAGACAGGGACTCTTTGTGCAATTTACACGAACCACTCATCGCAGCATAGGAACCGTCGGCCTTACGGCCAATCATTTCCTGTACTCCAGCGCGTGCAGCAACACTGATTCGCGGGCCAAATGACGGGCAGCGGATGATGCACATGACGCAGCCATTGCCATATTTGCTACACTGACTTTGGGGCCCCGCCGTGCCGGTGGTCTCGACGAATACGTCGCCATATATTTCGTCGTCACTATCAGTAATAACTGACTTGATCTTAGAGCTGCCGACGGTAATATCACGGACACGCGCTATCAGGTTGTACTTGACACCCAGACGGTCCAGGACCCGTCTGACGGCTGGTTCAATCTTAGCTACATCATATAAGGTGACGTGTTTGTGGCCGGGGAATTCGATATTCCGATGCCGGGTAGACTCTTCAACAGCGTCAAATAAATCGCCACCACCCATCGCATAGGCTTCTTCAGTAGCTGTAAACCGGCCATTATTGCGCATAATACCGCCAACTAAACCTGTGCCGAGGAGCATATCTGTGCGTTCTAATAAAATTACTTCGCCAGCGCCGGCTTTTTTTGCTGCTACAGCTGCGCTGCAACCAGCCCAGCCGCCACCAATGACAACTACTCTAGCCACTAGAGATTCCTCCCCTATTTTAATTAAGCTATGCCAGCGTAACGGCAGGTGATCTCAATCAAGCGCACTAAGCCCTTGATCGCATAACGGGTAACATCTTCTATAAGGCGATTTTTACTATCAACGGTGGCAAGGCCTGGGGAAATGCAGATGTTTCCGTCATAGGCGACAGTCGGGATAATACCCATTTGCGCCATACCTGCTTGGAAGATGTTGCTTCCGGCATACATATCTTCAATCGAGAAAATAGGAATACCCATTTCGTCGCCGTCCCAAGTTTTCTCATAATTAACTTCAACGGCGGTAGAATTATACGATTTAGAAATCATGATTCCATCCTTAAGACGCGCGGAGAGATTAATCTTATCAAACTCCTCTATAACTATTCTTTCGAGTGCGTCAACAGGATCAGTAAGGACTTTTGGGGTGTCCCGCAGTATTTTGAGAGCCTGAATTTGCGAGAGAAGCGCTGCTTTACCATAAGAAGCGGTATCGCCGTGGGCACACATGGCGCGGTGAATGGGCACCATATATTCCTCTTTACCGATGATGAGGCCGCCGGTGGCAGCGCCTGTGGCTTTGTCCATGCTATAGATGATTACGTCAGCGCCATTTTTTAGCGGGTTACATCCTATGAACGGCAGGCCCCAGGCGTTGTTAATGACATAAGGAATGTCATAAGAATGGGCCAGATCAGCAAGATATTTTTGAAGAATTGGTGTGCCCTCTTTATCCTTTACGGCGTAGCCATAGCCGGGAGTTTCGTAGCCAAGGCTGGTAATACCGGTTAAGAATGGAGCATGAATGCTGGCATGTTGGCTTAAAATATCGACAGATTCTTCCGGGTCAACCCCTGTTAAGAGCGGTACGGGGTAATATTTGATGCCATGTACGTCATAGCGTGCCCCAGCCAACGGTACAATTACAGTATCAAGGTTGTTTTGGCGCTTACCGTAGAAACCAAGTTCGCCGGCTGTAGTGCCGCGATCGCCAAATATGTCTTTAAACCGGGCAGGGAACGGACGGCCATAAGAGCCTTGGTGATGTAAATGTTTTTCATAGGGAGCAATGTAGCGAGCCCGGTAGTTGTCCCCGCGGCCCATCATTGGAGGGCTGAATAAGCTGTCAAAAGTTACCCAAAGACCTGCTCCACAAGTTGAGACCGGGCAGGCATCAAATTCATCGCCGTACACAGATTTAACTAATTCGCGGATGTCGTCAACAAGGTTGGCTAGTGGAATTACTTCTCTATCATTCCGAAGGGGAGCCGGGCAGCCAGCAATAGCACCGGTTAAACCAAACTTACCTCTAAGATCTTTAGGGATGTTGATCTCATCAGCAGCCTTACAGGCATCAGCATAAATATTGGGGATATTTTGCTGGAGCGCGCGATACATTTGGAATTTAAATTTGTGTGTTGACATCTTCTTGCATCCCCTTAGTTTGTGTAGATCTGTTTGAATTTGATGTTAACAGCAGGTATTTACTTAACTTTAACAATCATTTCGACTTCAACGGCAGCGTTTAGCGGCAGTTCGGCGACACCAACAGCAGAACGCGCGTGTTCGCCTGCTTTACCCAAAATGGCGCCGATCAGTTCTGAGGCACCATTAATTACTTTAGGCTGGTCATGGAACCCTGGTGCACTGCTAACAAAGCCAACGATTTTTACCACTTTTTCAATATTGTCAAGCGAGCCAATTTGACCTTTGATTGCAGCGAGACAGTTAATCGCACAAATTTTTGCAGCCTCATAGCCCTCTTCTACTGTAAAGTCTTTACCAAGCTTACCTTTAAATTTCAATTCACCCGCTACAAATGGGAGTTGCCCTGAGGTATACACATAGTTACCATCTTTAACAGCAGCAACATAAGCCGCCACAGGTTTTGGCGCATCCGGCACGGTAATACCCAGTTCTTTTACTTTTATTTCGTAGCTCAAACATATTCCTCCTAAATTCTTAGTGTATTAACCGATAGTAACTTAATGGAGTTAATGCGCAATTCTTTTATATTGTCCCGTAAAATATCGCAAATATGTAAAAGGAAAACCCTGCTTGCAGCAATTGCAAACAGGGTTTTCCTTTTAGAATTATATATTGGGTGCTATAGTTAGACGATTATAGCACCTTGACTATCAATGTCTAAGATCTGATATCTCGCTTCCACTTTATGAATATTAAAAGCTTTGACCATTGCCTTCCCTATCTCATCAGAATTGTCGGCTGTAAAGGCCAACAGACACGGTCCGGCGCCGCTCAGCGCCGCGCCTAAAGCACCTGCTTGGCGAGCAACGGCCAGTACTTGCGCCATACCTGGAATAAGTTGTTCGCGGTACGGCTGATGCAGCCTATCTTCCAGTGCAGGAGCCAGTAGTTTCAGTTCGCCAGTGCATAGGGAACCGATTAAGAGCGCAGTACGGCTGACATTAAATACTGCATCAGCAAACGGTACTGACTCAGGCAGCACCTTGCGGGCGGCCTTGGTGGACAGGTTAAACTCAGGAATTACAGCCACCATGGAAAAGTCCTTAGGCGGCAGGAAGCGTAGATATTTAGCACTTCCGCTATCCATAATGCTGACAGTGATGCCCCCAAAGATGGCTGGAGCAACATTGTCAGGATGGCCTTCAATGGCGGTCGCCATATCTAGAATGGCCTCTTTGGTAAGTGTGTTGCCGGTAAGTTCATTGGCCGCCACTAACCCGCCAACGATAGCAGCTGCGCTACTGCCCAACCCTCGCGCCAGCGGAATATTGTTGATCATTTTAAGTTTAATGCCGTTCATTTTACAACCGGTTTTGGCGAGAACCATTTGAATGGCCTTAACGGCAACATTCGATCCATCAGCCGGTATTGCCCCGGCCCCCTCGCCGGTTACGTCCAAGGATATGCCGCTTTTGTCACTCAAGGTAAGTTCAAGATCGTTATATATTGTACATGCTATGCCAACCGCGTCAAACCCCGGGCCGCAATTGGCGGTTGTTCCCGGCACGCGGATTTTCACGGTATTTGCCATGGTATCGCCACCTTCTGACCCTTATGAAATTTGTTCTGCTTCCACTCTGATTACATTGCCTACTTTACTTACTACCGACATGCCAAGTAAGGTGTTCATGGCCAGACGAATGTTTTCATCAGATACCCGGTAAGTGATCAAGACAAGCTCTGTGGAACGCTCTACTTTACGTTTTTGAATAACCGAATGCAGGCTAACTTGTTGGGCACCAAACGCGCCGGCAATGGCCGCCAGTACGCCAGGCTTATCTTCGACAAGTAATCTAATATAATACGGTGATTCCGTATTGCTGACAGGATAAATATGTTTGTGCTCAAAGCAGGTGCATAGGATTCGACTACTGACATTGTGGCGAATGTCACGTGCCACATCGATGATATCGGCGGTAACGGCGCTGGCAGTTGGCAATTCGCCGGCCCCGCGTCCGTAGAACATTGTTTCGCCTACAGCGTCACCCTTAACAAATATGGCATTAAATACATCGTTTACCGAAGCCAGCGGATGGCTGGTCGGCAGGAAGGCCGGGTGCACCCGGACATTAATGCCGCGCTCGTCCTGCTTGGCAATCGCCAGTAACTTGATGATAAAACCAAGTTCTCGCGCGTACTCGATATCTTCGATGGCGATATTTGTTATGCCTTCAACATGAACATCATCCAGCGTAACCCGGGCACCAAAGCCAATTGACGCTAAGATGGCAAGCTTGCGGGCGGCATCAAAACCGCCGACATCGGCTGTCGGATCAGATTCAGCATAACCTTTGGCCTGAGCTTCGGCCAGTACGTCAGCATAGTCCATCTTTTCATTGGTCATCTTGGTGAGCATATAGTTGGTAGTTCCGTTAACAATGCCCATAATTTCAGTAATCTGATTAGAGGCTAGACATTGTTTAAGCGGGCGAATTATGGGAATACCACCGCCCACGCTGGCTTCAAACAGAAAATCTGTATGGTTTGCCTCGGCAGCTTCAAATAACTCCCGACCATATTTGGCCACAACATCTTTATTAGCAGTCACTACATGCTTGCCGGCTTTTAGCGCAGCCAACATATAGTCCTTAGACGGCATTTCGCCACCCATGACCTCAGCAACAATCTTTATGTCAGGATCATTAAGTATCTCGTCAAAATTTGTGACTATCTCGGCGTCTGTTAGTATGTTTCTGGCTTTGTCAGGATTTCTTACAAGTATCTTTTTAATAACTACTGGAGCGCCCACTTTTTGTTCAATATTGCGGGCATTATTCGCTAATATTCTAATAACACCGGTACCGACAGTACCCATTCCCAATAAAGCAATATTAATGGCACTCATAGTTCTCCCCTCCTAAGCCTGCCCCAAAACTTCCAGCCTTTTCACGCCATCTACCATTCTTAGTTTGTCAAGCATAGCTTCCAAATCAATCGCCAAATCGGCTGTTTCAATCGAAATGGTAGCATTGGCCACTCCTTGAAGTGGAATCCCCTGATTAATTGTCAATACGCTGCCACGCTCATTAGCGATAGTGTTTAATACACGTGACAGTACACCTGATTTGTGTTCAAGCAGTAAAGCAAGTGTAACAATCTTTTCTTTACTGGCTTCATAAAACGGAAAAACATAGTCCTTATATTTATAGTAGGCACTACGGCTTAATTCCATTTTTTCTACTGCTTCATTAATTGTTCTTGCTTCACCACGTTTTAACAACTCTTTTACTTTAATTGTTTTTTTAATCGCTTCGGGTAAAATTTCTTCCCGAACTAGATAAAAAACAGCTTTTTGGCCTGTAACCATGCTTCCCCTCCTCGGTACTGCTGTTGCGGATGGATATCTGTATATGGTAGACATTATAACATCACTTTGGCGGGGATTACAAGCAAAAATACAAAAAAATTAGTCAGTCCTTTACAGACTGACCTTAAAACTGCTGCGAAATGCTGCATTTCTTAAAAAATGATACATATTAGTCCGCCACTACCTTCGTTAACGATCTTCTGGAGCGTATCTTTTAGTTTAATTTGTGCGTTTTCAGGCATGCTTGTTAGTTTATTCTGAATGCCTTCGCGGACAAGTTCATTCAAAGATTTGCCAAACAGGTTAGTACGCCAGATTTTTTCCGGTTCGCCTTCAAATTCACGCATCAGGTATTGAATTAATTCTTCGCTTTGTTTTTCAGTACCAATAATCGGCGAGATTTCGGCTTGAACGTCAGTTCGGATAATATGTAAAGACGGTGCTGAAGCCTTAAGTTTTACGCCAAAACGGTTGCCGGTACGAATGATTTCTGGTTCTTCCAGAATCATTTCGTCAAGTTGCGGCGGCACGATGCCATATCCGGTTTGTTCGACGTCTTCAAGAGCAGCTGAGATTTTGTCATATTGGCGCTTAGCCACAGACAAATCCTTCATGAGCCGCAGGAGGTGATGCTCGCCGGCAATGGTGAAACCTGTTAGTTCTTCCAGGACACTGTAGAAAAGATCACCCCGAGCGGTCATTTCTATAACGGCAATACCGCTGCCGAGGTCCATGTCATGAAGAATAACGTCAGCAACAAAGTCATAGCCTGACAAATCATCAATTGCCCGGTCAATATCCCGCAGGCGACGAATATACTGAACAACATCGCTGACAGCGCCTTCAAATTTTTGGCGCAACCAGTGTTCTTTATCTAGTTCTTCTACCCACTTCGGCAGTGTAATATTAACCTCTTTAACGGGGAATTCGTACAGTACTTCCTGCAAGATACCGTAGATATCGTCATGGGACAGTTGGGCGCAGTCAACCGGAATCACCGGAACATCGTACTCGCCCTCTAGTTTAGCCACAAGTTCCCGCGTTTCTTTGGAATTAGGTTTGCTGGTATTTAAAATTACCAAGAATGGTTTTTGCAGCTCTTTGAGCTCACGGATAACCCGTTCTTCAGCCGGAATGTATTTATCCCGGGCAAGGTCGGTCACTGAACCGTCAGTGGTGATCACTAAACCGATGGTTGAATGCTCGGCAATGACTTTGCGTGTACCGACTTCAGCTGCTTCCTGAAACGGAATTTCATTCTCGAACCAGGGTGTGAGCACCATACGGGGGCCGTCTTCTTCTTGATAGCCCAGTGCGCCCTCGACCGTATAACCGACACAGTCTACGACTCGCACTCTGACATTAACATTGTCTTTAACATTGATTTCTACAGCTTCGTTGGGGATGAACTTAGGCTCAGTTGTCATAATGGTCTTACCGCCGGCACTTTGCGGCAGTTCATCTTTGGCGCGTTCTTTGTCATAGGGGTTAGCAATATTGGGTAATACCATGGTCTCCATAAAACGCTTAATAAACGTCGATTTACCAGTCCGAACTGGGCCGACTACACCAATATAGATATCTCCACCAGTACGTTCGGCGATATCTCTAAACAGGTCGAATTTTTCCATCTGGCGTTTCCCTCCCTGATTACGGTAGTTGTCATTATAAATATATGACAGGCCACTCCAAATATTACAAAATAAAAAAAAGTATGGTAACTTAAAAGTAACTATACATTACTTTATTAGTCACCATACTTTTTTATGCCAAGTTTTATTTAGCTCCAGTGCAAATGGTTAAGTGCAACTTCCTCAACCTCGTGCGTCCGGCTGCGGGTCATGAGCTCAAGAACTGCGTCTTTGGGAGACTTATTTTGATACAGTACTTGATGTATTTGATCTGTTATGGGCATGTCGACATCATATTGAGCGGCTAATTGATGGGCTGCCATAGTAGCTCGAATGCCTTCCACCACCATCGATGTTTCGGCCTGGATTTGGTCCACCGTTTTACCTTTCGCCAGCATGATACCGGCCCGCCGGTTGCGGCTGTGGACACTGGTACAGGTGGCAATCAGGTCGCCTATACCAGCTAAACCTGCAAACGTCAGCGGATTGGCACCCATGGCCATCCCCAACCGGGCAATTTCAGCCAGTCCGCGCGTCATAAGCGCGGATTTTGCATTGTCGCCAAACCCTAACCCATCAGCAATTCCTGCACCAAGCGCAATAATGTTCTTAAGCGCTCCGGCTAATTCAACGCCAATAATATCGGGGTTGGTATAAACGCGGAAATATGGCAGCATAAATGTATCCTGAACATACTCAGCAACTTTTCGTGATTGTGCTGCAGCTACAGTGGCCGTCGGATGACGTAATGCCACTTCTTCGGCATGATTGGGACCAGACAGTACAGCTATCTGTCCGGCGATTACCGGCAGCTCTTCAGCAATAATCTCAGACATACGTTTAACACTGGCTAACTCCAAGCCTTTAGCCGCGCTGACAATGACACTCTCTGCCCCGATATACGGAGCTAGCTCCGCTGCTGTTTGGCGTATAGCATGAGATGGGGTTGCCAGCACAATTAAAGCTGCACCGCTCGCAGCCTCGCCCAACTTATGGGTAATGGCAACAGACTGCGGTAATTTGCAGCAAGGTAGGTAATTTGCATTTTCGCGGGTTGCCTCTATTTGGCCGGACAACTCAGGTGACCGCACCCAGAGCACAACAGACTGGTGTTTCTGACCCAAAACGGCCGCCAGGGCTGTGCCCCAGCTGCCAGCGCCAATAACTGCTATTTGCATTTTTGTAACTGTCACTTCTCTTTCGTGGAACCAGGGTCGGGTTGGCCACCGGCTTTGATTTTTGGCTCCTCTCCTTTTAAGAGGCGTTCAATGTTAGGGCGGTGTCTCACGATGACAAACAAGGCGGCCAATATGCCAAAATAGAAAAATTCCTCTCTGGCGTTGAGCAGCCACATCGAGATTGGTACCAGGGCGGCTGCCACGATAGATGCCAGTGAAACATACCGGGTAAAATATACAATAATTGCCCATATAGCAAAAACAATGAGCGTCACCGTGGGCGCAATCATAGCAATAACGCCCAGCCCGGTGGCCACGCCGCGTCCGCCTTTAAACATGAGGAATACTGACCAGTTATGACCGGCGATAGCTCCGATGCCTCCGGTCAATTGGGCCAGCGCTGTCCCACCAATATATTGGCCTATGAGCACCCCGGCCACGCCCTTAAGGGCGTCTGTTAAAAACACCCAGAAGGCAGGCCAGGGGCCCAGTGTTCTGTACGCGTTGGTTGCGCCAATATTTTTACTGCCAAACTGCCTTAAATCAACCTTATAAAACTTCTGACCAATAATCAGGCCGTTCGGAATTGAACCAACTAGGTAGCTGGCGACAATAACCAGCACATACTCCATTCTCCCACTCCCTCAATCAGTTTACTCATCTTTTTCTTTACGTCCGCGAACAACCAGTTTGAGTGGAGTTCCTTCGAAACCAAAAGATTCTCTTAATCTGTTTTCAAGAAAGCGCAAATAGGAAAAATGCATTATTTCAGGATCATTGACGAAGAAAATAAAAGTAGGCGGTTTAACATCAGGCTGGGTAGTGAAATAGATCTTGAGTCGTCTGCCACGGTCTGAAGGCGGCGGATTGATGGCTGTCGCGTCTTCAATGACTTGGTTAAGCACACTTGTTGATACCCGCATAGTGTGTTGGTCAGCGACATATTTGACAAGCTCAGTTACCCGGTGAACACGCTGTTTGGTAAGTGCTGAAGTAAACAACACCGGCGAGTACTGCATAAAGCCTAATTCTTCGCGAATGGTTTCGGTAAATTTAAGAGAGGTTTTACCGTCTTTTTCAATCAGGTCCCATTTGTTAACTACAATAATGCTGGCTTTGCCTGCCTCATGGGCATAACCGGCAATTTTTTTATCTTGTTCTGTCACGCCCTCTTCGGCGTTAATAACCATGAGCACAACATCACAGCGATCAACAGCCCGCAGCGAGCGGATGACGCTATACCGCTCAACCGGCATGTCAACCTTAGCTTTGCGCCGCATTCCAGCTGTATCAATCATCACATAGGATTGACCGTCTTTAGTAAAATGAGTGTCAATTGCATCCCTGGTAGTACCTGGAATGTCGCTGACAATAACCCGTTCCTCTCCAATAATGGAATTGACCAGGGAGGACTTGCCGACATTAGGACGACCGATCACGGCCACCTTAATCTGATCATTCTCTTCAGTTTCAACATGTTCTTCAGGCAGGTTTTCTATCAGCCGGTCAAGCATGTCGCCTATATTCAGCGCATTAGTGGCTGAAATAGCAATAGGGTCGCCTAAACCCAGATTATAAAACTCGTAAATATCAGCTTCATTTTTCATGTTATCAACTTTGTTTACCACCAGCAGCACAGGCTTTCTAGTGTTGCGCAGAATAACGGCTACTTCGTTGTCAGCTGAGGTTAGGCCAGTTCTGCCATCAACAATAAACATGATAGCATCAGCCTCATCAATAGCCAGTTTTGCCTGATTACGCATGGCTGTAAGAATTTTGTCATTTGTTTCGAATTCGATACCGCCAGTATCAATCATGGTAAAATTACGGCCCAACCATTCGGCATCCATATAGATGCGGTCACGGGTAACGCCTGGCATATCTTCAACAATAGATAACCGGTTCCGGCCGATATAATTGAATATGGTTGATTTGCCGACATTAGGACGGCCAACAATTGCAACAATTGGTTTACTCATCGAATACCACCTTGTATATTTCTAAAAATCTATACCCTGACGTGCCGGGATTCCAATAGTAATTGGATGTTTAATATCTTGCATCTCGGTAACCAGATGTGCGATAGCTGTTATTTCAGCCGGAGCATATCGGCCTGTCAAAATAACCTCTGTACTGTTTTTCTTGGCCTGTAAGAAGGCGGCCACAATGGAAGCATCCAGTAATTTTGCCGCCATAGCCACATTAATCTCATCTAAAATAACGATGTCGTATTGCCCTGACAACATGACCGACTTGGCCAACTCCCAGCCTTCTTCAGCCAGTTTATAATCAATGCTCTCGGGGTTTGCCAAGTCGACGAACGCCTCGCGGCCAACCTGCATGAGCTTGAAATTAGGCAGATTGCGGGCAGCTTTTACCTCGCCGTAGTCGTCATTCTTTTTCATAAACTGAATCATGCACACTTTGAACCCATGGCCGGAGGCGCGAAAAGCCAGACCTAAGCTAGCAGTAGTTTTTCCTTTACCGTTGCCAGTATATACTTGAATTAAACCAAGGTTATTCTGCTTACTCAAATTAGACCCTCCTCACGGTTTTCTTATTACCGCCATGCCGCCAGTAGTTCCTTTAAATCCTGGGCAAAATAGGCGGTACGTACCGGCACACCCAGCTCGACGGCAATTGTTTCCGGCGTGGTATTGTCAAGAAAAACATGCTCCCCTTTTCTGAGTGCCACGCCTGGCACAATAATACCGGTGCGAGGACCGGGAAGCTGTCGTAAAGTTTCAGTAATATCGTCGCCGGTCAAGAGGCCGGTGACTGTCACATCACAGCCAAAAAACTTGTTTTCTACAGAAACGACCCGCACGTTAAGATTTGGAATAGCCAGTTTGGCTAACAACGGTGTTAGGATTTTTTCTGCTGACACGCCGCAGATAACGTCAATATAATGTGGTTCAGCATAACCTGTGCAGGCGACTGACTGCTCCTCCCATTCTGAGAGGAAAGTACGGACAATACCGACACCGTTTTCCAGTTGAGGAAACCCGTCATAGCATTCATAGCTGGGGATTTCCTGACCTGCGGCCAGATAAAATTCATCAGCCAGATAAACAAAGGATTCCTGGTTTTCCTTACGGCATTTATTCTGCCATTTATGAACAAGTTTAATGACCTGATTGGCCGCTTCATTGGAAAACGTTGTTAACGGGTGGCAGTTGTCACGGTAACGGGTAAGTCCGACAGGGACAATGGCCAGTGACAGAACTGACGGATACATAGCGTATAAATCATTAATAGTTTTTTCCAGTTCCTCACCATCATTAAATCCTGGACATAAGACAACTTGGGTATGCAGGTCAATGCCTTTGTCTACCAGCTCGTTTAGTTGTTCCATAATCTTGCCAGCCTGCTTGCCGCCCAGCATTTTCTCCCTAAGCTCGCCATTTGTAGTATGTACCGAGACATAGAGCGGCGATAGGTGCAGTCTGGCAATACGGCTGAGGTCCCGCGGCCCCAGATTGGACAGTGTGACAAAATTACCGTATAAAAAGGACAGACGATAATCATCGTCTTTGATATACAAACTATCACGCATTCCAGCCGGCATCTGGTCAACAAAACAAAAGATACATTTGTTGGCACACTGCCGTACTTTGTCAAATACTGCGCTTTCAAACTCCAGCCCCAGATCTTCATCATACTCTTTTTCCAGGGCAATCAGTTCCTGTTCGCCCGAAGTCCGTTCAATCAGCAATTCAATCTCTTCCTCTGCCAGCGCAAAGCTGAGGTCAATAATATCTTGAACAGCCTCCCCGTTGACCTCAAGCAGCCGGTCTCCGGACACAAGGCCTATTTCAGCGCCAATACTGTCAGGTTTAACATTTGATATGATCCCTTTATAAGTCAAAGTATTCCCCCCTTCCTTTAATATTCCGTTAGTAGCTATATTTTCCTGCAACGCGTTTTATTAAACGATAAAATAAATAAGAAAAAAGGCAGGACATAAGCCTGCCTGATGAGCACTACTTGTTATCGTCCTGTTTTTCAGAATGCTCGGAATCCTTTTCGGTGCTACGCCGCTTTCTGGCCTTGGGGCCAAGGAAGTTGGTAAACTCAGTGGATGTAAAATTCTTAAGTTTGGCGCCGGCTTCTTTAAAACTGCCGGTACTTAGGAATAGGAAAGCCGCAGTGCCCGCGATTAATAGTCCTAAAATCCAACCCATTGATTTAGTCGCTCCAGATGCACCGCCGGCTGCCGAACCAAGACCGGCACTACCGTCGGCGCCGGTGGTGCCAGCGGCGTTAGGACCTGTGGGGGCGCTGGACTTGCCCAAAATGGTTGGAACAATATCGGAGAATAGTGCAATTCCCTTCTCAGCTGACTCACGATCATTGGTGTGAGCGCCTACCTCAAGCAGCATGGACCGAGGGTGCAAATCCTGGTTATAGTCACCGCCCTTAGCAAAAAATATCCCTTTTACCAACCCAGGATGCTGCTTATCGGCTGCTGCCTTTATCTGGAGCGCATAGTCTTCAATTTGTTTACCTGTTGGGCCGTATTTACCGACAACAAGCTGGATTTTACTCACATCTTGACCATCGATGTTGGTTTTATATACCTCCGGCGGCACAGCATCACGATGAATATCAAAAACAGCATCAGGCTGTTCCTTTTTTATCAAATCAAGGGCCGTCCGGCGAGAGCGCTCATATGCCATGTCGTCATGCGGATCATGCTTTGCTTGTGAATGAACTACAGCGACTCCCTTTTTCTCTAACGAAGCGGTAAAGGCATCGCCGACCTTGTAGACACCGCCGGCTCCTAAGATACTTTCTTTGCCATCAGTAGGCACATAAGATTCGTCGGAGTGGGTGTGGTAGACAGCTACCTTACCACCGCCCTCGGCTTGAGCAATAGCTGGCTGAAGAAACGCTTTCAGCCGTGCCAGTATGCTCGTATCTTCATTATAATACATGGATAAGTTGACCTCGCCAACAAATTTGGCGTGAGCAATATTACCTTCAACACGAACAACTTCATACCGGCGGTTATTTTCAGTCAATACCTGATCACCGGACCGCATTTTCCAACCGGTCATATACACCTGGTTACCGACCTCATCGACGACTGTCGAGTAATCGCCATCCTTAGCATAACATATGGTATTGGCTGCAATAAATAGCAGCGCTAGTAGTATCGGAAGTAATCTATTTTTCACTGCGTTCACCCCCATTGCCAGAGGTTTTATCGCTAGATCCTGTTTGCTTGACATTTTGCTGCTCGTCCTTTTGTTTTTCACTTGGATGCAGTTCTTTACTAAACTCATACAATCCTTCGGGGCGATTGGGCCCTAATACCGGACCGCCTTGCAACTTTTCCCTTGTCTCACCAACCAGTTCGGCTATCATTACAGCTACTAAACCGGCAATGATGGTAACGTCAAAAGCACCAGCTCCGCCAATCGCGGTAGTACCTGGAATACCCAACCCAGAGAGGGTGACAATATGGATGATATCGCTCAGGACGATGCCCAGTATACCGCCGATAAACGCGCTGCGCCGGGATCGGCCGGCAAGATAGGCAATAAGACCTGCAGATAATCCATAGATAAGTTTGGGATCAAGAAACATGTTTTCGGGCTCATACGGCAAATAGCGTGCGCCTAATGATACCGCGCCTGCAACAAGTAGGGAGGCGACAATGGCCCGAACTCTTTCGGCAGTTTCATCGGCTTTGAAAATTAGGTAAATACTGAGCAAAATAGGCAGCACTGCGCCGCCGACATTGATCGTGATTTGCATAGGGGAACGCATAATGGGAATGTCAATAAAGCTGCCGACAACAATACCGGCAATAAAGAGTAACGCTTGCTTATCAGTCATCCGCATGCGGTCCAAAATTCGATGGGCTAATCCAAAGTATACCAGCACGCTGACAACTAAAAGTAAAATCATTCCGAGTGGCATATTCATCATTGTTTTCTCACCTCATAGCCTTGTAATGTTGAATTATCCACCCTAGTTTGTGCTGTTGTCGCCTTATTAATGCAAAAAGCATGGCCGTTGGCCATGCTTTTTACTATGTTTTTTTACGCGTTGCAAATTGTACAGTATCAATTCCCCTTGCCGCTAACCATTCCCGGCTAAAACCGGTAACTACGAGCGGGGCTGATCGCAAATCATTGATATTCTGTGCACCTACCAGGAGCATAAAGCGTTTTATATCTGTAGCGAAGTTCTCATACCAGCGGACTGCACCGTCAAGGCCCTTGCGCCTGAGAGTCTTTAGCACAGGACCGGCAATCCCTGCTGCCACGCCGCCTATGGACAATGCCTTGACAACATCCAGTGGTGTCCGCACGCCGCCTGAAACGACCACATCAACGGCTGACGCAGCCTCAGACACTACTTCTACTGCCGCGATGGCAGTGGGAATGCCCCAGGACACCATCTCAGCGTCCAGGTTTAGCCTTCCTCGGGCCGCTTCAATAGCCAAGAAGTTAGTGCCGCCCGTACCGCCCACGTCAATGGCTTTCACACCAATACCGACAAGCGCCTTAGCTTGCTCGCGGCCGATGCCGCAGCCCACCTCTTTGACAATAACCGGAACGTCAACTTTTTTTACAATTGCTTCAATATGAGACAAATAGCCGCTAAAATCGCGGTCGCCTTCACTCATGATAATTTCCTGTCCGGCATTAAGATGAATCTGAATTGCCTGAGCGCCAATCATGTCAACAGCACAGCGGGCAGCATCAGGGGCAGCATGAGCGCCCAGATTGGCAAACACCACGCCGCTAGGATTAGCCCTTCGTACAACTTTATATGATTCAGCCGCTGACGGGTCTTCGATGGCGGCGTATTGTGAACCTACCGCCATGGAGGCCCCTGTTTGCCGGGCGAATTCGGCCAATTCACGGTTGACATTCGTGACATCGGCCGCGCCGCCGGTGATTGCATTAATGATAACTGGCTGCGGCAGGGTTATGCCGGCCACTGTTGTACTAACATCAATATCCCGCCACGCCAAATCCGGCAGGCAGTTATGCACCATGTGAAAATCAGCAAATCCGGCAGCCGCCGGGCCATCGTCTAAAAGCATGGAATACTTCAAATGTTCCAGTTTGCGTGACTGCCGTATCATGCGCCTGTCTAGTCCTCCCGCTTGAATAAATGGCCAAATTTATCGCCAAGTGTAACTCCGGATGACGGAGCCTGGGTTGTGAGATAATCGCTGAATTCGGCCCGTTCTTTATCTTGTTCGGCCTGTACCATGCTAAGGCCAACCCGTTTATTCTCTTTGTCAATACTGAGTATCTTAACAGCTACTTGCTGACCGGTAGCTACTACTTCTTCAGGATTAGCCACCCGCCGTTCAGCCATTTCCGAGATATGCACCAGCCCCTCAATACCCTTTTTGATTTCAACAAATGCGCCAAACTTGGCAATCTTGCTAACTGCTCCGCTAACGATTGATCCAATAGTCAGAGTATCAACATCTGTATACCAGGGATCACGTTCAACATCTTTTAAGCTGAGAGACAGTTTTTTGGCTTCAGTATCGACTTTGAGTACAACGACAGTAACTTCATCGCCGACGTTGACAACTTCCTGCGGTGTTTTGACCCGCTGCCAGGACAAATCAGAAATATGTACAAGCCCATCAATACCGCCTATATCGACAAAAGCGCCAAAGTTTGCCAGACGGCTTACCTTGCCGGTAATCGTTTGTCCTACGGCCAATTTCGCAAACAGTTCTTTTTCCTTTACTTCTTTCTCCAATGATAGCAACTGTCTGCGGGAAAGTACAGCCTTTTGTTTTTCTCTATCGATTTCGATAGGTACAGCCTGGACAGTCTGTCCCACAAACGGCTCTAAAGTTTCTACAAATCTAATATCAACCTGCGAGGCCGGGATAAAGCCGCGCACGCCAAAAACGGCAGCAACCACCCCACCTTTTACAACTTCAGTAATTTTAGCGTCTACCGGCTGTTTGGCAGTAAACGCCTGCTCAAGTTTATCCCAAGCAGTCAGTTTGTCAGCCTGCACTTTAGAGAGCTTCACCTGACCATCAGCGCTGTCAGCGTCGAGTACTAATACCTCGATAACCTGCCCTACGCTTACAGCGTCCGCGGCCGTTTGCGGCGCCGGATATGCCAGCTCAGATAAAGGAATAACGCCTTCTGCCTTATATCCGATATCAACAAACACCTCATCATGGCGAACGCCAACTATAGTGCCTTTTACAATACTGCCAACATCCAACTTAACAACATCAGTGATATTCATTTCTTCCATTTTTCTATATACCTCCTCAATAACCCAATCGGGCGTCGACGCGCCGGCTGTCATCCCGACAGTCTGTACACCGGCAAACCATTCTGGCTTAAGCTCATTGGCTGATTCAATATGATAGGCCTGTGAACCGGCATCCCGGCAGACACTGGCCAGACGAGTAGTGTTGGCGCTGTTTTTACCCCCAACCACAATCATGATATCGACTTTTTTTGCTAAGTCGACAGCTGCCTGCTGCCTAAGATCAGTTGCCGTACAGATGGTGCGTTCGATTTTTAATTCTTCACATTTGAACCTCAAAACTGTAACAATAGCCTCAAAATCCTCGGCTGCAAACGTAGTTTGAGCCACTACCCCCAGCCGGGAATGAAACGGAAGCGCCTCCGCTTCGCTGGGTGTTTCCACCACGTCAGCTTCATGACTTGTCCATGCCAGGATACTCTGAACCTCGGGATGGTGGCGTTCTCCGACGATAACTACCTGATATCCAGCTGTTAAAAGTGCATACGCTGCCTGTTGAGCCTTTTTCACATGCGGACAGGTAGCATCCACTACATCCAGTTGTTTAACCTCAGCTTGGCGATATATTTCAGGCCCAACACCATGAGATCTGATAATGACCTTACCTGTTGATATCTCTTCCAGTCTGTCAGCAGCACCAATGCCCTGCTCTTTCAGATAACTTACCATTTGCGGATTATGGATGATCGGCCCGAGAGTATGTACTGGACAATTTGTATCAGCCGCATTCAAGGCGATGTCGATAGCTCGCTTTACACCATAGCAAAAACCACGGTGTTCGGCCAGATAAATTTTCATAACAGCCTCCTGCTTGGTAGTCTTTGGTATACTCGCCTTATTTATCCGATGACCAAGCCGCTCTAAGACTCCCATCTTCTACAAGTGGGAGTTATACCCAAAGGGCACAGGCGAGAGGCTAAGTCCCTGGAAGTTGGTCGACTAAACTTCAGATGGGGTTAAAACCCCACCTGAAGCTAAGTCTCACTTTATTATAATACCTTTGCTCTTGTGTTTCAAATCAAACCGCCGCTATTTAGCAAAAGCTGACATAGCGGCGGTTTTTTCTGGTCATTCAATTGATCAACGAGAAAAGGATTAGCTTGGAATATTAGGCTTAGTGGTATTTACCGGGCAAGACAAGGTTGAGATTTCGGTGTTCATACCAATCGGTTTATCATTTTTCAACAGGCTAAACCACAATCTAATAGAATCCAGTAAGGTAATAATTACCAGGACAATCAAAATAATACTTACAGTACCGTTTGTGTTGCCAAGAGCATCACCGCGCTTGAAGAACATTTGCACGTTCATGACACCGGCAGCAATAACAGTAACCGACAAGAAGCTCAGAGGGGCAAATGTTACCCAGGCATACGATTTCTTAGGAGCAATTTTCAGAATAATGGTGGTACCAATAGCCAGAGCAACAACGGCTAAGAGCTGGTTTGCTACACCAAAGAGTGGCCAGATGCTGGCAACGTCTCCGCTATAAAGCAGGTAGCCCCAGCTGTAAGTAACCAGGAAGCTGGTGAAGAGAATGCCGGGCCACCAGTTTGTTTGTTTAAGAGGAGCATACACGTAGGTTCCTAAAATATCCTGAAGGATATAACGAGCTACACGGGTACCGGCGTCAATAGTGGTAAGAATGAATAACGCCTCGAACATAATGGCGAATTGATACCAATAGCTCATGAGGTGCTGCATGCCACCGATGCTGGAGAAGATATGTGCCATACCAACTGCTAAAGATACCGCGCCACCAGGTCGATGAGCAACATCCATTTGTACTAAGCGTGATAATTCTTTTATTTCAACAGTAGGTATACCCAGTTTAGCAAATACAGCAGCCGGGCTGTTAATTGCGAAATAATCGCCAGGCATAAGCACAACGGCCGAGATAAGAGCCATTACAGCCACAAAGCCTTCGGTAAGCATGCCGCCATAAGCGATAACACGGGATTGAGACTCAAGTTCAATCATCTTAGGAGTGGTACCTGAGCTAATGAGTGAATGGAATCCGGAGATAGCGCCGCAGGCAATAGTAATAAATACATACGGCCACCACGGGCCTGGGATAATCGGCCCACCGCCGTCCATAAAGCGGGTGGTCATCGGCATGTTGATACTAGGTTGTACGATGAGAATTCCCAAAGCCAGGGCTAATACAGTACCAATTTTCATGTATGAACTAAGGTAATCGCGCGGAGCTAAGAGCAGCCATACCGGCAGAACGGCCGCAAAGAAGCCATAAACAGGCAGCGCAACTGACAGTTGTTGTTTGGTAAGGTCAAAGATATTGGCCAAACCAGCCCACGGTTGACCGGGGCTCAGCCAGTGACCGGTAATTACTGCTGCCATTACCATGATGAAACCGGCAATCGATCCGGAACGAATCGAACCTGGGACAATTTTGAACATATACAGACCAACAATAATAGCAATCGGAATGGTCATAAACAGTGTGTAGACGCCCCAAGGATTTTTAAACAAAGCGTTTACAACAACGATAGCAAGACCAGCAAGAGCAACGATGATAATGAAGAGAACTGACAGTGAAGTAGTTACACCAGTTAAGGGACCAACCTCCCGCCGGGCAATAACAGCTAGTGATTGACCATTGTGACGAACTGATGCAAAGAGGATGATGAAATCGTGTACTGCGCCAGCAAAAACGGAACCCAAAAGAATCCACATAAATCCAGGACCCCAGCCGTACTGGGCTGCGAGCACCGGACCAACAAGCGGGCCCGCACCTGCAATAGCAGCAAAGTGGTGACCGAACAATACCCATTTATTCGTAGGAACAAACTCGCGGCCATCATTACAGCGGTACGCCGGAGTAATATTAGCGTCATTTAATGCCAGGACCTTTGCGGAAATGAAGGCCGAATAGTAACGGTACGCCAAAATATAAACACATACAGCAATTATTAATAAACTAACTGAATTCATGAAATAAGTCCCCCTTTCAAAAATTTATAAATATATGAATAAATGAAAAGACCTTGAACACCTTCCCTCCTTTACCTAAAATTTTCTTTATATTTCAAATAATACATTATACACAAAAAGCTAGCAATATGTATCCTGCGAAATGACAAAAAACCAGGATGAAATACACTATCATCCTGGTCAATAGCACAAGTATGTTTACATAGTTACAAAACAATCATAAGCCGAATAATTTTTTCAGCTTAGAAACCTGCTGACGGC
Organism: Sporomusa sp.; assembly: GCF_035561155.1. GTDB lineage: Bacteria > Bacillota > Negativicutes > Sporomusales > Sporomusaceae > Sporomusa. Next base: position 57,022 of record NZ_DATMYD010000146.1, on the reverse strand, counting down.
TAACAGGCACTTCTCTGTCAAACCCCTCCAGAATCAGATTATACGTTCCATTAAACCAGGGGACAATCTCCCTGATTTTTTCAATATTAACAAGATAGGCACGGTGGGTGCGGAAAAACAATCGTTCATCCAGCCTGGACTGGAGATCCTGCAGCGGCATATTAGAGTAGTAACATTTATCTGCCGTTTGTATGGAGATTTGTCCTTCCGTGCAATACGCAGCTATGATGTCCCTTGTATCGATAACATACGCTTTGCCGTTATACTCTATAGCCAGCTTTTGCAGGCTTTGGAGCTGAGTCTCCTCTGTATCCCGTTTTTTTATTGTTGCCGTCGTCGCTTCGGCCAGCAGGCCGCGAACTTTCTCAATACTTTTGGTTATCCTTTTAGCGGAAAAGGGTTTTAATAAATAGTCTACGGCATTAAGTTCAAAAGCTTTTACCGCAAACTCTTCATGAGCAGTAGCAAAAACAAGTAGCGGCATTGCGGTGTCAGTACTAACTCTTTCGGCTGTTTGAATACCATTTAAACCTGGCATTTCAATATCGATAAAGATAAGATGCGGATTAAGCGTCAGCACAGCTCTGCTGGCTTCCTCACCGCTTATAAACTCGCCGATAATTTCAACATCTTCAAATTGCTCCAATAAGTAGCGCAATTCACTGCGAGACGGTTCTTCATCATCGACCACCATCACCCTTATTGTGCGTAACTGGTCAGCCATTAACCATAACCTCCACATCGATGGGAATATGAAGTATTACTGTTGTCCCCTGCCCTTCTACACTATTAATAATGAGCGCGTGTTTAGGCCCGTATATAGCTTTGAGTCGTTCATTGACATTGGTCAAGCCGACCCCAGCGCCCTTGCCGAAACCATATTCCAAAATTTGTTTTTGAATGGATTGTGGTATGCCCAGCCCATCATCACTTATGGAAATTTCAATTTGCCTACCGGTTGTTTTGGCAGAAATCTCTACCGTACCGCCGTCAGCTTTGGATAAAAGTCCGTGCTTTACAGCATTTTCAACCAAGGGCTGGAGAATAAAGGTAGGGATTAATATGTCCAGTGTGTCTGACTCAACATCCTGTTTAATGGTTAGCCTCTGGCCAAACCGCGCCTGCTCCAGGGTAAGGTAGGAATCAACATGTTCAAGCTCTTCTTTTAGTGTTACAAAATCGCGGGCCGCCTTAAGACTGCGACGGAAAAACTCACTCAGTTCAATCAACAAATTACGGGCGTTTTCCGGGTTGGTACGGCAGAAAGAAACAATAGTATTTAGTGCATTAAACAGAAAATGGGGGTTAATCTGTGCTCTGAGGGCTTTAAGTTCAGCTTTTGCGGCTAGTTCAGCCTTATGTTGTAAGGCGGCTAGTTCAAGCTGAGTACTGAATACCTGGCCAAGTCCCTGGGCAAATTCAATATCAAGTGCTGTTAACGCTTCTTCGCGAGCATAATAAATCTTCAAAGTACCTACAAGCTCATCACGGCAGTATAACGGTACTACTATTGCCGATTTAAGCGGGCACGTCGGAACGTTGCAGCCGATTTCGGCTTGGGTTTGAGCAACAGTGACCTGGCCTTGTGCTAAGCAGGTTTTGGTCAGTTTTGTAAATACCTGTCTGCCTCTAGAATGGTGATCACTGCCCAGACCAATATGGGCTAAGGCTCGTTCAAGGTCAGTAATCGCGACTGCGGCCGCCGAAGTCATATTGAGTATGTTGATAGCAACCTTCTCTGCCGATGCCGGATTGAGTCCCTGCCGGAAGTGCGGTAAAGTCGCGTTGGCAATATTTAGCGCCTTATGTGTTTGCAAGGCCGCAATCTTAGTCTGATGTTCTCTGGCGTTATGAATAATAATCATAAAAATTGCTATACCAATTGCATTAGCCAGCGACATTGGAATAGTGATTCGAGTAACCAACGACAAGGCTGCATCGTATGGTTTTGCAAATGCTAGAATAAACCCCATACTTAGCAGAATGACACTGACACCAGTTATGATTCCGGTAATCCATTCCGGGGTTTTAGGTTTTGTTCTCATATAGATGTATCCGGCCAATATACCGCCCATCATAGTGGCAACACCACACTGCACAGCAGTAAATCCACCCAGATAAATGCGGTGTAGGCCGCTAATCAGGCCGGTAGCCGTACCTACCAGTGGGCCGGCTAAGAGTCCGGCGACTATGGTACCGGTATCCCGAACATTTGCCAAGGCTCCCTCTATGGGGATTCCAAAGTAGGTGCCGGCAATCGAAACCAATGAAAAGATAAATACCAGTGCTAGCTTTTCCCGACCAGTAGTGCTTTCTTTAAATATTAATCTAAATGCCCGGGTATGTGAAAGTACATAAGCAAAAACGGCGATTATGGCAATACGCTGCACTAAAATGATAGATAAATTGCCGTCTAATATTTCAATTGTGCTATTTTCCATAACAATACCTACTCGTTTATTTTATAGCTTTGGTTTCTTCTTTGAGTAAGCGACCGATTTCCTCCATTACTTTACCGCTCATAACGTCCAAGCTGTCTTTACCGGCATTGTCCCGGGTAAGTATAATAGGTTTGCCAAATATCACTTTAAATTTTGGCAGTAATTGACCGTCCCGAAAGACTTTGTTGGTACCGATTATCGCGGTAGGTATAACCGGGACACCGGCTTTTATGGCCAACATGGCCAAGCCCGGTTCTGCTGCGCCCAATATGCCAGTTTTGCTGCGCGTACCTTCAGGAAATAATCCTAGTACAGAGCCATTCTCCAAAAGTGATAAAGCTGTGCGGATTGCAGTCCTGTCAGCTATTCCACGCTTGACAGGAAAAGCGCCCAGTTTGGAAATAAGCCAACTAAAAATTGGGTTGGCAAACAACTCTTCTTTAGCCATAAAATGAATCCGCCGGGGTATGGCGGTGCCAACAACCGGCGGATCCCAAAGACTTACATGGTTTGCCGCGATAATGACACCGCCAGCGACCGGAACGTTCTCAGCGCCAATCACTTTCCAGCGAAAAAAAATCGAGAAAATGGCACCTAGTACAAAACACAACAATTTATACACAGGCCTGTCTCTCCTTGCAAAGTTCTAGTATCTTTTCAACTGTAGCATCAATGGCTAACTCAGTAGTATCAATGAAGACGGCATCAACTGCCGCGACTAGCGGTGCAACTTCCCGCTCACAATCGGCTTTATCGCGACAGGCAATTTCGTTTTCCAGCTCAGCTAAGTCGATGGTATAGCCTTTGTCCGTTAGTTCCTGCCACCGGCGTTTGGCGCGTTCGGTAATAGATGCTGTCAAAAATATCTTTATGTCAGCGTTAGGCAAAACATGTGTGCCGATATCCCTGCCGTCCATAACCACCCCGCCCTCTACTGCCATATCACGCTGCAGTTTAAGCATTATCTCCCTCAGTACCGGAACTTGTGCTACTTTAGACACAAGCCGGTTAACCTCAGGGGTGCGGATGGCATCGGTAATATCTTGACCGTTGACTGCCACCTCTGTTTTGCCATTTACATATGTTAGCTTCAAATCAAGGTTGCAGGCCAACCTTGCGACAGCTTCACTATCGGGTTCAATGCCTTCATTTAATGCCTGCCAAGCTACAGCACGGTACATTGCCCCGGTATCAATATAGGTGTAGCCCAGCTGCTGGGCAGCCAATTTGGCTACTGTGCTTTTTCCTGCTCCTGCTGGTCCGTCAATTGCAATAATTAAGCGCTTCATAGTCTCCTCCTATTAATCCCGCCTTAGCCCTGTAAGGACGGCAAAAAAGTCAGGATAAGAAATTTTTACACAGTCAGGTTCTCCAATTTCAACCCCTTGAGAAGCCACACCTGCAACTGCCAGTGCCATAGCCATACGATGGTCGTCATGAGAATAGCAAACAGCAAAGCTTAGCTTCTGCGGCCCCTCAATCACCAGGCCATCGGGAGTTTCAGTAATCTCGGCTCCCATCTTGCCAAGTTCCAGTGTGACTGCTTTTAGTCGATCAGTCTCTTTAACCCTAAGCTCTTCTGCCCCCTGAACCACTGTTTGCCCTTCGGCAAACAAGGCGGCTACAGCCAGTACTGGAATCTCGTCAATCAGCCGGGGAATGATTTCAGCCTCAATAGTTACACCCTTTAACTGAGCCGACCGCACAATAATATCAGCTACTGGTTCACGGCCGCTCCACCGTTCATTAGTGATAGTGATATCTGCTCCCATTTGCTTCAAGACATCAAGAATGCCGGTACGGGTCGGATTGATACCAACGTTAACCAGGGTAAGCTGACTATTGGGAATAATGGAGGCGGCTACCAGCCAAAAAGCAGCCGAGCTGATGTCGCCAGGTACGTTAATTAACTCAGGAGCCGTAAGTTCTTGCACAGGCTCAAGGGTAATGGCATTGCCGGTTCGTGTAACTGGAATGCCGAAGGTTTCAAACATTCTCTCTGTATGGTCACGAGAAGGCATCGGCTCTGTAATTATGGTAGGACTGTTGGCATATAAGGCGGCCAGCAAAATAGCCGATTTTACCTGCGCGCTAGCAACAGGCATAGCATACTCGATCCCTGTAACCTGCTTTGCCGGGGTAATGGCCAACGGTGCATAACGTGACTGCTCGCGGCCCAATATATTTAAGCCCATCTTAGCTAGCGGAGTTATCACACGGGCCATAGGGCGTTTCCTCAGTGAAGCATCACCTGTCATGACGCTAAAAAAAGATTGTGCGCCTAATAATCCTGTTAACAGTCTGATGGTAGTTCCCGAATTACCGGCATTAAGAACATCATAGGGTTCGCTTAAACCATAAAACCCTCTCCCAGTGATGGTTAACCCCCCGGATTCATCCTGTTCTACAGAAACCCCCATCGCCCGCATACAGTCGATGGTTGACCAGCAGTCAGCAGCATGAAGAAAGTTTGTTACTTTTACCGGTGTATCAGCAAGCCCGGCCAGCATCACGCTGCGGTGTGATATTGACTTATCACCGGGAATATTTACTGTTCCTACCAAACCGTTAGTAGGGTTTAACTTAATGACCTCTCCCATAATCATCCCTCTTCACTATGTATTTCCCTGTGATTATAACGAACGCCCAAGCGCGGCGGTTAAAGTATTCAGCTCTGCCATGAGTTGGGTAAAGTTGCCTGGAGTCAACGATTGCGGCCCATCAGACAATGCCTCTTCCGGACAGGGATGTACTTCAATCAGTAGACCGTCAGCACCGGCGGCCACCGAAGCCTTGGCCATGGGGCTCACCCAGCGCCAGTTGCCTGTACCGTGACTAGGATCAACGATAACAGGTAAATGACTCAGGTGCTTTATCACCGGAACAGCGGTCAAATCCAAGGTATTACGCGTATATGTCTCATAGGTCCGGATGCCCCGTTCACACAGTACAACCTGGTTATTTCCACCTGACATTATGTATTCGGCCGCCATGAGCCATTCTTCAATAGTTGCTGCAAGACCACGCTTAAGTAAAATGGGCTTTTTGGTTAAGGCCACTTCTTTCAAAAGCACAAAATTTTGCATGTTACGGGTACCTATTTGCAGCATGTCAACATGTTCGGCAATCAGCTCCACTTTGCGTGGATCGGTTACTTCAGAGATTACTGGCAGCCCTACTTCACGGCCAACAGTCTTGATAATTTCCAGTCCATCCTTTTCCAGGCCCTGAAAGCTATAGGGTGAACTACGCGGTTTGTAGGCCCCGCCCCTCAGCATAACCGCCCCTGCCGCTTTAACGCTAACCCCTGCTTGGTAAAGCTGGTTATAACTTTCAATGGCGCAGGGCCCGGCAATTACCGGAGTGCTGGTGCCGCCAAAATGGGCCTTGCCCACTGTGACAACAGTATTTTTTTCCTGAAATTCCCGACTGGCTAATTTATACGGTGTTTCAACAATAACAACCTTATCCACACCTGGCATTCTTTCATATAATTCCGGCTGACAGGCAGACAAGTCTCCGCTTGCCGTAATAATGGTTTTATCTGAGCTAGTTATTGAGTGACCATCCAGTCCTAGTTGACGAAGTTTGTCCAGTACCCGGTTAATTTGATCAATAGTGGGCGCATTCATCATTATAATCATAGCAGGCCTCCACGGATATCCAAAAATGTATTATTTATAATTCCCTGCCCAAAGAAAATTTCCTCTAAAGTTAGCACTTTGCTGCCAACTTTCTGTAAATATTTCAAAAAAAGCATCACCTAAGGGCAGTTTAACGTTTAAAAACAACTTTGCCCACTACGATCATATTATTTTTACTTTCAAGCATAATCCCGTCGACAGGGTATATCATATCACCATGATGTGTATCAATGATGAATTGAGCAGGTATTTTTACATTGACAGCATCAATCTCAATATAATCGCCGTCATAGATCGTTAGGTCAACTTTTCCTTTGCCAAAATGCCCCCCTGTTTCACCATTTACCGTAACAACCGCGTCGTCACTTGCCGGCGGGTTAATCATTCGAATAGTAACATTCTGACTGGGTCTAAGGGTGCGGATTGACTTGGTGACAACTTTGTTTACGGCGCTCATTTCTTTATTCGGATTAGGCCAGGGAACATCGGCTGCATACATGGTAGCCGGCGATGTTATTTGTTCCCCTTCCAGCTTGTCGACCAGCGAAAGGTACTTACGGGCATCTGCGCTTAAGAGGAGCGTCTGAACTACTAATAACAAAACAACAGCAGCTGTCGCCAGCCGTATTAGCAGCCGGTCAACGGTAAGGAATTTCTTGCGGCGGAACTTGTGATTCCTATTTTCCATACCAACCCCCCTCGTCGTAGTTTTGCCTAGTCCTGAGAAGCAGCATACATGCCGGCCACATAGCCGGAAGAAAATGCTGCTTGAAGATTAAATCCACCGGTGTATCCGTCAATATCAATGACTTCACCAGCAAAAAACAGTCCTGTTACAAGTTTTGATTCCATCGTGCGTGAGTTAAGCTCTTTTGTACTGACTCCGCCGGCTGTTACTATTGCTTCAGCCACTGGCCTGGTTTGCGAGATTGTAAAAGTAAGATGCTGCAGTACATTAAGCAGGCGGACGCGCTCTTCTTTAGTAATTTGATGGACAAACTTTTCAGGATCAATAAAAGACAAATCAATTATTACCGGTATTATTTTGGCTGGCAGAAGCTCATTAAGGGAGTTTTTCAACTGTTTCCTGGCGAATTTAATAAAGTCCCGTTGTAAGCGCTTGTCCAAGGTTTCTGTAGATAGAGCCGGTTTGAGGTTAATCTCAATTGACACCTCCTGACTGGGAACTGCTGCGAAGAGCTCAGAAACTTTTTTGCTTAATGACAGAATAATTGGGCCTGACAAGCCGTAGTGCGTAAAAAGCATTTCACCAAATTCCTCAGCTGCTTTTTTTCCACCGCCAAAAACTGTTGCCGTTACGTTTTTGAGTGACAAGCCTTGTAACTCAGTTATCCACTCTTCTTCAACTTCAACTGGCACCAGCGATGGCTTGATAGGTATGATAGTATGTCCGGCTGCCAGTGCCAGGCGGTAGCCATCACCTGAGGAGCCAGTGCCTGGATAAGAGGCACCGCCTGTAGTTACAATGACTGCATCTGCTCGATATTCACTATCAGCTGTTGCTGCACCAGTAAGGCGGCCGTTTTCTAAGATTAGTTTTTTCACTGTTTGCCCCGTTTTTACTTCAACATTTAGCTTGGACAATTCGTGGGAAAATGTTTTAATCACATCTCTGGCCTGATCGCTGACTGGAAAGACACGACCGCCACGCTCTACTTTGGTTGGCAAACCTGCTTGCTCTAAAAAATCAACCATATCTTGATTACTGAATGCATTGAATGCACTGTACAAAAATGCGCCATTGCCTGGCATGTTTTTTACCAGTTCAGGAAGGTCACAGCTGTTGGTGATATTACAGCGGCCTTTGCCGGTTATAAGTAGTTTGCGGCCAATATCTTTCATTTTTTCCAGTACTGTTACTTTGGCGCCATGCTGCGCAGCGCTGACTGCGGCCATTAAACCGGCCGCACCGCCACCGATAATGAGAACCTGCTTCATGTGGGTCACACTCACTTTCAAGTTACTGTTGTAGTAAAAAAACCCTTATTTATCATTGAAATAAGGGTAAAAAACTTATCCGTTTTTTTTCTTACCAAGCCGTTTGAGTTCTTCAACCTCGCCGGCAAGCAGTTGGCGGTACTGCCCCCGACGAAGTCCCTCTAACGTTAGAAAGGCATATTGAATTCGTTTTAGATTTTTGACAGGGTAGCCGATAGCTTCACACATTCGGCGAATCTGTCTGTTTTTTCCTTCATATATGATAATTTCCAAAGTTGTTAATTCTTTCTCGCGATCAATGTCCACAATATTAATTTTGGCTGGAGCGGTAACACCATCTTCTAGCTTAATACCAACTCGAAGCTTATCGAGTTTTTCTTCAGGCGGATATCCCTCGACCTTAGCCAAATAGGTTTTGGCGATCTCATGACTAGGATGAGTTAAGGCGTAGGTCACATCGCCGTCATTAGTCATAATCAATAATCCCTCAGTGTTGTAATCCAGTCTACCGACCGGATAAATTCGTTCCGGAATTTTGGCAACAATGTCGGCCACTGTTTTGCGGCCCCGGGGATCTTCCAGCGTAGTTACTACACCTTTTGGTTTATTGAGTAGAATATAAACATATTTTTCGGCTTTAAGCGGTTTACCGTCAACAGCGACCCGATCCCGCCTAGACTCAATCTTCGTTCCAAGCTCGGTTACTACTTTACCATTGACAGTAACCCGGCCGGCTGTAATGAGTTCCTCGGCATCCCGCCGTGAAGCAATTCCGGCTTGCGCAATGACTTTCTGCAAACGTTCCAACATAGAATTTGATTCCTACTTTCCTTACTATATTTATTCTTGGATAAATTGGCTAAAATCTGTCTGCACCTTACAGGTACGTACTCGGCTATTGTTCTTAGTTAGCCGTTCACAACTGCCGCAAATACCTTCACCGCAGCACATTGTAGTGTTGTTGGTAGCTGCCATGGGGAGATTTACTCCGGCGGCCTGCATGGCGGCAATTATACCGTAATGCTGGTCGTCAGGACCGGCACTCACTATTAGTTCAGGACGTTCTTCACTGTCAGCTAAGAGTTCAGTTAAAGCATGCATGCCAAACTGACGCATCGATGCTACTTCCTGTACCTTTATGCCAAGTTCGGCCAGTTCCCCTGCAATAAATACCGTGCCTATCTTACCTGGCGCTAAGATAGCTCTGACTTTATTGCTCTTTTCAAGAAGTTTATGAGCGATCGGCACAGCCGGCGGCTGGCCCATCCCCCCAGCTATTAATAATATTTTACCATTATCTACATTGTCAATCCAGGGCTGACCAAAAATACCGTTATAATATGGACCACGCACCTGTACCTGCTTGTTGTTATCAGCAAGCAACCGTGAAGATTTGGGTCCGTTGGCTTCGATAACTACTTGAATATTATTCCCGGAAACCTTCATGACACCCACTGGAAAGTGATAGAAATGCTGATCAGACGGCCGGCGCATAAACACAAATGAACCGCATTTGTCAAGCGATTGGGCAAGGTCGGGAAGTACCTCAAATTCTAATAGGTATGTATGTTCAGCAATTTTTTGTTTGATGATAAATTCCGTATCAGACTCTAGCCGAACAGGCCTATCAGCGTCGCTGGCCCAACTCTGTTTCTTCTGCTGCCACTGCTTTTCATATAGTATGCACACTCCGCTCCAGTTGCAGTCACACACTGGTTCACCTTTTAGATGACTGCAAAATGTGCAATGATTGGTCTGTGAGAGCAGGCACGGGCAGTAGGGTGAGTTGATGTCAATGCATTTTATCGATAGTTTGTTCCACATGTTCACCCCTCCTTATACCAGGCAGGTATTATAGATATCGGTTAAACTGGCTTTAGCCACGCGCTCGTTAATTTCTCCACGCTGTGCTGAATACAATCCCAGCTTTTTCATTCGTTCAAAATAGACAGAGCCGGAAAAAGTATACCTGAGTCTGATTCCTTCTTCGGTAGCCATTTGTTCATGAATAAAAGTGATGAAATCACCAGAAGCCAGTTCAGACGGTAATTCCAAATACTGCATATCCAAGCAACAGCGTACCGCATTATGGCCTGCCAATAACCCGGTGATTACAGCCTCAGTGTGCCCAACCATAATGCCAGCTTTTTCTCCTGCACAGAATAAGTTATCTACTCCTTCTACTATCAACGAACTACTACAAGGAGCCATTCCTAAATATCGTATAGAGTTTCCTACACCACCTGAGTATGGGTCTTCATACCTGGCGCGTTCCAGCCCGGGTATTGTCCTTAACATGTCAAGCGGGAAGAACGGCGTCATCAGCTTGGCATGGCCGGTATCAATAAGTACGATGTTTTCGGCATAATCGGCAATCGCATACTGTGAGCACGCCTTCTTACCAAGCATACCTGTCTTTTTCAGGTTTTCCGGCAATGGAATAACTACCATACCCTCTTTTTCGAGCTGGTCTCTTAGTTCAGGTCTAAGTGAATCTTTATTAATCTTGCAGGAACCACTCATTGCCCCATAAGTGCCGTCAGCCTTTTTACCCATGATTTCTTTAACGTCAGCCTTTGCTGTAATGCTTACCCGCGGACCAAAGGTCGGACAGCGGAGAATACACATGGCACAGCCATTGCCGTATTTTAAGCAGTTGCCCATAGGTCCGGAAGTGCCAGTCGTGTCTACAAAAGCATCCCCTTGAATAATCTCTTCGTTATCATCCACAAGGTATTGGATTTTTTTACGATATTTAACTACACTAGATACCCTTGCGCGGGTTTTAACGTCAATGCCGTAGTTCTGCAGAATCTTTTTTACCAAAGGTTCCATCGTAGTTACATCATAAAAGGAAGCATGACTGTGTCCAGGAAAATGTATGCCCCGGTGTCTGCTATTGGCATCCATAGCTACGAATAAATCCCCACCACCCATGGCAATAGCTTCTTCAGCTGCCGTAAAACGTCCGTTATTGCGGAATATGCCGCCAACCAGGCCGGTCCCCAGTAATAAGTCGGTGCGCTCAAGTAAAACTACCTGCGCTCCGGCTTTAGCCGCTGCTAAGGCTGCTGCACAACCAGCCCATCCACCGCCAACCACTACCACTTTAATCATGGACTACCCCTCCAATTCCCGTGCTTTAAATCACATTACAGTGTATTCGTGCACCCGCCATATGCCACAGGCAGCGCCATAGAAAAAACTGGTAACAGATCGTTACCAGTTAATGTGCAAACAGGAATTGACATATATAGACTGAAGCGAGGAAGCTGGCAATATCACCGGACAGGCCAACCAGCACCGCATAGCGGGGATTACTGAGGCCTACTGCACCAAAATATACGGTGAGCACATAAAAAGTAGTGTCAGTGCTGGCTAAAACAGTTGAAGCAATTCGGCCAACCAGCGAATCAGGACCATAGGTGTTTAAAAGTTCAGTGGCAAGCCCCAGTGAACCGCTGCCTGACAGCGGCCGCATGACTGCCAAGGGAACTAGGTCAGACGGTACTCCCAGGATACTCAATACCGGCCCCATCCATGCCACACACGCGTCCATGGCACCTGAAGCGCGAAATATACTAATGGCTACTAACATAGCTACAAGGCACGGCATGATGCGGATAGCGGTATGAAAGCCCTCACCTGCGCCTTCAACAAAAGCCTCATATACTTTAACTTTCCGTAAATATCCAATAATAGGGATGACAAGCAGTACAATAGGAATAGCCCAAATTGACAGTTGCTCGCATAGCTCAATCAGCACTCAGACACCCCCTGTTACCGTTTCCATACTGCCCGGCATAGCCTATCGATAACAAGAACAAAAATTGTGGCAAGCAGGCTCACAACGAGGGTCGGCCCAACAATCTCAGTAGGATTAACTGACCCTGCCGCTGACCTTAACGCAATAATAGTCGCAGGTACAAGCGTAAACCCGGTTGTGCATAAAGCCAGCAAGGTGCACATGGCTGGAGTCGCCGTATCTTTTTTAGGGTTGAGGGTTTGCAGTTCCTGCATAGCTTTAATCCCGAGTGGAGTTACTGCGTTGCCCAATCCCAACATATTGGCGCTGATTGTCATGATAATTGCACCCATGGCAGGGTGATTTCTGGGTACGCTAGGGAACAAAAAACCTACGATTGGATTCAACATGTAGGAGATGACTTTGATAAGTCCAGATAACTCGGCAATCTTCATGATACCCAGCCACAAACACATAACGCCAATTAAATTAATGGCCAATTCTACCGCGCTTTTAGCGGCACTAATTGCACTTATCGTGACAACCTCGATTCGCCCATTCATACCGGCGTAAATAATACCTCCTGCCATAAGAAGCAACCAAATTACGTTAATCATCGTCAATATCACCCATTATGATGGTATGACAGATTTTATCAGGCTAGAACGTCGAAAAAGACGAAAGGACGCCCTAGGGCGTCCTTACGCAAAATTACGGATGACAAATGTCAGAAACCCCCACACAGAGCCCCAAAGGAGTCCGAAAAAGGATTTCCTGTCCACCGACCGGTCAGCCACTAAGTCAGCGCTGGCAACTTCTATGTTATTATACATGACCTTTACTGTTCCTAATTTTTGCCCTGAGGTAACAGGGGCATCCAATTTGTTTGGAGCATCGATCACAGTAGAATACTTGTCATGTTCATTATCAGCCATAGGTACAGTTATATCGTTTGTTGAAATCAACTTGACATCGCCTGTTTTACCTTCATTAATTTTGACTGTTTTCAAAATGTCGCCCCGATTAATCACTGGTACCTGCTTAAGTTGAGTAAATCCATAATCTAACAACTTAATGGAATCGTCCCACATGTACTCGCTGTCTAATACAACGACAACCAATTGAGTGCCATTGCGCTGAGCAGCTGAAACTAAACAACGTCCTGCAGCATCAGTGTAACCTGTTTTAACCCCGTTGGCTCCATCATACAGCCATAACATTTTGTTTTCATTGTATAGATCCCTGTCATGATCTTTACCAGGCCAGGGAACAACTTTATGCTGGGTTGAAACAATCTGAGCAAACAGCGGGTTTTTATACCCGTACGCTGTAATTTTTGCCATGTCGTGAGCAGTAGTATAGTGGTTCTCGTCCGGCAAGCCGCTGGTATTGATAAAATTACTGTTTACCGCGCCAATCGCATGAGCCTTGTCTGTCATTAACTTGGCAAACTTTTCTACTGACCCTGAGACATGCTCAGCTACTGCTACCGTGGCATCATTGCCTGAAATAAGCATTATGCCATACAACATATCCAGCATTTTGAGCTGTTCTCCCTGTGTAAGCCATAGTGATGATCCTTCGGTACTGGCAGCGTTTGCACTGGCAGTAACCACATCATCCAGTTTGGCATACTCAAGCGCTGTAATCAGTGTCATAATCTTGGTAGTACTGGCTGGATAGCGCCGGTCTTCAGCATTTTTTCCATATAGCACTTTTCCTGTAGATACTTCCATTACAATTGCCGACTTTGCCGTCACTTCCGGAGGGTGATTTGACGCGAGGCCAACTGTTGGTAAAAGCACCAGACACATCAATAATAATCTCCCAAGATTAACTAGTTGTCCCATTAATCCAATCCTTTCGTTTAGGATAAACCAAAGATTATTATATAATTAAATTCCCCAGAGGTCAAAAATATATATTTACCAAATTAAACCATATAAGCTTATTGAGTGTTTTCTGAAATAATATCCTGGCATTATTTCGACCTAAGCCGGAGATAATACTAATAAATTCAAGGAGGTGTAATTAATATGGAAATGCTTGACATCAAAACAGCCTTACGCACGACTCTTACACAAAAGCAGGAACTAGTGCGTGATTATCAGTCTTTTGCCGATCGTGTTAATGACAAAGAAGTAGCTAAAATGTTTAAACATTTCGCCGAAGCCGAGGCTCTGCACTCTACTCAAATTAAAGATAAACTTGACAACCTAGCTCAATAATTACATCAGTAGATTATATGCAAAAACCCACACAATCATGTGTGGGTTTTTAATAATCTTTATTTTACAAGTGAGTCGAGTGTTGGTGAGTAGGCTGGGTTTCTGCAGTTTGGGCAAGCTGCTCGAGATCATCGTCACTGTTGCCACCGAGCATACTTTCAATTTTATTCATAACTTGCGGCACCATATCAATAAGCCGGTCGTAAAAAAGGTTACTCTCCACTGACATAAATCGTACACCATTAGTTGGTGAACATACCAAAAAACCAACTGGTTTAACACTAATTCCGGCGCCGCTGGCTCCACCAAAAGGGTGGCCTTGAGCAGGTGCCGCTTCTTCCGCTTCATAGTCGCCACCGCCAGCCGCAAAGCCAAACGCCACCCGTGAAATAGGAACAATTACTGTTCCATCCGGAGTCTCAACCGCATCGCCGACAATGGTATTCACATCGACCATGCCTTTGATACTCTCCATAGCAGTCTTCATCAAACCCTGTATTGGATGCTCAGCCACTGCGAGTCGCCTCCTTGTGCAATGAATTTGTTAAAGTAGCCATAGTCGCAGTAATAACTTTGCCAAGTCTTATTCTTAATATACACTTGAATTCAATTTCAAAATGGCTTTGGCCGTACATTGGCGTAACTTTGATGTTAGGTTTGGCATCGAGCTTCAGGCGGTTGTCAAGCGATGTCAGCAGTAGTCCACGGGCTGCTCCAATAACGCCCATCATAAGTCCAGTGCTGGCCGCATCCTCAAAACCATACTCGGCTCGTAAGTCTAATTTTTCGCAGTGTATTGAAGATACCAGACTGTTAATGTAGCAACTATAGATATTGATATACCGTTTGACCTCTCTCATCAGCTTTCGGAATTTTTGCGGGTTCTTTACAAATATTTCGGCAATTCTTTTTACAAAACGCTGCTCACGCGCGACGTAGGTCTCTGTTCCACCTTGCGGAGCCTTAATTTTTGAGGTAATCCAAGGTAAATCGTTAAACCGTACAATCTCAATAACAGGAATTTTAATGGTATAAACTAACAGTGGCCTTAAAGCATATAGGGTAACGGCTACATGATCATCATCGTTATGTCGGCAAAAATAAAGTTCAATATAAATGTTTATTCGCGAAAGCATCAACATCAAACTGACGGCAGTTAATAAGATAATTGTCCAATTGTTCATGCTTTCCACCTCTTTACTAGTTCATTATTTAATTTAAACACTTATTCTAAACTCTATGCGTTCTGGAATCACCATGCCCTAGGCAATAAAAAAAGACAGTCGTGTGACTGTCTTCATTCCGCAGAACGGTTCTCAGGAAGCAGGTTGGCGATAGCAGGCAAATCGTCGAGATTCTTTAAACCAAAGCACTGTAAAAACTCGTTTGTTGTTCCATACAAAATAGGACGACCAATCGCCTCTTTACGCCCGATTTCCTTAATCAGCATCCGCTCTAAGAGCGTGTTTATGACCCTATCCGCTTTTACACCGCGAATGCTCTCAACTTCCTGTTTGGTTACTGGTTGCTTAAAAGCTACAATGGCCAGCGTCTCCAAGGCGGCCGTCGATAATTTGCTATCTTGAACATCAGCCAATTTACTGACGATATCGGATAAAACAGGCTTAGTACATAACTGATAACCACCAGCTACTTCAACGATAGTCAAGCCTCGTTCCTCGACCGCCATTGAGTTTACCATCTCAGCGATCAGTATATGAACGTGTTCGGTTTGTATTTGTAATAGCCCGGCAATTTTATCTGCCGGCAGCGGCAGCCCGCTAGCGAACAGCAGGGCTTCTATAGGCCCTTGTAAATGCCGATAAAACATAGCGCCTTCACTCCTTTAATGTAAGGTGAATAGGTGCAAAGGGCTGCTCCTGATGGATGCTAATCCGTTTTAATCTGATAAGCTCCAATAAAGCTAAAAATGCAGCGATAGCTTCGTTGCGAGAGCCTGTTCGGATAATCGTCTTGCTAAACTCCAGGCGTCCATTATTACTTCTTAGTAAAGTAATAATATCGTGCATTTTATCCTTAACACTAATCTCTTCGGGAGCAATTACGGCAAAATCCGGGACAGCGCTTTCCCAAAGAGCGGCAAATGCTTTTAACAAATCGTCCAAAGAGAGCCCTTCAGGTAACGAAAACTGATGGGCAAATTCCTGCGGCAATCGGGTAAAATACTTATCCCGTTCACCGCTAAATTGCTCCAATACTTCAGAAATTTGTTTAAATCTGCGGTACTCAATCAGGCGTTCAACAAGTTCCTGACGCGGATCAATTTCGTCAGCAACTGCGTCGCTTATTACTGGACGCGGCAATAGCATACGCGATTTTATCTGCAGCAGCGTAGCTGCCATAACTAAGAATTCGCTAGCCACTTCTATGTTAAATTCTTCCATTGCCGTAAGGTAATCCAGGTATTGCCCGGTGACTTCTGCTATAGGGATATTATAAATGTCAATTTGATGCTTCTCGATCAGGTGCATCAATAAGGCCAACGGCCCCTCAAAGGTCTCCAGCTTAATCGTATAGCCTGACATAGGTGCATTAGGCCAAGTTCATAACGGCCCGGACTTCTTCCATAGTAGCTGCCGCTATTTTGCGCGCCCGCTCGGCGCCGTAAGCCAATATTTCCTTTATCTTATCCGGTTTACCTGCCATCTCTTTGCGTCGGCCGTGAACATCGGCCAGTGTTGTAACCATTTTCTCAGACAGGCGTTTTTTACATTCTACACAACCGATGCTGGCGTTGCGGCAGTGGCCGGCAATTTCGGCCTGTTCCGGGCTGAAAATTTTATGGAAGGTATAAACTGTGCAAACATCGGGGTTTCCTATGTCAGTTTTTTTGACGCGCTGTGGGTCAGTAATCATTAATCTTACCCTTGCCTGCAGCTCATCTGGTTCAGCTGCGTAGGGGATTTCGTTACCATAGGACTTACTCATTTTACGACCATCAATACCTGGCAGCAATGGGCTTAAGATTGGCTGCGGTTCAGGGAATACCGGTTTGTACAAATTGGCAAAACGACGGACAATCTCCCGTGCCAATTCAAGATGCGGCACCTGATCTTCCGCTACCGGTACGGCATTGGCTTTGTATAATACAATATCGGCAGTCTGCAATTCGGGATAACCCAGAAAGCCGTAAGTATTGATTTCTTTCCCCATATCACCTAACTGTTGCAGTTTATCTTTGTAGGTAGGCACGCGTTCCAACCAGGACAACGGCGTCATCATGGATAATAAAAGATGCAACTCAGCATGTTCCTTAACATGAGACTGAACAAAAATAATATTTTTCTCAGGATCAAGACCAGCGCTCAGCCAGTCAAGTGCCATACATTCAATACGCTCCGGAATCTTACTGGTATCTTCATAGGAAGACGTAAGCGCATGCCAGTCAACGATGGAATAAACACAGTCATACTCATTTTGAAGCTTAATCCAATTGTTAAGCACCTGGAAGTTCCCCATATGAAATTTTCCTGACGGCTGCATACCACTGAAAATACGTTTTTTAGTCAATTGTATCTCCTCCTGTTACAAAATTGTCATAACTATTGCATTGATAATATAGGCTAAACCTCTTTCAAGGGGGTAAGTAATCATACCAATCACGCCAACATACACAAGCGCCATCAGTATAAAAGGGCCATATTGTTCCATCTGTTCAAACACAGAACCTTGCCGGCCCGGCAATAAACTTGCCAATACTTTTGATCCGTCTAGCGGTGGTATTGGTATTAAATTAAAAATGGCCAGGATGATATTATAACTGTAAGTCATCCACAAGATCTTGACCCAGTCTCCGCTTAATAATTGTATTTTGGCTAAAATACCGATAGTAAAGGCAGTAAGTAGTGCCAATATCATATTGGAAACCGGCCCGGCCAGTGATACCATTACCATTCCTTGGCGATAGTTTTTAAAATAGCTGGGGTTGATAGGCACTGGTTTGGCCCAACCAAACTTAAACAACCACAACATCAGCAAGCCAATAGGATCAAGATGTGCTACCGGGTTCAGCGTCAGTCGCCCCATAAACCGGGGTGTCGGATCCCCTAAGGCCACTGCCGCCCTGGCATGCGCATATTCATGAACAGTTAAAGCAATTAACAGTGCCGGTATTCTAAATATCATATCGGCGTCAAAACCAAACAAATGGAGTCCCCCTTATCAGTTCTGTCAACGTACTACTAAATTATACTAAAAAAGCTATAAAAAGCAAAATGAAATACTTGATTTGTTTTCCATACTAAAAACGCCTCGATATGCTCAAAATAAGTGTATAAGGTTCATCCAACGAAAATCGCCCAATAATGAAAGGGGGCCTATACTTAGTGCTAGTCACCACTCCTATAAAAACATTCGTTCTTGCAGTTGTTATCCTTTCCTTTAGCTTGAGCGGCTGCGGTTTATTGTCAGGTCCTGCTCCCAAACCGGACATCGGTCCGGCTGGTAAACCAGTGGAGTCAAAACCCAATCCCCCATTTATAGAAAGGTTTTATGCCGCTCCAACTGAGCTTTATGATTTAGAGTCAACAGCCGGGGTTGTGTTTGAAGGCATCAACAAAGAGGACTGGGCTCAGGCTCAGGCAGGTCTCAATAATTTACAGACTTCATGGCAGCAAGCTAAAGGTGCAGTTGGTGACAAAAAAGGTGTTAAGGAAGCGGATGAAGCCATTGGCAAACTAACATCTGCCATTAATGGTCAGAAAGTAACCGATTCCTATGAAAGCTTAATTAAATTTATGGGTAGTGTTAGCGACATCGGCAAATCTTATAAGTTGTCGCCAATTGCCGATATTATCGCTGTGAGCAACTCTATTCGCAATGTCAGTTTCTATGTAGAGGACAAAGACTGGAAAAAAGCAGCAGCTAAAGTCAAAGAGCTTCAAGGTACATGGGAACAGGTAAAACCTAGCATGGAACAAGTCGGTATATTGGGAGAGGTCACCAAAGTTCACTCAACAGTAACCCAGATGAAAGATGCCGTTAACGCTGAAAATAAAGGCGCGTTTATGGAACACCTAGCCAACATAAACGAAAGTATGGGGCGTGTAAGAGAATTTTTCCGTGGAAAATAGAAGTAGCCGCCTAGGCGGCTACTTCTATTTTTCTTTCTTTTTGCCTTTATTATTGGTCTGGCTGTCTTCCTTAACGCCGGCGCTATCTAACCTGTCTTTATCCTGAGGCTTTAAAACAGCCGGGCGTAAAATCTTACTAGGAATGGGTAATCGAAACAACACGTCTTTCATAGCACTGAAATTAAAAGGCAGTGCAGGCCATAGATAAGGCACCCCGAAAGATCGTGAGGCTAACAGTAACAAGAATACGGCTGCTAATCCACCGATAAAGCCGGGTAATTTGAACATCATAACTAACACAATAAGAGCCGCACGGAACAAGCGCATGGCCATAGCAAACTCCATGCTTGGGGTTGCAAAAGCGCCTACTGCTGCGACGGCGGTATAGAAGATGATTTCATTGCCAAATAGTCCTACTTTTGTGGCAAAATCACCTAACATAAACGCCCCAATAAAACCTAGAGCTGTTGATTGGGCAGTAGGCACATGAACAGTGGCCATCCGTACCAGTTCAATACCAAATTCAGCTAAAATAAACTGGAGGCCAATAGGAATAATACCCGGATCGCGCGGTCCTAAAAAAGCGAGAGATTCAGGCAGCAGTTGACGGTTAAGCACCATTGCCAGCCATAAGGGCGGCAGAATGAGTGAAAACATAATGCCTGCCAATCTAACAAGCCGCAAATACGAACCAACCACAACATTTTGGTGAAACTCCTCGACATGCTGCACATGATGCCAAAATGTTGTCGGCAAAATCATAATATTGGGTGAGGTGTCTACTATTATACAAACATGTCCCTCTAAAAGATGCACTGCTGCTACGTCCGGACGCTCAGTGTATCGAACCATGGGCAGCGGATTCCACTTACTGCCGCCGACAATATATTCTTCTATGGCTTTTTCAGCCATAGGTATACCATCAATATTAATGTTATTTATACGCTTTTTTACTGTCTCAACAAGGTCGGGGTTAGTAATATCTTTAATATAGCAGACTGCAATATCGCATTGAGAACGAGTCCCTACTTTAACTATTTCAAATCTCAGATTAGGGTCACGTAAGCGACGCCTAATCAAAGCCGTATTAAATACAATCGTCTCTACAAAGGAATCCCGGGAGCCTCTCGTTACTTTTTCAATGTTTGACTCAGCCGGAGCACGGACCGGATAAGCGCGGGCATCTAAAACTATGACCTGACTTTCGCCATCTACGAAAAACAGTAACTCGCCAGATAACAGGCTAGTTATGGCATCATTCATATTTTCAACCAATTTGGCTTGGGAATGGGTGGCACGAGAGTAAAAAAGTTTTTGCATTGTGTTGATTGCCAAATCTTCCTGATTATAAGCAGTTAACTCTTCGAAAACATTTGACAGTACAATATCATTTGTCATGCCATTAATAGAAAATGACGCAGCACGTTTTCGTCCTACTCTAAATTCACGAAAAATAACATCAAAGGTTTCGCCTACACCCAGGTAGTCTTTTATATAATTTATATTACTGTCAATGTTTTTTTCTATTTTCCGTTCATCCGTCATAACTAACGCCACTCCGTTTCAGTATCTCTTCTATGGCTTTACGGGTAATAGGAGCACCCCGACTTAAGTCATCATGCTTATCCATCTTGCCAATATCACCTACGCCGATGATAACCGGAATTTCAACATCATTAAGTACGTCAACTGTGTCTCCGGTAATGACCGGCTTACAGCCACAAGCTTCTTTATTTTTTATTTCGCCTTTTTTATCCACAGACACATCAATCACATGGCCCTGGCAGTCGACACAGGCATCAGCCTGAACTCCGTCAATACCAGTCGTATTAGAAGCCACAGCCACGGCTCCCAATACTTCAATATCTGGATGATTTGCAACATATTCAAGGGCCCGTTCCCCTTCAGCTTTTTCCTTATGTCCTTTATCATCAAACATCACCAGTACAGGGTCATATGGCACGGTTTTTAGCAATTCTACGATTGTTTTACCACTGATAGGTGTTGGGTTTCCTGCGGAGGCTGAAATACAACGTAACCCTAGAGAAGTACCTATATTTTCTACAGCATGCTGCGCGACCCGATCCCCATCGGTAACAAGAATTACACGAATTTTTTTATTAACTTCTTTGACTTTGGTCAATTAATTACACCTCATTACTTTTGGCTATTTTCTTCTCCTAGTAAATTGCTAATCTTGTTTGCGATTTTCTCACTTTCGCTAATTACCTGCTTGAGTTTTTTTAGACTGGTTTCAAGCTCATTAGAAAGTTCATATTGTGCCTGAGCAAGTACTTGTGCTGCCGTCTGGACTGCTATTGTGCTATTCTTATTAGACTTATTACCCTGCCCGTTACTTTGGCTTTGGCTTTGACTTTGACTTTGCCCTTGCCCTTGCCCTTGTACCTGCCCTTGCCCCTGACCTTGATTTTGGTTTTGTTGCTGTGACGAGCTTTGACTGACGCCGGCTGAATTATTTTGCTGGCTGTCATTCTGCAGGAGGATACTAAATAAATTTCTCAACTCTTGGGATACAGCAGCTTCTGATTTTGAGCCAGATGCTTGCTGTTGACCTTGTTGAGGTTGCTGAGAGTTCTGCCCTTGACTTTGCTGAGACTGCTGATTTTGAACAGACTGCTGCAATAACTGCTGAAACTGGCCGCCAGACTTATTGCTGCCGTTTAAGGAATTTTGCAAGTTTTCCAGTTGATTGTTTATTTTACTTAATAGGTCCATTACTTCGGGCGAATTGGTTTGCTGAGACCCTTTGGCCATTTCGGCTTGAGCTTGTAAAAAGCCTTTGGCCATATCAGAGATTACTGTTTCATCATCCACTTGGGTCCGCTCCTGGTTTTGTGACTGGAAATGGGTGGGTTTTATATAACTTGAGATTTTACTGGAAGCTCGCTTCGGCACATTCATCACCCCATGCTTTACTTAAAACAACTGACATATACTCAAAATTAAAGAAACGACCGCAAACCTAAGGTTTGTAACAGCAAGTGGATGTCTTAGCACAGCTGCCGGATTGACTAAATGAGCTGTGCTAACAAATTCGATACCACCAGCCGCTTTACTAATAATGAAATTTGTTAGGGGTCCGCTAAAGGCAAAAAGCACGGTTTTTAATTCACTTAGATTTGTAACCGAAGCGGAGCTAAACGCTCCGGCCGTAACAATCTTTTCAATATTTCCAGATAAAAAAACTGCCATAAGCACTTGTCCTGTAGCATTAGCCAAAGCTGCTGCCAAAGCATAATGTGGATACCGGATGCTGACTAAGACTATGGAAATAACCAAACCAACTACATCTACTGCCATCATATGTGTTCGTCCTGCCTACCCTTTTGGATTAAAAACAATAGCCATCATTAAACCAAAAAACACCGCTGCGGTTATTCCTGTGGCCGTAGATTTAACTGCCCCGCTGAAAATCCCCCAGAAACCTACTTTGTTTACTTCCTCGATCGTGCCGGAAACCAGAGAATGACCAAAGCCAGGTAGTGGAACAGTTGCCCCCGCACCACCAATATCGACTAACGGCTGATATAGCCCTAATCCACTCAAAACACCGCCTAAAACGACAAACAACACCAAAACATGAGCTGGTGTAAGCGGGGTAAGATCCATAAGTAATTGCCCAATTACACAAATCAGGCCGCCGATGACAAAAGCCATTATGTATGCCTGCAAATGCGCTGCCTCCTTTACATTTCCACTGCTACGGCATGAGCAATACAAGGAATGGATTCTTTTTGCTGATAGGATGTTGTACTATGTAAACTGCCTGTGCCTACAAGCAGTATTTTGCGTAGCTTTTGACGCATCAGCATCCGGTAAATATATCCGGTAAATACTACGCCCGAACTGGCGCAACCGCTGGCCCCAGCATGAGCATCCTGGTCTTTCCGGAAAATCATACAGCCGCAGTCTTCATACACAGCTGACAAATCGACGCCTTTTTCCTTAAATAAATCGATAACCAAAGCTTTGCCAACACTCCCCAGATCCCCGGTATAGATCATGTCATAATAGTTTGGCTGCCGGCCGGTATCATTGAAATGCCACCATAAAGTATCTGCAGCAGCCGGAGCCATAGCGGGTCCCATCGCATTTGGATCTTTTATACCCATGTCTACTATTTTACCCACCGTTGCGGCTGTAATCCGCGGCCCATCGCCACTGTCTGAAATTACCAGCGCCCCTGCCCCAGTTACTGTCCACTGCGAGACCAACGGTCGTTGGACGCCCAGTTCTGTAGGAAAACGATATTGCCGCTCTGCCGTATCATGATGACTGGAAACCGCGGCAGCAATTTTACTCGCGAAACCGCCATCAATGAGCATAGAGCCTACAAGCATACTTTGGGCTAATGTTGAGCAAGCGCCGTACATCCCTAAAAAGGGGCGTCCGATGTTTCTTATAGCAAAATGCGTACTCATTAACTGATTAAGTAAATCTCCAGCAAGTACATAATCTACATTATCAATGGTACTGTTATCTTTGCTTATTGCCGTTTTTAGGGCCCATTCCATCATACTTGATTCGCATTTTTCCCAACTGGAATTATCATCAAGATTATCTTTAAGTATCCGATCGTAAAACTCAGTTAAGATACCGTCTCCTTCCATCGGTCCGACAACATTGGCCGTACTTGTGATAATAGGTGGAGATGCAAAAACAACACTTTGTTGACCCCGTTTTTTGCTCATCTCCGTCCTCCTTCCCCTATAATCTTAACCAATAAATAAAACCAATAAGCACTGCTGTTGAAATTCCATACACTAATACTGGTCCCGCAATGACAAACATTTTGGCGCCTATACCAAAAACAAAGCCTTCTCGTTTAAACTCCATGGCAGGAGCTACAATGGAATTGGCAAAACCGGTTATCGGTACAATTGATCCGGCACCCGCTCTGCGCCCTAGTTCATCATAAACACCTAACCCTGTGAACAAGGCACTCAAAAATATTAATAAGGTGGAAGTAGGACCGGCAGCATCTTTTTTACTTAATCCGACGCTCACAAAATAGTTTAGGAAGAATTGTCCTAGTACACAAATCAAGCCACCGACAATAAATGCCCATATTACGTTTTTTATTATTGGCGGTTTAGGTTTTACCTGTTCAAACTTGTCCTGGAACTTTTGCTGTTCAGCCTGACTGGCCTTACTGTCAAACACTTGTGCACCTCCGTTATTGGCCTTGTTGAATATAGCAACCAGCTATCTGACAAGGTAGAAAGCGAGCACTCAGTTCGCTTATATTTTGACCATAGCTAAACTGATTAATTCATCCGATGACTAGCCCGCTCTAAGCTCCCATCTTTCCTGTGCCCTTTAGGGTATACAAGTGGGAGTTATACCCAAAGGGCACAGGCGAGCGGCTAAGTCCCTGGATAAGGGCGACTTAGCTTCAGATGGGGTTAAAACCCCACCTGAAGCTAAGTCTACTTTATATAATGACAAAGAGTGCCAGCGGCACTCTTTGCAAACACCTTTATTTAATTAGTGCTGAACCTGAAAGGCTATTTTCACATCAGCCTTATACTCAGCTATGTGACCATTGTCTACGTTAGCAGTAAAGTTTGTTACTTCAACTCCCAGGATGGCGTCAACAGTTTTGGCAGCTTCCAATACCGCATTATCTACAGCGTCAGTCCAGTTGTGGCGGGAAGTCCCCACAAGTTCAATCACTTTTACAACCATTATTACTACCCCCTGTTACTGATTATGTTTTGTTAACAGTTATAGTCTGTGCATTATTTAGATTGTTATGCCAAAGAAAAACCTGTTTAGCTTTAATTGGGGCTTTCTTGGGTAGATCGGCGCCAAAATATAGCCAAGCTGCTGTACTACCTGCCATCAATAGAAACACTAAAAAAAGGTAAATGATTCCTTTGCCTTTTAGTTTGTTGATTACACTGTTACTCATCACAATCACCTCTGATATTATTATGCCCTAAATTGTATTAATACTTGCAATGAAAAACAGACCTCACAACGAGGTCTGTAAAAACTCTCTTATAATTTTTAGCGCCTGCTTTTCTATTCGTGATACCTGTACCTGTGATAAACCAATTATTGCAGCAATCTCGGCCTGAGTCTTATCGTTAAAGAAGCGTAAATATATCACCGTACGTTCTTTCACCGGTAAACGAGCCAGTACTTCTTTTAATGCTAGCTTATCGAAATAGGCAGTATCCTGGCCATCTGAGTGCATCAACTGGTCAAGCAGGTGAATTGCATCGCCACCATCACTCCCCTGAAACGCCTGCTCATATATCGATACCTGGGGTTGAACGGCTTCAAGCGCAGAAACAATTTCCTGCGGCGCTAGCGATAACTCTTTGGCAATCTCGCCGATTGTTGGTTCCCGCCCTAAAGCTCCTTGCAGCTTTTCTTGTATTTTATGAACACGGTAAGCTAGCTCTTTTAACGGTCGGCTAACTTTGATAGGATTGTCGTCCCTAATAAAACGGCGAATCTCGCCGATAATCATCGGCACTGCATAAGTAGAAAACTTAACGCTAAAATTGAGGTCAAACCGTTCAATAGCTTTTAAAAGTCCAATACAGCCTATCTGAAACAAATCATCCCACTCATAGCCGCGGTTGGTAAAGCGATGGACAATGCTTCGCACCAAATTCAAATTGTTTTCAAGAATTCGTTCGGTAGCTACTTCCTTGATGGCAGGGTCTGCCGACTGAGCTTTGAGTAATAGTTCTTTAAACTCTTCCTCTTTGAGCATGTCCTTCACCTAATGTTCGGTGACTGGCGCAAGCGTTTTGGCCATTCTCACCGTTGTACCCTGCTTTAGCTCAGATTTAACCTCAAGTTCATCCATAAACGACTCCATAAAGACAAATCCCAGACCCATACGCTCAGGATCGCTGGAAAACGAAGGCTGACGCGCTTCTTCAATATTAGCGATCCCCCGCCCGTAATCAATCACAGTAAACTCAATCTTGTCCAAATATAAGATCATGGTTAATTCAATATAATTATGTTCCTGATTATCTTCGCCATACCCATGGATTACTGCATTAGACACCGCCTCCGAAACAGCGACTTTAATTTCGTCGATGTCAGTAAGCGTCAAATCAATCTGCGCAGCAAAAGCAGCTGCAGCTGCTCTGGCAAAGCCAACGTTTTCATTGAGACTTAAGATCGAGAGTTTTATTTGGTTTTTAATTTTTGCTTCCATTGGCATGGCCTCCTTATAGCAGCTCTAAGGCTTGTTCTTCGGATTGATAAATTGTTAAAATTTTCATTAACCCAGCTAATTCAAATATCCGCTGCACGTGCGGTTCAAGATGGACGGCAAGCATTTTACCACCAAGCTGGGCAATACGCTTATATCGTCCAAGAATAACTCCTAAGCCTGAACTATCAATAAAATCAACTGCCTGCATATTAAGCAAAATATGTTTGGCTCCAGTCTCATCTAATTCTTTGTCAACTGCCGCGCGGAATTCATTGGCTCCGTAAACATCCAACTCCCCCTCAAGCCTGATCACTAGGACTCCTTGCTTCATAACTGTAACGACTTTCAACAACATAACCTCCTACTTTTACTTTATATATAGACAATTCGCTAAAAGGAAATATTTTCCTGCAAATTTCACAAAAAAACTGTGGTAAATTTTACCACAGTTTTTTGAGTAGGAAACATCTATTAATAATCACAACTTTTATTTTGATATATTGAACATATTGGTAATCATGTTTTGGAAA
The DNA here is from genome assembly GCF_035561155.1 of Sporomusa sp. Taxonomy (GTDB): domain Bacteria; phylum Bacillota; class Negativicutes; order Sporomusales; family Sporomusaceae; genus Sporomusa. Next base: position 30,175 of record NZ_DATMYD010000146.1, on the reverse strand, counting down.
ATTCTCATCAGCCCGGCTTTTGGTATAGATTTCTCGGCAATCAAATCAACTTTGCCTACCTCTTTACCATCTTTAAGCACGACAAGTTCCCCGTATTTTTGACCTTCTGCCACCGGGGCGGTCACAGTAGACTCTGCTATTATCTTTTTTTGCAAATTTTTGTTTTGACCCTTACCAAGGATTAAATTTAAATCTTGTGCTGCTACTAACTGAATTTCTTTATCTATACCCTTATTGACCTTGAGCCGTTCGACAACTGTACCTTGGGTAACAATGGATACAGCTGAAAAATTGGCAAAACCCCAATCAAGAAGCTTCATGCTTTCTCTTAAATGCGAGCGTGGTTCGGGTGTCGCAAAGACTGCAGAAATAAGTCGTAGACCGTCACGCTTGGCAGTTCCGACAAAACAGTACTTTGCTTCTTCAGTCCAGCCTGTTTTAAGACCATCACCGCCTTTATACCACCACAGTAGTTTATTGGTATTTACAAGCCAATTTTTACCATCTCTAAGCCAAGCTTCTTTAATGCCGCACATATCCATGTAGAGAGGATGGGTTACAGCTTCTCTGCCAATTAAGGCTGCGTCATACGCACTCATATAATGATCAGTTGTTGGCAGTCCATTGACATTATTAAAGTGGGTGTTAGCAAGTCCCAGCGTTTCAGCCCGCTTATTCATTGCGTCAACCGCGGCCTGCTCGCTACCATAGATATGTTCCATCAGCGCAACGGCGGCATCGTTAGCGCTAACGACCGCCACAGCTGACAGCATTTCCTTCACTGTCATCTTTTCGCCAGGTTCAAGCCAAATCTGCGATCCTCCTTGCCGCCAGGCGTTTTCACTTGCAAAAATTTCATCTGTAAGATTAATGCGGCCCTGCTCTACAGCTTCAACCGCCAAGAGCAAAGTCATAATCTTGGTTACACTGGCGGGGGGGAGTCGCTTATGTGGGTCTTTTTCAAAAAGTACAGTGCCATTCTCATCCATAAGTACAGCCGATACAGCACTAGTATCCAATTGAGTGCCAGACTGTAGTTTTGCCGTTGTTGCCGGGGCGCTGAAAGCAGTGGCAGCAACCAAAACAAAGAACAGTAATGTCACCAGCGCAATTTTTCGAATCAATGAAAACACTCCCTTCTTTTGAAATTATAATTTCCCATATTAAAACCGCTTAAACAGGGAAATTCAAACAAAAAATCGACTGACATAATGTCAGTCGATGTAAAGCCCATTTTTAGTAACCAATCCTATTATCAGCGGCGGATTTTCCACAGCCTGAGTATGAATACTAACAGCTTTCTTTAAGATTAATGCCACCTGATCCAATTTTGACTTATCATTACTATATATTGTAGCTATGGGCTGTTTTGGGCTGATATACTGGCCAATCCTGCATTTTATAACAACCCCTGCAGCCAAGTCAATTACTTGCCCTTTATATTCTCTGCCTGCCCCCAGCAGCATAGCTGCATAACCTATTTGGGCAGCATTTATTTCTTTGACAAAACCTTGGCAATCACTGTTAACCTCTAGAACATATCTAGCCTGCGGCAAATTAGAGGTATTGTTTATTATATCAGCATCACCGCCTTGAGCGGCAATGAATTCTCCGAATTTGGCAAGCGCCTGTTTGCTGCCAATAAGTCCTTCAAGCTGACGGCGTGCAGCTTCCGTCGTGAGCGCTTTACCGCCCAGTACCAGCATATGTGAACCGAGTGTCAGACAAACTTCTCTAAGGGCTGGTTCACCTCGTCCTGACAGTACTTCAATAGCCTCTCTGACCTCTAGGCTATTACCGATAGCTGCTCCCAGCGGTTGCTCCATGCTTGTTAGTATAGCAACCGTTTCCCTTCCCACAAGCTGGCCAATACGTACCATAGTTTCCGCTAATGTTATAGCCTCAGCTTGGTTTTTCATAAAAGCGCCGCTGCCGACTTTGACATCCAAGACAATCTTATCAGCACCTGAGGCAATCTTCTTGCTCATGATAGACGACGCGATCAACGGGATACTCTCGACAGTCGCTGTTACATCTCTGAGCGCATATAGCTTACCATCTGCTGGTGCAATGATGGCAGACTGGCCGGTTACTGCAATATTATATTTTTGCAAATTTGCAATAAATTCATCACGCTCAAGCGTAGCCTTAAAACCGGGAATAGCTTCTAGTTTATCAATCGTACCACCGGTAAATCCTAAGCCCCGCCCTGACATTTTAGCCACTGGCACCCCAGCAGCCGCAACCAGTGGTGCCAGTACCAAAGTAGTCGTGTCTGCTACTCCGCCGGTACTATGCTTGTCCACCTTTATGCCAGGCACTTGACTTAAATCCACCATTACGCCAGACTTCGCCATCGCCATAGTGAGAGCGGCTGTTTCCCTATCTGTCATACCTTGAAAATATACCGCCATCAGCCAGGCCGCCATTTGGTAATCAGGTATTTCATCGGTGGTATAGGCTTTGATCAGCCCCTCAATTTCGCTGTCTAAAAGTTCTACACCATTCCGCTTTTTTGTAATTATATCAGTAGCACGCACTATTTTCACCTCAACAGGTCTTTTAGGAAACTTTGTCCATAAGCCAAAGGTTGCAAGTTAAAGTTAGCAGCCACAGTGGCTCCCATATCGGCAAACGTTGACCTTACCCCTAAATTAACGGTTCTATGTCTTTGTGCTAAGCCCTGGTGATAAACCAAAATCGGCACATATTCCCGGGTGTGATCAGTTCCCGGACGCGTGGGGTCACAGCCGTGGTCGGCTGTAATAATTAATAAATCGTTTGCAGATAACTTAGACTTAAAAACAGCTAGGGCTGTGTCGAATTCTTCAAGCGCCCGGGCATACCCTGCTGCATCATTGCGATGCCCGTAAGCACTGTCAAAATCAACTAGATTTGCCATAATCAAACCATCCGGCAAACTCTGTTCGGCAAGGTCGGTAATGACCTCCATGCCGTGTTTATTAGATTTTGTTGGGTAAGATTGAGTCAATCCCCTGTTGGCATAAATATCAGCAATCTTACCAATGCCAATGACGGCAAAACCGGCCTGCTTCAGTACATCAAGCACTGTTGCTGCCGGCGGTTCCAAGCTATAGTCATGACGGTTGGCAGTCCGGGTAAAACTGCCTGGTTTACCGATGAACGGTCTGGCGATAATTCGGCCTACGGCGTGCTCGTCAATACACACTTTTTCCCTGGCAATTTTGCATAATTCATATAACCGTTCAAGGGGAATCACTTCTTCATGCGCGGCAATTTGAAAAACACTGTCAGCCGATGTATAAACTATCGGCTGGCCTGTAAGCATATGCTGTTCTCCCAGCTCAGCAATAATTTCGGTTCCCGATGCGGCTTTATTGCCTAAAATGCTATGCCCTGAATAAAATTTAAATTTTTCAACAATTTCAGGTGGAAAACCATCTGGATATACAGGAAAAGAGGTAAACACTGGGCAGCAGGCTAATTCCCAGTGACCGCTTGTTGTATCTTTTCCTTTAGACAATTCGGTCATCTTACCAAAAGCAGCCGTAGGGCGGGAAACTACCTGAACACCCGCAATGGGCTCGATTGATCCAAGCCCCATGCCTGCTAATGTTGGTAAATTAAGTCCACCCTTGAGCTCTGCAATATGTACCAATGTATTAGCGCCGTCATCGCCATATTCAGGAGCATCAGGCATTGCCCCGATACCTACACTGTCAAGTACAATAACAAATATTCGTTTGAACAAAATTTACGGCTCCTCTATAAAATAATCTAACCTTATTATGCTCGAGGATGGGTCTTATCATATACTTCCTTCAAACGGTTTTTAGTTACATGGGTATATATTTGGGTTGTCGATATATCGGCATGCCCCAGCATCTCCTGAACAGAGCGTAAATCTGCTCCATTTTCCAGGAGATGGGTAGCGAATGAATGTCGTAAAGTGTGAGGGGTAATCTCTTTAGTAATGCACGCTTCCATCGCATACTTCTTAATAATTTTCCAGAAGCCTTGCCGAGTCAGTCTGTTGCCATGATGGTTGACAAAGAGCGATGGTTCTTCATAAGTACGTACCAGTTTAGTACGACCTTTACCGATATACTCCTGCACACACTTGGCAGCAATCGAGCCTAGTGGCACAATACGTTCCTTAGCTCCTTTGCCGTAACACTTAATATATCCCATATCAAGGTTTACATCAGATATATTTAGGCATATTAGCTCTGATACTCTGATGCCGGTTGCGTATAATAGTTCGAGCATAGCTTTGTCCCTAAGACCAGTAGGCTGAAAGGTATTGGGCTGTTTTAACAATTCTTCCACTTCACCGATGGAAAGAATCCTCGGCAATTTTTTCTCTAACTTGGGGGACTCCAAATTTACAGCGGGATCTTTCTCAAGATGGCGTTCCCTAACAAGGTATTGATAAAAGGATTTTATCGCAGCAAGATTGCGTGATATAGTTGAAACAGCCCGCCCCTTTAATTGGAGACTGTTAAGATAACTTAGGATGGTGTCACGGTTAGAATTCCGTAAAAAATCTAATTGACTATTTTGCAAATATGTTTGAAACTGCCGTAAGTCCCGCCCATAGGATTCTAACGTATTTTGAGCCAACCCCCGCTCGACTGCAAGATAGTTAATAAATTCATTAACATACGATTCCATTTATTTTTACCACCCTTTTTTCTTCCCAGATTTCCAGCCAACATTTACAGTATCTGGTCTAGCTACTTTATTCAACATTAAGTTTACTTTTCCTTTATTTGTCTATAATGTTTCGTAAAGTTTTAGTATTTTTTTGTTAATGACTGCAAACTGATGTCATACTGTGAGTTGGACGAGTTGAAAGGATTCATAACTCGTAACGGTTTTTCCAACAGATGCTGGTCTCGCAATTTTAGACCAGGATTATTTAACTCCCAAAACATCGTCATTAATTTGGGCAGAATGTAGAAAATAATCAGCGTTAATAGGACGATTTTGACGTATAACTTGGACTTCTTTATGATACTGCGCAGAGAAAACGTCACTACCATGCGCCTTTACTTCCCTCCCCCCGTAACTAAATTATCATGTGTCCCCGGCTTAACTTAATATCATACATATTCGCTAAATAGCAGGTTTATGCGTAAATTAAAAATTCAATCATAATAAATAAAAAAAGACTGCAAATCAAGCAGTCTTTCTCTATTACTTTACAATCATTTGCGCCACTGTTTTCATAAATACCGGCGAAACATATACTTCTACCAGAGCAGCACCTAGCATAACAACAAGCATGGCTAAACAAAAAACCGAATAAGCAATGGAATTATAAAATAAGTTATCTTTACTCTTATTACGCCTCACCAACATCAATGAAAATGTTGTCGCCGATACTCCTGTTGCTAATACAGCCGGTACCGCAAGAAAATTATGAGGCAATACCGAAACAAGGGCAAATAATAACCCTTTCATTATGTACTCATTGACTAAGAACCCAACAGTAAAGCCGATCACAAATCCCCGCAAACAAACCATAAATAACACAAAAGGGATGCCGACAATTGTAAAGCCTAACAGCCACATAATAACGATTATCTTGATGTTATTCACCATTACCCCAGCCAGCAGTGTTTGCGTGTCACCTGCTGCATTCTGAGGCTCGACCAATCCTTGAAAGAAAACCCGTAAGTAACCGACAAGCTCGGCTTTTTGTTCATCAGGCAGTGTCTTTACAGCCATAGCTCCAATAACTATCCCAATAACAAAAATAAGAATCATAAAAAAATAGGCGACAATATTTGCACGAACATAGTCAGCAGCATTCTTGCGAAGAAGTTTTAGCATGCATGTACCTCCCTGCCAGTACCTGCTACAATATATGTCCTGCTGAAACTGTTTAGACCTATTTGTCCATTATATTTTAAGCAACCTGCCGTAAGTACCCCCGCCGCCCGCAGCAATAGCGGCTGTACCTGCCCGGGCACTCATGATAAAATCTGCTATTTTAGTACCAGCAACTTTGGTTAATTCGGTATGGCTGGCATAGTGCACAATATTCATCTCTGTCTCAAACTCATCCAGCAGTTTATCTTTAATCTTTTTCCCCAGCCCAGGAATAAACTCTAATGGTATCTGATAGAAATAATGAGGCCGGTGAAGTGGATGATGAGGTTCAGGATAATCGGCAATCTCGTTAACCCGGTCAAATACCCCTTTAACGAGGCTATTACTGTTACACTCCGGACAGCAGTGCTCCATAAGACCACCTGTATCAATAAACCCACAACCAGTACAAAAAGTGCGATGGTATTTCCCCAGACGGGGATTAAGGCCATAGTTTCCTTTGACTTCCCGGCCGGCTGTGCGAGACAAGGCCCAAGCCACTTCTTTGAAAGACAATTCATACAGGGCAAAAATATTGTATTCCCGTGCGATCTTATCCAGTGAGTGAGCATCAGAATTGGTTATAAACGTATAACCAGCCAACTCACCAATTCTGTCAGCCATATCGCTGTCAGCACTTAACCCTAACTCAATAGCAGCCAACTGACCCATCTCCTTATCAGATAGAATATGGGCTAGCCGTTCACAGCATACACCGTATACACTTTTATGAGGTGTAAAGACATGGGCCGGTATAATGAGCGCGTCGAAATTACTTGCGATATTGACAAGCTGTTGCAGGGGCATATGAGCATTTTGTGAGCTAAGACTGATATTGCGGATAAATTGACTCATGTATGCCGAAAAAGCCGCCATAGTCTGAATATCAGGTACAAACACCAGTGTGTGCGCTAAACCGCCTCCAGGCTCCCTTGTTTCAATTTCGGCGCCAAGTATAAGCAGTGTTTTTTCTTTATAGATGTAACCGCCGCCATTAACCGCAGTAAGTAATCCTTCTTCAGTCAGCCGCTTTATATCCGCAAGTACCAGCGGTGATAAGGCGTCCACGATGCCGACGATATTCATCCCTTTGCGGTTTGCCGCTTCCTTCAGAATCTCGCGTACTGTTAACCGGCGGGACGTAGGAATCTTAATCCATTTACCGCTTTCGCTCATTCCGACGTGAATGTGCAGGTCGGCAAAATATTGTTTAATCATGCAACTGTATCCCTGCCAGATACAATGCCACTAAGCTCTTAGCATCACAGATTTCGCCCTTGGCAACCATTTCAGCAATTTGGTCCGGAGTATAGCTTTCGCTGTTAATAAACTCGTCTTCATCAGGTTCTTTATCCGATTCGACCAAATCCTCAGCTAAATATATATGGATAACCTCATTGGAAAAGCCGGGCGTTGTAAACATTGAGGTTAATTTGCGGAGCCTGGTGGCAACAAAGCCTGTTTCCTCCGCAAGCTCTCTGAGTGCACAAGCTTCTGGCATTTCACCAGGATCGAGCTTGCCAGCAGGAACCTCAAGCATCACCTGCTGTACAGCGTGACGGAACTGCCGAACGAGGATTACTTTGCCATCTTTAGTTAAAGGTACAACGGCAACTGCTCCAGGGTGCTCAACAACCTCTCGGGTTCCGGTTTTTCCGTTTGGCAGCGTGACTTCATCACGCCGTAGGTTAATTACTTTCCCCTCAAACAATCGAGTTGAGTTTATTAGTATTTCATGAAAATCTGTTTCAGTATGCGGCATACTATGACCTCCAATTTTATGGAATATTTTCCCAAAGACTATCATATATTACCTCCAGAGGGAGGGATGTCCAATGAAAATGATTGCCAGAAACGGCTTTTATTTTAGTGGTAAAATTAAAGATTTGCTGAAAGAATTGCGCAATTTGAGCAAAGAGTACAGCACCTTGCAAGATATTGTTAATAAAACCTTACAGTGAGTTTCGATGAAAAAACCGTGGGCGGCTACGGTTTTTTTTCTACCGGTTAGTCCATCCACGGATAATGCGTGTAAGGTTTGAGAATAAATAACGGTCTGCTGATTTGAACAACTTGTTCAAGCCATTCAGGCACAACTACCCATTTAATTGGCAAGCCCAGTGCCTTGGCTGCCTGCTCAACAATAGCCACGCCTTCATGTATATGCTCTAAAGTCGTTTCAGGGCCAAGATTCGCATTGCTAACCAAACCGCTGATTTTGAGGCGTGAAACTTGTTCGATTCGATGTAGTATGTTGATAATGCCTTCAGCGCTGCTGGTAAATGGTCGCCTGGTGTTAACAACTAATAAAGCCTGATAGCTAGATTGATCAAAATATCGTTTAAGTTGTCCTAATGCGATAGCCGATTCACCGCCGCCAACATCCATAACTACCCTGGTATTGGTCTGTGAAAAAATCTCGACTAGATTATGGGGCAAAATCGGCAAATCGGCATGAGACAAACGGGAATCGGGCGCAATGACTTTGACTCCGTTTGTTTCAAGCAGTTCGCGGTTTTCTCTAGTGCGAAAATATGGCTTTATCAGATCAATGTCGACTATGGCTGTTTCTTGTCCGGTCTGCTTTAATTTAAGTGCATAATTGACGGCAAGTTCAGTTTTTCCGCTGCCAAATTCACCCAAGAAAATAGTTATCCGGTTATCTTCCATACTATTTCATTACCTTCTACTCATATATTTTCGGTTGCTCTTCTCCACGCAGGATCCTCAGAGTACCTTCAACCAACGCTTCTAATTCATCTTCACCAGGGTAGATCAGTACCTGACTAATAAATTTTACACGATCGCAAATCATCTTAGTAAGCAGCTTTGAGTGAGCCAATCCACCGGTTAGTACAACTGCGTCAACATCGCCATGTACCACAGTAGCCATAGCGCCAATCTCCTTAGCTATCTGATAAGCCATGGCTTCATAAATAAGCGTCGCTTTAGCGTCGCCGCCGGCAATTCGGTTTTCTATCTCGCGCCCGTCGTTAGTGCCGAGATGAGCCACCAGACCGGCTTCACCAACTAATTTCTTTTTAATATCATCAAATGTATATTTGCCGGAAAAACACATTTTAACCAATTCGTGTGATGGTAATCCTCCAGCGCGCTCAGGCGAAAACGGGCCCGCATCATTAGGATTGGTTACATCAATCATGCGTCCGTCCCTTTGTACACCGACTGAAATGCCACCACCTAGGTGAACCAGAACTAAAGTAAGTGAATTATAGTCCTTTCCTAAATCCTTAGCAACCCTATGTGCCACAGCTTTTAGATTAAGGGCGTGAAACAGACTCCGGCGAGACATTTCAGGCAAACCGGTAATTCTGGCTAATGGTTCAAATTCATCTACACTCACCGGGTCGACAATAAACGCCGGAATTCCGGCTTGACTGGCTATGCCTCTTGCCAATAGGCCACCCAAATTAGAGGCATGTTCGGTTTGCACACCTACTTTTAAGTCTTCGGCCATAGTTTCATTTACAGTGTAAGTACCGCTATCCATGGGCTTTAAGGGGCCGCCACGTCCGACTACAGCTGTCAAATCGCTGATTTTAATATCGTGAGCTGCCAGCGCCTTTTCTACTAGTTGCCGCCGGTAATCATACTGGTCATAAATTTTAACAAACGGCTTAAGCTCATCAGTACTATGACGTATAACCTGTTCGAACTCTATTTGCTCATTCATATATACAGCCATTTTAGTCGAAGTTGAACCAGGATTAATTGCTAATATCTTATACTGCTGCATAGTTAGCCCCCATATCCAATTTTAAATGACAATAGTTATTTTATTCATTGCCAGGAGAAAAAATCCTGCAACGAAAAAAACAAACCTTGCAGACATGGTTGTCTAGCAAGGTTTGAAAAATATTTGCTAAATAAGGCTTTTAACTAACTGGCCCGCATTTCCATGCGCAGTTTGTCAGCAATCATAGCCATAAATTCTGAATTAGTAGGTTTGCCTTTATCTAGTTTAATAGTATAGCCAAACAGTTTATTAATCATTTCGATATTTCCCCGGTTCCAGGCAACCTCAATGGCGTGGCGGATAGCTCGTTCTACCCTGCTGGGGGTAGTAGAGTATTTTTCAGCAATCATAGGATAGAGAACTTTGGTTACAGCTCCTAATAATTCGACTTCGGAGATTATCATCATAATTGCATCACGTAGGTATTGGTAACCTTTGATGTGGGCGGGAATGCCGATTTCTCTAATAATATTAGTCACTTCTACATCCATAGGTCGGGCCTTAACTGCTTGGACGGTTGCAGCGGCAACAGGACGTGCAGTAATCATTGTGCCAGCCAGCTGTCTAATTCTATTGATAAGTACGTCCATATTGAACGGTTTTAAGACATAATAATCGGCGCCTAATTCTACCACCCTCTGGGTTATGGTTTCTTGACCAAACGCAGTAAGCATAATAATTTTCGGGCGCTTACTATGTGAAGTGTTAATACGCTCTAACACGCCAATCCCGTCTAAATGCGGCATAATTATATCCAAAACTATGACATCCGGAGATTTCTCTTCAATAATAGATAACATCTGCTCTCCGTTAAAGGCGACACCAACTAACTCAATATCAGGTTCTCGGTTAAGACATTCCTGCAAAATTTCCGAAAACTCTTTGTTGTCGTCAGCGATAGCTACCTTAATTGTTTCTTTTACCATTACCATTGGAATCCTCTCCCTGCTAAATCGTATATATGTATGTTAATAAATCTATTCGACAAATCCCCGCCAGTTCCTTCCTAGTTTGGAAAAAGAATCCATTTTATTTTTAGTAAATATTCCAAAATCTTATCTTAATTATATATACAGCCGTAGATTATGACAAGTAATTTTAACCTGAGGCTGAACATATATAAAAAAACTACCAGAAAACGTAAAAAGTTTTCTGGCAGAATGGCGTTCTTTCTTTGGAATTATACCGCTTTCCATTAACATCCAATCAACAAAGCAACCATAACCGCTTGTTGGATCATGAACAAAAACATGTGTAACGGCACCAACTATTTTACCGTTTTGAATAATAGGACTGCCGCTCATTCCCTGCACGATACCACCTGTTTTTTCGATTAATTTTGGGTCAGTCACTTTGATAACTAATCCTTTACTTTCAGGCGCTTCTTGTAGATTAATTTTCTGGATTTCGATAGTAAATTGTTCAATTGCTTGGCCGTTAACTACTGTCAACATTTCCGCAGGACCCACTTGAATTTGGCTCATGGAAGCGATTGGAATTGCCTGAGGATATCGCTCATTTGGTAATTTAGAACTCAGTTCCCCATAAATTCCGAACTGGGTATTCTTGCTAATATGGCCTAACAGTTGATCTTCTTCAATAAATACACCGATTTTCTCACCAGGATGGCCTCTTGTGCCATGTTGAATCCCCGATACTGTGGCAAGCACAATCTTACCTTGTTCGCAATCTATGGGCTGATTAGTGTCACTGTCAGTAATAATATGACCGAGAGCTCCATATATTTTTGATTCTGGTTCATAAAAAGACAGCGTCCCTACTCCTGCTGCACTATCGCGCACAAATAGGCCAATTCGATAGCGTTTGGTATCATGACATAGCGTTGGCGATACATTAACATGCTGCTGTCCGTCAGTACGCTTGAGTAAAACATCAATGTTGCGGTTATTTTTGCCGTTTTCATCGATAATTTCGGCTACCTGCGTATCGCTTTGTACAGGAATGCCATTAATACTAATAATAACATCCCCCACGGATATTCCCGCATCTTTAGCAGGAGTGACATACTGTCCCTGCATATTGAGTACTGGCGAATTACCGACAACAATAACGCCTTGTGATCTAAGCACTACACCGATGGAATGACCACCTGGAATCAGTTTAATAGGCGGCAGCACATCTACCTGGACAGTACGGAATGGTATAATTCCGAACAACTTAAATTCTACAGTTGATTGTCCAAGCTTGACAGGTTCAAGTGACACTGGCCGCGATAACGCAATGATTGGCAATGACTCAAAGGTCTGTACGCGAATACTGTCATCGTCATGCCTGACATTAACGGTAAGCGGAAAATTTACGTCAAATAGTGCCGTCTCACCTTCAATAATCCGGATATGCATGGGAAGACCGTAAATACTTCGGAATTGGGGAGAAAGACAAAATGCAAAGATTGCGCTGATAATAAACATTGCCAAAATCAGCTTGCTGCTTAGTAGCCGATTAAATCTTGTCATGTTTTCTTCCATCACTCCCTATTACATTCTTCCCAAATTTGCCACTCCGCCTTTCACTTACTTTTAATTTTTGCTTTCAACCGGTTGCAAACTTAGAGTTTCCCGAATTTAAGAGGGATTATTCCGGGAATATTAGCATTTATTGCCTTGGAAGCTGAATTCTGACCGTTTTTTAAATAAAAAAAGCGCAAGCTCACGCTTGCGCTTTATATTTCCAATTTGCTTTTTTTATCGTAGACATTTCTAGCATCTGCGCTGCATTATCAATGGAAAGTTGTGTTATATCGCCAGATGCCATTCTAGCCAATTCCCGCAACTGAGCATCAGGGGATAATCGGGTTACCTGTGTCATTGTCCGTTCGTCTTCAACAATTTTTTCGATATAAATATGGCAGTCAGCCATAGAAGCAATTTGCGGGAGATGAGTAATACACAAAACCTGTTTGTCAAACGAAGCAATTCTGGCAATTTTTTCGGCTACCTTTTGAGCTGTTTGTCCGCCAATTCCGGCATCCACCTCATCAAATACCATTGTCGCTGTTTCGTCACGTTCTGAGCATACCGTTTTTATCGCCAAAGCGATCCGCGACAACTCGCCACCTGATGCAATTTTATGTAATAACCTGGGTTCTTCGCCTGGATTTGCGGAAAATAGAAAAACGACATCATTGGCACCAGTTGCAGAATAATGATTATTTTGTTTAACATCTACGATAAATTGCGCTTTGGACATTCCCAAATCAGCCAAATGGGCTGAAATTTGTTGACCCATTTCCTTTCCTGCCAGCTGCCTTAGCTTATCAAGTTCGTCGGCTAGTTGCTCCAGTTGGAGTTTAAGCTCAAGCTCCTGTTGCTCAAGCTTGCTTACACTCTCATCATAATGAGTAATTGTTGCAAGTTCCGCTGCAACACGCTCACAATACGCTAGTATCTCTTCGACTGTTGCCCCATATTTTTTTTTCAGTTTATGGATTACATCCAGCCGGTCTTCGAGCTTAGCCAATTTAGCGGGGTTGAAATCTATGTTTTCACGGTAATCCCTAAGCTCGCCCATGGTTTCTTCCAATTGGTAGAGTGATTCAGTTACAACCCCCAATTGCTGATTAATTGTCTTGTCAAAGCGGGCGGCTAATTCAAGATCACGTTTCATATCAGCAAGGCAAGCTATTATCCCATTAAAGCCTTTATTTCCCTGGCTTAACAGCATGTACGAACGGGATACGGCATTAACAATTTTTTCAGCGTTAGCCAGGACTCGAACCTGGCTTTCCAACTTTTCCTCTTCGTCTGGAACCAATACTGCGGCAGCAATCTCCTGCGTTTGCCAGGTGAGCATCTCTTCGCGCTGCACACGCTCCCGTGAATCTTGGGTAAGCGCTACTAGCTCGTTTTTAACTCCTTGCCAAGCTTTGAATATCTGGCGATATTGGCCAAGTTTAGATTTAATGTCGGCTGCAAAGGCATCCGTGAGAGCCAGGTGTGTTTCGGGTTTTAACAACGCCTGGTTTTCATGCTGACCATGCATATCAACAAGTTTTTCACAAATTTGTCGCAAAATTGCCAGCGTTACCTGGCACCCATTGATATGAATAGAATTTCTCCCATGTTTGGTCAATCGTCTGGCAATAATTATGGTGCCGTCGTCTTCAGCTGCAATTCCCTGTTCATCCAAAAAATTTTGGACAGAGCTAACACCTGTTATGTCAAAAACTGCTTCTATGCGGAAATGATCAGCCCCTGAACGGATAGAGTCTCCAGAGGCTCTGCCACCAATAATGGCTGATAGGGCATCTATTAAAATAGATTTGCCTGCCCCCGTTTCTCCAGTCAGGATATTGAGGCCAGGTACAAATTCAATATGCGCTCTATCAATAAGCGCAAAATTGACGACAGTGAGTGACTTTAACATTATTACCTCTCCTCAAACCACGCCTGTTCCACTGCCCATGAGCGATCGGAATTTAGCAATAACTTGCGGGACAGCATCCATAGGTTTTACCAGTACAAAAATAGTATCATCACCGGCCACTGTGCCGATAATCTCAGGCCATTTTACATAGTCAATAGTATATGCAACGGCCTGGGCTGTACCTGGCAGTGTTCGGAGAACGACAATATTCTGGCTATAGTCGATTGCTACGATAGAATCCTGAAAAGTACGCTCCAGACGGGCCTGCGACATAATAATATTCTGTTCAGGTGGAAAAGCATACCGGTACCGACCGTCGCCTGTCGGTACCTTAATGAGCATAAGTTCTTTAATGTCACGTGAAACTGTAGCCTGGGTAACATCAATACCATGTTTACTCAACGCATCTGCCAAATCTTCCTGAGTTTCGATTATATATCGATCAATGATTTCTTTAGTCTTTGAGTGACGTAGAGCCTTCAAGCTGTTCACTCCTTATCTTTTCAATTACATATAGAACCGGCGGGGAATTTTTCTGATTTACCATTGACCAACAGGCAACAGTAAACATTTTTTGACTCAAACTAGTTAAATACTCATGCACGGCCTGGAGTTCCAGTCTGCCATGCTCATAACCGGGATAGGCGGCAATAGTAACCAGCCCATCGGCAGCGAGCAGTTGCAGCGTTTGCGCTATCGCCTGTATGGTAGTATCTGACGAAGTACTTATTGCGTGGTCTCCTCCGGGCAGATATCCCAGATTAAACATTGCAGCGTCCACAGGCTGGTTAATATACTTTGGTATATGGGCGTGACTATCTAAAACAAGGTGCACCTTATAATCAAGCTCATGGTTAGTAAGCAGCTCCTGTGTTTTAGTAAGAGCTTGTGTTTGAATATCAAAAGCCCACACAACAGTCGTATTTGGTGTATTGTCTGCTAAGAATAAAGTATCGTTGCCATTACCGGCGGTAGCGTCAACAACAAGGATAGCAGTAACCAGCTTGGGCCTTAAAAGGCGCTGCGCCATAACTACTGCATTAGCAACTTCCATCTCGATCGCCTCGTCTTAGTTTAGTTCTCAATGTTTCGTAATAGCTCTTGCCAGTAAACCGGATAAAGCGTGCACGAAAAGGCGAGCGCCGGACAACTACAGTATCATCCGGCAAAAGATTATATACTGCTTGGCCATCGACCGTAAGAACGATATCATCATGAGTCGCCTGCATCCGTACTTTTATCTCTTCCCGCTCAGAAATGACCAATGCACGAGAATGCAGCGTATGTGGACAAATAGGTGTAATAACAATAACTTTCAGCTTAGGATTGATAATAGGTCCACCTGAGGATAAAGAATAGCCTGTTGAACCAGTTGAAGTAGCAATAATGAGTCCATCGGCAGGATAGTCGGCAGTCAGCTCTTCATCAATAAACAATTTTAATTTTATCATGCGTGAAAAACCGCCTTTGGCAACAACAATGTCATTAAGCGCTGGCGAAATGTAAATAGGGCTTCCGTTGCGGATAACAACAGCATCTAGCATGAGTCGTTCTTCTATGTAATAATCACCGCGAACCAGCCTGTCTAATGCGGTACTTAGATCAGGCACCTCAATCTCAGTCAAAAAACCCAGATTCCCCATGTTTACGCCACACACGGGGATACCGAACGGCGCAATCTCCCGAGCGGTATTTAAGAGTGTTCCGTCACCGCCTAAGGTAATGCCAAATGTAATATCATTTTTTACGCATTCCAGTTTTCCAGCCAAATTAGTACATTTAAGTTCCAAAGCAGCATCTTCCGGCAAAACCACTCTTACATTACGTTCCTTAAAATACTGCACAATCCACCCCAACACTGTACTAATGCTTTGTTTTTTTGTGTTGGGAAACAGCCCTACAGTCAACACGCCGTATTCCTCCGTCATCCCGTTAAATTGGCATGGGCATCAGCGACTACGGCAGCAATACTTGCCTCGTCTACTGCAGCATTGGTCGGATAATTTGCTAGATACAAAAGATATTCAATATTGCCTTCTGGTCCTTTGACCGGCGAAAATGTAAGTCCTAAAGGCACCAGTGAAAGCGAGCCAGCCATATTTACGACATTGTTAATAACTTCACGATGAACGGCAGGATCCCGGACTACACCCTTTTTACCGACTTTTTCCCGTCCTGCCTCAAACTGCGGTTTGATAAGCGCTACCACTTCCCCCTGCGGGGCAAGCAATGTCTTTATTACCGGCATTACTTTATCAAGTGAGATAAACGCTACATCAATTGATACGAAATCTAATAATTCGCCCAAATCCTCTGGTTTTACATTCCGAATATTAGTGCGTTCCATGTTTATTACTCGCGTGTCTGTTCTAAGAGACCACGCTAACTGTCCGTAACCAACATCAATGGCATATACTTTAGCAACACCATTTTTCAGGGCGCAATCGGTAAATCCGCCAGTTGATGCGCCAACGTCAGCCATTACCTTGCCGTGCAAGTCAAGACTAAACTGATCAAGTGCTTTAGCAAGTTTAAGTCCGCCCCTGCTAACATAGCCAATACTGTCCCCATGAACAGCTATTTTAGCGGTGGTAGCGATAACAGTGCCGGCTTTATCTGACTTTTGGCCATCAACAGTTACCAGTCCAGCCATGATATAAGCTTTGGCCCGTTCGCGGCTGGCAGCCAATCCTTTTTCGACTAATAGAACATCAAGACGCTCTTTTGTACGTTCTCCTGTCATTTCCGCGCTCCAAACTGCCGGATAAACGCTTCGACACTGGCAGCAATTCCCTGGTGATCTAAGCCATACTGAGTCATCAAATAGCCGCGTGGCCCATGCTCAATGTACTTGTCAGGCAATCCAAGCCGTAACACCTTTACCCAGTTAAGGTGCTGTGAATTAACATATTCAAGCACTGCCGAACCAAACCCTCCAGCTAACACATTATCCTCGACTGTAATAATAATACCTATGTCTCTTGCCAGTTGACGGATAACCTGCTCGTCCAGGGGTTTGACAAATCGTGCGTTTACTACACCGGCAGCAATGCCCTTTTCCTCTAAAAGGCCAGCTGCGCTACGACATGCTTCAACCATAGTGCCAACTGCAAGGAACACCACGTCTTTCCCTTGTAAAAGCTCCTCTGCCTTTCCTGATTCAAGTTTAGTAAACTTTGGTTTTAACTCTACGCCAAGACCATTGCCCCTAGGGTAGCGAATAGCGACAGGGGCGTTAAGTTCGGTGGCGGTATAGAGCATATGCCGGAGCTCGTCTTCATCTTTGGGTGCCATGATTACCATATTGGGGATATGCCGCAAAAAAGAGTAATCAAATACGCCGTGATGAGTTGCCCCATCTTCGCCAACAACACCAGCCCGGTCTAACATAAATATAACCGGAAGGTTTTGCAGGCACACATCATGTAGTATCTGGTCATAGCCACGTTGCATGAAAGTAGAATATATGGCAACTACCGGCCGCTTTCCCTGTGTAGCCATACCCGCAGCCAAGGTAACTGCATGTTGCTCGGCAATGCCCACATCAAAAAAACGCTTAGGGTATTTGGCTGAGAACTTTTTCAGCCCTGTTCCCTCAGGCATGGCTGCCGTTATCGCAACAATATCGGGATTTTGTTCAGCAAGTTTGACTAATGTATCCCCAAACACTTGGGTATAGGAGGGGGCGCCCTCTGTTTTTATTACTTCCCCTGTTTCAATGCAGAATGGCCCAACACCATGAAATTTATCAGCATTGCATTCTGCCGGCGCATAACCTTTCCCTTTTTGCGTAAGTAAATGAATAAGTACTGGACCCTTAACGCTTTTCGTTTTGTCAAGCACATCTAAAATCGAGGGAATATTGTGGCCATCAATTGGACCAAAATAGGTAAAACCTAATTCCTCAAACAGCATTCCAGGCACCAAAAAATATTTTAAGCTGTCTTTTACCCGTTCTGCCGTTTTGGCAACACTATCACCTATCGCGGGAATACGGCGCAGTAAATACTCTATATCATGTTTTACTTTCGAATAAGTTGGTGCGGTACGCATTTTTGCTAGATATTCTGACATCGCGCCCACATTTTTAGCGATAGACATCTCGTTGTCATTTAAGATAACTGTAAGATTTATACCGAGATGCCCGGCATGGTTAAGTGCTTCATACGCTTGTCCGCCGGTAAGCGAACCATCTCCAATCACGCCGACAACATTATAATTATCGCCTGACATATCACGAGCCAGTGCTACCCCCAAGGCTGAGGATATTGAGGTACTTGAATGCCCGGCTCCAAAGACATCGTGCTGGCTTTCACATCTTTTAGGAAAACCGCTAATGCCGCCAGTTTTCCTAAGTGTGGAAAACTGTTTGTGCCGTCCGGTTAAAATCTTATGTACGTACGCCTGATGTCCTACATCCCAAATAAACTTATCTTTAGGACTGTCGAATGCTCTGTGGAGAGCCAGTGTTAATTCAACAACACCTAAATTAGGTGCTAGGTGCCCGCCGTTAGTGGACACCGTATGTATAAGAAGCTCGCGGATTTCCCCGGCGAGCTTTTCTAATTGGCCTAAGGAGAGGCTTTTAAGGTCCTGTGGCCCGTTAATGCCATCAAGCAGTTTCCCCAAACTAAGTTCCCCGCTTTCCCTGACAGAAGTCATGTAGGTTGCTATAATGATAATTTCTATTTTTCAAACATATTATAGCATATTTAAATACTAACATTCATCTACAAAATACATAAAACGCGTAAGCAATGAGGGTGCCGTGAACGGCACCGCCCAACACTTCAAGCGGCGTATGCCCTAACAGCTCTTTAAGTCTAGTATCCCGGACTTTGTGTTCCACCCGCATCTCACGTACTAATTTATTAATTACTTTGGCCTGCTTTCCTGCCGCGCGACGTACCCCGGCAGCATCGTACATAACGATTCCGGCCAATACGACGGCTAGGGCAAACAAATCGGAATCAAGCCCTTGCCTAAGTGCTATACCAACAGCCAGACTTACCACTAATGCAGTATGTGAACTCGGCATACCACCAGCACCAACAAGCCGTTCTGCATTAAACGATCCATGCCGCCAGTAAGATGTCATTGTTTTTAAAACTTGTGCCGTAAACCAAGCGGTAATGGCTGTCATCAATATAATATTTTTTCCAATTCCCGCCATAAATTCGGCCATAGTCTACACCTCAGGCTTCACGAGTGATTAAATACTCTACTAAGTCACGCAATATTTCTGCTTCGGATCCGAATCCTATTAAGCTAGCCAGGGCATTATCTACTGCCTTTTGTGCCAGTTGTTTAGCACCGTCCAGTGAGTAAAGTGTTACGTAAGTTACTTTCTGATTCCTCATATCACTGCCAACAGGCTTGCCGATCTTGTCCTGAGTGCCAACCACATCAAGAATATCATCAGTAATCTGAAAAGCCAGACCAAACTGATTGGCATAATTGGTTAGTGCTTCGATTTCATGCTTACTGGCATTAGCCAGCAGGGCCCCTGCCCGCAGCGCCGCTTTAAATAATGCTCCGGTTTTTGCCTGATGCATAAACTCCAGGGTTTTTGCATCAATAGTTTGTCCTTCAGAGGCAAGGTCAACCGCCTGACCGCCAACCATACCGGAAGCACCAGCAGCAGCAGCTATTTCCCTGACTACATTGACTAATATTGCAGAATCAACATTAGGCTGCGACAGCATCGTGCTAAAAGCGGCCGTTAATAACCCGTCACCTGCCAGGATAGCCATGCCGTCACCATATATTTTATGATTGGTAAGTTTACCGCGTCGGTAATCGTCATTATCCATGGCCGGCAAATCGTCATGGATAAGTGAATATGTATGGATCATCTCTAAGCCACAGGCAACAGGCAAATAATTAGAACCACAGCCGCCTACGGCATCCGCCGCGGCCATAAGCATAATCGGCCTCAATCGTTTACCGCCCGCAAACAGGCTATAACGCATAGCATCATAGATTTCAGGCGGATAAGCATCGACTGGCGTATATTGTGAAAGAGCATCGTCAATCAAAATGATTTTATTCTGGCAGTATTGACTTAGTGAATATCGTTCTGTCATAGCAATCAATCAGCCTCCACCAGATTAAGCGGTTTCTCAACCAAACGGCCCTGTTCCTGCTGCAAAATTTTATCCACTTGGGCTTCTGCCGCGTTGAGGCGTTCAAAACATAGTTTAGCATAGGAGATGCCTTGGCCAAATCTATCTAAGGCTTCTTCCAGCGGTAATTCTCCTGTTTCCAGTTGTTTTACAATTACTTCTAATTTGCCAAGAGCGTCTTCAAAACATACATTATTTTGCTTATTACTTGCTTTACTAGCCATTTTTGTCCTCCCTTACCCTAACAACCTCAATGTCCAATCTGCCTTGCCTTAAGATAATCTCCAACTGCTGCCCTGGCGTTACCTGACTGGCCTTGGTTACAACTTGCCCCTCAGGTGTACGTGCGAGGCAATAGCCTCTGGCCAGCACATCAAGTGGATTAAGCACTGAGAGTTTTTCAGTATGTATTTTTAAAGCATGCTGTTTGGATAAAATTATTTTTTGCATTGCTTGTCCCAATCGCTCGACATACAGGTCTGTAAGTTGCTTTTTGTCGACAAAAAGTTTTTCCGGCTGAACAAATACTTTGTTATCTCTGAGCTGTCGAATCACTTGCCGCTGCTCTTTAATGAAAGCCCGAATATTGTTTTCCAGCATAGTTTGCAGTGATTTTATGTACCGCTTCAGTTCATAAACATCCGGTACAACAAGTTCGGCAGCCTGTGAAGGCGTTGCCGCCCGCCGGTCAGCTGCAAAATCTGCTAATGTATAATCTGTCTGATGCCCTACCGCCGAGACAATTGGAATGCTGGATTCAGCAATGGCGCGCACTACGTTTTCATCATTAAAGGCCCACAATTCTTCTATTGAACCACCACCCCGGCCTGCGATAATCACATCTACATTATCAAGGGTGTTAAATGCACGGATAGCCTGTACGATCTGGCCAGGAGCTTCCAGTCCCTGAACTTGAACCGGATACAGAATAAGCGGCATACCCGGGTGGCGTCGTTTGGCAACTGTAATAATATCTCTCAGCGCTGCCCCAGTCGGTGACGTCACTATACCGATTGCTCTTGGCAAAAGCTTGAGCGGCCGTTTACGGCTTTCATCAAATAAACCTTCTGTTGCCAGCTTTTCTTTAAGCTGGTTAAAAGCAATACTCAGCTCTCCTAAGCCATCAGGTATTAACTGGTCGGCATAAAGCTGGTATTGTCCATCCCTTTCAAACACTGTCACCTGACCAAACGCGATTACTTTGAGCCCATCACGTGGTTCAAACTTCAAAAATTGTGCCCGACTTTTGAACATAACCCCTTTTATTTGAGAACCGGCATCTTTAAGCGTAAAATAGCAATGACCTGAATAATGACATTTAAAATTAGATAACTCACCCCTAATAGAAACTGAAACTAGTTTAGTGTCTCTGTCAAACAGCCCTTTAATATATTTAGTTAGGTCGCTAACGGTATATATGCTGCTCATATTTATTCCACCTGATTTATTCACATCATATTTCTGATTCGACACCAGTCGAACCTTAAACGCGTTAATCCGATGACTAAGCCGCCCTAAGACTCCCATCTTCTACCTGTGCCCTGCCAGGGTATAAGCGGGGAGTTAAGAGCGGCTAAATCCCTATATAAGGCTGACTAAACTTCAGGTGGGGTAAAAACCCCACCTGAAGCTAAGTCTCACTTTATAATAATAACCTATAAATGCAAAAAAAACCAGACATAAGTCTGGGTAAAGAATTTTATGGCATTAAAACCTGGAGCCAAAATAGCGTTGCGTCAGATACCCGCTTACACTTCCCACCACAAACCAAAAAAAATATCCGGGCGGAATAAGATGCCCAACAATTGAGCCAATGACTGCACCTGCTAAAATATAGGGTACCATGGTGTCACCTCCCGGCATATGAGTTTATGTATCATATGCAAAGGAGGCAGCGATGGTGAATTATAAGAGAATTTATCGAGAGTTTTGCGCAAAATAAGCAGCGCCGGTTGCATTATCAGGGCTATAAATATTGTCAGGAAAGTACAGCCTGGCCACACCGGGACGTTCCAGGTGCTCTAGAAGATAGTGCCTGATAAATCTGTTTGCCATTACCCCGCCCACCAGTAATACCTCAGTGAGCCCAGTACTTTTAACCGCATATTTAACCATAGCCATCACCGCTTTGGCAATAGAAAGTTCCACTCCGGCAGCAATTGCCCCAGCGTCAGTACCCTGCGCAACAAGCTTGCGAACATGGGTCTCAGGGCCAGTAAAACTAACAGCGGCTTCCCGGACGCATACTGGTATGCTTACAGCTTGGTCATGATGTGACGCAGCAAGAGCTTCCAGTTGAGGCCCGGCAGGAAAGGGTAACCCCAGAAGAACCCCAACACGATCGACTAGTTGTCCGGCATGAATATCTTGGCTGCAGCCAATTATTTCCAGTGACAATCTTCTTGAATTCGTTAAGCTTCCATCAGATGACACTCGCACAATTTCAGTTGTACCGCCAGATAAATGGACAGCGAGAAAATTCGCTGACTTAGGACCGCCTGCCGACCATATGCCGGCAAAAACGTGGTTTTCCTGATGACTAATGCGATAAAGCGGTACATTATGACTGAATGCCAGTGCCTTAGCATAGCCTTCTCCGACGAGAAATGCCGGCATATAGGAGTCAGGCAACGGCCGGGGAAAAGCGGACACACCAATGGATTTAAAAGATACTGGCCGAGGAATATTACAGCAGGCCTCAGCAAACAATTCCGGCATGTTGCGTGTATGTTGAAACACCATTTCCGATTGCTGAAGCCCCCGGCTACCAGCTTTGACCTTTAAAATTCTCCGGCAATCAGCTACTAGTTGTCCCAGCTCATTCAATATAGCTACTGAAGTAGTATAACAACTAGTATCTATTCCTAACGAATAGTTCATGACAGCCCTTTGTTTTTTACGATTGACCCCAAAATTCCGTTAATAAACCGGCTTGAGTCCTCAGTACCAAAAGTTTTGGCCAATTCAACAGCTTCATTAATGGCGACGCCTGGCTGCAGTCGTTCGTTACTATATTTCATTTCATAAATAGCCATCCGGGCTATATTACGGTCAACACCCGCCATGCGTTCAATCTTCCATTCCCGTGACAACTCTGATATGTATTCATCAATTGCAGCTAAATTGTTGTATGTGCCTTCTACCAATGACTTGGCGTAGAGCTTGGTATTCTCATTAATATCTTCTCGCTCACAAAATACAGAATTAAGCGCTTCATCATTGGTAACGCCTGCGTTAAAATCTAATTGAAATAATGCTTGAACAGCCATTTCACGGGCCTTTCTACGGCTCATAATTTCCCTCTTTCTAAAGCTCCTACCGATTATATCCAGGAGGCAGCAGCTTATCCAATATTTCCATAATATCTTCTTTTTGGTCAATGCGTTTACCGACTATATAACCGGCAACAACACATAAAACTACAAATAGTGTACGAAAAAAACCAAAAGTTATGACAAGGATGCCAAACCCAAAGCCAAATAGCATCCCAAGAAGTTTACCGCTATGGTGCTGCCAGATTTCCTCCAGTAGTTTGGAATTCAATACTGTCACCTCTATTCGACACGCTGTTTAGCTTTGAAATCATTACTGATGTTCTCTACGGTAACCTGGACGTCAGCCAGTTCTACCCCCACGGTGTTTTTTATATACTCATGGACACGTTTCTGAATTTCGCCAGCCACAGTCGGTACATGACTTTCCGGGCTAACTACCGCTTTGATTCGAACTGTAATCCCCTGAGCGGACAGCGCCACATTTACCTTAATTCCGCGTACACCGCGTATGTGCCGTACCACCTTCTCCACCAAATTTTCCACCGCATCCAGGGAAATATGCACATCTCCTATATCATTATGATGAACAATGGTATCTTTGGCTTTACGGGAGCGAAGGCCGGCCAAAAGCAGTCTGATGCTCACTAGAAAAAATACCGCTCCAACCAGCGAAGCTTCCCATTGACCATACACGTATGCAATGCTTGTCCACGCCAATTCCAAAGGAATAAGGCGTAAAGACAGGAGAATAACAGCAAATGATAAAACAGTCAATAAAAATGTGTAAATAGACAGGATAATGCGGTCAATGATCCCCATAGTGCTCTCCTTTCTTTGGCCTCTCCCAATTATCTTACCCTAATGTCTTCTTCTTTACCTTCTGGAGAAAATCCTACGCCTTGAACGTGAATGTTAACTTCGACAACATCAAGGCCTGTCATGGATTCAATCCCCCGCTTAACGTTTTCCTGGACTCTTAGCGCAACATCGGGGATGCGTACGCCATATTCAACAATGATATATAGATCTACTGCCGCCTCGCGTTCGCCGACCTCAACCTTAACCCCTTTGGAAAGATTTTTTTTGCCCAGCATCTCCGCAATGCCACCGACCAAACCAGCACTCATCCCGGCAACTCCGGTAACCTCGGTGGCCGCAAGCCCGGCAATTATACCAACAACTTCATCAGCGATCCGAATAGAGCCAACATCATTATGCTCAGTCTTTTCCATACGCTCTCTCTTTTCCATTCCAACCCCCCCAAAATTACTTAGCTACTACAATCTATTACATAGACAGATATCTTATAACTTTATTATTATACCAAGCTTTTTCCAATTTTACAATTTGGGTGAAAAAATAAGAGGAGCCTTTGAGCTCCACTTATGGTTTAGCGCTAACAGTAACATCTTCAGGCTTAACCCCTGCAATGCGGCAAATCACTTCAGCCACTTGGACAACTTCTTCCCGCGTAAGGGCTGTCGTCTTAACGACTGCGCTTACTGAGTTATCCCGGACAAATACCAAGGCATCCCCAAACCCCTTAGCTTTGATTAGGTTTTCCATTTCTGCTTCTCGCTGCTTTTCCAAGGTCATTTTTAGAATGGTTTCCTGAGCCTGGTGTTTAGTATCGTCGGTTTTAGCATTTTTTATAATTTCTCGTAAGAGATCTGATCGCTCACTTCTGATCTTATCTCTTTCAAGCCGATATTCAGTAAAAAAATCGGGAGCCATTACTGGCACAACCTGATCGGTAATGACCGGTTTTGTCACCTGCATAGCATTTGATCTGTCTGCTCTTGTCTGTCGCATATCCTGAGCATAGTTCCAAGTGCCGCTGATAAGTAGTGAAAGTATGCCTGCTGCCACTATAAATGCAGCAAATTTACCTACTTTATTTAAAGAAAAAACCGAGAATATTCTCATGCCTCTCTACCTCACTTTCTCTGCGGCAATACTGTAATTTTATACGAAGGAATCCCTAATCCAGATTCCACTGCTCTGGTAAGATTGGCCTTAACTGTTGAATCATAGGCTCCTTCTGCTACTATCAGTACGCCTTTAATCACTGGCTTGTATTCTCGTACCATCACTGGCCGATCAGCGCCGTTTTCCTTGCTTAATAATACT
The DNA here is from genome assembly GCF_035561155.1 of Sporomusa sp. Lineage (GTDB taxonomy): Bacteria > Bacillota > Negativicutes > Sporomusales > Sporomusaceae > Sporomusa. The sequence goes on along the minus strand of NZ_DATMYD010000146.1, from coordinate 4,643 downwards.
TGTTCAGACTCTTTAGTCTCAGTTGTTGTACGAATGCCGCCCGCATTATCCTTTTCCTGCACTGTTTTTGTCTCTTTGGTAATATTTTTGGCATGCTCCTGCATACCGCCAGTTTCTAATATTACACTCACCGATACAGCACCGGCTCCCTTAATCTGAGCCAATAAATTAGATAATTTGCTTTCCAGCGCTTCTTCGTAGCTGCGGCTGACAGCCGGTGCTACTTTGGCAGTTTCAGTAGGAATATATTGTTGAGGTTTTGCTGAAAACGGTTCATATACACCCCCAACTACCAGCAGCATAATTCCAAGTAATCCAAGCCATATCAGCCTAGCGTTTATCACACCATCTTTTAAGAGTTGACCAGGCACAACCTTTTTCGCTCCAGACAGCCATCCCTTCAGCGAAGTTCCTAACGCACCCATACACGCTTAACCTCCTATTTTATCTGTTTAACCTCAACTTGGCCAGACTTAAGCTGATATAACTCAGTCACCACCCTTTTCACCTTGTCAGTTACTGCTGGCGATAGCTTGCCTGACTCTTTAGCCGCTTCGGCTGCATTTGAGCCAATAGCAATCTTAGCAATTTTTCGTTCATCAGCAGTAAATCCCGGTTCAATATACACTACTACACCGTTAATCTTTCCCACAGTCTTATTGCCTGACTGAGTATCATCGGCAATAACTACTGTTACTTTAGCATCAGCCACGCCGTCGATGGCCAGTACTGTTGCCCTAATTTGCTTGGATAAATCTCTGGCATACAACTCACGGGCTAGTTGATCGCGTTTACCAGCGACATGAGTGGCTGTGCTCAAAATCTCAGCATCAGATAAACTACTGCCAGTCCGGGCTAATGCCGGAAGTTGGTCTGCTGACAGCCTGTTTTCTATAACGCTGATAACAGGATTTAAAATGGCCAGCATGACAAACAAACCCATAATCACCCTTATAAAGCGCTGCATACTGTTATTGGGCAGCAGAAGCTCTAGAAATGAGGCAAATAATACCACATATATAATACTTTTAACCCAGATAGTAATAGAAGCTATCATATCATCACCTACCGCAAAAGGCTTCTCTAACGCAGCATCATGGCAACACTGCCGGCACCGATAATCATAGTAACTACCAAAAAGAACATCAAGGCAACTGTCAATAATGCGCCAAACACTAAGAGCAGGTTATTCCCCATAGCATCAAGACACTTGGCCATTTTTTCGTCACCCATAGGTTGAATCAGCGCCCCGGCAATCTTTATTACTATGACCAGCGAAATTAGTTTAACCAGCGGCAGTGCACAGATCAGTGTAATTGCTAGTACTCCGAAAATGCCCACCGCGTTTTTTAACAGCAGCGATGCACCCATAACTAGTTCAACAGTGTCAGCAAACATTTTACCCACTACAGGTATAAAAGTTGCAGTTGCATATTTTGCGGTTCTCAACGTCAAGCCATCGGCAACACTGCCAGCTACCCCCTGGATACTAACGATACCAATAAAAACTACCAGTACTAATCCCAGTGTCATCATTCCGGCCTGCTTAAGTACTCCGGTCAAATTGCTAAGCTTATAGCTGCCGGAAAGATAGTTGACACATTCTAAGACGGCTGTTAAGAACAGTAGCGGTAGAATTATGTCTTTGACAACAACACTTGTTACGCTTACAACCAGCAGCATAAGTGGAGTAAGCAGCGCCGCTGATGTTAGTGCACCTACTCCGGCTAGGAGTGATAGTAATAATGGCAGCAGCGCCTCCATAAAGCCGACCATATTACTTACAGTCTCTCTAGCTAGTATCAGGCCTTGATAAAAGGCACTCAACGCGATCACAGATAAAAAGATAAAGCATACACTATACGCCAATAATGAAATAGCTGACTGCTCAAATGAGTTTTGCAGATTTTGCAGCAGAGCGCATAACACCGCTAAGAATAGAAGTTTGCCCAGAAGGTGAATATTTGTGGCTATTTCTTTAAACAGATAGGAAATAAACTTATTCGAAATGGTCTGCCAGTTAAACGCCAGGCCTTTAGTCGCTATGTCTTTGATTGTTTCAGGAGTCAATAAAGGTATTTCTTCGTTTAGTTCTTTATTAATAACCTGAATAAAGTGATTGACATGATTAACTGATGTGTTCTCAAGCAAATCGATTGGTAATTCCGGACTTGTATCAGTCGCCGCCCAAGCGATATTACTCCAAAAAATACAGATAATCGCTGTAATGATTAATTTTTTCACGTGCACTCCACCTTAAGGAATGAGTCTCACGATGGTTTCCAGTACCAAGGCAATTATTGGTACAGCCATAACCATGATTAAGATTTTGCCGGCAAATTCAATTTTGCCGGCCACTGCGCCTTCGCCGGCATCCCGGCACACCTGGGCACCAAATTCTGTAACATATGCAATCCCAATAATTTTGAGGATAGTATTTAAATACATTTGGCTAATGTTGGCCTTTTCCGATAAATCGCGAAATAAGTCCAGCACAACATTAAGCTTACCGAGCACCATTAAAAAGATAATAGTCGACAGTGTTAGGCCAAGCTGTACGGCAAGTTCGGGCCGCTGTTGCTTAATAATTAAAATTAAAAGAGTAACGACAAACCCTAGCCCAATAATTTGTATGATTTCCATGGCGTTTACACCCCTTAGAACAGCTTAAATACATCCTGAACGGTGTTAAACAGTCGGCCCAATAGTTGCACTACCCATAACAACACCATGGCAAAACCGGCAAGGGTACATAAATGAGCCATGTCTTCTTTACCGGCCTGTTTTAATGCTGTATGAAAAACTGAAATTAAAATACCCACTCCGGCAATTTTAAACAACACATCTATTCCCATTCCTCACTCTCTCCTCTCTTATATAAGCAGATAACCGTCCTTATACTAAAACTATGACTACTGCCAAACCCCCACAAACGCCTAAATAGCGATACATTTTAACGTTTTGATCACAAAGCTTTTCAGCTTCATATTGAATTCTGGACAACTGCTCATGCACTAAATCTAAAGATTTGTGTTGTTCTTCCCGGTTCATACCGCCTAAATTTGCACTAAATACAGCCAAAACTTCCTGTTCTGGCTTGCTTAAAACAAGCCGATCTGTTTCTTTCATAGCCTGGCTCATGGCAGCCTGCGGAGTAAGCCAGCCATTTGCCAATAATTCTGACATAGTATGAAACAAATTGGCTACCGGCCCGTTAATGCCGCCGGTACACTGGGACAAAGCTTCAGGCAGCGGCACTGCCACGTAATTAATGTGAGATTTAAGGGCAGACAAACAACTGATAAGCTGCCTGATTTGCCTCGGACGTTCCACATAACGCGCCGCTAAACTAAATCCGATGCAAGCCCCTGCAGTAACAACCATTAAACTTCCGAGAATCTTTAACCACATACCTTCACCTCATTCAAGCAGGTATATATCACTTTTCCTTGCCGGGAATCGAAAATTTCCTCAACAGTGCCTGGTCCTGACCGATTGCTTAATATAACATACCGCTCAAAAAAATTTTCTTTTACTAACTCGCCAACGTAAGGTCGGCTATGCAATTCATCAATTGTCCGGCTATGGGCAGTCGCAATAACGCTTACTCCAGCACAAACGGCTTCACGTACAGCGGCGGCGTCTTCTGCGCGTCCTAACTCATCAGTGGCAACTACTTGCGGAGCCATAGATCTAATGAGCATTAATAGTCCATTAGCCTTAGGACAAGCGTCAAGTACATCGACACGCGGCCCTAAGTCTACACTGGGGATACCATTTTGACAGGCCGCGATCTCTGAACGCTCATCAACCAATCCGATTTGTACGCCAGCAATACCCAATATAGGGTTACCTGTACTCAGTTGCCGGATTAAATCCCGCAAAATTGTTGTTTTACCACAACGTGGCGGGGAAATAATTAAGGTACTGAACACCTCGTTTTGCTCTTTTGATTTTACAAACGGAAGAATACGGTCAGCACAGCCTGGTATTTCTCTTGCCAAGCGAATATTCAATGAACTTATATTTTTGAGCGTCTTGACTGTTCCGTCAAAAGTTGTTGCCTGTCCAGCTAAACCAACCCGGTGCCCACCATTGATGGTCAAATACCCCTGCCGTAATTCCTCTTCAAAAGCATAGACCGAGTTTTTGCATATTAGCTGAAAGGTTCTGTTAAGATCTTCACCACTGCAGCGATAGGGCTGCGTTCCCCCCTCTGCTTGACTGGGCTCTGCCACCGTTATGTCATGATTGCCCAACACCAATTGCAGCGGCTGGTTAACTCTGATACGAATCTCAGTGACCTTATGCAGCTGGCTACCAGGCAATGACATGATTAACCTTGCAATGTGCAGGGGTAAAACAGGGTAAATATGTTGGTTTAAGGTAGTTTGAATATTTTTCATGCGTCTTTCATCCTTATTTATTTGTGGGGCGACTTGTCTCAAGTCTCAACGCTTCCCTTTCTTTACATAGATATGTGTTGCGAAATTAATTTATGACAAAAAAAACTACGGCAGACCAATTAACTAACAGGAGTAAATGACTCCCCTGTCGAATTAGATATTATCTGATTTGATGGGGGTTTTTGCATGCCACTACCGAAGAATCGAATAATTCCCGAACGGAAGATTAACTATCGA
>NZ_DATMYD010000145.1:0-16041 GCF_035561155.1 Sporomusa sp. | reverse complement strand
CAGGATGTGCTCACGGGTTTGCGGCATAGGGCCGTCAGCAGCCGATACTACCAGGATTGCGCCGTCCATTTGAGCTGCGCCGGTGATCATGTTTTTAACATAGTCAGCATGACCTGGGCAGTCAACGTGTGCATAGTGGCGAGCTGCAGTTTCATATTCAACGTGTGCAGTATTGATCGTGATACCGCGTTCTCTTTCTTCTGGTGCTTTGTCGATTTGGTCATAGGCCATGAACTCGGCTCCGCCATGTTTCGACAGGGTCATTGTAATTGCAGCTGTCAGCGAGGTTTTGCCATGGTCAACGTGACCGATGGTGCCAATGTTAACGTGCGGTTTGTTTCTTTCAAACTTTTTCTTAGCCATTTGAGTGTTACCTCCTAAGTTTATTACTTTTTAAAGATTTAACAATTAAGCAAGCGAGTTACGCACCCTTATTTTTAGCGGCGATAACTTCAGCGATAGCCTTAGGAACTTCTTCATAATGATCAAATTCCATTGAGTAGTTGCCACGGCCTTGGGTCTTCGAACGAAGGTCTGTTGCGTAGCCGAACATTTCAGAAAGCGGCACAAACGCTTTTATCGATTGAGCGCCAGAACGGGCTTCCATACCTTCGATGCGACCCCGGCGGGAATTTAAATCGCCGATAACATCGCCCATATAATCTTCAGGGACAATAACTTCAACTTTCATGTATGGCTCAAGGATAACCGGAGTTGCTTTAACGCAACCAGCTTTAAAGCCCATTGAACCAGCAATTTTAAAGGCCATTTCTGAAGAGTCAACATCATGGTATGAGCCGTCAACAACGGTTACCTTAATGTCAACCATCGGATAGCCAGCAGATACGCCGGTTTCCATAGCTTCCTTGATACCAGCTTCAATCGGATTAATGTATTCTTTAGGAATAGCACCACCGACAACTTTGTTTTCAAAGATAAAGCCTTGGCCTGGTTCAAGCGGCTCAATTTGCAGCCAGCAGTGACCGTATTGACCACGACCGCCGGACTGACGGACAAATTTGCCTTCAGATTTAACGGCCTTACGGATGGTTTCGCGGTAAGCAACCTGAGGTTTGCCCACATTGCATTCTACCTTGAATTCCCGCAGCATCCTGTCGACGATAATCTCAAGGTGTAGTTCGCCCATACCTTTGATGATAGTCTGGCCGGTTTCCTGGTCAGTCATCATATGGAAAGTAGGGTCTTCTTCAGCAAGACGGTTTAGAGCTACACCCATTTTCTCTTGGTCAGCCTTGGTCTTCGGTTCAACAGCAATGGAAATAACCGGATCAGGGAAGACCATGGACTCAAGAACAATGACGTTTTTGTCATCACACAGCGTATCACCGGTAGTAGTATCTTTTAGTCCTACAGCGGCGGCTATATCGCCAGTGTAAACTATTTCGATTTCCTCACGGTGGTTAGCGTGCATCTGAAGAATCCGTCCAATGCGCTCCCGTTTTCCTTTTGTGGAGTTATACACGTAGGAACCGGAAGCCAACTTACCGGAATATACCCGGAAAAACGCCAGTTTTCCGACATAAGGGTCAGCCATGATCTTAAATGCCAGCGAAGAGAACGGCAGGTTGTCATCAGCAGCGCGCTCATCTTCAGCACCAGTCTCAGGGTTAACACCTTTGATTGCCGGGATATCAGTCGGGGCAGGCATATAAGCGACAACAGCATCCAGAAGCGGCTGTACACCTTTGTTTTTGTAAGACGAACCGCATAGTACCGGCGTCATTTTACAGGCGATGGTAGCTCTACGGATAGCTAATTTAATTTCTTCGGTGGTGAGTTCTTCACCCTCAAGGTATTTCATCATCAGCTCATCGTCGCTTTCGGCGACTGCGTCTAACAGGTTTTGGCGGTACAGTTCAGCGTTTTCCACCATATCTTCGGGGATCTCGCTAGCCTCACTCACTTTGCCTAAATCGTCAGTGTAGATAACAGCCTTCATGTCAATAAGGTCAACAAAGCCTTTGAAGGTGTCTTCAAAACCGATTGGCAATTGGATAGGCACTGCATACGCACCAAGACGGCTTTTCATCATATCGACAACCCGGTAGAAATCAGCGCCGGTGATGTCCATTTTATTAACATATGCCATACGGGGAACACCATATTTGTCAGCTTGACGCCATACGGTCTCAGACTGAGGTTCTACGCCGCCTTTAGCGCAAAATACCGCAACTGAACCATCAAGCACTCTGAGCGAACGTTCTACTTCAACTGTAAAGTCCACGTGTCCTGGTGTGTCAATGATGTTAATACGATGCCCGTCCCATTGGGCTGTAGTGGCCGCAGAGGTAATGGTTATACCTCTTTCTTGTTCTTGCACCATCCAGTCCATAGTCGCAGCGCCATCATGTACTTCACCAATCTTGTGTACTCTGCCGGTATAAAACAGTATGCGTTCAGTCGTAGTGGTCTTGCCGGCGTCTATATGCGCCATGATGCCGATGTTCCGCGTCTTTTCCAGTGGAAACTTTCGGGCCACTATTTTCACTCCTTAGTATCGCGGGTTCGCCGAATGCAGTCTCAAATCAAGGACGGGTTGCTTACGCAACCCCCGTTATATTCGATCCCCACACCACGAACTCCGTACTTCGAATTTTACCAGCGGTAATGAGCAAAAGCCTTATTGGCTTCAGCCATTTTGTGGGTGTCTTCACGCTTCTTAACAGACGCGCCAGTATTATTAGCAGCATCCATCAACTCTGAAGCAAGGCGTTCGTGCATGGTCTTTTCACCGCGAGCGCGTGAATAGTTAACCAACCAACGAATACCAAGCGACATTTTACGATCAGGCCGTACTTCAACAGGCACTTGATAGTTGGCTCCACCCACACGGCGAGCACGAACTTCAAGAACCGGCATAACGTTTTTCAACGCTGTTTCAAAAACTTCCATTGGATCTTTGCCGGTTTTGGCGCGAATAGCCTCAAACGCGTCATATACAATGTTTTCGGCAACACCTTTCTTGCCGTCATACATCAATTTGTTGATAAATCTAGTTACAAGCTTGGAGCTATATACCGGATCCGGCAATACATCCCGCTTGGGAACAGCACCTTTTCTTGGCATCAGTATCCCTCCTTCTTCCAAAACTCTACAGCAGTTCTAGTTGCTATTTCTTAGCAACAGCCTTTTTGGCACCGTATTTTGAACGGCCCTGGCTGCGTTTCGCAACACCGGCAGTGTCAAGAGCACCGCGAATAATGTGATAACGTACGCCTGGCAAATCTTTTACCCTGCCACCACGGATAAGTACAACCGAGTGTTCCTGCAGGTTGTGACCGATACCCGGAATGTAGGCAGTTACTTCGATGCCGTTAGTTAAGCGTACACGTGCTACTTTGCGGAGTGCAGAGTTAGGCTTCTTCGGAGTAGTTGTATATACTCTCGTGCATACGCCACGTTTTTGCGGACATTCTTTAAGTGCAGGAGCAGTGGACTTTTGTATCAGTGACTCCCGGCTTTTGCGCACTAACTGACTAATTGTTGGCATTTTTTAGCGCACCTCCTTCCCCAATCTCGTTATTTATTATTAAAAACTTCACCAACTGCTAGCAGCAGGCAAAATTATTAACGACTTGTCCCAGCTAACTGCCTATTTTAAAACAGCTACAGCCGCGGCACCGACTTCAATGCCACAGGCCTTACCAAGTTCACTCATGGTCGCCGTTTCATCAACCTGCACACCTTTTTGGCTGCACAGATGCGCCAGCGGCGCTACCACCCGGCGATCGGCATCATCAGCAAGGTACACCTTGGTGGCCAGACCTTTTTCCACAGCCCGCGCTGTTTGTTTAGCGCCAATGGCTTTATTGGCAGTCTTTAAACCCGCAAGTTCCTCACCGTTCACGACTTCCAACTCCTTCGGGTAAATAAGCAATGTTCACAAGGCACTCTAATATATTAACATTTCGAATTTCAAATGTCAATAAACTATTAGAGTTTCTGCGCACATTTAAATACACTAAACCGGGTGTATCATGGCCAGCAAATACTACCCCTAATACATCAAGACTGGGAATGGTTTTACACCACTCCCAGTCTTAGTATGTCTAGCTATTTTTATCCTTATTCACCAATTAATTCCTCTGGTTTCGGCAATGTTACATTCTTCAGCCGAACGTTGCGGTAACGGCTCATACCGGTACCGGCCGGAATTAATTTACCGATAATAACGTTTTCTTTAAGTCCCAGGAGCGGATCAACTTTGCCTTTGATGGCTGCTTCGGTAAGCACGCGTGTCGTTTCCTGGAAGGACGCTGCCGACAAGAAGGAATCGGTAGCCAATGACGCCTTAGTGATACCAAGGAGAATAGGCCTGGCTATGGCCGGCTCGCCACCTGCTTCAATGGCCTTAGCATTTTCTTCTTCAAAGGTATTTAGGTCGATATATTCGCCTGGAAGAACATCAGTATCACCGGCTTCTTCCACTTTTACTTTGTGCATCATCTGGCGAACCATGACTTCGATGTGCTTATCGTTAATTTCAACGCCCTGAGATTTATATACTTTTTGAACCTCATATACCAGATAGCGTTGAGTGGCTTTTAGGCCGCTAACCCGCAGAATATCATGGGGGTTTACCGCGCCCTCGGTCAGACGGTCGCCCGCTTCAACGGTTTGGCCGTCGCTGACAATAAGCCTTGCACCATAAGGTACCTGGTAGACACGTTCTTCACCCAGTGAGGCATCTGACGGAAAGATTGTAACCCGACGCATACCTTTAATCTCTTTTACTTCAACCCTGCCATCAACTTCGGTGATAATGGCCTGGCGTTTGGGTTTACGGGCCTCAAACAATTCTTCTACCCGTGGCAAACCTTGAGTAATGTCATCACCGGCAACACCGCCAGTATGGAATGTTCTCATGGTAAGCTGGGTACCAGGTTCACCGATGGACTGAGCAGCAATAATACCGACGGCTTCACCGACATCAACCATATGGCTTGTGCCCAGGTTGCGACCATAGCAGTTAATGCATACCCCAAAACGTGAACGGCAGGTAAGTACCGAACGAATAGATACTTTTTCACGCACTTTAACTACTTCGTCAGCCAAATCCTCGGTAATCAATTCGCTAATCTTAACAATGGTCTCACCAGTGGCCGGATTAATAATATCCTCTGCCGACATTCTGCCGACAATACGGTCTTTGAGAGACTCAATAACACCAGAACCTTCTTTGATGGCCTCAACTTCAATGCCTCTAATGTTATTGTTGCGAACTTTTACTTCTTTCACAGAGCTGGCCAAAACAGCCTCGATATGCTCTTCAGTAAACGGGGTGTCGGCAGGGACGAGTTCAACTCCATCGCTGGTTACGATAGCTTCGGTCGTGTTTTTGCCCAACATTTCCCTTACCATAGCTTCCTTAAGAGCAGCGCGTACTTTTGCTTCAGGCGCACCAAGAGCGATGGTTTCGGCAGCAGCAGCGCGTCCGACATCCTCTTCGGTATCGTCTGTTTGCCCTTGAATCATAATTTCAGGCACACCGCGCTCACCGATAAGACGCAGGTTGTCGTCATTCAGCACTGTTCCTTGCGGTAAAAGAATATCTGCCGTTTTAGGATCAAGTACCTCTTGAGCCAAGACACGACCAAGGAGTGTATCCCTGAGCATATCAATAGCACCGGCGCTCGACTGAGCCAGACGCGCCCGTTCGCGCACCAGGTTAAGTCCTACAATATCACAGTCTTCTTCGCGGACAATCACATCCTGAGCTACGTCAACCAAACGACGGGTGAGGTAACCGGAGTCGGCTGTCCGGAGCGCGGTATCAGCCAAGCCTTTACGCGCACCGTGTGTAGAGATAAAGTACTCTAATACTGTTAAACCTTCACGGAAGTTAGCTTTAATGGGAAGGTCGATAATTCGACCGGATGGATCGGCCATAAGACCGCGCATACCGGCTAACTGACGGATCTGTTGGATGTTACCGCGTGCACCTGAGTTTGCCATCATATAGACTGGGTTAAACCGGTCTAAAGTGGCCATCATGGCTGCAGTAACATCATCAGTGGCTTTGGTCCAAAGGTCGATGGTCTTTTTATAGCGTTCATCATCGGTTATCAGACCGCGACGGTACTGTTTATCGATGGTATCAACTTTTCCCTCAGCCGCAGCTAGAATCTCTTTCTTCTCACCGGGGATTTTGATATCAGATATAGCAATTGTTATACCGGCCCGGCAGGCGAAGGAGAAGCCAAGACGTTTAACGGCATCTAAAACTACTGCTGTTTTGGCATTACCAAATATACGGTAAGAATCTGCAACAAGTTTACCAAGTTGCTTCTTATCCATCAGCTTACCAAGGTGCCACCCGTCTTCTTTTTTCTCATAATGTCTAAGTTCAGGTGGTAAGACCTCGTTAAAGATAACCCGGCCTAAGGTTGTGTGAACCAGACCGTGACCTTCTAAACGCATCTTAAGTTTCTCATGTAAGCCAAGAGTCTTATGCTGGTAAGAAAGCAGGGCTTCATTCATGTTCGAGAAGGCTCTCAGGTGGCCATCTTCCGGATCTTTTTCAATTGTCAGGTAGTACGCACCTAGTACCATATCCTGAGTAGGCGTAGCTACCGGCCTGCCATCTTTTGTGGATAAGATATTATGAGCTGACAACATGAGCATACGGGCTTCGGCCTGAGCTTCTGCCGACAAGGGCACGTGTACCGCCATTTGGTCGCCGTCAAAGTCCGCATTGTACGCTGTACATACCAGTGGATGGATTTTAATGGCCCGGCCTTCTGACAGTACAGGCTCAAATGCCTGAATACCCAATCTATGCAAAGTTGGAGCACGGTTTAAGAGTACTGGATGTTCTTTGATAACCTCTTCCAGTACGTCCCAGACCTCTGGGCGCACTCTTTCAACCATACGTTTGGCGCTTTTGATATTGTGAGCATGGCCAGCATTGACCAGCTTTTTCATGACAAACGGCTTAAATAGTTCCAACGCCATTTCTTTAGGCAAGCCGCACTGATGCAGCTTAAGTTCCGGACCAACTACGATAACCGAACGGCCAGAGTAGTCTACCCGTTTACCCAAGAGGTTCTGACGGAAGCGTCCCTGTTTACCTTTAAGCATATCGCTTAATGATTTTAAGGGGCGGTTGCCAGGACCGGTAACCGGACGTCCGCGGCGGCCGTTGTCGATCAGAGCGTCAACGGCTTCTTGCAGCATCCGCTTCTCATTGCGAACAATGATATCCGGTGCACCTAAGTCTAGAAGGCGTTTCAAACGGTTATTACGATTGATTACCCGCCGGTATAAGTCGTTTAAGTCCGATGTGGCGAAACGACCACCGTCAAGTTGTACCATTGGCCGTAATTCAGGCGGGATAACCGGGGTTACATCCATGATCATCCAGGCGGGATTATTTCCTGACTTACGGAAAGCCTCGGAAACTTCCAGGCGTCGAATCGCCCGAATTTTACGTTGACCGCTAACTTCTTTTAGTTCTTGCCTGAGTTCACGGCTCATTTTTTCCAAATCAAGCTCTTCTAAGAGCTTCTTAATGGCCTCGGCACCCATGCCAACTTTAAACGCACTACCATATTTGTCCCTATGTTCACGGTACTCGTTTTCGTTTAAAAGCTGTTTTTTCATGAGCGGGGTGTCACCGGGATCGAGCACAATATAGGAAGCAAAGTATAAAACTTTCTCCAGCGAGCGAGGGGAAATATCAAGAATAAGTCCCATCCGGCTAGGTATACCCTTGAAATACCAGATATGGGAAACAGGCGCTGCCAGTTCAATATGGCCCATCCGGTCCCGCCGGACTTTCGACCGGGTTACCTCTACGCCGCAGCGGTCGCAGATAATGCCTTTATAGCGAATCCGCTTATACTTACCACAATGACACTCCCAGTCCCGGGTCGGTCCAAAGATCTTTTCGCAAAACAGACCTTCGCGCTCCGGCTTCAACGTACGGTAGTTAATAGTTTCAGGCTTTTTTACTTCGCCATGCGACCACTTGCGGATTTGCTCCGGTGACGCCAGACCAATACGCATCGAATCAAAGTTATTTACGTCCAACAAGGGGATATCGCTCCCTTCTAACTAGTCCAGATCCTCGTCGTCTATGATATCTTCCATATACTCACGGGGATTAGACTTTTTAGCATTTTCTTTGAGCTTCTTCGCATTGCTCTTTTGAGGCTGGAAATCAAATTCATCTTCATCTGCCCGCTGAGCAATATCTGGTTCCATTTCGCCAATTTCAGCGATAATGTCAAGTTCTTCTTCTAGCGGTTCGATATCATCATTAGCTTCAAGTTCATCAACTATATCGCTCTCAAAGTCCGCCTTTTTGCGTTCAACGGGAGCTTTCGGCACGTCGTCGCCAATATTCAGTTCCAATTCTTTAGCTGTTTCATTGATGTCTTCATCTGACTCGCGAATCATAATTTCCTGAGCATCTTCAGTCAGTATCTTAACATCAAGGCCAATACTCTGGAGCTCTTTAATCAGTACCTTGAAGGACTCAGGCACGCCAGGTTCAGGTACGTTTTCGCCTTTGACAATAGCCTCGTAGGTTTTCACACGGCCGACGACATCGTCAGATTTGACAGTTAAGAGTTCCTGCAGAGTATACGCTGCGCCATATGCCTCCAGCGCCCAAACCTCCATCTCGCCGAAACGCTGGCCGCCAAACTGGGCTTTACCGCCAAGTGGCTGCTGGGTAACAAGCGAGTATGGGCCTGTAGAACGGGCATGAATTTTATCGTCAACCAAGTGAGCTAGTTTGAGCATATACACATAACCAACAGTTACGTGATTGTCAAACGGTTCACCTGTCCTACCGTCATAAAGTGCAGTTTTGCCATCTTCTGACAAGCCTGCTGCTTTAAGCGTCTGGATAACTTCAGTTTCAGTGGCACCATCAAATACTGGTGTTGCCAGGTGAATGCCTGCACGATCAGGTTGCGGCATGCCATGTTTTTCTATATCATAGTTGATTGCTTTCAGGCGTTCGACTAAAGTCGGATCGCCCATTTTAACCTGCATCCCAATGGCGGCAGCGGCACGGCCCAAGTGGGTTTCAAGTACCTGACCGATATTCATACGGGATGGTACGCCCAGTGGGTTTAATACGATTTGCACCGGTGTGCCGTCAGGCAGGAAGGGCATATCTTCTTTGGGCATAATCCGGGAAACTACCCCTTTGTTACCATGGCGTCCTGCCATTTTGTCGCCTTCAGAAATTTTACGTTTCTGTGCGATATAGCAGCGCACCAATTGGTTAACACCTGGCGGTAGTTCATCGCCATTTTCACGGGTAAAGACTTTTACGTCCACAATTTTACCTGCTTCGCCATGCGGCACGCGAAGTGAAGTATCACGGACTTCACGGGCTTTTTCACCAAAAATGGCCCTGAGGAGACGCTCCTCAGCCGTCAGTTCTGTCTCGCCTTTCGGCGTTACTTTACCAACCAGTATGTCGCCGGGACGTACTTCTGCGCCAACGCGGATAATCCCTCGATCATCAAGGTCACGCAGTACATCTTCGGCAACGTTTGGAATATCGCGTGTAATTTCTTCAGGCCCCAGCTTGGTATCGCGGGCATCACATTCATACTCTTCAATATGTATGGAAGTAAAGACATCTTCTTTAACCAAATCCTGGCTTAAGAGGATGGCGTCCTCGTAATTGTAGCCTTCCCATGGCATAAAGGCTACCAGTACGTTATAGCCTAGTGCCAGCTCACCTTTATCTGTTGACGGTCCATCAGCCAGTACTTGCCCCTTAACGATTTGTTCACCCTTATACACGATCGGTCTTTGGTTAATACAAGTACCCTGGTTAGAACGCAGATACTTGAGCAGTTTATAGGTATCAAGTCCGCCCTTTTCAGTACGAATATGAATATCAGTGGCTGTGACCTTTTCTACAACGCCTGCATTTTTAGCTAGGATTACAACGCCTGAGTCACGGGCGGCTTTGTATTCCATACCAGTTCCAATAAGCGGCGCCTGCGTTTTGAGGAGCGGTACAGCCTGGCGTTGCATGTTGGCACCCATTAGGGCTCGGTTGGCGTCATCGTTTTCCAGGAAGGGAATCATAGCGGTAGCGATCGACACTACCTGCTTCGGTGAGACGTCCATATAGTCGACTTTTTCAGCCGGAACTACTAAGATTTCGTGTTTGTAGCGACAGGTAACGCGTGCCTCTTTAAATCTGCCATGTTCATCAAGTGGCTCATTGGCCTGTGCTATAACCATTTCATCTTCTTCGTCAGCCGTCAGGTACATTACATCTTCAGTTACCCGGTGTTCATGCTTATTAACTTTACGGTACGGTGTCTCAATAAAGCCAAATTCATTAATCCGTCCAAAGGTGGACAGCGACCCGATAAGTCCGATGTTTGGACCCTCTGGTGTCTCAATTGGGCACATCCGGCCATAGTGGGAATGGTGAACGTCACGGACTTCAAAGCCTGCGCGTTCCCGGCTAAGACCACCGGGGCCCAAGGCGCTGAGACGGCGTTTATGGGTAAGCTCAGCCAACGGATTAGTCTGATCCATAAACTGTGACAACTGGCTGGAACCAAAAAATTCTTTTATAGCGGCGACGACAGGCCTGATATTGATGAGAGCCTGCGGCGTAATTACATCGATGTCCTGAATAGTCATACGTTCTTTAACTACACGTTCCATCCGGGCTAAGCCAATACGGAACTGATTCTGCAGCAGTTCGCCGACCGAACGAAGGCGGCGGTTGCCTAAATGGTCAATATCATCAGTAGTGCCATGACCGTCCATTAAATTAAGAAGATAACTAATTGCAGCAATGATATCCTCTCTGGTAACAGTACGATGCGTAAATGGCAACACTGAGTTGAGTATCAATTTTACTGGAGTACCGTCTTTTTGCTTGATCCAAGCCTCATGCTTACCTGCTCCGTCAAAAATCTTGGCGGCAGCAATGCGATCAAGGACATCTTCTTCCAGAATTGTGTTTTCTTCAACAACGATCTCACCGGTTTCTTTATCAACAAGCGGTTGACCGAGTGTTTTACCTAATAGGCGGCGGCGCCAGCCTAGCTTTTTGCCAAGCTTATAGCGGCCAACAGTAGCCAAGTCGTAACGTTTAGAGTCAAAAAACAGTGACTCTAACAGTTGAGCAGCATTTTCCACCGTTGGTGGTTCGCCTGGACGCAGGCGTTTATAGATTTCAACAAGAGCTTCTTCTCTCGAGTCAGTGTTGTCCCGTTCCAGTGTCGCCCGGATGCGTACATCATCATTAAAAAGTTCGGAAATTACACCGTTAGAGACAAAGCCTAATGAACGGATAAGAACAGTGACCGGTAGCTTCCGGGTACGGTCGACCCTGACTGACACAACGTCATTTGGATCAGTCTCAAGTTCCAGCCATGCGCCACGATTAGGGATAACGGTAGCATTGTACAGCTTCTTACCGGTCGTATCGATCGACTCGCCGTAATATACGCCTGGCGAGCGCACCAGCTGGCTGACAATAACCCGTTCGGCACCATTTATAATAAATGTGCCATTGTCAGTCATGAGCGGGAAATCGCCCATAAATACTTCCTGCTCTTTTATCTCCTGCGTTTCTTTGTTGTACAGCCGGACGCTGACGCGAAGCGGAGCGGCATAGGTAACATCACGCTCTTTGCACTCTTCAACATCATATTTAGGTTCGCCCAGTGTAAAGTTTTCAAAGGACAGAATCAGGTTGCCGGTAAAGTCCTGGATCGGAGAGATATCGCGGAATATCTCCTGCAAGCCTTCCTTAAGAAACCAGTTGTATGAATTCTTCTGAATTTCTATAAGGTTGGGCATGTCCAGCACTTCTTCGATTTTGGCGTAACTATACCTGAA
Source organism: Sporomusa sp. (assembly GCF_035561155.1). Taxonomy (GTDB): domain Bacteria; phylum Bacillota; class Negativicutes; order Sporomusales; family Sporomusaceae; genus Sporomusa. Next base: position 4,182 of record NZ_DATMYD010000145.1, on the reverse strand, counting down.
CCTTTTGCCCACCGGAACAGGATTAAACATTAACCCACCCCTTAGCCATTTTACACTGACACACATTGCGGTATCGCAGAGTTCTACATAAGATAGCGATATATCGCAAATACTAAGCCAGTCAAATGAATAATAAAAAATACAAAACAAGCAAGGCTCTATATTTACTCAAGGACCTTGCTCTTTTTCGATGAAAAACGATTCATCCTCCATTATATTACTATTTCCTGCCATTCCAGATTTTATACTGATTTTTGCCAAAAAAATCTGTCAAGATATAGAAATATAAACATGTACGGCGATATATAATGGTATCATATATTATTTGATACGTCAAGAAAATTTAGGGATAATATGAAATTATTTCAAATTAAAAGGAGCACCCTAGAAGGTGCTCCTTTCTATTAAGTTAATTACTTAACTTCTACAGTTGCGCCAGCTTCAACAAGCTTAGCTTTGAGAGCTTCGGCATCAGCTTTGGAGATTTTTTCTTTAACAGCCTTAGGAGCGCCGTCAACTAGATCTTTGGCTTCTTTGAGGCCAAGACCGGTAACTTCGCGTACAACTTTGATAACGTTAATTTTGCCAGCGCCAGCGTTGGTCAGAATTACGTCAAACTCGGTTTGTTCTTCAGCAACAGGGGCAGCAGCAGCAGCAGGAGCAGCAGCAGCAGCAGGAGCAGCAGCAGACACACCGAATTTTTCTTCAAGGGCTTTTACTAGTTCGGAAAGTTCGAGCACGGTCATTTGCTCAATGGCTTCCATAATTTGTTCTTTAGTCATGTTAAAATACCTCCACAAATTTCATTTAAAATTATTTTCAAAGATAAACTAGATTACGCTGATTCTTTTTGTTGACGAACAGCGTCAAGCGCATATACCAGATTGCGCATAGTGCCAGAAAGCACATTGACGAAACCGGCGATAGGAGCTTGCATACCAGCCAAAACCTGAGCGATAAGTACTTCGCGAGGTGGCAGGTTGGACAGAGACTTAACACCGTTAGCGTCTATTACTTTACCTTCTACGAGACCAGCTTTTACTTCCAGAGTTTGCAGTTTGTTTTCCTTAACAAAATCAGAAATAACTTTAGCCGGAGCTACAGGATCGGTATAAGAGATAGCGATGGCGGTTGGCCCTTCGAGATAAGGATCAAGACCCTCGATACCTGCTTCTTTAGCAGCGATGCGAGTCAGAGTATTTTTAAATACCCGGTATTCTACACCTGCTTCACGCAGCTTGCGACGCAGTTTTGTATCCTGAGCCACAGTTAAGCCACGGTAGTTGGTCAGAACGGCGCCTTTGGTAGTGCTAAGCTTTTCTTTCAGGTCGGCAACCGACTGCTGTTTTTCTTGAGTTATAGCCATTTACATTACACCCCCTTTAGAAAGTATCAAAAGCAAAAGCGGCCTCCAGTGTAAACACACCGGAGGCCGCGTTATAACCAGTTTGAGTTACACGCTGCAAATCCCCGGCCTCGGCAGGAAAGCTTCCTAAAAAGCTTTTACTTTAATAACCTACTGTCTACAGCCTACTAAAAACTATTCTTTTTTGCCGGGAGCTTTCAGTGTGTTAACTTTAACACCAGGACCCATTGTTGAGCTTAAGGAAATGTTCCGCATATACTGGCCTTTGGCAGCAGATGGCTTAACCTTAATCAATGTGTCAATCAGGGTGTGGAAGTTCTTCAGCAGCTTCTCGCTGTCGAAAGATATTTTGCCGATAGGAGCATGGATGTTACCGGCTTTATCGGTACGGTATTCAATCTTACCGGCTTTAATTTCATTAATGGCACGTGTTACATCAAGAGTAACAGTACCTACTTTGGGATTAGGCATTAAGCCTTTAGGACCGAGGATTTTACCAAGACGGCCCACCATACCCATCATATCCGGTGTAGCTACGGCGACATCAAAATCAGCCCAGCCACCCTGGATTTTTTCTACCATATCTTCAGCGCCAACAAACTCTGCGCCAGCAGCTTCAGCTTCTTTTGCTTTTTCACCTTTTGCAAATACCAGCACGCGTTTGGTTTTACCAGTGCCATAGGGAAGTACAACAGCACCACGCACTTGCTGATCGGCGTGTTTCGGGTCAACACCCAGTTTAACTGCAACTTCTACAGTTTGGTCAAACTTAGCGCTTGCAGTTTTCTTAACAAGTTCTACCGCTTCTTCAGGATCATACAGCTTATCCAAATCGATAAGCTTAGCGGCCTCAATGTATTTTTTGCCATGTTTCGGCATATTAGTTATCCTCCTTCGTGGTAATAACGGAAGTACTTAGTCCTCCCACTTAAAACCGCCACTGTTATTAGTCGACGATTTCGATGCCCATGCTGCGGGCAGTACCCTCAATCATCCGCATAGCAGCTTCAACACTAGCGGCATTAAGGTCTTGCATTTTAGATTCGGCGATTTCCCTAACTTTGTCCCGGTTAACTTTAGCAACCTTCTTTTTGTTAGGTTCGCCAGAAGCGGTTTCAATACCGGCAGCTTTTTTCAGAAGAATAGCAGCAGGCGGAGTCTTGGTAATAAAGGTAAATGATCTATCTTCAAATACCGTAATCTCCACCGGAATGATAAGACCGGCTTGTTTGGCCGTTCTTTCGTTAAACTCCTTAACAAAAGCCATGATATTGACGCCAGCCTGACCAAGTGCCGGACCTACGGGAGGAGCCGGAGTGGCTTTGCCAGCGGGAACTTGCAGCTTTACAAGCTTTACAACCTTTTTAGCCATTATATTACACCTCCTTAATCAACTTTCGTAACCTGAGTAAAATCGAGCTCAACAGGCGTCTCCCGACCGAACATGTTGACAAGCACTTTGAGCTTGCCGCGATCAGGATTAATATCTACTACAGTGGCTGTCCAATTTTCAAAAGCACCTGAAGTAATACGCACCAACTGACTGAGCTCAATATCAATTTTTGGTTTAGCTTCTTCCATACCCATTGACTTGAGGATGTGTTTGACTTCACTTTCGCTCAGCGGAATAGGCTTGGTTCCAGACCCGACAAAACCAGTAACACCCGGAGTGTTGCGCACAACATACCAAGACCGGTCTGTTACAATCATTTCTACCAGAACATACCCGGGGAAAACTTTTTTCTTGGCAATTTTCTTCTTGCCATCTTTTATTTCCACTTCATCTTCCATCGGTACAAGCACCCGGAAAACTTCACTTTCCATTGCCATAGAATGGACTTTTTTCTCCAGGTTGGCTTTTACCTTGTTTTCGTAACCGGAATATGTATGGATAACATACCAGTGTTTTTCGAGTTTTTCGGATTCCATAGCCTCAAGGGACGCTATTACGCCCCCCACCCCCTAGTCTACTTGATGATAGCCTTTAACAATTGAGTGAAAGAAGCATCAATCACCCATATCAGGGCCGCAACAACAATAACCGTCACAAATACAATTCCCGTGTAGGAAATAAGTTCTGATTTACCCGGCCATGTTACCTTTTTTAATTCAGCTTTTACTTCCCGCAAAAATTTCTTCCAGCGCGATGTATTCGTCTGGATAGCTGTTTCCTGGGCGGCCATTCTCTCACATCCTGTGCGTACATTACCACACTCATCGTGGCAAGCTTAACAATGTTATGGTTACTTCGTTTCTTTGTGTGGAGTTTGTTTCTTGCAGAACTTGCAGTATTTGTTGAACTCCAATCTATCCGGGTCGTTCTTCTTGTTTTTATTGGTCTGATAATTGCGTTGTTTGCATTCTGTGCAGGCCAATGTTACCGCGTTGCGCATCCTGTACACCTCTCTTACCAGTAAATATAGCGCCGTGGGTCTATTATTTAATAGCTTTTTTCTTAAATGTCACTAATACAATTTATCACAATTATATCGGCATGTCAATAGCCCACAGGCTCGGGTATGTCAATAAATAAAGCAGGGTTATTTCCCTGCCTATTTATTATATCATATAAAGCTTTTAATATACAACTCTTTTGTAAAAACAGGTATTTTAGCTGTTATTTAACAATCGCGGTAACAACACCGGCGCCAACAGTACGGCCGCCTTCGCGAATCGCGAAACGCAGACCTTCTTCAATAGCAATCGGGGTGATAAGCGCAATGTTCATTTGAATGTTGTCGCCAGGCATTACCATTTCTACGCCTTCTGGCAGGGTGACAACTCCGGTTACGTCAGTTGTCCGGAAATAGAACTGC
>NZ_DATMYD010000144.1:0-10023 GCF_035561155.1 Sporomusa sp. | reverse complement strand
ATTATGAAAAAAAGTAAAGTATTGTTCGGCGTTTTAGCCATTGCCGTAGTGATGTCTCTGGTGGCGGGGTGTGGCTCCAGTGAAAAAACTGTTGCCCAGCCGCCGGCAAGTCAGGAGCAAGCATCCGGGCATCAGGGGCACAGCGCAGCAATGCCAAAGGAAGATCCGATGCCTATGATGAAAGACCTGGATAAATCCCTGCAAGACGTGGTTAAGCAGGTGAAGGCCGGTCAAACGATGGATGCGCAAAAGAGCGCCGCGCAACTGGTGAGTACCACCGATAAGGTCATGCCTCATATGATGGATGCCAGTTTAAAAGATAAACTGCGTAAAGCAGCAGTTGAAATTAAAGATAGTGTAAACTCAGGGAAAGCAGATCCAAGTGCCCTGGAGGGTAAAGCAAAATCCATGCAGGATCTTATGAAGCAAACTACGACCCACCTGCAAAGCATGAGTCATTAATTGGCTCGGAAAGGAGGAGCGGACGATGACCAAATGGGTGCTAATCGTCGTACTGGCCGGCACGTTGCTAAGCCGAACGGCAGAGGTTCAGGCCGCTCCGGCTCCCGGGTATAACCAGTTTGTCCAGTCGATTGACTCCATTCTGGCCGGGGCTGTTATGCCGGTCGTCGATGAACAGCAAATGGCCGCCCGTATTCCAGCTTTACCCAACGGTCAGACTGCGCAAATTTTAGCATCAGCCCGGAATATGCTTGGTCAGCCGGTGGTATGGGGCGGGGCTTCCCCTTCCCAGGGGTTTGACTGCTCCGGGTTGGTGCAGTATATTTACCGGCAGGCCGGCATCAATCTACCCCGTACCGCCGACTTGCAGTTCCTGGTCGGGCGGACGGTATCACCGGCAGCGCTGCAGCCGGGAGACCTGGTTTATTTCACCACCTATGAGCCAGGCGCGTCCCATGTGGGCATTTATATCGGCGGCGATAAATTTATCCATACTTCCTTTTCCCAAGGCATAGTAGCCATTAGTGATATGAACGAAGCATATTTCGTTAAACGCTATTATGGGGCAAAGCGAGTGTTATAATGTAACAAAGAAATCATGGAGTTTCAAAAAATATTATACTTATGGAGGATTTTGTAATGAATAAGAAATTCGCAATTTGGGTTGTTGGTGGTCTTGTAACCGCTTCTGTGTTTGGTTTAGGTGTCAGCCCTACAATAGCCAGCGCGGCCGAGAAATCACCTCAGGCATGTGAAACTCAGACAAATCAGATGGGTGCTATGATGGGGAACATGAATCCTAAGGCCATGGCTGAAATGATGAAAACACCGGAAATGCAAAAACAGTGTATTGAAATGCTGAAAAACCCCGAAATGCAAAAGGCAATGAAAGATGTTATGAAAACTCCCGAGATGCAAGCGGTTATGAAGCAGATGCTACAACAGGATATGAGTTTTCATCAGATGATGTCTGATTTGGTGAATTCTGTGGACATGAGCAGCGATCACAGCGGCCCAGAGCAGAGTGAGCAATCTTCGGGTGATTCTTCTAACGCCCATAGTGGTCATCATGGATAAGGTCGAGCCACAACAATAAAGAGAGACTTAGCTTCAGGTGGGGGTTTTAACCCCAGCTGAAGTTTAGTCGACCGACTTCCAGGGAAGCCTCTTAAACTCCCACTTTTAGAAGATGGGAGTCTTAGAGCGGGTTTCCATCGGATAAACGACATCGCGCAAGCAGCCCTCCGACTGGTGGAGGGCTGCTTATTCTTGTGCGCCCAGCATGGGCGCTTACTTGTTGGTGAAAGTCCAATACGGGGGTTGATAGTGCCAACCGTTAGCCTAAGACAAGGGTGTCGCCCGTGAGGGCGAATCTGAAGGAAGTCGGCGGCAAAACTCCGGTCTGAGGAACACGAACTACATATAAGGCATATGTTCGCTGGGCGAGTTTGCACGACAAAACGAAGCCCTAAACTATCCGAAGCCGGGCAGTGTAAATGTAGCAGATATGTGGAGTGAAAGTAAGCGTTCTTACCTGGGGAGGTCTGACAGCAAGCTGTTGACATGAATTTGGAGACGGCAACCCGTGCAGTAATGCACGGCTGAACTGTCAGAAGTCAGCAGAGGCCATAGTACCAGAACGGATATATACGCTTTGGGAAGGGCTGAACAATAGGAGGTTTCCGAATTTTGAAAGGTACGAAGAAATGCGTAGAAAGCAGACAACTTCCAAAAGAAGACTACCTACAGGAGAAAAGAGTGGAACTCGGAGGCAATGTAGGAGTGCCGAGCATTTCTCCCATGCCAAAAAGAGGCGGAAACGGTGTCAATGAATACGCCAGTGGATTAATGGAGAAAATCCTTCACCGAGATAACATGAATCTTGCCTATAAAAGAGTGAAGGCTAACAAAGGGAGCCACGGAGTCGATGGAATGACAGTAAATGAACTTTTACAATTCTTGAAACAAAACGGTAACCAAATCAGGCAATCTATACTGGAAGGGACTTATAAACCCAGCCCGTCAGACGGGTGGAAATACCGAAGCCAGACGGAGGGAAAAGGCTGCTTGGCATACCTACTGTAGTCGACCGAGTGATACAACAAGCCATAGCCCAGATATTAACCCCTATATATGAAATTCAGTTTTCAGCAAACAGCTACGGGTTTAGACCTGGCAGAAGTGCAAAGCAAGCGGTATTAAAATGCAAGGAATATATCGAGGCCGGGTACACATGGACTGTCGATATCGACCTGGCGAAATATTTTGATACTGTAAATCACGATAAACTCATGCGCTTGCTTTCAGAAACTATCGAAGACAGCCGAGTGCTGTCGCTGATACGTAAATATCTGAAATCGGGCGTCATGATAAATGGCGTGGTACAGGAAACCGAGGGAGGCTGTCCGCAAGGTGGGAATCTTTCTCCACTTTTGAGCAACGTAATGCTGAATGAACTGGATATTGAACTAACCAAACGGGGCTTAAAATTCTGCCGCTATGCTGATGACCAAAATATTTACGTCAAAAGCCGGAAAGCGGCAGTACGGGTCATGGGGAGTATCACGCGATTTCTTGAACAAAAGTTAAGACTCAAAGTTAATCAAGAAAAGAGTGCAGTAGATAGACCGTGGAAGCTGAAATTTTTAGGCTTCTCGTTCTACCATAAGAAAGGTGGAATGGGAATTAGAGTTCACCCCAAACCAGTAAAGAAATTTAAACAAAAGATCAAAGAAATAACAGGGCGAAGCAATGCTATGAGCATGGAGCAACGAAGAGAAAAACTCCGTCAGTGCATTGTCGGCTGGGTGAATTATTTTGGTATGGCTGATATGAAGGCTATGTCCAAGACGCTGGATGAGTGGTTGAGAAGAAGGATAAGAATGTGCTTGTGGAAACAATGGAAAAAAACCGGAACAAAGCACGACAACCTTGTGAAACTCGGCATAGATAATCGCAAAGCGTGGGAATATGCTAACACAAGAAAGAGCTACTGGCACACAGCCAATAGCCCAGTCCTTTCGCGGACACTCACCAATGAATACCTAAGGAAATTAGGCTTTATCACCATAAGTGAAAGATATTATTAATACACTAATTCTATTGAACCGCCGTATACCGAACGGTACGTACGGTGGTGTGAGAGGTCGCTGAGTAAATTAATTACTCAGCTCCTACTCGATTCTACGGGTTTTATGGGAGTAGGCTATGCTTTGGCAAATCTTACTCCCATTTCGAAGGCTTTTTCACAATCATTTGGGAATTCGTCTTTTCGTCTTTTGGCTTTATCAGCCTCATTAAATGCCGTGACAACATACTTGGAATAGTCGTTAAATTGGTAGGTATCATGAACAAATAGCGATTCACAGGTTCCGAAAATCCTCTTCAGTGCCATTTCAGTTCCCCCGAGATTGTGGTCGTAGCCAAATTCTTTCATCCTGTTCTCGTTCACATTCATGGTGTAAATAAAACCTATAGGTATCTTTTTCTTAAAAAGAGTTGAGTAATTTTCATCATATACTAGGTATGGAAATGCCAGCCGTTCGATGAATGACCTCATCTCACCGGTAACATTGTGAAAATAGATAGGTGATCCGAGGATAATCGCATCGGCGTTCTCAAGCTTTTCTAGGATTGGGGTTAGGTCATCCTTTAATGCACATGTACCGTAATTCTTTCCATCTTTTAGCTTACAGGCAAAACAGCTTACACAGCCTTTATAGTTGAGGTCATAAAGATGGACGAGTTCGGTCGTTGCTCCTTGTGAAGCTGCTCCTTCCAGTGCTTTATTCAGTAAAGTTGCGGTATTCCAATTTTTTCGCGGACTCCCGTTAATAGCTAATATGTTCATAGTCGCTACCCTCCATTTTGTATTTGTTTTGCTTGCTTGTTTTCTTCAAATTATATATGATTTTATTAAAAAGAAAAGTATGCACTTTTATGATAGATACTATACAAAAGGAGAGTAACAATGGCAAATTGGTCGAGGAACGAATGCGACTGTTCGATTATTTATACGCTATCCGTTGTCGGCGGTAAATGGAAGTGGCTTATACTTTATAAACTGTCCGCAAATGGAGTGCTAAGATATGGTGAACTCAAAAAAATTCTACCATCCATTACTCACAAAATGTTAAGTCAGCAGCTAAAAGAACTGGAAGCTGAACAATTGATTCATCGGGAAGAATATCATCAAATTCCACCTAAGGTAGAATACTCGTTAACATTAAAAGGGAAAACATTGCTCCCGATACTGGATCGTATGTCTGAGTGGGGAAAAGAAAACAGGCCATCCAGACCATAAGAGGTGAATATGTGAGTTGATTATAAGAGCAGCAGTGTCAAAGTACCTGTCCCTGACACTGCGCTCAATGATAATCGCTTTTTTTAGCGATCAAAGTATTTATAACCACTGCACAACCTATCGATCCGCTGATAACAAATAGATAGGGGGTAATACCCGTACTATTGTAGAAGCCCCAAATGGATGCCAGGACTATCACTAAACCTATGATCCTATATCTGATATTGATGATTCGGGACATAGCCTGCCACCGGCGCCTATTCTCATTCACACGAAGCACCCTCCTTACAAGTGAAAAATTTTCGACGATATTGTGGATCATTATAGCGATTCGTTTCATAGGATATAACAAAACAATTTATAGCTCATAAAGGGGAGTAGCTAACGGATGACATATCCGTGAGTAGAATCGACACACTGGCGAAAGCCCGGTTCTACTGGCAGTGAACCTGCTATAGCGAGACCTTTATTTCCAACCATGGTGCTGGAAATAAAGGTCTCTTTTGATTTTCCCCCAAGAAATTCCGCAAGGTTTGTAGATAGGCTGCCACCTTCTATTAACCTTACGGAACCAGGTAAAAATTATGCCTGACCAGTAATGGTAAGGTACATCAGAACGGCGTTCATAGCTAAAATCATACTAACAATAATCCAGCCAATGCTATTTGTAAGCGAGCTGTTTTTAAACTTACCCATGATGCTGGCTTTATTAGTCACAATCATTAAGGGTATAATCGCTGCCGGCAAAGCAAAGCTTAGCGACACCTGGCTATACACTAACGCTTCCATTGGATTTACACCCGCTATGAGGATGGCTAAACCTGGTATCATTGTAATCAGACGACGAATACTGGCAGGTATGTCAAAACCTACGAATCCACTCAAAATAACCTCTCCGGCCATCGTACCGACAGTAGATGAAGATAATCCGGAGGCTAATAGTGCCAAACCGAAGGCCCCAGCAGCCATGTTCCCCATCAACGGCTGCAGCGTCATGTAGGCTGCTTCGATGCTATCAACATTAAGGCCATTACCGTTAAAAACGGCTGCAGAGACGATTACCATAGCTGCGTTTACGATAAACGCCATATTCATCGCCACGAATACATCAATTTTCGCCATCTTTAAGTGGTGGGTGCAGTCATCTATGCATTCAGTACGTCTTGTTTGCACCAAGTGAGAGTGTAAGTAGATAACGTGGGGCATTACTGTTGCTCCTAGCATCCCTACGGCTACTAACACGCCGTCTGGAGTAAGCATGGGAATTGCGACGTGGTATGCAACCTGACTCCAATCAGGTTTGGCTAAAAACATTTCCCAAACATATGCGATACTGATAACCGCAACCATCCCTGTAATAATACGTTCGACAATCCGTTGACCATATTTCTGCATGTGGCAAATTCCGTAAGTAATTACTCCCGTAAGTAAGGCAGACCAAACCAGGGGTATACCAAACAAAAAGTAAAACCCCAATACTCCCCCAAGAAATTCCGCAAGGTCTGTAGCCATCGCTGCCACGGTAGCTATTGACCATAAGCCCCAATTTACAGGTCGCGAGAAAATCTTTCCGCAGTGATCTGGTAGGTGTACACCTGTAGCAATTCCCAATTTCGCTGAGAGAATCTGGACAAAAATTGCCATTAGGTTGCTCCAGAGAATGACCCAGATGAGATTGTAGCCAAATTGTGAGCCTCCCGCAATGTTGGTGCCAAAATTGCCAGGATCCATATACGCGACACTGACAATGAATGCCGGACCGAGATATTTGAAAATCCCTTTGGCCTTTGCCTTGACTTCACCAGCTTCAGGTAGAGCCGGCAGCGATAGACTAGACACAATTTGTTCTTCTTTCAAGTGCTATCACCCTTTCGGTTTATCGAATTACAATCACCGCTGCAAAGTAAAAAATGTTTAACCAGGCTAACAATAAAGGTAGCTACTTTAGACTATGAGATAAGTAATTTATTGGTGATTGTACACATTCTTCAAAAAAAAATTGCTGCCATAAAAAAACGCCTTCGGAAAAGCGCGTAAATAGGGCATCAATTTGTCAGACATTATAAATAATCAGGAGATGATTATATGATTGCCAGGATGTATAGTATCTTAATTGCTTTATCGACGATGTTCGGAATAATGATAAACACTCCTTTTGCAAAGTATGCTTTATTAATCATAGCGGCTATTTTTGAATTCGCGGTTATTGTAATTTGTATTATTACTCTTTTGGAGGTTATTCCCACAGAGTTAAAGCTACGCACAAAAATAAAAGCAGCGAACCGGGTGTAAGTCCATCTATGCGATGAACTAAATACGGGTATAAAAAACAAAAAAGCGGACGTTCCCAAACGCCCGCTACATAGCGAATTATCATTTTAACTTAAATTTATTGTCCCTAGGATGCCAGCCATTTTTACCTATGAATATATCTTTACGAGGCATTTCGTGGCCGTCTTTATAAAGATCAAATTTTACGGTGTCTCCGCCTTTTACTTTGAAGTCAACTTCGTCAACCCCGCGGCCAGTAAAACGAAAACGGATGGTGTTATGGTCTCGATCTACTCTAACGAAATCACCATTCTCCAGCTCTTTCTCCTTAATGTTATAAAAACGTCCATCAGTTTGAATAACACCAGTAAATACATGCTGCTGGCTGCGCAAGTTAGCTGATTTTATATGGAACTGATCATTACGATCATGCCAGATAGATAAGCTAGGGATACTCATCAATTGGCCCAAAGTTTGTTCAGGACGGCCTTCGGAGCGGTCACTCCATGCAAAAGCGGTTCCTGATAAGGTGACAAGAAGACACGTGATTACAAACAAGCCAGATAGTTTTTTCAAGAACGTCATCTCCTCAATATGGATTTGATACCATTATGTAACAAAAGTTTGACAAAAATATGACAAAGAAAAAATAGGCAACTGCTATTGTTACCTATTTTCTACGCCGCCAACGAAGGTAAACGGAAATACTGACGCCGACCAGACCAAACAGAGAGATGGCTAACAGTAATTCTCCCATACAGCAACGCTCCTATTAACGTAAGATATGGCCTGTTATATTATATTGGAATTCGTAACTAATGTGACATATGAAGTTTAAAATAATAGTAATAAAGGGTAGCTAGACGGCCCTATTTCCGCGTTTTACATTATATGGGGGTAGGTAAGGGTGCTCGGTAGGTGTTGAAAACTTCTTTAACTGGGCGTTATTCCTAAAAAGGAAAGTGTTATTATTTTATAGAATTAAACCCTAAGGGGGTTGGTATAATGAAATGTATGATTTGTGATAAAGATATGCCGTTTGACTGTACATGCTCAGATATGGGAAAACGAATCCAACTTGTTAGGGATGCCAAACAAATGGCTATTTCTGAAGAATTTTTTAAAGAGTTTTCAAAAAGAAAGCTTGGCGTAGATGTAGATAAATAGTACAGGGTACTTTAACAAACGCTTAATCGTGTCTTAACAACAAGAGAATATCTTTCAGGTAAAATGAAATCAAAACTTGCCAAGCCGACTTGACCATGAATTTGGCTGGTACGGCAAGGCAATTCATATAGCTATCAAGGCCGCAAGTCCATATCATATACCGAGTGGCCGATTGTGTCACCGGCGCGAGCCGTTCCTGTGCGCGGGGCGGCTCTTTAGTTTGTAAAAAAAATAAGTTTGAGTAAACTGACTCTATCATAGTATGCAAATAGATACTATGACACAAAAAAGTGCGTACTTGTTATTTAATAAATCAATGCCTATTATTAAACAAAAGCCATTGCAAGATTGATAGAAGGGGTGAGTAGTTTGAAGTTGATTGAATTAAATCAGGAACAATGTACTAAGTGCGGGATCTGCACAGAAGTATGTCCGGTGGGAATTCTAGATGTAGGAATGAATGGTGTAGAAGCGGCTTTTCCCGATGCTTGTATTGCTTGTGGTCATTGTGTCGCTGTATGTCCTACGGCCGCTATTGATAATCAGAAGACTCCACTTGTAAATCAAGCAAAATTGGAAGAATTTCCAGTTTTGGATGAGAAAACAGCTCAACAATTTCTAAGGTCACGTCGTTCGATTCGGCGTTACAAAAACATTCCTGTACCCCGAGAAAAATTACTGCAGTTAGTTGAGATTGCACGATTTGCTCCAACCGGGAGCAACCGGCAAGGCGTATCTTATATTGTTGTTGAAGATACAAAAATTCTACAAAAGGCTACCGAAGCAACAATACAATGGATGGAGGAACAGAGTAAGACACTATCTCATTGGAGTTTTGATTATCATATTCGCTCCTATCGAGAGAAAGGTAAAGATCCAATTTTCCGGGGAGCTCCTCATCTTGTTCTAGGCACTACACAAAATAATTTTCCACGCGGTAGAGAAAACACAATTTTTTCTCTCACTTATCTAGAATTATTCGCGACTGCACTGGGTTTAGGTTCTTGCTGGGCAGGACTCTTTGAGATGTGTGCTTTCTCAAACTATGATCCTCTGTTGAAATTGTTCAATATTCCGGAAGGTAAGGTTTTGACAGGCGCTGTTATGGTTGGTTATCCTCAGTATAGCTATAATAGGCTTGTTGATCGGAACCCACTAGATGTTACTTGGTTGTGAAATTCCTATAGCGTCGGGGGCTTTTTATCCTTATCCAATGTTTTCTAATAAAAATCAAAAAATTGGATGCTACAATTAACCCATAACAACAAAAGGAAGTGTGTGTATGAAAATTGTAGCAAAAAAAGTAATCGTATACTCAATGCTCGGCCTAATGCAAGTTAGCATGTTCTCATCAGTAGCTGCCGCAGCACCAGGACCAATAAACAACAATGGGTTGCAGCGAATAGCATATCTTGACCGCGATGATCGCCATGGTCATGATAATGATCAGAAACGCAAGCATGATGAACGTCAACGGGAAGAAAAAGAACGCCATGAGCGGGAAATGAAACGGCGGCCGCATGAAAGTGAGCACGAATGGCGTGAGCGGCAAGAGCGTGAAAAAGAGCGGCATGAAAATGTATTACGCGAAATTGCAGCCCTTTTGATTGGAATTGTAATTGGCTCTGGATCGTCAGATAATTAAAATAGCAATTTTAGCCGTATCCTTCGGGGTACGTTTTTTTTATCCTGATGAGTCTGCTTAAAAACCCTCATTTTTTCACCAATTTTAAAAGAGAAATCGTCATATCCGTCGAATACTACTGGTAAAGAACGGTAGAAAGAGGGTTGGACGATGTTCCGCTGGGATAATGTACAAA
>NZ_DATMYD010000143.1:0-6446 GCF_035561155.1 Sporomusa sp. | reverse complement strand
CACCCTGTGCATCAAAGAGAGCCACTGTATTCATCATGGGAGCCACCTTTCAATTATTGATGACTCCCATGGATTTTAGATTAGTTAATTCTTATCTTGTAATCCTCTACGTTCTCTCATTGATACTTTACCATCTATGTGGATTGTATAGGAATCATGGACGATTCGGTCAAGAATAGCATCTGCTAATGTATCTTCACCAATTTTTTCATGCCATCCGCCAGGCGCGAATTGGGAACAAAAGATAGTTGAACCATTTTGATGTCTTGCCTCGATGATTTCAAGTAAATCACGAGCTTCGCTTCCTTTCAGAGGAACAAGTAGCCATTCATCAAGTACTAGCAGGCTTACACTTTTGTACTGCTTCATTACCTTTTTAAATATACCTTCACCTCTGGCGATAGCTAATTCATCGAGCAAGTCAGGCAAGCGGACATATTTAACTGTAAAATAATTTCGGCAAGCAGCCACACCCAATGCACAACCTATATAGGACTTACCATTGCCAGATGCGCCCATAACGATTATATTATGCTTTTCTTGAATGTAATTGCAAGTTGACAATCGGGTAATAAGAGTTTTATCCAGCTTTCTGTCAGCATGGTATTCGATATCTTCTACACAGGCATTACTAAATCTAAAGTCAGCTTTTTTGATTAACTTGGTGAGTTTATTGCTTTTACGTCTAGACCATTCCAAATCTACGACAAGACCGAAGCGTTCTTCAAAGCTTAACTCGCTGAATGCGTTGTCTTTAAGTTGCTCTCTATAAGAATCAGCCATTGCAGTAAGACGCATTTCATGCAATTTTGATATAGTCGTTTCATTAACCATTATTTTTCCCTCCATAGTAGCCAGCGCCTCTAGTAAAACCAAACTGCGTGGTATTATCATTACTGATTGGCGTAGTGTCTTCTTTGTATTTCAGCTTGTCCTGTCCTGTTTGAAGGATTGTTTGAATGCTTTTATAACTAGGACGAGGAGTGTAAGATAGCGCTTTTTTACAAGCTTCTTCTACACGAGTGACAGAATACTTGTCTGCAAGCTTTAATAGGGCAATGCAAGACCTGTACCCTTGCTGTTCTACTTTATGTGAAGATAAAATAGCTTTAACGACTATAGCAGTATTGGAGCCAATGTTTTTGGCCCAAGATATAAAACGTTCTGAATTCCAGGAGTTGTAGCTTTGATGATTTTCAGGCATGTGTTCCGGAATCGTACTGTATTGCCCAGCACGTCCATAAAGCCTTACATGTGAAGCAATACGATGGCTATTGTAAAATATTTCTACTATATTGCGTGTGATCCTTACATCTACTTTGTGTTTTATATACTCATAGGGCACTGAATAGTGAATTTTATCGGTAGATATGTGATAATTGAACTGTACGATAGCTGTCTTCCAATAGGCTAATTCGTATGGGGTTGCAGGCAGTGGTATAAGAGTGCTTTTCTCCTCCTCGAGAAAGACACTCAGCCTGCATCCCGTTTTTTTCTGAAAAGGTTTATTATTAAATCCAATTAGCTTATGGTGCATAGCTTCATTCAGTTCTTTTAGCGTAAAGTATCTCTGATTTCTCAGTGCAGCGATAATCCATGTAGATATGATGCCTACGGCACCTTCAACACTAGCCTTATCTTTTGGCTTTCTGACACGGGCTGGTATGACTGCTGTCCCGTAATGTTCAGCCATTTCATGATAAGTTTTGTTGATTGTTGGTGTATACCATGATACCTTTTCAACTCCTGTTTTCAAGTTATCAGGTACAAGTATTCTCGTAACGCCGCCAAAGAACTTGTAGGCATTTACATGAGCTGCTATCCAGCATTCTTGATTTTGAGATAGAAATGCTTCTACGTATGTGTATTGACTACAGGATAGGGCCGCTACAAATACATAAACAGGAATGATCTCGCCGGTATCACGATCAACGATTTGAGCCGTTTGCCCTGCCCAATCGACTTCAAGCTTTTCGCCAGGCTTACTGCCTATGTGCATAGTAGCTTTTGTAGTATTAGCATACTTGCGATAATATCGGCAGAACTGGCTGTACATGAGTGGAATTTCATTAATTTGGCGACATTGCTGACAATATTCATCCCATAGAAGACTTAATGTAACACCGCTCTTTGCCATTTCTTTGTGAATGTACTCGCAGTCAGGGATTTTCCTAGTTGTAGGAAGATCCTTTTCCGGGAATAGGAGCGTTTGTAACTCGCCATTTGACATTTCCTTTTCAAACGGCCAAGATATACCGATTTCATCTGCACGCTTAATGACTGCAGAAACGGTATTGCGTGAGCACTGACAACTCGATGCGATGCCACGTTGACTTATTCCTTGGCTGCAAAGCCGAAGGATTTCACGATAATTGGTCAATCTAATGACCTCCCCTGAATTTATTTACACTAAAACAGTGCATAAATTCATTATACGGGGATGTACAAAGTGGCTCTCGGAGTAACATCGTGGCTCTATTTCATGCACATGGTGGCTCTCAAAAATCGCACGAGCGGTTCTGTTGGAGAATATTATTCAGATTGTCAGTATGGCCATTGGAGCTGCATTAGTTGGAGCTCTGCCTAGTCTGTAGGAGGTTGACAAGGCGAAAGAGTGTCATTCAGAATCTTTTGTGCTTCGCGGGCATATTGTTCATCTGTCATTGTATAGAAGATACCGACAAAGCAGCTAGAGTATATATTATAAAAGGAAAACATTACTCCCAGTATAAAGATTGCACTGATAATGTGATCTTTTTTTCTTTTCATCTATACATCTCCAATCTCTTTGACGATACTCACCGAAATTTATTATGCTTTTTCGTAGAAGTTTAATATTTCTTAAGTTATAACGGGGGCTGGAAAACCAGAGGGTTTGCCAACCCCATATTTTATTGAAGTTTCTGCTGCGGTTACCGTTAACTAAAATACTTATTCGGCTATTATCCGCAATACTACAGGACGATTAATTCATAATCGCGGCTGCCCATACCAATTTCTTCTCCATATCGCATCTGGATAGTCCCGTCTATATGGGAGCGCAAACCCTGAAACTTATCCGCATCGGCTTCATGATTGCAAGAAAGCAAAGAATTAGAGAAGCCAAGCTGTTTATTTACCAGATCATAACTTGCCTGATCAATAGCTACCGGGTCCGTGGATGCCAAGAAACCGATATCAGGAACAATCGGTGCATCGCTCCACGACGCACAGTCACAATCAGGTGTGATATTCAACAGAAAGTTTATATAACCGATACGTTTCTCATGTGCCTTGGCAACCCCATAGCCATATTCGGTCATTCGTTCGAGAAAAGCTACTAGGTCTGTCGCCCAGTCCATGCCAATGGCCTTTACCGGACAAACAGTTAAACACTCACCGCAGCCGATACATGTATCCAAAGTGATAGTTGCCTTCTTTTCACTCACAGTAATCGCCTTTTCCGGACAAACTGCACTGCACTTTTCACAGCCGACGCATTTATCCTGATCGACTATAATCCTGGTCGCATGCTGCTCCTTTTTACCAATCGCCGGTGCTCCACCCATGGCCAAATTTTTTATGGCCCCACCGAAGCCCGCCATCTCATGCCCCTTAAAGTGGGATAATACAATTACGCTGTCGGCACTGATAAGGTCTGTAGCCAGTTTCACCTTAGTAAAGTGCTTTTTATCAATCTGTACTTCAGTCATATTTTCACTGCGTAAGCCATCTGCTATGATAACTGGTGCCCCTGTAACGGTATAATCATAACCATGTTCCAACGCGGTCAGCAAATGATCAACCGCATTATGCCGGCTGCCTGAATAGAGTGTATTGGTATCGGTCAGAAACGCTTTAGCGCCCTTTTCCTTGATTTTATCCACTACCTGACGCACAAAAACAGGACTAATAAAGCCATCGCTGCCGCGTTCGCCGAAGGTCAACTTTATAGCTGTGAGGTCATCCGGTTGAATAAGCTCACTCAACCCGGCCCGATCAAATAAGCTTCTTATTTTGCTTATTTTATTACTCTTATCTGTTCTCGCCCGTAAATTTACAAAATATACTTTGCTGGACATGTTTTCATTCCCCTCTCTAACACAAGTTTAACTATTGTTTCACATTATCTATGCTACAACTTGGAGTCCACTCAAAGTCAATAGGTTTTATGAAAATTATTTTTTCAACTTAAACCCATCCCAATAATTCAGTGCAGAAAACCTAGTCCGAATTGGAAACCGCAAAAATACAGGATGGGAGTTCAGTTAACTGAACTCCCCCCAAAAAAATACTTGACTTGGACTGGACTCCAAGTGATAGATTGATTTTCAAGAAGGGTATAATATCACGAAAAAGTTAAAGGAGAATAGAACATGGACAAATCAAAAAAATTAAGTGAAAGTGTTATCTTTCCAAAGGGTCAAAAAATTACGAACGACTATTTCATAGGGGCTACATGGCTTGAAATGCTGGTTTCCAATGACAGCTTTAATTGCCCAATCGGGAATGTAACTTTTGAGCCTGGCGCAAGAAATAATTGGCACAAGCATCCAGGTGGGCAGATTCTGCTTGTTACCGGCGGCAAAGGATACTATCAGGAAGAAGGCAAGCCTGTACAGGTAATCAAAGAAGGCGACGTTGTAAAGATCCATCCAGATGTGAAACATTGGCATGGTGCTACACCTGATAGCTGGCTTGTACATATCGCGATAAGTACTAATCCCGAAAAGGGAGATGCCGAATGGCTGGAACCCGTAACGGATGAGGAATATAACAATTTAAAATAACATGAAATTTATCTTATAGTGCCTACGAGAAAAAATGTCCGCTTCATGTGAATGTCCGCGGACGGATGTGTGAAGCAAAGGGATTTTATTTCTAAACAATCTCAGTACTGTTGTCATGGCTTATGAACTGGGCGGATATTACCTGACATTACGGAATGAAATGTGCAGATTGGAGTGCAGCTTAGCTGCACTCCAAAAAAATACTTGACTTGGAGTTAACTCTAGGTGATAGGCTGAGTTTAAAGAAGGTAATCGTGCTGATCCAGTAATCGTGAAATGGCTTAGTACCGTCAAATATGATATTTAGTAGGTAGAATAAAAAAGATTGATTAGAAAGGAAGGAATAGGAAATGGCAAATTCAAAGAGCCTTATCGCTTACTTTTCACGCAAAGGAAATAATTATGTGGGAGGTAGTATTGTAAACCTGCCAATTGGAAACACAGAAGTAATCGCAAAGAAAATACAGGAATTAACAGGAAGCGACATGTTCCAAATCGAAACAGTAAAATCCTATCCAGAAGATTATACGGAAACAACAAATGTAGCACAGGAAGAAAAGAGGCAAAATGCCAGACCTGAGCTTACCGCAACAGTAGATGATATGGATTCTTATGATGTGATTTATATCGGGTATCCGAACTGGTGGGGAACGATGCCGATGGCGGTATTTACGTTTTTAGAGGCGTATGATTTTTCAGGAAAAACCATTATTCCATATTGCACACATGAAGGTAGTGGAATGGGAAGTAGTGAACGCGATATCAAGAAGCTTTGTCCGAATGCAAAGGTGCTGTCCGGTTTAGCGATTATAGGCGGAAGTGTGAGTAGAGCAGACAAAGATGTCGCAAACTGGCTAAAAAACTTGATTTGATACCATAACGAAGGGGAAATAGAATTGGAATTATGTATTTTTAAATAGTAGCATGGATTATTACTGCTATTTAAAAACTCTTGACTTGGAGCCAACTTTAAGCTTTATAATATTGAATATCAGGAGGTGAAACCGCATGACGATTACAGAAGTAAGCGAAAAATTTGATCTTCCACAGGATACACTCCGCTATTATGAACGCATCGGCCTGATTCCTCGTGTGAACCGCAATAAAAGCGGAATTAGGGATTATACGGAAGAAAACTGTAAGTGGGTCGAATTTATCAAATGTATGCGAGGTGCAGGTCTTCCAATTGAAGTATTGATTGAGTATGTCGGGCTGTTTCAACAGGGTGATAAAACCATTGAGGCAAGAAAAGAACTTGTTATTGAGCAGCGTAAGCAGCTCATAACAAGAATGGCAGATATGAAGAAAACACTAGAACGCCTGGATTATAAAATTGCAAGCTATGAGCAGGCAGTAGTTGAAAAAGAAAAAGCACTAAGAAAACCGGAGGATTAGTTTTACACTGCTTGAAAACAAGGATTATTTTACTGCCGAGTAGAGTGAACTCAAGCAATTTATCTTGTTACGTTGCTTGCTGGGGGACAGCACTCGAATGTAAAATTGAATAAAATGAAATTGGCCGGTTGCGGTGGTTGATGATATGCTCCCCTTATAGGAGACAATGAAAAAATAGATTGTCGACTATGGGGGGAGTTTTTATGTCATTTAAAACGAAATTAACTCCAGAAGAGAAGATTCATTTTGTAGAGAGATATCTTTCCGGAACAATTAGCCAGC
>NZ_DATMYD010000142.1:0-36822 GCF_035561155.1 Sporomusa sp. | reverse complement strand
TAAATGTCAGAAGGAGACAGGTTTACTGCAATTTTAAGTAGCTGCCAGCGCTCAATTTGTTCAGTAATATACGGTAAAAATAAAACACCGCAAAGTAATAGCCAGTTAATATGGCTACTATTCTGCGGTGCTCATTTTTTTAGCAGATAGATTAGAAAGAAGCGTAGGGAAGCTCATTTCGCATCGCTTAAATGATTAGAGTACATGGGCAGGTCTTACTTGCTTAAATGTAGTTTCGCTGTTAGGTATGATACGGAGAACCGTATCATTGGTAACGGCGAGAAATACAATCATATAAGGCAGAATAGTCGGGGTCCTGCAAAATTATTTGCAGGACCTTTTTATATTGCAACGAGCCACCAGCAATTCTGGTGATAGGGGAAGAACACAAAAATCGATGGTGATAATGTCGTCTATACATAGATATCCTACTATTCAAAGGGGGGCAAGATTGCGAATCAAGGAATTGCTGAAGGGTAGTACTGTTATCTTGTTACGACTGACTCGACCATTCCCAAGAAAAAGGTGGAAAGGTCATTTTGCATTCCTCAAATACCAAAAAATGTATAATATTAACAGATGTTTGCAGAATTGTGTCTCTATAATGAATGTGGAGGCGAAGAATTATTGATGAGCTGAAAACATATATTAAAAGTGCACTAGAACAGCTTGATACACTTCAATATCAGATATTTGAAGAAGATAAGCGGCGTGTAAGAAATGACTTTAAACAAGATTATACGCGTGTAATATATTCTTCATCTTTCCGAAGGTCATAAATACATTATGTATTTTTTTTGTATAGCTGTAATTATTAGTTAATTATGAGTTATAATGGTAACATATACATTAATATATTCATCTAGGGAGTACTCCGAGTGCTTCACATGTGTAAGGGACGGGGCAATTTAGTTAAGCTGTTGGTTCGACACCAAATATGATCAAGGGGGCGAAGCGAAAAAGGGATCGAAGATTTTATTACACATCTATTTAAGAGAATTGTTCAAGAAGGTAGAATTTTAAAGGAGGAAGTTTATGAAACAGTATCAAAAACTATTATTAGGATTTATTTTGGGTGTTATTGCTGGAATCATTGCCTATTATAATCTACCTGAAAAAGCTTTTCCTTTCATGAAGACGTTTACTGATCTTTGTACCTTAACCGGTGCTGTCTTCCTAAAAATGATTTTCATGGTCGTTGTTCCGTTGTTGGTATCCGCCCTAATGCTTGGTGTTTACGAACTTGGTAAAGGCCGCAGCTTGGGAAAAGTCGCTGGAAAATCGTTAATGTATACTGTTGTTTTAAGCCTCATTGCAGTTTTTGTTGCCATTGCAATTACTAACGTTCTGCAGCCAGGTGTCGGCTTGCAGTTTGATAAGGAGCAGCTTGCAAAGAATCAGGCTGTTATCTCAATTAATAAAAACATGCAAATTGCAAAAGATAAACCTTGGACTCAATACATTACAGATTTAATTCCTCAGAACCCTGTTGATTCTGCTGCCAGAGCGTTTGGTGGCGAAATTATAGCTGTTATGGTCTTTGCATTGATGTTCGGATATGCTCTGAGCATATGTGTTAAAGATGAAGAACATGCCTTTATTAAGGTGCTTCAGGCAATTTATGACTGCTCGCTCAAAATCATCGACTGGGCAATGCAGCTTGCTCCTTATGGTATTTTTGCCATTGTATTTAACACTACCTACCGTATGGGTGCTAGCTTCCTGGGAAATGTTGCTTTATTTGCCGGCGTAGTTGTATTAAGCATATTAATTCAGCAATTTGTTGTATATGGTTTATTCCTTAAGATTTTCGCCAAAACAAGTCCCTTTAAATTCTTTAAGGGATGTCAAGATGCATATGTATATGCATTTTCAACTGCTTCTTCCAATGCTACACTGCCAATCGCTCTGGAGGTTGCAGAAAAATCGCTTAAACTTCCTACCAAAGTTTCACGTTTTGTTCTGACTTGCGGTGCTTCCGCCAACCAAAATGGTTCGGGATTATATGAAGGTGCTGTATTACTTTTCTTAGCTCAAGTTTTCGGAGTCGATTTAACACTCAGCCAACAGGTTGTTGTAGTTTTAACCGCAGTTTTGGGCGGTGTCGGAACAGCAGGCGTCCCTGGCGGTACTTTGCCGATAATCGCTATTCTATGTGTAAACGTTGGCGTGCCTGTTGAAGGCTTGGGCTTAATACTCGGCGTTGACAGATTCCTGGATATGTGCAGAACAACATTGAATGTATCTGGTGATCTGGTAATAGCTAAATTAGTAAGCACAGGTTTAACAGAAGAGCAATTAGCGGATGCGAATAATTCAACACCTAATATAAACATGTAAAAATTAAAAATGCTGTCTCAAAAGAGACAGCATTTTTATATTAGAGTCTGTTGCAAAATAAAAATCATTGCATGAAACTCCTATTTCGCGTATTAGTATTTACTTCCTATCAAAACACAGCATGTCTGTGGGAACATAGTTTGGTAAGTGTAAGTGCGAATGGTTTATATTTTACAAATTCGCCGTTACATATGTTACGGAGAACCGTATCATTGGTAACGGCGAAAAATGGCCTCAACCCTTGTAATGCGAGGGTTGAGGCTTCGTTATTGTCTCGTATGCTTAATTAAATAAATTTTTTGACGTATTGTAGAGGTATTGTTAAACTAAGATGGTAGAGTTAGGCGGCATCAGCTAAGCAGGGGAGATATTATGTATTTAGATCGCTTAAAATTATCACTTATTTTTTTTATTGGTATTTTGATAGTAGGTATTATAGGTTTTATGTTACTAGAGAATCTATCATTTTATGATGCTGCCTATTTTGCTGTGGTAACAATTGCCACCGTAGGGTTTGGTGATATTGTACCTAAAACACCGGCTGGCCGAATGTTTACTTGTCTATTTATTATTATTGGGGTAGGAATGGCTTATTACACTTTTACGTTAGTAATCAGTTTGTCGATAGAAGGACGGTTAAAAGATTTTTTTGGGAGGAAGGGTATGAATAGACGCATTGCAAGTTTAGATAATCATATTATTGTATGTGGCGCTGGCAAGGTAGGAAGAAATGTAATTCAGCGATTGCAGGATGAAGGACAGGCTTTTGTAGTTATTGAAAAAGATTTGTTAATCTATGAACAGTTATGTGAACAAAAGGTGCTAACCATTCATGGAGATTCTACAGTTGATGAAATATTGTTAGAAGCTGGCGTCAAAAGAGCGAAAGGCTTGATTACTGCATTGTCTCATGATGCAGATAATGTATACGTTACCCTCACCGGGAAAAGTCTCAATCCAGAGATGACGATTATAGCAAGAGCTGATAGAGCAGAAGCGGAAGAAAAGCTGCGCCGTGCGGGGGCTACCACAGTTATTTTCCCATCTGTTATGGGTGGGCGGCAGATGGTATCGGCTATGATTAAGCCTGTTATTATGGATTTTGTCGAAAATTTATTTTACAATCAAGAATTACATATGGATATCGCCGAAATTACGGTACATCGGGCTTCTTCATTAGTAGGGAAAAACTTCATTGAAAATGACATTAAAGGGCGATTTGACTCGATTGTAGTGGCCATCAAACGTGATAATCAGCTAATTACTAATCCGCAGGGAACACAAGTCATAAGCGCAGGTGATATTATGATTGTTCTTGGTCAGAGGACAACATTAAATAAATTGAATGAAGTTGCTTTAGCAGAATAGACAAATTCAAATGGGAATGAGTGATTCTGAGGGACTGTTCTATTGCTTCAGCAATAAGCACCTTACATTTGGGGACGGTTGAAATTGGCAGGCGTTTATAATTTTAGGGGAAGTAATATGTGTTAGCCCAAAAATGTAGGAATGCTAACTTGTGTGAGTCAAGGTGTTATAGAAAGTAGGGATACCGTTATGGTCCGTTTTGCAGTAATAGGAACGAATAAAATAACAGACAAATTTATAGCGGCGGCAAAGCGATGTAAAGAGTTTGAACTTGTAGCAGTTTATTCAAGAACGAAGGAAAGAGCAGTAGAATATGCCAGTAAGCATAATATTCGACTTACATATAGTGACCTAGACGAGTTGGCAGCAAGTAATGAAGTAGACGCTGTTTATGTGGCCAGCCCTAATGGTTTACATGCTGAGCAATCCATTAAGATGTTAAATAGTAAAAAACACGTGTTATGCGAAAAGACAATTGCTTCAAATAGAGAAGAATTAGAAGTAATGTTGAGAGCCGCTAACAATAATGGTGTTATTCTTCTGGAAGCAATGCGTTCTGTGTTTGATCCTGGATTTAACGCAATAGAAGCTGGTATGAGTAAGCTTGGAACAATTCGAAGAATTACGTTTCAATATTGCCAATACTCTTCCCGATACGATAATTTCAAAAAGGGCATTATTGAAAATGCATTCAATCCTGCTTTTGCAAATGGAGCGTTGATGGATATTGGGGTGTATTGTATTCATCCGTTGGTGAAACTCTTTGGTATGCCGCAAAAAATATGGGGTAATGCTGTTATTCTAAATAATGGAGTAGATGGCTCTGGAACTATTATGGTTAAATATGAGGGTATGCAAGGTGAATTAATATATTCCAAGATTACCAACTCGATATTGCCAAGCCAAATTCAAGGGGAAAAAGGCTGCATGATCATCAAGGAGATACAAGATCCAAGGGAAATTACTATTATTTATAATGATGGGAATAAAGAGGATATACCTGTTGATAAGTGTGATAACAATATGTACTACGAAGTAGAAGAATTGATTCGACTAATCAAAACCAAGTCAAATGCCCAGGAACATAATCAATATTCTCTTATGCAGCTTAGTGTCATGGACGAAGTAAGGAAGCAGATAGGAATTACCTTTCTTGCTGATTCTGCTATGAAGAGTCGGATGCCTTAATAGGGCAAGTCCGGTTCTGTGAGGGTTGCGCGCCGTGAGGTGCGCTTCTACTCGACTATGTATCCCATGGAGTGTTGTTATAGCCAGGCAAATTCAGGCCATAATGCGGGCTGAGGATTAAATAACGAATCTTCCGGGAATTGGCGTACGGGTATTTTCGCATAAACAGAAAGGGTTGGTCTTAAAGCTCAAAAAGCGAAGCAATACCCAGCAGAATAATGATACTGCCGGCAATCTTGTTAATCCGGCCTAAGGTGCCTGGCGTTACTTTGTTGCAGAAAAGATGCGCTATACCTGTGAGCGTGATCCACCAGAGTGTTGATCCTATAAAAACACCGAAAGCGGCTAAAACTGTTGTAAAAAAATCAGTTACTAGTACAGCAATACCTAAGGAAGAGAATACGGCAATAAAAACAAAAACAGTAATGGGATTGGTCAGGGTAAGGAGAAAAATACCTGCAAAAAGTCTGAACAGGTTAGGGGGTTCTTTTTCAAGTGTAAGGTCTTGCGGTGTAGCGCGAAGTGTTCTTAGTCCCAGATAGATGATAAATACACCGCCTCCCCAGCGAAAGGCTGTATGATAACGAGAAATAAAATCAGTGATAAAACTCAACCCTGCTGCTGCTGCATAGCCGTATAAAGTATCAGCAAGTGCTGCTCCAATACCTACCGTTAGCCCGGTTATATACCCGTAGGTTAATGTGCTCCTGATGCAGATAAGATTGACCGGACCGATAGGCGCGGCTAAGAAAAAGCCACTGAGGATGCATTTTATAAGCAGTACATAGTCCATAGTAGGTCTCCTGATAAAAGATTCCATAACAGTTTTAGTGAAAAACGGTGCAAATATACTTTGAAACTCACCGGATGTATAAGGATTGCCGGTCAGGACATAACTATAAGCAACTGTTGCACTACATTTTTAGCGAGTTTATAGGAGTATGCTCATGATTGCAGAGGTTATTGACAAAGCGCTGCGGCGTTTTGAGGATCGCAACTCCCGGCCGGCGGTGGTTAAAAGAGCAGGTGAATCTTTGCGCCATCTGGTGAGAAAAGGTCTGAATCCGGAGATACTTACTACCATTCAGGAACGGCGGCTGCGGGATACAATAGCTTATGTCGGTTCGCATTCACCTTTTTACCGGCGTACATTTAGCGAATGCGGTCTGCGTCCGGCAGATATACGAACAACTGCTGCTTTACAAAAGCTCCCATTTACCACTTCGAAAGATATCCTGCAATGGCAGGATTTTCTTTGCGTGTCTGAAGAAAAATTGGCTGCGGTTTATACTACCTCAGGTACAACCGGTGAGCCCAAAAGAGTGTACTATACCTTCCGGGAAATTCAGATGCTGTCTAATCTTTACGGTATGGCAATTCGCATTGCTCATACTGGCAGACTGGTTGCCCTGATTGCGATGCCTATTGGCCATGGGTTGTGGATCGGCGGTGCCAGTGTCCAGCGCGCGGTGGAACGGGCAGGAGGGTTACCGCTCAGTGTTGGTGCTGATAACCCCAAAGAAACACTAAAATGGATGCGGCGCTTTTCACCTAACGTAGTATTCTCATCGCCGTCCTATATGACTGCCCTGACCCGGGAAGCACAGCAGTCCGGCTATCACAGCGTGATTGATAAAATTATACTTGCCGGCGAAGTATTAACCCCGGCTCAAAAAGAATTGTTTGCTGACTATTGGCAGGCAGCGGTCTTCGATAGTTATGGTTCAACAGAAATTGGCAGTGCGCAAACCATTGCTTTGCCCGAATGTACTGCCTTTCATCTAAATGATTTACATCTAATAACTGAGATTGTTGATCCTGTGACCGGTAAGCTGGCTGATGAAGGGGAACTAGTCTTTACCACAATCCGCCGGGAAGGAATGCCTTTAGTGCGGTACCGTTCAGGAGACAGAGCGCGCTGGGCCGAATGCGGATGCTGGCTGCCGTTGAGAGCGGTCAGCATCAAAGGGCGCACGGATGATATGATTGTTGCTGGTGACATGAATCTGTACGGGCGGGTAATTGCCGATGCCATAGGAAAAGTTTCCGGCACTACCGGCAGAGTGGCGTTACTGGTAGAGAAAGCTGGCCTAGCCGATAAATTAACGGTCAAAGCCGAGGGAACCCCTGATAAGGAATTAGTGAAAGAAGCCTTAATCGCTGCCTACCCGCAGCTGGCCGTTAACTCAGAAAACGGGAGTTTGTGCATGGCTGTTGAAGTAGTAAGTGAGCTTGGTTCACAGATTAAAAATCTAAAAATAATGGATTTACGCTGATTTGACTGCCCCAACGTTTGCGGCTGAGGCCTAGTCTCATTTAGAGTGTTTTTGCAGCGCAATGAGGGCGGTCTAAATTGCTTTTTTTTCTGCACCGATAGACCCGATACGGAGAACCGTATCATTGGTAACGGCGAAAAATATAGAGAACTCCTGCCAGATCTGTGGATTTGGCAGGAGTTTTATATTTACTGGTAAATTTCATATCTATGGATATTGAAGTTATTTATTTGAGGTCTGGGGATGCAGTGTTTAATTATCAGTAAATAGAAGAGGTAGATTTATGAGAAAAATTACAGTTGTTGGGGCACCTATGTGGCTCGGTCAGTCTGAGTTTGGGACTCAATTAGGACCCGAGGCAATTCGCTCAGCTGGACTCATGAAGTACTTACAGTCAAGCCGTATTGACATCATTGATGCTGGGAATTTGGACATTAAGATTAAAGAGCCATGTTGCCGTACTAACGATATCTATTGTAAAGTAAGAAATTTGGAAGATGTTCGAGATAGTGTGGAACTTCTGGCTTCAAAAGTTTCAGAAGTTGTTGGTGGGGGAAGGTTTCCTCTCATTTTAGGCGGCGATCACAGTATTGCTATTGGAAGTTTAGCTGGCATTGCAAAGCATTATCGAAATTTAGGCGTTATCTGGTATGATGCTCATGCCGATAGCAATACAGTAGAAACATCACCTAGTGGGAATATCCAGGGGATGCCGTTAGCGGCAAGTATAGGGGCAGGGCATCTAGATTTAATTGAGGTTGGTGGATATAGAAATAAGGTCAAGGCGGAGCATATTGTACTAATTGGAGTGCGTGATATAGATCCAGGGGAAAGAGAATTCATCGATAAAAAGCAAATAAAAATTTTTACGGCAGAAGATGTACATAGAATAGGCATAAATAATGTTATTGATGAGACTGTTTCGTACCTGACCTCAAAATGTGATGGTATCCATCTGAGTTATGATTTGGATGTGATTGATCCAAGTGATAGTCGTGGCGTAGGGACGCCTGTAGATTGTGGAATATATCTTGAGCAAAATATTGAAGCAATGAAACTACTGGCGAGATACAATGTAATTACTTCGGCTGAATTTGTAGAAGTAAATCCTTTGTTAGATAAAGATGGAAGGACTGTGGCAGCTACTGTTGCATTAATACGAGCTTTACTTACGAATTGAGTAAAAGTGAAAATTGACTTTTTAATTCCAAAACAAAAAATTAGGTAGACGTAGCCGTAGACATTACGGAACCCCTACGTCTACATTTTTTTGATTTGGGGGAAGTCTTATGAAGGGGAAAAAGAGTTATATTTGACTGCTAAACTGAAAGCCACTTGCCATTCGACAGGTATTGAGGCCATCATTAAAGTTTAAAACCAGGCCTCTTTCAGTAAACTGATTGCTGTTGGCATTTCGGTAGCAGGAATCTTAGAAAAATATAAGATAATTTGGGAAGGCGTAACCGGAGCCTCGCCCAGATAATAATCCTGCAAGAGGGCGATCCGGCACCCTTTTACCAGCGCTCTGTCGTACAGCTCCTTTGGCGTTAAGTCGGATTTTACGGTCAGAACCATATGGAGGCCCGACTCCGTTTCATTGATTTCAACCCGTTTGCCAAATATGGTTCGAATATTGTCCAGGAATAGAGCGTGCTTCTCATTATAAAGGTTTCTGAGCCGGCGGATTTGCCGCTCTAAATGACCGTCGGCCATGTAGCGAGCCAGAGCCAGTTGTTCAACGGTGGACGTCGCCTGATTGTACAGCGACGCTCTTTTCTGGTAATTTTCCAGCAGCCGGTCTGGCAGCACCATATAACTGATCCGAATGGAGGGGGGGATTACCTTAGAAAAAGATCCCATATAAATTACCGCCCCTTCGGTATCCAGTCCCTTCAGCGCCGGAAGGGGCCGTCCAAAATAACGAAACTCACTGTCGTAATCATCTTCGATAATGGTTGCCCCCGTTTGTCCGGCCCAGTTTAAAAGTCTTTTCCGCTCGCCGATCGGCATAATATAGCCGGTGGGAAACTGATGGGACGGCGTTACATAAACAAGTCGCGCACCGCTGCCAGCCAGTTCGTCGGTATCGATACCCTCCCGCCTGAGGCTGACCGGAATAATTCGAAAGCCGCGATCCTCCCAAATCCGCCGGCCGATTTTAAAACCAGGTTCTTCAAAGGCTATGCCATCATGATCAGGCTTCAGAATACTGGCCAGCATATTTAGCAGACTTTGCACGCCCGGCCCGATAATGACCTGCTCGTGATGGCAATTCACTCCCCGGGAGCGGATATAACCGACAATCTGACGGCGAAGTTCCGTCTCGCCTTGGAGGTCGCCATAACGCATAAGACGGTTTTGATCCATAAAAGCTTTATTGATATAACGCTTCCACAGGACGAAGTCAAAGCCCTCCATATCCATTTCGCCGCTGGCAAGATCGTATCTGAGCGGAGCTTCAACAGTACTCTTCGCCGGTATTGCGACATGAGGCACCGGATCGGGCCAGGAGCTTTCGACAAATCTGTTGACCGAATAACGCGTCCGGTTACCGTTTTTGATATATCCCTCGCAAAGTAGCTGCTGATAAGCTTTTTCGACTGTGATCTTGCTAATGGACAAGCTGTCGGCAAGCCAGCGGATGGAAGGAATTTTATTGCCTTCCTTCAGATTGTTTTGTTCTATTTCGGCGCGAAAATGGCGGTAAAGCTGCATATATAAAGGTTCTTTGCTTGCGTGGTCGAGCAGTATCAATTTAGGCATTTTTTTTTACCCCTAATCTGTACTTGTTTAAAATATGAATTCTGTATATTTTAATAGTATCAGATTTATTCTATAATACAACCATGTTTTGTAAAAAAATCTAATCAAAAGCCACCATTTTAGGTTGACGGGAGGATTTTTCGAAATGAAAGTACCTAAGGCACTCACTATAGCCGGATCAGATACGAGCGGCGGCGCCGGCTTGCAGGCCGACATCAAAACTTTTCAGGAGTTTGGCGTATATGGCATGACGGCAATCACCGTGCTTGTTGCCCAAAACCCTGCCAATAAATGGGCTCATGATGTTTATCCGTTATCGCTCGAAGCTTTGGAAGCCCAAATCAATACCGTACTCGGCGGTATCGGCGTAGACGCCATGAAGACCGGCATGCTGGGCACCGTTGAGATTATTTCGCTTGTTGCCAGAAAACTTGACGAGTACCAGGTAAAAAATATCGTAATTGACCCGGTCATGATCTGTAAGGGCACCGATGAAGTACTGCATCCGGAATCAGCAGTTGCCATAAGCCAGCAGCTTGCTCCGCGGGCCACCGTTATTACCCCCAATGTGTTTGAAGCCAGCCAGTTGAGCGGTGTTCGCATTCAGTCCGTAGATACAATGAAAGAGGCGGCCGTTAAAATTTACGCCCTCGGTTCCAAGTACGTTCTGATCAAGGGCGGCGCCAAGCTGGGTACGGATAGTGCGATTGACATATTGTATGATGGCAAGGAATTTACCATTTTTGAAACGCCGAAAATTAATACAGATTACACGCATGGTGCCGGCTGCACCTATGCCGCAGCTATTACGGCCGGACTGGCCCAAGGTTTATCGGTGCCGGACGCAGTCGCCCAGGCTAAAAAATTTGTTACACAGGCCATCCAGCATGGGTTTCCGATAAACTCCTACGTGGGTCCGACCTATCACGCCGCCCACCGTCTTGCTAGAGCTTAAATGCAAACAAAAAGGGACGCTCTTCTGGGGAACGTCCCTTTTTTATAACAATATGATGTACTGCCGAAGAATCAGAAGTATACTAAAAGGCGCGAATTCAGGAACATAAACAATTGATGTGCTGAGCATCTGATTTCAGCGGCGATAGTAAAGTTAAGATTTAAGAAGATAGGAAAGGTGGAAAAAAGGTATGGAACAACGGTCCTTAAGTCAAACAAAACTACTAGTCTATGCAGCACTCAGCATTGCTCTCGTTTTTATTTGTACGGTATTTGTAAATGTTCGTCTTCCCATTGCCGCTAATGGTGGTTTAATTCACTTGGGGAATGTGCCTCTATTTATTATCGCCATTCTTTACGGGCGCTGGTTAGGAGCTTTGGCGGGAGGAATCGGCATGGCTCTTTTTGATGTGGTGGGCGGCTGGTTTTTATGGGCGCCCTTTACCCTGATCATTGTCGGGCTCATGGGGTATACGGTCGGCGCTATTTGCGAAAAGAACCAGACTCTCAAGGCTTATGTCCTGGCTTTGGCGGCGGCTTGTATCATTAAGGTAGTTGGTTATTATGGTGCCGAAGGGATTATTTATGGCAATTGGCTCGCACCGATGACATCGATACCTGGTAACCTCGTTCAGATCAGCGTGGCGTCAGCAATTGTGCTACCTGTAGTGGCCAAGTTGAGAAAGCACGCAGCCGTTTTTTCCTGGGCAGGAAGCCACAGATAAAAAAGTTACTGTATCTTAATACAGATTACACGCATGGCGCCGGCTGCACCTATGCCTCAGCTATTACGGCCGACTGGCCCAGGGTTTACCGGTGCCGGACGCAGTCGCCCAGGCTAAAAAGTTCGTTACACAGGCCATCCAGCACTCGCTGATGACCAAAATAATTTCACTGTTATACCCGATACGGAGAACCGTATCATTGGTAATAGCGAAAGATGGCCTCAACCCTTGTAGAATCAAGGGTTGAGGCCGTTTTCCACTCTGCAAAAATAAATGATCAGATGTTTTCTTATTTTTATACGTTCAATTATTTTTCTCGGTGAAATAATATAATAATGCTCCAGCTGGCATACTTAGTCCAAGAATTGATGCCAACATCCAGCCGCCATAAGCATATGCCCAGCCGCCTAGCGCTGATCCGATCGCTCCGCCAATAAAGAAAACAGCCATAAATACTCCGTTTACGCGCCCACGTATTTCGCTGCCGAGAGAATAAATCGCACGCTGGCTGAGAACGAGATTGCCGGATACTGCCATATCTAAGGTAATGGCTGCAATGACCAGCATCGCTA
This sequence comes from Sporomusa sp., assembly GCF_035561155.1. Classification (GTDB taxonomy): domain Bacteria; phylum Bacillota; class Negativicutes; order Sporomusales; family Sporomusaceae; genus Sporomusa. Next base: position 24,636 of record NZ_DATMYD010000142.1, on the reverse strand, counting down.
AAGCGATCGCTGAAGAATCTTCAAATATATGTGTAAGAAAAAAGGATAGAATCGCAATGACAATAGCCAAACCTGTCAATTGTTTTGTCCAGCCCTTATCGGCCAATCGTCCTGCGATAGGAGCAGCTATGGCACCGGCCACACCGGCAAGGGCGAATAAGGCAATGCCCTGCTGTGACAATAGAAAATGACTGGCTAGCCATAAAGGGATTACCGTCCAAAACAGACTGAAAGCACCAAACAAGCAAGCCTGATAGAACGCACGGCGGCGTAAAACAGCTTTCGTTTTAAAAAGTGACCATAAGGAGCTAATTAAATTACCATAATTCATAGTAGGTAAGGGCTTGCGTTCAGGAAGAGCGAAAGCCAACAGAACAGCCAATATGGCCGTAATGGCGGCAGAGAGAATAAAGACTGCCTGCCAGCCCCAAAGGTCAGTCACAAAGCTAGCTATTGGACGGGCAAGCATGATTCCGAGCAGTAGCCCGCTCATTACATTGCCTACCACCTGGCCGCGCCGCTCTTCGGTTGCCAAGTGGGCTGCATAGGGCACCAGGATTTGTGCTGCCACTGAACCTAGCCCGATAAACATTGCCGCGATAAGGAAAAATAACGCGTTGTGGGTAAAGGCTGCTGCGACTAATGCGCAAATCACGACTACTAATGTAGATACAACTAATCGACGATTTTCGATGAGATCACTAAGGGGAACAATAAATAATAGGCCGACTACATAGCCAATTTGAGTTAGTGTTACGATTAATCCTGCTGATGCTAAAGGAAGGTGGGTATCGGTACTGATAGGACCAACTAAAGGTTGTGCATAGTAAAGATTAGCAACAATTACCCCGCATGCAATGGCTAACAGAGCCGTAATCCAGTTTGGAATTTGAGTAGTTTTTGACTGTACGTTATTCATATGACAATCCCCCGCCTTAGATGTTTTTACGTTCAGTATTTTTACTTAAGTTACAACATAAAATACTGAACGTATAGTTTCGTTATGTTTTAATTATAAACTGAACGTTTAGTATTGTAAAGATATATTTTATTTTCTTGTGAAAAAATATTTAGTATAATGTACGTATAGTTTTAGTTGAAAAAATATAAAGTGGGGTGTATTTTATTGGAAAAGAAAAAAGGGCGTCCGCGTAACGCCGCAACGGAAAAAGCTATTCTTGCTGCCGCATATGATTTGCTGCTGGAAAATGGCTTTGGAACTGTAACTGTTGAAAAGATTGCTGAACGGGCCAAGGTTAGTAAAGCCACTATTTATAAATGGTGGCCCAATAAAGCTGCCGTTGTTATGGATAGCTTTCTATCTGCTGCTATGTCAAGGCTTCCCGTACCAGATACAGGCGCCGTAATAAATGATATAGTTATTCAGGTTACCAATTTAGCTAGGTTTTTAACCAGCCGGGAAGGAAAAGTAATCAATGAATTAATTGCAGAAGGACAATTTGATTTAAAGCTGGCAGCGGAATATCGATTGAGATATTTTAATCCTCGCCGACTTGATTCACGGCGCATTTTAGAACGGGGAGTGCAAAGAGGAGAGTTAAAGAAGGATGTAGATCTTGAATTATGTATTGACTTAATTTATGGTCCGCTTTTCTATCGTTTATTAGTTACCGGGGAAACTTTAGATGAAGCTTTTATTGAAACTTTGATAAATTATGCGTTTGAAGGGATTAAGTTACGAAAATGAAGATGGTGGCCTCAACCACATAATACAGGGTTGAGGTTATTTTCTTTTTTGGGGGTGCATGAGGGTGGAATCAAACATTGGCTATTTCATCATCCGAGGAGTCCTGATGGATATGCAGGAAGAGTTAGCCGCCAAACCTGCGAATGCGACCAGGGTCTTAATAGTATAAAACGGTGAAAAACGTAAAGGGGACCGTATTGAAACTCTATAGTTTCAACGGTCCCGATTTCTTGGTTATTGCGAGTGCTTTAAATAATATCGGTTCCTACCAGCCCGATAGACACGTTTGAGCCTAACTAACCCAGGTTTATATCGATTGATGGAAATGATCTGGTATATTCATCGAGCAGCAGAGGTTCAAAAATGCTTTCATGGGCGGTGTAATCCATTTTTCCTGGTGGTAAATCAATTGCGTTTTTACTTCGAATTTCGGGCCGGTCCAATTAAGCTCGACCAGTTTTCCACTTGCCAAATCGTCACTGACGGAGATCTTAGGCAGGATTGTAACACCTAAGCCACAGCTGGTGCATTGCTTAATTGCGCCGACACTGGACAGTTCCATGATGGATTTGGGCTTTACGTTTTGTTTATTTAACATCGCTAATATAAGAGGCCGATAGCCGCAACCAGGCAAGGTAAGAATCAGGCATTCCTCAATAAGATCATACGGCTTTATTTTTTGCTTTTGGGCCAGAGGATGAAGCGGACTAGCTACCATTGTTAAAGTTTCATTGTGCAGCGTCTGCACGGTGAGCTCAGGTGTTTTAATTTTGTTGGTAAGTACCATGGCGATATCAATATTGTTAGCTTTGATTGATTCAACAAAGTTATCGCAACTGTCTGTTTGGACCCTCAATTCTACGAGCGGGTAGAGTTTATGGTACTGGGTCAGTATTTGGGGAAGCCGGTAGACACAAAGGGTTTCGGCAGCGCCAATACTTAGAATGCCGCGAAACACGTCAGGTGCAAACTCTCCTTTGGCCTTTTCGCATAAAAGGAGAATCTGATTGACATTTTCTAAGAATTTTTTACCTTCATTCGTCAATTGAATTCCTCGCCCAAGACGCTCAAAAAGCTTCACTTGCAATGTCTCTTCAAGCTGGCGAATTTGACCGGTGATATTTGACTGTGCATAGCCGAGTTTTGTGCCTGTTTTTGTGAAATTAAGTGTTTTGGCAGCCGTACTGAATATTTGCAGTTGGCGTAATTCCATACAAACCTCCGCTTGAAACAATCGGTCAGAGTGATCATATCGATACAAAATAATCATTTTTTATATGATTAGCTACATGATATACTACAGAAAAAAATATGTCTACATTTTTTGCATAGGATAATAAACTATTTTCTTTGCCCAAAAACACCAGTACGTTTGGAGGAAGATCTATGGCAAAGTTTTGCACAGCAAGTGAAGCGGTAAAATGTGTCTGTGATGGAATGTCAGTTATGGTAGGTGGCTTTTTGGCTGTAGGAACACCGGAGAACCTGTTAGATGCTTTGGTAGATCATGGAGCAACCAATTTAACTCTAATTGCTAATGATACTGCATTTCCCGGCAAAGGCGTTGGTAAACTCCAGGATCATCGCCGGTTGTCAAAAGTGTACACATCCTATGTGGGAGCACATCCAGATTTCAGCCGCTGTATGGCAAACGGTGAGGTAGAGGTGGTATTAACTCCACAAGGAACACTAGCAGAACAAGTTCGCACAGCAGGGGCAGGGTTAGGCGGTTTTTTGACGCCGACCGGAGTAGGAACAGTGGCTGCTCAGGGCAAGCAGGAAATCAGTATAGCGGGTAAAACCTACCTTCTCGAATTGCCGTTAGCGGCTGATGTAGCGTTGATAAAAGCATATAAGGCTGATGAAAGCGGCAATTTAATATACCGTCGTAGCGCTAAAAATTTTAATCCTTTGATGGCTACAGCAGCAAAGGTTGTTATTGCGGAAGTGGAAGAAATCGTTCCTGTGGGCAGTATAGATCCTGATCAGGTAATGACATCGGGAATTTTTGTAGATTACCTGGTCAAAGGAGGAAAATAGCATGGCGGGTAGAGATGGACGCGCTGCAATAGCTAAGCGTGTAGCCAGGGAGTTCGGTAATGATGATGTAGTTAATTTAGGCATTGGGCTGCCAACTTTGGTAGCAAACTTTTTGCCACCTGGCGTTTCAATTGTTCTGCAATCGGAAAATGGTTTTTTAGGGTTAGGGACAGAACCTGATCCAGGTATGGAAGATAAAGACTTGGTCAATGCCGGCGGTAAATATGTAAGCATCTTACCGGGTGGTAGTTGCTTTGATAGCGCAACCTCATTCGGCATTATTCGCGGGGGACATGTGGATACCACGGTACTGGGGGCCTTAGAGGTAGATGAGCAAGGCAACTTAGCTAATTGGATGGTACCGGGAAAAAAGGTTACGGGTATGGGCGGCGCAATGGATTTAGTAGTAGGTGCAAAAAAGGTTATCATTGCCATGGAGCACGTGAATAAAGATGGTTCGCCTAAAATTGTGAAGGAATGTACTATGCCTCTAACAGCTAAAGGTGAAGTAGACTTGATTGTAACCGATATGGCCGTAATCGCGGTTCAGCCTGACGGTCTTCATCTTCTGGAAATAGCCCAAGACACAACTGTGGAAAAGGTTATTGCGGCCACAGACGCAAAACTGATTTTACCGGAAGGTGAGATCCCGACATTTGGTCCCTAAACATTCATTGTCGCTAGCGATGGTCTATATTACTAGGAGGTGCTTATAGTATAGGAGTGCTAAAGTTGTCACCGCAGAAAGTAAATTCGACGGTGGGGCAATTGCCTTAGGCCATCCTATTGGTGCCAGCGGGGCATGTATTCTGGTCGCTTTTACATGCTATGGAAAACAGAGGGTAAAGCGTGGATTAGCCATCTTATGTATTGGCGGAGGGCAAGGGGTTGCCACAATAGTCGAACAGGCAAGTTGATTCTCTAAATTTGCCGCAAACCGAATATTTTAATGAAGGGTGAAGGAAAAATGAGCAATGTTTTCTATCGTGCTGTTAATAAAAAACTACTAGAGGTAGATCGCGGAGAGGGAATTTATTTATATGACACTGATGGTAACAAATATATCGACGCTTGTGCAGGTGCTGCTGTTTCCAATTTAGGTCACGCTCACCCTGTTATTCTCGAAGCTATGATGGAGCAGGCTAAAAAAGTTGCGTTTAGCCATTTGTCCCGTTGGACTTCTAAGCCTATCCAGGAAGTTGCCGATTTAGTAGCCGAACTAGCGCCCGGCTCTTTAAATAAGCTATATTTAGTATCAGGTGGCTCTGAGGCAACTGAATCAGCTTTAAAAATGGCTAGAGGTTACTTTGTCGAACGCGACGGGCAAAGCTCAAAATACCGCATTATCTCCCGTTGGAAGAGTTTTCATGGTAATACCATAGGCTCGCTATCTATGACTGGCGATAAACGCCGTAAAAAATATACACCGCTACTGCTAAACTTCCCGCATATTGCACCGGCTTACTGTTATCGTTGTCCCTTTGGTAAGTGCCAAGAAACTTGTCAGGTGGATTGTGCCCACGATTTGGAGCAGGCAATAAAAATGGAAGGAGCAGAGTACGTAGCAGCCTTTATTGCTGAGCCAGTGGGCGGGGCAGCTTGTGGTGCCATTGTCCCACATAAAGACTACTTTAAAATCATTCGTCAGATATGTGACCATTATGATATTTTACTCATAGACGACGAAGTTATGGCCGGTTTTGGCCGGACAGGAACCATGTTCAGCATCGAAGACTTTGGCGTAGTTCCTGATATGATTTGTGTCGCTAAAGGTATGAGTGCTGGATATTCACCGCTAGGAGCTGTTATTGCTAAAGACGAAATTTATAATACTTACAAAAATGGTTCAGGAATTTTTGTCCATGGACATACTTATGGTGGCAATCCTTTATCAGCTGCCGTAGCCTTAGCAGTAGTTAAAACTTTAATAAAAGATAACATAGCTGCTAATTCCCGCACTGTTGGAGAATATCTGCTAAAAGAGCTTAAAGAAAAACTGCTTCCCTTCTCTTTTGTGGGAGATGTACGTGGTAAAGGACTTATGCTCGGCGTAGAAATTGTTAAAGATAAAGCTACTAAGGAACCTTATCCGGTAGCTATGGGCATGGCTGAAAAACTAACAGTTACTTTAGTAAAACATGGAGTTATCGTTTATCCGGGCAATGGTAATGCTGACGGTGTTAACGGTGATCAGTTCCTATTAGCTCCGCCACTGATGATTACGAAAGATCAGGCAGATGAACTTGTTGAAAAAATGGTAGCCGGATTTAAAGAGTTTGATAAAAATATCGGATCGATTAAGTAGGAGAAGAGTTGATATTGTGGAAAAGTTAATTATAACCATTGCGCCTACCGGGAATGTTCCAACTAAATTTATGACGCCTCATGTTCCGGTGACACCGTCTGAAATAGCCAATGACATAATTTCTTGCCAGAAGGCCGGAGCAGCTGTTGCCCATATTCACGCCAGAGATGAACGGCAAGTTCCTACCACAGATATTAAATACTTTGCAGAAATAGTTCGCCTGTTGGATGCCGCGGGCTGTTCCATTATTAAACAGATTTCCACAGGGGCACGGGGTGGCAAATCAGGTGAAGCCCGGGCCGAATCATTGGTCTTGCAGCCTCAATCTGCAAGCCTAGCGACAGGTTCTTCGAATTTCCCCGCCAGTGTTAATGCAAATGACCCAGGGCTTGTGGAATATATGGCTAAAATCATGCTGGATAAAAGTATTAAACCGGAGATTGAAGTTTTTGATACAGCAATGATTCATAATGCTGTAAATTTACAAAAGGCAGGATTATTAAAAGGACCGCTGCTATTTAATTTAGTGTTGGGAGTCAAAGGCTCTTTGCCGGCCACAGCCAAAAACTTATTCTTCCTTGTGGAAAGTCTACCGGCAGATGCAGTATGGAGCGTTTCAATCATTGGACCACAGCACGTAAATTTGTCTACTGTTGCTATTGCTTTGGGCGGGCATGTTCGTGTTGGTATTGAGGATAATATTTATTATACTAAAGGCGTTTTAGCAACTAATGTTTCTATGGTAGAAAGAATTGTTAACATAGCCCAAAGTGTTGGACGGGAGTTGGCTACGCCAGAAGATGTCTTGAAGATTTGGGGTGCTTGAAGATAGTACATTACATGGATTTTTATCCCATGACCATGATAACAATGAATAATAATGACTTATTTAAGTATGGTTTTCCGAAAAGAATGATGCTGCAATGAGGGTGTTCTCTATGCAGACACAGCCACCATCAGACTGTGTGAAAAGCAGCTATATTTAGATACGAAAATATCCAAATATGATAAAATATAGGTGTGAAGTAAAATATCAACCGTAATGGTGCAGTTCATCAGAATGCAGAATAAGTAAAAAATGACCCGAAGTTTGTTTATTGAACTTCGGGTCATTTTTAAGTGGAGTATTTGACGAACATGGTCTAATCATCCTCACTCTATGCAGAGGAAAATCTCAATAGAAACAAATAGGTCAGATAGGAGGGTTTTATTATGCATTTTTACTGCACTAAGTGTGACAAGCAATATCCGATTGAGGGGCTTGATTATCAGTGTGAATGCGGCGGGCTTTTTAAATTGAATAAAGCACAAGGGGAAGAAATTGAGATAACGGTGTCCTTGGGAGAAGTTAAAACTCCCATCTTGAAGAGAAAATTGCAGGAAAGAGAAGTCTATTTAAAACTGGATTATATGCAGCCGACAGGTTCCTTCAAAGATCGCGGTGCGTTTGTCATGGTGAATAAGTTGAAGGAATTGGGTATTAAAGAGGTTGTTGAGGATTCTTCCGGGAATGCGGCAGCGGCGTTTGCCGGGTATTGTGCCGCCGCAGGCATAAAGTGCAATATTTACTTGCCGGAAAGTACATCGCCAGGAAAGATTAAACAAATTAGTGCGTATAAAGCAAACCTAGTCAAGGTTCCGGGATCTCGCGATGACACTGCGAAAGCAATCTTGAAGGCGGCTGAAACCACCTATTATGCTTCACATGTATATAACCCTTTGTTCTTTGAGGGGACTAAATCCCTTGCTTATGAGATCTATGAGCAAATCGGCATCCCTGACTATATCGTAGTGCCTGCTGGCAATGGAACTATGCTTCTCGGCGTTTATAAAGGTTTTAAAGAAATCGGACAGCTTCCTCGAATTATTGTTACTCAAAGTAAAAATTGTGCGCCGATATTCAGTAAATTCAACAATCAGCCGGTTGGCGAAATGAAACCGACTGCAGCCGAAGGTATTGCAATTGGAACACCAAAACGAATCGATGAGATGATTGAGGCTGTTCGCGATAGCAAGGGCGATATCATCGCTGTAGATGACGAGAAGGTTATCCAGGCTCAGGAATTGCTTGGAGAAATGGGGATATACGTCGAGGTGACCGCTGGCGCTGCGGTAGCGGGAATGTTGCAGTACTTTACCCAAGGTTACGACCCTAATTTGAAAATTGTTGTTCCTTTATCCGGGTCAGGACTGAAGAAATAGCGTTGAAAACGGTGCGAAGGTGGAACCTGAGATCTGTGATTTATTGATAGTTTCGAATGCTATAGAGCTAGAAGTATAATAAAATAAATGAGGTATATTTAGGTTCGGGGGGGATATAGTTTTATGCCGGATTGAATCGGTAGCCTGTCCCCCAGAGTGTTTCGATATATTCAGGGTTTGAAGGATCTTTTTCAATTTTTTTACGTATCTTTTGGATATGTACCGCGACCGTTGCTGTGTCACCACAGTACTCATCCCCCCAGATGGTATCAAAAATATGATCTTTGCTAAATACAATGTTAGGATTAGAAGCTAGAAATACTAAGAGATCGTATTCCTTGGCTGTTAGCTGGACTTCTTTTTCATTGACAAGAATTTTATGGGAGGCAGTATTGATTTCCAAACCTTTATACTGTATAACTTCGTAAGCTGCCATGTGTCCTCTGAGCCGCTCATATCTTTTGATATGGGCTTTTATTCTTGCCGCCAATTCGGCGGGGCTGAAGGGTTTGGTGAGATAATCGTCGGCACCGAAATTGAGACCTCTGATTTTATCAATGTCTTCATTTTTTGCCGAGACAACAATTACGGGTATCTCCAGGGTTTTCCGAATCTCTTTGATGATTTCGTAGCCGTCTTTACCAGGCAGCATCAGATCGACCACGACAACATCATAGGAGCCTGTAACTGCTTTTTTCAGGCCTTGAAGTCCATCCTGAACGATTTCTGCTTTAAAACCGTTTAATTGCAGATAATCACGCTCTAATTCGGCGATATCCAGATCGTCTTCAATAATCAAAATACGTTTCATGGATAGGTTTCCCCCTCATTATCTTGAAGAACCGAGAGCCTGATGGTAAAACAGGTACCCTCCTGTCTGAGGCTGGATACGGTAATTTTTCCCTGATGGGCTTCGATCAGTTCCTTGGCAATAGCAAGCCCCAGACCTGTACTGGAATAGTCTTTCGTGCGCTCGGCATTAATCCGGTAAAAACGGTCAAAGATAAACGGTAGTTTGTCTTCAGGAATCCCAGGGCCATTGTCCCTGATGTCCACACAGATAGAATCATCCTGATGATAGAGCCTGACTTCTATGGCTAAATCCGTGTCAGGTCCGTGTTTGACCGCATTGTTTATAAGATTATTCAAAGCCTGGCGGAATCTTTTTGCATCCAAATCCAGCCAGTAATCTGTTTCCAGGTGTTCGCTGTACTGAAAACCGATTTTTTGTTCAGCCAGGTCTAATTCGTATTCTTCCATCAAGTCCTGCATAAATTGCCGGATTTGCACGCGCTCAAAATGCAAGTCCAACTTTTGCATATCCAACTTGGAAAACAGGAAAAGATCATCAATGAGTTTATTCACGTAAGCCGTATTATGATGGATGGTTTTCAAATATTTGTTTTGACTTTCCACGGAAGTAACCGTTCCTTCAATCAGCGCCTCAATATATCCTTGAATAGCGGTTATCGGTGTTTTGAGGTCGTGGGATATATTGGCGACAAGTGCCTTGCGATTGGCTTCATATTCGGCCTGCAGCTTTTCGCTTTCATACAACTTTTCGGTCATTGTATTAAAAGCAGCCATCAATAGCTCAAGATCGTTTGGCTTATCGTATTCTAGCTTAATGCTATAGTTGCCCTTGGCGACCTCATCCAGGCCCTGCCTGAGTTGTTCCATGGGCTTAAATATTCGTTTTTCCAACCGCAATAGAAACAGAAGCTGAATCAACTCCTTAAGACCGATTACCACTGCAAAAAAGATGGCGACTTCTTTGATGCCTATCCAGCTAAACAAAAGGTAAAGGATCAGCAGGTTAAATAAAAAAAATGCAGGACGCAGATAGCGAAAATATTTATAATGTCGCAGAAACTGCCCATGATGGCCACGGGCATCATGCAGACGCCGGAAGTGGGCATGAAGTTCATGATGCTTTTTATGCCTGAACATATCGATCACCTGCCGTATTTTAGTTTTTAAGTTACTTACTACACCATTATATTCCATAGCAATACAGGGCGCAAAATTATTGCGCCCTGCAGCCGGTTATACAGGCAGTTTTTAAAACTGCAACTGTACGCGGGAGTTTATTGCCTGCTGTCTACAGCTCTTTTTCCAGGCACCACAGCGTTTGCATTTAGAATTCTCGATTCGTGGCAGGCCTGTTTCCAGCAGTGTTACCAGGTAAAAGATAACTCAACCCGCGCGTTTAGATCATGCTGCTCATGGTGTTCGTCTGAACGGGAACCGCCCAGGGTGGCCACTACTTTTTCGATTTCGTAATTCTTGTTGATGAACACATTAACAACGAAATTGAGTTGATCTACGGTGCAGAACTCTTTCATTAAGCCGTGGTGAGGATGGTGCGCGTCCGCATGGCTTATTTTTTCACGCAGTAGTACTTTCATATCTTCAGGCAGATCGTTGGCATTCAGAGAGAGTACAATCGTTTTATTTTCCTGTTCTGCTGCCTGCACGGCGTTAAGGATGCTCAAAGCCAAGGAGAGTCTGGTTAATTTGCCCTTAATCCCTCCGTGCCTAAAGGCATGGCCGTGATGATGGAGCGGCCGGCCTTGATGATGACTGTGTCCACAAAAATGGGGCAGTGTAAATTCGCTGTTACTTTCATGCTTTAGAAGCTTGCCATCATAATCCAATTCAGTATTGATCTTTGCTTTAACCTGGCAGGTAATCAGATTTTTCTCGAATTCATTTTGCAGAGAGAATATTTTCGCCTGATCTTTTTGGACATCGGCCGTGAAAACTCCGGCAATCACCTCTTTGCTTCTCAGTGTTTTTACTACATCATACATAAGTTTGAGTTTGTTCATAAAAAATAACCTCCTTGGTGTGTTTGAGGTTATTTTAACTAATAAAATTAAACCAGCTTTAAACCGTTTATAAAAATTTTATAAAAGCGCTTAAAATCTTTATAAACTATACCAGGCCAGAAATTCGTCCTTATTGCATGAAAAGTGAGAATTTCGGAGCCTATCTGGCGGTTAGGAATGGTATGCCGGTATTTTGATCGTAGCCGCCGGGCGGTAGTTAGCCCGTTAGGCAGGTCATAAAACTAGAGCCTCAACCTTGCAAAAGCAGGGTTGAGGCTCTAGTTGCTAATGATGATTTATTACCGGATTTGGTATGTTGTACTTTATGAATTCAACTGCTCCCGATTCAAGATGATACTTGGCTCCCAAGATTTTCACGCCGCCAACATGAGTGATTACCGGATCAGCATGTAAAGCGGCTACCATATTGAGTACATTGGCGTCAGTAGCGGCTTCATATACATTTGCTGAATTTGCAGCTTTGGCGGCTGTAACAGCCGGTTGAATCTTAGCTGCAATTGCTTTTATGTTGGGAGGAACCTCCCCGCCATCAACTGTCGCCTTTACAGCGCCGCATTTTTCATGGCCTAGTACAACAATTAGCTTGGCACCAAGATGTTCCACCGCATATTCGATACTTCCCAATTCAATAGAGTCAAGGACATTACCAGCTACGCGCACGACGAAGAGGTCGCCCAAACCTTGATCAAAGAGGAGCTCTGGTGGAACGCGGGAGTCGGAGCAACTGACAATCACGGCAAAGGGATGCTGACCTTTGACTAATTCAGTCCGTCTGGCTTGGCCAATTTGAGAGTCAGCATACTTTTCTGAGGTGAAGCGCTTGTTACCATCAACGAGCATCTGCTGAGCAACGTCAGCTGAGACAGAAGGCGCTATCGAAGAGGCTAGGACGGGGGCAATGAGAGATATAGTGATAAGAAGGGTTAGTAGGATGGATAGGTATGGTTTCCGCATGGTTTCGCAACTCCTTTATTGGATAATTATCTAATAAAAGTTCTCGAATTTTCCAGTAAATTCCTGCTGATATGGTCTATATTGCTATGAAGAAATTTACGAGCTTATTATTGGGGTAGAATAACGATTTTTATCGGTAAGTTTGATGCTCCCGGCGGACTGAATGTGAACGACAGCGGATCACCGCTTTCGTAGGTACCCAAGAAGGCTAGATCCTTCTTTCTGGTATCTCCGAAATAAAGCCGGTCACGAGGTGTACTAACCGGGCTCCAGGTTACTTCTGGATGGTTTATTCCGATAGCGCCGGCATAACTTCCCCCCATTGGCGCAAGGTAATAGGCAATTTTACCGCCTTTTTTCGACGGCAGCAACACTTGGTAGACGACGCCATAATTGCCATAGTTAAGAACTTCCGAACCATCGGTAGCATCTATTCCCTTCAGGTAGGGATCAATTGCGTTATCGGCCAAGGTAATGCCTGCCGCTCCGTCGGCTGTCGGATCGTAGTCCCTGACAGGGGCAATTTGCCTGTTTGCTTCTGCAAATGTACCGCGCAAATGATACTCATCGGGCGGCAGTACCGTTGCTGTCCGGGAAAACTGAACACTATCCTCAGTTACAGGCAGCATCATGACGGTAGCAGTGAGCGGGTGATCAGCCTCAAAGTCGTAAATACCATGGATCAGCATATTCGGTACAATCGCTGTTTCACTTAGGCTGGCTGACAGCGGCACCACTCCCCCCGGGGGAATGCTTAGCCGGTAGGCCTGTTGCCCGCTAAAGTAGGCTGTCTGAGTTTCTTTGCCGACCTTTATCCAGAAGTTTCCCGGACCGCCCAATGTGGCCTTGCTAACCGTGACATGGGCGGTTTGTTTTCCTTTGTTTTCTAAAAGGACCGCCATCTTTTTTACGTCCCTTGATGCGTTCACATGGTAAAAGAAAAGGCGCACAGTGCCGACGACCTTGTCCTGGTATAGAATACCGTCATTCACTACCATTTCCGGACTATCGGATAGCAATAGCGTACCTCCCAGGGATCTTGTATTCACCTCCCATTCGGGAAGGCGGTCTAAATCCAGCCCAGATGTCTCTACAGCTGCGGCATTTGAGACACTGCCCAGAATGACTGACAGCATTACAACCAGAACGAGCCTCATAACATTGTTCATTTTGAACCTCCACTGCAATAAATAAAAGAAAGTACATTAACACTAACCCGGTTAAAAAAGACAAATCCCCTATCGACGCAACTCGCATCGTAGGGGAGATTAACAACATCACCCTATTGCCATAAAATGTTCTTAGGATTCTTGGGAACTGTTTCTATTTCTTACTTTCTGCTAAAACTAAAATTATCCTGCAGCAAATTGGTTTTTTGTGTCGAAACAGGGCGGCGATTTTTTGCCGCGTGGCCATTAGGGGACGGTCTTGCTTGTTAGTTTGTGGTAGTAGAAAAGTAGCAAGCAAGAACTGTCCTGGGTAATACCCAGGCAATTCACAGGCAATACAAGGCCATTTATTCCCGTATTTTTAAATAAGTCATGCATGGCCCCAGAAATGCTGGTGGATACATTGTTTAGTGGGCATCCATATTCTTCTTTACATTTAAGTGATATAGCGACTATAATTAACCCTTATGAGATACTACAATCAAACGGCGTTTAAGCCGGCAGTAGCTGGATATTTTGCAGGCTTTATCGTATTCGGCATTTTATATGTTCATGAGTTCGGCATCGAACGGTTTAAACCAGAGACGATTCGTGACACGATTCTGTCCTTAGGATACTGGGGCCCGCTACTGTATATTTTATGTAACGCTTTTCGCCCATTTTTTTTCTTTCCAGCAATTATTTTGGCTGTCGCTGGTGGCTTAGCATTCGGGCCACTGTGGGGAGCGATATACCTAATTATCGGTACAGCCTTCGGGGCCGCTTTGTGCTTTGGGGTAGCTCGTCTGCTGGGACGTGATAGGCTTAAGCGATCTTGGTTTAAGTGGATAATACTGGAAGAAATAGATGATCAGGCAGCGAGGCATGGTTTCAGAACAGTATTGATTCTGCGTCTAGCCCCCGTTTTACCGTGGGATGCTGTTAGTTTTCTTGCTGGATTGTCGAAGGTGCGATTTTGGCTATATATTTCAGCGACAGTGATAGGCAGTGTGCCTGGAGCTATCGCGTTTAGCTATTTTGGCAATGTCTTGTTCCAATCTTTATCAATGGCTGTAATAGTTACCGTAATCATTATTATAATGAGTATTTATCTACGAGTACTGTGTCGGGGGCGTTAGAGCAGAAAATTGAGAGTTAGGCTTGACTTTAATTAGCTGGTCTGTGTTTCATTCCCGTGTTTTATTAAATTAACATAACGAATGGAGAAATGAATTATGTCTGATTTGCCCAATTGCCCAAAATGTAATTCAAAATACACTTACGAAGATGGAAGTCTGTTTGTTTGCCCAGAATGTGCTCATGAGTGGAATCTAGAATTAGAAACCGAAAATAGTGAAGATAAAAAGATTATCAAAGATGCAAATGGAAATGTTTTAAACGATGGTGATTCTGTCACAGTAATCAAAGACCTTAAAGTAAAAGGAAGTTCCTCAGTCGTAAAAATAGGTACAAAAGTAAAAAATATACGGTTGGTTGATGGGGACCATGATATTGATTGCCACATTGATGGTTTTGGTGCCATGAAATTAAAATCTGAATTTGTTAAAAAGATATAAATACAGTTTTGAAGCAACAGATTTTCGCCGTTAGGAATGATACGGAGAACCGTATCATTGGTAACTGCGAAAAATAGATAGAACTCCTGTCAAATTCGATAGATTTGGCAGGAGTTCTTATGTTTGCCTTGGAATACTTGAATAAATTGTATGAATAGCCCATAGAAAAGATTAGTATGAAGAGTTACTGCTCAGACATTGTGTATTGCTGCATGGTTTTTTCATGCAGTAGTTTATGGTAAAATAATAAGTAGTTCTAACTAAAAATGAAGTACTGGTTCAGGGAGTAATATAATTATCTAGATTTTTCCATATTAAGTGAATTTTTGCCTCTTGAATTCTTGATGGGTTTAAAATTGAGGAAATTGAAGATGGAATTCTTGATTTTAGAATAGTAGTAGTGATTTAATTTACAAATATGAATAAAAGGCGGTTAGACTAATGAAAAAACCATTATTTATCGGCTCTGCAGTAGCTATTGTGACTCCCTTTACTGACAATGGTGTTGATTATCAAACACTGGCAGAACTTATTGAGTTTCAAATTAAAGGTGGCTCAGATGCTATTGTAGTCTGTGGCACTACAGGAGAAGCCTCGACAATGCCAGATAATGAGCATATTGACGTTATCAAGTTCGTGGTAGAATCAGTCAACAAGCGGGTACCAGTTATTGCTGGTACAGGAAGTAATGATACCCGTCATGCCATAGAATTATCGCAAGCGGCGGAAGCAGTTGGTGCTGATGGATTATTATCAGTTACTCCATACTATAATAAAGCTACGCAAAAAGGTCTATATGGACACTTTAAGCTTATTGCCAATAGCGTCAAGATACCAGTAATTCTATATAACGTGCCTAGTAGAACCAATTTGAACCTGAATCCTGAGACTATAAAAGCATTATCAGAAATAGATAATATTATTGCGGTTAAAGAATGCAACCTCGGGCAGGTTGGTGATGTAGTAAATTTATGTGGTGAAGATTTTGTTGTGTATTCAGGTGATGACAATATGGTCTTGCCTGTGCTGTCACTAGGTGGTAAAGGTGTCATTTCTGTAATGGCAAATATCATCCCGCAGGATACCCACGATATGGTTATGAATTTTGTCCAAGGTGATATTGCTGGTGCCATCAAGCTGCAGCTTCAGACTCTGAATCTTATAAAAGCATTATTTAGCGAAGTAAATCCTATTCCTATTAAAGCTGCTGTAAACCTACTGGGCTATAAGGCCGGCCAATGCCGTATGCCGCTAACAGAACTCAGTGATAATAACCTCGAACTTCTTCGTACTGAAATGAAGGCCTATGGACTGATTTAATTAGTCAGCGACCTCGCACGCTAATCATTGCTCTTGGCAAACCAATCCAATAATAAAATCCCACACCGTTTATTCAAATAAACAAAGTGGTCTGGACCCTATGAAAAGGGTTCAGGCCACTTTTATGTTAAAGGGACAAGTTATTGACCCAAAGATAGTTAGATGGTAAAAATTACACTCTTTATGCGTGGGAGCGGTATTTATAGCGCGTTTCCGGTGCGGCTTGAGTAATACCACAAATTAGAAGGATTCTTCATGTATTGTGGAGAAAATGGCAATAACCTATAAAAAAATACCCGCCATATTAATAACAAGAGCACTCAATGAAATGACTGTTTCTATATTTTTTCCGATATTTATAGTCACGTTTCCACCTCTAGTTAACGTCCCCAAGGATGAAATAATTAATGCTTTTCACTATCTTACGAGCGAAAACTTCTGAAGGCGTTAAGGGGACATGATTCAGCAGACTCGCGGTTATTTTGTCACAATACCGTTCCTGTCAGTCTGCTAGATATTTTGATAATGAATTGAGGTATAGTAATGAATAGAGAACATGAAATGATAGAGGGCATGGACACCCCTGTACCGCCACCGAAACCGCCATGGTACAAGAGAATAGGATTAGGCGGGGCAGTTACTGCCTTGTTAGCCATATTGAAGTGGAAGAGCATTCTGAGTTTTCTTCAGGGAATTTTTTTCTTGCTTAAGTTTAGTAAGTTTGGGGTTGCTACATTATCCATGCTAGCAACGATTGGTGTGTATGCCTGGTTTTACGGTATTTGGTGGGCAGTAGGTTTTGTCTTACTTATTGCGGTTCACGAATATGGGCACATGTTTGCAGCGCGGCAACAGAATATCCAGGTAACCACTCCTATATTTATCCCATTCTTAGGAGCGCTGATTGGTATCAAGGAACCGCCCAAGGATGCGGCGACGGAGAGCATCATTGCTTATGGTGGTCCTTTATTTGGCTTTTTAGCGACTGCTTTTGTGCATACGGTCGCCTATGTTTTTCAGTCACCACTTCTTTTCTCTCTTGCTTTTACAGGGTACTTCCTTACGTTATTTAATCTAATCCCGGCCTCGCCGCTTGATGGCGGACGGATCGCCGGGGCGGTATCTCCTTATATTTGGTTTTTGGGTATTCCGTTGATCGGAATCCTCATTTGGTTTAGTTTTAGCCCGATCTTATTTTTAGTTTTGCTCGGAGCAGTTCATCGTGCCTGGGAGTTCTGGAAGCACCGAAATGACGACTATTATAATACCAACCCAGGGTTTCGTTTTAAGATAGGAATTGCCTATCTTTTACTGATGCTATTGAGCGGGATGTTGACTTATGAAGCGCACCTTACGGCTCAGGCATTGCGACCGCGATGAGTATAGGATAGCGGGTGAAATAGTCTTCCTGGTACAAATGCCACGTTCCCATATCGTACGCTCTTATTTTCATTTATGGTATATGCTTTAATCATGGGCTGATGCCGCAATGTAAGATTTCAGCCCCAAAAGGAACCGGGGGTTAATTAATTGGGCAAACAAGAAAATATTCTAGAAGAGTTTAAACGTGCGCGTATTAATGAAGAAGCAGTAAGTGTGGAAAAAGTGCATTTCTACAAGACGGACAAAAGTATTAATCCCAAGCAGGAGGAGTCTTTCTGGATTTCCCTTGGAGAGCTGCCTGTTTTGGTGTCGGCTCCTCATGCTGTTAGGTACTATAGTAAAAAAAAGATTAAGATGTCAGATCAATTCACAGGGTCTATCGTATACCTCTTAAACAAACTGACAGGCTGTCATGCGATCGCAACAACTAAGCTTTATGGTGGCGATCCTAACAGCGACAGCCCTTGTATATACAAGGAAAGAATTGCCGAGATTTGTGGCCGGAAAAAGGTGAAGTTAGTACTAGACATCCACGGTGCAGCCCGTGAGCGGGAATTTGATGTGGACTTTGGCACAAATAGCGGAAAAACTCTCTTAGTTAAGGCTAGGATGTTGGAAACGCTGGAGCATAACTTCCAAGACTTCGGGTTAAGCAGAATCTCCCATGGCCAATTTGCCGCAATAGGTCCCAATACTATCGCTAATTATGTGGCACGTGAACTGAGAATTCCAGCTGTGCAGCTAGAGATTAACAAGCAATATAGGGTGCCGGCACAAAACCCCCAAGGGTTTCACCGTCTGCTAGGTGCTTTAGTGGAAAGTATCAAAGAGTTAGCCCAGTAGGCAGGTTACCGTGGAGTAGTAGAATTAAAAAATCGATTGCTTCTTCTGGGATGATGCTGGAATTTATAACAAAAGGCCAATAGCAGAGGCGACACTGCTCTCTGACCTCATAATTCGAACCAGGTAATGATTGTCGCAAGCTGCCTACATACGAACTGTATAGCCATGTGTAATATAGTTTTGCTATTATGTACAAAGCTGAGGACGAAATGAAGATTCTAAAAATATTAGGTATTTACAAATCAAAACATGTATAGTTTAATATAGTTAGTTACACCTAACTAATAAAAAGAACTGCTTGGGGAGGGGGAATGCTTTCTGAACAGGAGGGATTTTATAAAATATAGTTGTGCCGGGGTAATTGGGTTTGGAGTTGGATCATTTTCATACTCTTGGCTGCAGATGGAAGATGAAGCTGCAATGAGAAAAGAATACACGCTACAATATGTACAGGGTTTAACCGAGGATGAAATCAAAATATTATATTTAGCATCTCTTGCTCCTAGTGGCCACAATACGCAGCCCTGGATGATAACAATTAAAGGTTCGAAACGATGGGTTATAGGATCCGATAGAACGCGATGGCTACCGGCTGTTGATCCTGATAATCGGGAAATGATGTTATCAATAGGGGCTTTTATAGAAAATCTGTCGATAGCAGCGGGAATACACGGATATGAAGCAGAAATTGACGTTATAGGGAAAGATAACTATAGCTCTGAGATAGCAGAGGTAAGGCTAATCAAGGGGAAAGAGACAAGTGTCTCTGACAAAGCGATAAAAGAACGGAGGACGGCAAGAAAACATTTGCTGAAAAATACGATAAGAACGGAAGATATAAGTCATCTAGTGGAAAACAATAAAAACGCACTGTTTTATTATCCTCTGAATTCTAAAGAAGGATCATACTTGAGTCAAGCTAACTTGCAGGCAAATAAAACTCAGGTATTTAGGGAAGATGCTCAGATTGAGTTAGCTGAATGGATCAGATGGACCGATCGGGAAGCAAGAGAATATCGCAACGGTCTTACCCCCGAAAGCATGGAAATGAAGGGTATTGTTCGTTGGTATGCAAAGCACTTCTTTAGTAAAGGAGATGTACTGGGTAAGACATTTAGAAATGAGACGTTAAAGTTAATTGAGGACCAGGTGCAAAATTGTGCCGGGTGGCTGGTTGTGAAAAGCGATAGCTCTACTGTAGCTGACTTGATAAATGCAGGGAGAGTGCTACAGTCAGCTTGGTTGCGTGCTCACGAGAAGTTAATTGCTTTCCATCCTATGACCCAGATATTAGAGGAAGACCCCTGGCGGACAGAACTGGCTAAAGAGCTTGGTCATAGTGGAAGTATACAGTTTATACTAAGGATAGGCTATATTAAAGAGTATCGGCAACCTGTCAGTTTACGTATGCCTGTGTCTAAAATAATTGTCATGTAATACAGATTGTATTATCTCCATGCGATCAATGAAATGGATGGTCCGACTTGACTATATATGCGGTACTACTAGAATTTTCTTAAAAAATCTTAAGCAGAAGTGGAACCAATGGCTTCGCTGTCGCCAGTAGCTTGGCGCCAGCGAAGCCATTGGTTCCTTTGTTTAGATGCAATAGTAGTGACAGAGACGGTTCTTGCTTGATATTTTATGGTATGCAAAATAATGCTGGGGTGGTGTGTATGCTGAGATGTGCTCGGAAAAAAACCCTGGAACTGTGTCCAGGGTTTTGCGCCTGTAGAAGGAGAGCTATTCAGTCGGTACTGTTGTAGTCTGGCTAGAAACAGTAACTAAATCTGGACATTCACAAAGTTCAATTTCAATTTCCTCTTCATCAATCTCAGCGTTCACACCGGCATAAATAATGTCACATACATTAACAACAATGCATGATTTTTCTTTGAACTTTACGTTTGCTACTTTTATCTCAATTTCTTCTTCTTCACCTTCTTCTTCAACTTCTACCTTGAGAAGGCTCACCGATTCAGCGTCTCTTGTCAGTTCCAGTAAAATAAAGTCGCACTTGTCTTCTACATCTACATGAACATCCACTTTGGGTTTGCAGCACTTATTAGGATCCTTTTTATGATCATCGCATTTGTCACAATCGTCATGTTTATTATGATCGTCGTCCTTGTCACCCCAGTCTAACTTTTTGCGATCATCGAAGTTTCCCACGATCTTTCCTGTCACTGTTTTAAAGTCACGGAGAATTAGTGTTACTTCAAAGCAGCCAAGGTGGTTAAAGCATCCCGGAATTCCCATACTATATCGCTCCTTTCGCATATTGGTACTCTGCCTACTGCATAATATGCATCTTGTTACGTGATGGTTACTTAAAAAGTAACGAGTTATTTGATTAGAGCAACATAAAAAAAGTTAACTTTTACAACTCTTGCTTTGAGTTCTTATCCAGATTAGTTGAGAGTATATATCTCTAACCTATACCAAGCGCATAGTATAACAAAGGAAAACGGTGATTTGTAATTTTATTTAAAAGAAAGATGTTTAATAATCACGTTAGTATTTTTTATGAATAGAATAAAGTAGACCATAAGTTTTATTATGAGGAGTTGACAGTTGTGTTAATGAGACATCATTCTGACGGGTTTAAGTTTGAGTTTGGTTCAACAGTGACCATTCTTACAACTGCGGCTTTAGGAACATGCCATAGAAGAAAAGTACGTAAAGGAATATTTACAGGGGTAATTCTTGACGAAACTCAGCATAGATTTGAACGGGGGCACAAACATGTCTCGGTTTACGCAGTCGCAGATTTTGGTGACGAGTGTTTTAACTCGGATAAAAAGCAGGAGCATGACAAGGACGATAAACCCCACAAAGATGAGGAACACTGCAAGTGTCATGAACATGACAAGGACGATAAACCCCACAAAGATGAGGAACACTGCAAGTATCATGAACATGACAAGGATGATAAACCCCACAAAGATGAGAAACACTACAATTATCATGAACATGACAAGGATGATAAACCCCACAAAGATGAGAAACACTACAATTATCATGAACATGACAAGGACGATAAACCCCACAAAGACGAGGAACACTGCAAGTGTCATAAACATGACAAGGACGATAAACCCCACAAAGATGAGGAGCACTGCAAGTGTCATGAACATGACAAGGACGATAAACCCCACAAAGATGAGAAACACTACAATTATCATGAACATGACAAGGATGATAAACCCCACAAAGATGAGAAACACTGCAAGTGTCATGAGCATGACAAGGATGATAAACCCCACAAAGATGAGGAACACTGCAAGTGTCATGAGCATGACAAGGGTGATAAACCCCACAAAGATGAGCAACACTGCAAGTATCATGAACATGACAAGGATGATAAACCCCATAAAGATGAGAAACACTACAAATATCATGAACATGACAAGGACGATAAACCCCACAAAGATGAGGAACACTGCAAGTGTCATGAGCATGACAAGGGTGATAAACCCCACAAAGATGAGGAGCATGACGAGTGTCATAAACCATGCAAGAAGCATCACAAGTGCCATAAACATGACAAAGATAAGGGGCATGATAAATTTCATAAACATGACCAAGATAAGGAGCAT
Organism: Sporomusa sp.; assembly: GCF_035561155.1. Taxonomy (GTDB): domain Bacteria; phylum Bacillota; class Negativicutes; order Sporomusales; family Sporomusaceae; genus Sporomusa. The sequence continues at coordinate 2,705 of NZ_DATMYD010000142.1, read as the reverse complement.
GATAAATGTCATAAACATGACGAAGATAAGGACCATTGCGGACAGAAACATCATGAAAATGTGAAAAAGGAAGAAGAATTTCTGATTCTGTCATTAACATGCCCATCTTTTCCCTTTAGAGCAGGAGAAATCGTTCATATCAATATTGATCAAATTGTTGCTGTATCCACGCATTGCAGAAACTAAAATAAAATACCCAGCGTTGAATAGATTCGGAAGCGGCAATTTGAATTATTATAATTCGCCCCAGGCTGGAGATCGGAGGATGGCTTGAAAATTTATCTAGAATTGGGGCCTGTTATTGATTTTCGCCGTTACCAATGATACGGATCCGTATCATTGGTAACGGCGAAAATGTTTTTTGTCATCTGGGCAAAGGATGCGTCTTTACTAGAAAACATTAATGTTGACAGGTTAGAGCTATAGGTGTATATTAAAGCAAAGCCATATGTGCATATACACATATATAAAGCGGGAGAAAGATTTACCCTGGTCAAGTGCAAAGTACCACGCGGAGCTGTAATATTACGACCGTGTTAAGCAGACGACTGCCCAAGGAACGAACAATTGAGGAGGAGAAGAAGGATGTCACTTACAGCACAGATTAAAGAGTTTGCCTTAGATATTGGGTACAGCAAGGTAGGTATTATTCCTGCCGACAGTTTTCCTGAGTATATTGAAGATTTAACCAACCGGTATGGGATGTATTCTTTTTATATTAAAGGGCCGGCTCGCCCACTGGCTGCGGCGGACCCCCGCTCGCTGATGCCTGAGGCAAAATCCATTATTACAACAGTATATGACTATTCGCAAAAGAGCTTCCCGGGAGAACTATCAGATAAAATTGGGCGGATTTATCAAGCACGGTGTTACAATGCTCCGGCTGAACGAATCAACGGAGCCAGACCGCAATTGATGCGGGAGTTCCTGCAAAAACTTGGCTGCGTAGTGGGCGATAAAATAGGTTTGCCGGAAAGACTGGTTGCGGCTAAAGCAGGTATAGTAAATTACGGCCGAAATAATTTTGCCTATGCCAAAGATATTGGTTCGTTTATTTACCTGACATCGTTTGTTGTCGATAAAGAACTTGAGTATGATGATAACCCTACAGTGGAGGTTGACTGCCCTGAGAACTGTTCTGCCTGCATGAAAGCCTGCCCAACACAAGCCATTTATGAGCCGAATAAGTTGAACCCGGGCCGTTGTATAGCATTCAATACTTTTTTAACACAAGACGGTATGGCCGGCAGCCACATTGAGCCGGAGATGCGTGAGAAAATGGGGGTAAAGGTACATGGCTGCGACATTTGCCAGGAGGTATGTCCCCGCAATCAGGCCAGGCTAAAAGCAAAGCTGCCGGATGATGCGTTCCTAGTGAAAGTTGCTCAGGATTTCAGCCTTGCGCAAATGCTTAACATGACAGATGCATTTTATATGACAAGAGTCCGGCCACTGCTGTATAACTATATAAGGGAGAAGAAATACTTCCAGCGCAATGCCGCTATTGCTCTTGGCAATCTGGGCGATTCGGCCTTTGTACCCGATCTGGCAGCTGCTATGGACGATCCGGAGGATTTAGTACGTGGTTACGCTGCCTGGGCTTTAGGAAAAATCGGCGGCAGGTTAGCCAAACAAATTCTTGAGGCAAAGCTGAGCCGCGAGACAACTGATTCTGTGAGAAAAGAGATTGAGGCGGCACTTGCGGTAATACAGTAAGTGCTCCCAGGCGTTACTGGCGTAATCAAGAACAAAAAGTAAAAAGCGAACTGCCATCAGAAAAACTGGTAATTGGGATAGGATTATCAGTTTTTTTGCTTGTTGTACGATTAGATACTGACTAAGCAACACTTTCATGCGGAAACATATACAGACCAGGTAGGGAAGGCGCTAAAAAAGCGTGTGACATTTGAAACTTCGTATTCAGTTTTAGTCATCCTGTAGTGATTGCCGCAGACAGGATATATTCCCGTCCCCTTGACACTGTGGATAAAAGCGAAGATAGCGTTTAAGCTTGTAGCTGCCTCTTTGGGTTAATGGGGACAGACTCCTTATCTCCGCTTGACATTGTAAATAGAAACAAGCCATAACTTGCCGCAGCGGAGTTATGGCTTGTTTAATTACCCAAGTTGAAGTAGGATGGGGTTATAAGTGATAAGGGAGAATTATCGATGTCCTAATTGATTAAGTAATGATTTGAAGCCCGGAATTAGTCAGTGAGCCGGTTATACAGCAGTTATAGAATTTCGTGATAAACCTGGCAGGATTTTTAGTGTTTATATTGTAGCTATATTTAAATATAGATTGAGATCATTTCATTAGTTTTTAAATGATTCAAGGGAGAAGTCCCACTTGAGTCGCACAAAAGGGGAGTTATAAAAATGTATAGTTTTAAGAATGACTACAGCGAAGGCGCACACCCAAGAATATTAAACGCATTGCTACAAACAAATCTCGCTCAAGAGGAAGGGTATGGAGCAGATTCCTTCACCCTCGAAGCGGTGGAATTGTTGAAACAAAGAATCCAGCGTGATGACGTTGATATTCACTTGTTCTCAGGCGGTACTCAAACAAATCTTACCGCCATTTCAGCATTTTTACGCCCTCATGAAGCAATTATTTCAGCCAATACCGGTCATATCTTGGTTCATGAGACTGTTATCTTTAGTTAATAGATACAATACAAATATATACTATATATATAACTC
>NZ_DATMYD010000141.1:0-69516 GCF_035561155.1 Sporomusa sp. | reverse complement strand
ATAGATTGTTGTTGTTGAATCATTTGACTCACCTGCTCCCTTTAATACCTTTATTATACAGGAAAAAAGGTACAGCCTCCTCAGTTTTCTTGAGGGTCTATACCTTTTTAAGTATTAAAGGGACTTTTTCAGTGGCCTCCGTAATCGGACTCTTCTTTTTGCATGATCAATGTTCCCCTTATTGGGACATCACTTCAACATATACACTAGTAGTATTTGATCTGGATAGATCTTTCTTCACCCAATAAGCAGCCAGAATACTTCCGCTCAGATTATGCCAAACGCTAAAAATTGCTCCCGGAATGGCGGCAATAGGGTCTAAGTGAGCTAATGCCAGAGCTGCGGCAAGCCCCGAGTTTTCTACCCCAATTTCAAAAGCGATCGCTCTGGACTTTGGCTCACTCAGCCCCAAAGCGCGGGATGAGCTATAGCCCAAGCCCAAACCAAGCAGATTGTGAATTATGACAGCTAGTAGCGCAATAAACGCCACAGTGCTTATTTTAGCAGCATTTAGTGCAACAACTACGCCGATGGTGATGACAATCAATATCACGGAGATGGCAGGAATGACAGGCTGAAAATACGTTACATATTTACCTGCCGTTAGCCGAAGCGATACGCCTGCTATGATGGGTAGAACGATTATTTTAATAATATCCATAAACAGCGCAGATGTATTCACAGGAATAATAGCTCCACCCAGTATGAGAAAAATAGCCGGGGTTAAAACCGGCGCCAGTAACGTGTTTAGACTGGAGACCGAAACAGAGAGAGCCGTGTCTCCCCTGGCGATAAATGTCATAACGTTAGAAGCTGTACCGCTTGGACAGCAGCCAACCAGGATTAGGCCTGCCGCTAATTCTGGCGGTAATGCTAACGCCTTAGCCACACACCATGCTACAACAGGCATAATAAGGTACCGCAGCGCTATACCATAAAATATGTCTTTCGGTCTTTTCATTACAAGCTTAAATTCGTCCGGTGTCATGGTTAAGCCCATCCCCAGCATGATCATGGCAAGCAAATAAGGGATCTCTTTCGCGAGTGGCTTAAATGCCATCGGATAACAAAATGCGGCTAAAGCACCGATGATAACCCACAATGATACATATTTTGTAACGATTTGTGAGGCCCTAGCTAACTTGCCCATGGAGTTCACAATCCTTATATTCAACTATGCGATTATGCTGATCAACCATCACAACAATGGGTTTTATTTGCTCTGCTTCCTGTGCGCTTAACAACGCGTAAGTAATAATAATCACAGTATCGCCTGGTTGTACTAGCCTGGCAGCAGCTCCATTCAGACAAATGATTCCAGAGTTTTCCTCACCGGCGATTGTATATGTCTCCAATCTAGCTCCATTATTATTGTTAACAACTTGTACCTTTTCTCCTGGAAGAATATGTGCAGCACGCATTAAGGCCGCATCAATGGTTATACTCCCCACATAGTTCAGATTAGCCTCGGTGACAGTTGCACGGTGAATTTTGGATTTCATCATCGTAAGAAACATATGTCGCCTCCTAAGTACTTTTGGGTGTCAATATAACGTTATCAATCAGCCTGGTAGATCCGAATCTGACAGCAATCGCGAGGAGTGCGTCCTGATCCAGAATGTCCATTTCTGCCAACCCCGGAAAGGAATAGATTTCTACATAGTCCACGTTTGCCAGGGAAACCGACTGTATGTGGTTCATAACAGCTGCCTTTATTGCCTTGATATCGCGTTCGCCTGAATTAGCCATTTCTCTGGCTTTACACAGACTCTGACTGAGAACTAATGCGGCCTGGCGCTGTTCCTGGCTCAAGTACGCATTGCGCGAGCTTTTAGCCAAACCGTCCGCATCCCGGACAATTGGTACCATTACGATCTCACTAAACATATTTAGGTCACGAACCATCTTTTTAAGTACAATCACTTGTTGAGCATCCTTTTGACCAAAAAAGGCTTTATCCGGCTGTACTATGTTAAACAACTTTGTTACCACCGTAGCCACACCACGAAAGTGAGTTGGCCGCGATTTGCCACATAGCTTATCCGTTACTCCCGCTACTTCCACCCAGGTTCCCCAGCCCTCCGGATACAGTTCCCGCGCCAGGGGATGAAATACTGCGTCGACCCCAACTGAGCGACAGGCAGCCAAATCTTCTGTCCAGGTTCGCGGGTAGGCGTCAAAATCTTCGTTCGGCCCGAATTGTGTTGGATTTACAAAGATGCTGACAACCACTACATCACATATTTTTTTTGCTTCTCTCATGAGTACCAGGTGCCCTTCATGAAGTGCGCCCATGGTAGGAACAAAACCAATACTTTTCCCTGTCTTCCTGGCATCAGTAACTAAGGCTCGCATTTCAGCAACACTTTCAACTACTTTAGTCATATCGCACCCTCCCAACATGATGAGGGTAAATAAAAAACCTTCTTGTCCGCACTAATACAGACAAGAAGGCATACTACACCTGTTGAAGTATCACCCGTCTAAGTCCATTTAGGATCCAAGCGGAAAAAGAAAATGATTTACTTACCTTTGAATAAATAGCCGTTCGACAGTATGACCCCAAGAGTATCATCTATCTTTAGCTGGCTATAGCATAATTATGTTACTATAAAAATTGTGTTACGGCAATATAAACTTCCCTATCTGGGTGATTTTTTACTATTATCATAAGGGAGCGGAATGTATTGTACAGACGGTCGCTGTTGGGCAGGCTGAGGATATAGCTCCATAAGTTCATATACCTCCAAAGGCATTTCATTACATATGGAGGGAAGCTCCATTTCCCGTAATTTTTCACAGGTAATTGGATAATCGTGGGTCCAACGGCCTTCAGCAAGAGTCTTGGCAAGTTCTTTGGCTTTTTCGGCTGACATCTTGTCCAGCAACAGGGTTTCAACAAACTCTTGAACCTGACGGACAGCTTTTTCTGCCATATCGGCCAATATCAAGGTGTTGTCATCAATGCGGTTAATATTTTTTTGTTGAACAACTTTTAAAATAGACGCCGCAGGATACTGACCCAGTTGCGGGTCGACCGGCCCTAAAACGGCATTAGGGTCGAGGATGATTTCATCTGCCGCCAGCGATATCATGGTTCCCCCGGACATCGCATAATGCGGTACAAAAACAGTCACTTTAGCCTGATGCTGTTGCAACGCTCTGGCGATTTGCTCTGAAGCCAGAACTAGGCCGCCGGGAGTATGCAGTATTAGATCGATAGGCATGTCGTCCGGCGTTAGCCGAATCGCGCGAAGGATATGCTCAGAGTCTTCAACATTAATGTACCGGCTGATGGGAATACCGAGGAGGCTGATTGCTTCCTGCCGGTGTATCAGGCTGATAACACGTGACTGACGCTTTTCCTCAATTTTCCGCAGGAGACTTAACCGCCGCACTGCAATGCTTCTTTGCTGAAGCATAGGTAAAACGGTAAATATCAGGAAAACAATCCAGATTATATCGGTAAAACCAATGTTCATGTCCTCACCTCAAACCACTTTTTTCTACTATATTAGACTTTTAAAGCTGATTTCCCTGCAACGTCTATTTATGGAATTTAGTGTCCGCAATTGTTCAAGTAACTTAACTTTTTTTTGCGCATTCAGCCACGGCTGGCGTGAATTTGCGTTCTTGCTGCTATATACCAGGAATTATGATAGTGAAAACATGGGACACTAACAATAAAAATAAGGAGGGATAAAAAATTGGAACGAAAATCAGCCAAACGCAAGCAACTGAGCCTCCATCTTCGTCGTAAATATAAACGTTATGCTGCCGCTCTGGCCGGCGCAGCCATTATGACAGGTGCTGTTTTACCAGGTATCCCGGTTGCGAAGGCCTTTGCTGCTGAAAGTCCCTCAGTCCCCCCTTCCCCAGCTATTAACTATATGACACAACTGGATAAGAATACGCAAAAACCGGTAAAGAAAGTTGTCGCAGAGAAAAACCGGAATGATGACAGGAATGGGCCGCCAGGCCGGGGTTGGCATGAGCATCTGAATAGCTGGCCAGGTGCTGATGAAAACCAGGCGTGGTATCAGGATGGGCGCATTTATTATCGTAGTGATTATGATCGCACTGACTATGCCTATAATCTTAGCAACCCTATTGACGTTGTAAAAGATACTGCCGCTCTGTATGGTTTTAACCGTTATATGGATTCTTTTACCCTGCTGTCCCGAACAAGCAATAAAGCAGTTGTTGAAGTAATCAAACATGATACCGGCAAACTCTTCAATGTATTTCTGGAAAGAACCGGTGATCACGATTGGACTATTGTTCGAACCCAGGCACTATAACCCTCCCCCCCTAATGTAGAATTTAGTTCTACATTAGGGGGTTTTTGCTCAACGACATTTTACAAATATAAGAATCTCCAACAATATGTTGCTGATAAACAAAAAATTATTGGTTTACGATTCTAACAAACTTCACTTTAAAACTTTGTTTTATTACTGGCAAAAAACGGCTAATCAGTATCGATCTGTACATTTCTCTTCTTGTAATTATTAGCAGCTGGTCGTCTATTTTTCGCAACGAAATCAGTGAATTAATGTACTTCTCAAAATCGTCCGATCCCATCCCAGTCCGCAACTCTGCTAATGCCATAGTCAGATAAGGTGCTTCCTGGGCAATGCGCTCTTCGAGGGGGGAAAAGGGGACTGAGTATCTTGTTTCTGCTTCCATCGACATATATTATCACTCCGAGTTTTCTTTAATTTTAATTCCGAACTTGCCGGACAACTATAGTAGCGCAATTAAAAAAGAGCTTTGTCATTAATACCGTACCAGCCTATCGTTGTCCAATTTATCCGGTTTGCCTGGTTGCGACAGTAACTCGATTACTGTCGCAACCAGGCAAACCGCAGATAATAATCTTAATTATAGCTTATAAGTAAAAAACCCGTAACTTACTCAAATAGGTAGGTTGCGGGTGTTCTTTACGCCCAGGATTTCTCCATCTCCATTTTTACACATTATAACATACCTTGCGCCATTAGGGGGGGGTTATGGATATACGCCGGTATGCGATGCTTCCCGTGAAAGACAAGGGGACGGTCATGGAACTTTTACAGAGAAAATTGGCAGATAATGCCGTTAGCAAAATCATTCGCCATCATCAAGGCCTCTTTCTCTACCTGGTTAAATATCTCAATACTTCTAGTGTACTTCTTAGTAAGTGTGGCGACAGCCTCCGCTTTTGTTAATTCCGAGTGTTTGAACCACATAGCCCGCATATGTTTGACCGACCAATATGGATTAATATGGTTTAAGAAGCATACGATTTCATCCCCGTTGGCATACCATCTCTTCTCTGCATCTGCCGCAGCCTTAGTATTACCAGCCTTTGCCGCCTGAACAAGTTCTGCAGCTATAACTAGATGGTCTTTCATTAGGCGGCCAAACTCGGATGCAATTTCATTTCCGTAAAAGCGGCAAAATAACCTCGCAAAATCAGATGCGTTACGGAGAAGACGATTTGTAGTCGGCTCCAAATCGGGCAAATCAAATGCAATACCCATGATAACCATTCTCGTCCAATAAACATGCTGTGACCAAAGCAGAAAGAGACAGTCCCTTAGATGTATCGCCTCTTCGCTGAGCATACATACGTCACCACTAAAAGCTGCGGGGTCTTCCCAACAATCCTTTGACATATAGGCCCTCCTTTGCTTGTGTCGCTCTATTACATAATATGCATAGGTTAGAATAAGGTGACGTAAGGTAACTTAGGGAGTTTAGTTCAAAGGCATGGCCAAATGTCCCAGGCGATCGCTTATTTACAGTTTAACGCAGATAAGATAGTATTATAATCAGACATGCTAAAAGCAGAATGAATATCGAATTGGTTCGAAAAATGTATTTCCTTGGCGGTTGCCGGGAGTTCCTTCGACTAGGTCAATCAAAAAATTTGCGCGTAGATATGGGGGCTCTCAACCAGAGAGTCTTTTTTTACAGCAAAATTCCGTTGAACCCTGTCCATGCCGCTTGCCCGGTTCCGTGATAATTAAACTAAAGGAGACGGCTTATGAAACGTTTAGTGCCCCAAACATTACGCAATAAGATGATTTTGTTTACTTTGATCATTGTAAGTATTCCGATACTCCTGACCGGATATGTAATCAAGCTGGAAACACAAGAAGCCTTACTTGTGGAGAAACAGACTAAATTATTTGGCATTGCTTTATTGTTAGATAACTACCTTGGCGAAGGATACAATGAAATATTGACGGCAAAAAACGCACGCAATGCCGATCGTGCGACCCAGATAAAAGTTTTGAATGAGGCCTTAAAAAATTACACAGATACCTTGACCAATGCTTATCCCGGGGTTGGGGCCGGATATTATAGTAAGGAACTTGACGCAATTATTACCTATGGCCCTAGTAATAATTACGCGGATAAGGTGGGCATTACCATAGGTCCCACTCATCCTGGCCGTAAAGTTATGAGTACAAGCGAACGACTGGTCGAATTTGCGCCGATGGTCAGGGGAGATATTATGAACGCCATGGTTCCTGTTGTGCGTCATGGCGAGGTTGTTGGATATATCTGGGCGAATGAGCTGACAGATGACATCCATGCCCAAATGGCGTCCATGGACTACAACATCTACCTATCTGTGAGCATCGGAATTATTGTCAGTTTGCTGTTGATCTTCTGGATGATCAGGGGTTTTATCCATAATGTGGAGACCATTAAAAATGGTCTGGAACAGCTAAGATTTGATTTGCGCCACCGGATCAATCCCATGGAGGGGGAAATGGGACAGATTAGTGATGCTATCAATCATATGGCGCGTTCCTTGCTCAATGCCCAGACGTTAAACGAGAATATTATGCACAGTATTGCCGATGGTGTTATTACTGTTGATATTGACGGCAATATAACAAGTGCCAATAAGTCTGCTGAAGCCTTAACAGGCTTTATTTGCTCAGAAATTGTAGATAAGCCTTATAAAGAAATCTTTTGTGAAGGCCGGCATTTTAATAGTTTGCTGTTAGATACCTTGGCAACAGGAACAAACTATATCGGAATAGAGATGGATTATCCGGTTAAAAATGGAGATATTTACATCAGTATCAGTACCAGCCGCTTGAAAGACAGTACCGATAAGATCATCGGTGCAGTTGTCGTATTCAAAGATTTGACAGAACAGCATCGCCTGCAGGCACAGATGCTGAGAGCCGAGCGGTTAGCGTCCTTGGGTGAATTAATGGCCGGTGTTGCCCATGAAATACGCAACCCGCTCACTGCCATAAAAGGGTTTGTACAATATTTACAAGGCACAGACAATGAAGCAGAAAGAAAAGAATACATGCCTGTGATCATTAAAGAAGTAGACCGGGTAAATCGTGTTATTGAGACACTCTTATATTTTGCCCGCCCCTGTAAAACCAATTATAGCCTAGTGGATATCAATGGCTTGATCGAGGAAACGCTGGTATTGGTTAAAAACACTGGTACCAAACATAAATTGGAGTTTAGGCTGCAGCTTGATGAAACAATCCCGCAAATTAAGGGAGATGCCGAGCAGCTAAAACAGGTTTTGCTCAATCTATTTATTAATGCTGTGCAAGCGATTCCAGACCAGGGAATACTTGAGATTAAGACCTGGCAGGAGTACAGTGGTTTTGTACATGTAAAGATAACAGATACCGGCAATGGCATTAACCCGGCAGATTTGAGCAAGGTGTTTGATCCCTTTTTTACTACCAAAGCCACCGGAACCGGCTTGGGGTTAGCGGTGGTACAGCGGATTATTAATGCCCACTATGGACGGGTCGATATCCAAAGTGAGATCGGGTGCGGCACTGCTGTTACCCTACAATTTCCTGTTACACATCAGGGAGGCGAAGCTGATGAATAACAACTATACGGTTATGGTTGTTGATGATGAAGACAGTGTGCGCAAATTATTGTCAGCTGTTTTAAAACGCGAAGGCTATCAAGTGGTGTGCGCTGAGAGCGGCGAAGAGGCTTTAAGCAAGTTCAAGACGTTGCAGCCTGATCTAATTATTATGGATATACGCATGCCTAACATTGACGGTATAACAGCCTTTAAAGAGATGCGGAAACTGAGCCAGAATGTAACTGTTATTTTGATGACGGCCTATGCCGCGGTGGAAACGGCAGTAGAAGCCATCAAATTAGGTGCCTTTGATTATGTTATTAAACCTTTTGATATTGAAGAAGTCAAATTATTGACTAACCGCGCCATTCAATTACAAAAGATGACTGAAAAAATCTATGTTTTAAACCAGCAGTTGATTGATAGCTACCGGTTAGACAAAATTATAACCAACAGTCCAAAAATGCAGGACTTATGCCAAAATATAGCTAAAATCGCCCAGAGTAATGCCAGTGTGCTGATTACCGGTGAGAGCGGTACAGGCAAAGAGCTGATTGCCAATACCATCCATTACAATAGTAAACGGAACAGCGGTCCCTTTATAAAAATCAACTGCGGGGCTCTGCCGGAAGGTCTTCTGGACAGTGAACTGTTTGGCCATGAGAAGGGAGCGTTTACCGGTGCCATTATGCGCCGCCCAGGACGGTTTGAGCAAGCCGATCATGGGACGTTATTCCTGGATGAAATCGGTGAGATTTCGCCAAATCTGCAGGTCAAGCTCTTAAGGGTACTACAAGAACGGGAATTTGAACGGGTAGGCGGCAATACAACCATTAAAACCGATATCAGGGTGCTGGCAGCAACCAATCGTAACTTGGAAGAAATGGTCAAACAGGGCACCTTCCGGCAGGATCTGTATTATCGTTTAAATGTTGTGTCCCTGTCAGCGCCGCCGCTACGGGAACGCCGTGAAGACATTGAGCTATTAGCCGGCTACTTTTTGCAGAAATTCACAGCGGAAAACGAGAAGGATATTATGGGGTTTGATCCAGATGTTTTGAAACTGTTGGAAAACTACAACTGGCCGGGCAATGTGCGTGAGTTGGCTAATGTAGTAGAACGTGCTGTTATTATGAGTACCGGCAGCCGGATTTTTCCGGAAGATTTACCTGATAATCTCAAGTACAGCAATGAAAGTGACCTGATGAGCTCGTTTGGGTTTGAAAAACCTGAAGGAAAAACCCTAAAAGAGATGATCAAGAAAGTGGAGTGTATGCTCATCAAGGAAGCGCTGCAGCGTAATCAGGGTAATAAGGTAAAAACGGCCAAAGAGTTAGGGATGAGCAGACGTTCTATTTTATATAAGATTCAGGAATATGAGATTGAATAAGTGTGAAAAAAAATGCTCACTGCGCAAGAAAATGCACACCATCAATAAATAAATTAGTTCATTATTTTTAGAGTTGTCTGGATAGAGCAATTCTTCAATCTAGTATTTATAAGTATTCACAAGCCCTTTCGATTTTTCGACAGGGCTTTTTTCTTTTTGGCACGGATTTTGCAATAGCATAGTAACAGTTTGAGAATCTTGTCGTTCCGGGTCGAATCTTGGAAACAGCAAGGCAAGACAGGTTGCACTAAATCAAATGAATTTCAATTTATCAGGAGGTTGAGTATGACAAACAAACAAGCAAGTATTCAGCAAATCACCGAATATTTGAAAGACGGAATGACGATCATGGTGGGCGGTTTTTTGGCTGTCGGCACACCGGAAGCCCTCATTAAGGCAATCATGGATCAAAAAGTTCAAAACCTTACACTGATTGCCAATGATACTGGCTTTCCAGACAAGGGTGTAGGCCGTCTTGTTGTTAATCGTCAGGTTAAAAAAGTAATTGCTTCTCATATCGGCACAAATCCGGAAACCGGCAAACAGATGATTGCGCAAGAAATGGCTGTTGAATTAGTGCCACAAGGCACTTTAGCGGAAAGAATTCGTTGCGGTGGTGCCGGTTTGGGCGGTGTACTTACACCAACCGGAGTAGGTACTGTTGTAGAAGAGGGTAAACAAAAGCTGTGCGTTGATGGCGTCGACTATCTTTTAGAAACACCACTCCGGGCTGATATCGCTTTGATTAGAGCGAAAAAAGCAGATAAAGCAGGCAATCTTGTCTATGATAAATCGGCCCGCAATTTCAATCCGTTAATGGCCATGGCTGCCGACTTAGTCATTGCGGAAGTAGATGAACTGGTTGAAGTGGGAGAAATAAACCCTGACGACGTAATGACCCCTGGCGTAGTCGTAAACAAGATTGTTTATTTAGGAGGTTGCTAGTATGAACGCGAAAGAGATAATCGCAAGACGGGTCGCTTTGGAACTGGAAAACGGCAATGTCGTAAACCTCGGTATTGGTTTGCCAACAATGGTAGTCAACTATCTACCTGACGGTGTTGATGTAACCCTGCAGTCAGAGAATGGTTTCGTCGGGTTAGGTTCCTTAACCGGAGCGGCAGACGCAAATTTGGTCAATGCCGGTGGTCAACCTTGCGGCATTATTCCCGGGGCCGCCATGTTTGACAGTGCGATGTCGTTTATGCTCATCCGCGGCGGCCATGTTGACGTTACCGTGTTAGGTGGCCTGGAAGTAGATCAGTCAGGCAATTTGGCCAACTGGATGGTCCCCGGTAAAATGGTCCCCGGTATGGGAGGAGCCATGGATTTAGTAACAGGAGCCAAAAAAGTTATTATTGCCATGGAGCATTGTGCAAAAGACGGCTCGGCCAAAATCCTGAAAGAGTGCCGTCTCCCACTAACCGGTAAAGGTGTAGTTGATCTAATTGTCACTGAACTTGGCGTATTTCGCGTGACCAAAGAAGGTCTTGTGTTCGAGGAAATCGCCGCCGGCGTTGATGTTGAGTTTGTTAAAGCCCGTACTGAGGCGAACCTGATTATCAGCCCAGATCTTAAACCGATGCAAAACATTTCATAGGAGGAGATATAGCAATGGTAGGAGTTATTTCACGTTTTTTTACCAATATAGTCAACAAGTATTTGCCTGACCCATTAGTATTTGCCATCTTGCTTACAATTATTACCTTTGTTCTGGGTATCACGATAACGCCGCATTCGGCCATGGATATGGTCAATATGTGGGGCAACGGCTTTTGGAATTTGTTAGCATTTGCCATGCAAATGGCGCTTGTCCTTGTTACCGGGCATGCGCTAGCCAGCTCCGGTCCGGTAAAAAAAGGCATGACTCGCCTGGCTTCTGTGGCCAAAACTCCGGCCCAAGGCGTTATGCTGGTCGGTTTTTGTTCAGCAGTAGCCTGTGTAATTAACTGGGGCTTTGGTTTGGTGGTAGGTGCCATGTTTGCGCGCGAAGTGGCCCGCCGTGTTCCTAAATCAGATTACCGGTTATTAATAGCCACTGCTTATATGGGCTTTTTAACCTGGCATGGCGGCTTCTCCGCTTCTGTTCCGCTGGTGGCGGCTACTGCCGGCAACCCGATGGAAAAAATGGTCGGACTTATCCCTATATCCAACACCATCTTTACTGCATATAACATTTTCATCACTGTTGGCTTAGTCATTTTAGTGCCGCTAATTGCCCGGATGATGATGCCAAAAGAGCATGAAATTGTTTCCATAGATCCGGCACTGTTGCAAGAAGAAGTTTCTGTTGCCAAAGTATTAGGACCTGATGCGACGTGGGCAGAGAAAATCGAAGAAAGCCGGATACTGGCCTGGGTTGTTGGCCTGCTCGGCATTGTCTATCTGGGTGCGTATTTTGCCCAAAAAGGGTTCAATCTTAACGTCAATACCGTAAACCTGATGTTCCTGACAGTCGGCATTTTGCTGCATAAAACCCCGATGGCTTATGCACGGGCCATAAGCGCAGCCGCCCGTGGAACGGCTGGCATACTGATTCAGTTCCCTTTTTATGCCGGTATTCAAATCATGATGGAACATTCCGGCCTTGGCGGAATTATTACGAATTGGTTTGTTAATGTCGCTACCGCAGAAACGTTCCCCATAATGGCATTTTTCAGCTCAGCGCTAATCAACTTTGCCGTACCTTCCGGTGGCGGACACTGGGTTGTACAGGGTCCTTTCGTAATGCCTGCTGCCCAGGCCTTAGGAGCGGACATGGGTAAAGCCGCCATGGCCATTGCCTATGGCGAAGCCTGGATGAATATGGCCCAACCGTTCTGGGCACTGCCGGCATTGGCTATAGCCGGACTGGGTGTACGTGACATTATGGGATACTGTGTTACCGCATTGATATTCTCCGGTGTGATTTTTATTGTTGGCCTGCATTTCTTCTAATCGGAGAATCAAATATATCTAAAATTAATATTCAATGGAGGTAAGTACACATGAGAGAAGTAGTTATTGCTAGTGCCGTACGCACCGCAATTGGTAGTTTTAATGGTTCATTGGCTCCGTTTTCGGCAGTCGAGTTGGGAGCCCATGTTATCAGCGAGGCTGTTGCCCGTGCCGGTATTGCGAAAGATTCAATCGATGAAGTTATCTTTGGTAATGTCCTGCAGGCTGGCCTGGGACAAAACCCGGCACGTCAGGCAGCTATTAAAGCCGGACTTTCCGCCGAAACACCATCCTACACGATCAATAAAGTTTGCGGTTCCGGCTTAAAAACAGTTAACTTGGCTGCTCAGGCCATTCTCGCCGGAGATGCTGACATTATTGTTGCCGGTGGGATGGAAAGCATGACAAATGCGCCGTATCTACTGGATGCCAAAGCTCGTTGGGGTTACCGCATGGGGAACTCCAAAATAACCGACGTCATGATTCAAGATGGCCTTTGGTGTGCATTTAATGACTATCATATGGGCATTACTGCCGAAAACGTTGCCGAAAAATATGGTATTAGCCGCCAGGAGCAAGACCAAGTGGCAGCTGAATCTCAAAGCAAAGCCGTTAAAGCGATTGCTGAGGGTGTTTTTAAGAAAGAGATTACGCCTGTTATCATTAAGACGAAAAAAGGCGAAGTAGTGGTTGACACTGACGAATATCCCCGGGCAGGAACTACCATCGAATCTTTGGGAAAATTAAAACCGGCCTTCAAAAAGGATGGTACCGTTACTGCCGGTAACGCTTCCGGGATCAATGACGGCGGTGCCGCACTAGTGATCATGTCTGGCGACAAGGCCAGGGAGCTGGGTATTACACCATTGGCGAGAATTCGCGCCTATGCCTCCGGCGGCGTTGACCCAAGTATCATGGGAGTCGGACCAGTCCCTGCAACCCAAAAGGCATTGGCTAAAGCTGGGTTAACGATCAATGATATTGATCTTATTGAAGCCAATGAGGCTTTTGCGGCCCAATTCCTTGCCGTGGGCAAAGAATTAGGTTTCGCTCAGGAAAAAGTAAATATTTACGGCGGTGCTATAGCGCTGGGTCATCCGATCGGTGCCAGCGGCGCACGTATTCTCGTCACTCTGTTGCATGCAATGGAACGCAACAACCAAAAATTAGGCTTGGCCACACTCTGCATCGGCGGCGGCCAAGGCGTTGCAACCATTGTAGAAAGAATCTAGATAACTATTTGAGTAGAGCATTATAAACCAGTTGTAAAAGAAGCAAGGCCTATCAAGTGAGATAGGCCTTGCTTCTTTTATTACAGTTATAGCCTAAAATATAAACTGCTTTATGCATAACAACCTCTTACGCATATGTCTAGAATGGTATTCTGATTAGGCATGGCCGATTGAAAAGCTAGACGTGCAAATCTAGCTATTACATTCGGGACAAAGGTCAACATTCCTCCAGGGATAATAACCTGCGGCGGCACGTCCGTCATCCAGTTTGTGCCATCAGGACTGAGTTGCATGGAAACAGTAGCGCTATGTAAACCACTGTTGATGATGTAATAGGTGTAATTAAACCGTTGAACATTTATCCTAGCTGTTGTTTGAACAATATTACTCGTGGTGACACTTTCATCGGCGTCTAGGGTCTGATAGCAGCATTCACCAGGTACCGGGTCTAAAAAAGAGATTTCTACGAAAGGCCAATACCGCGAGTTAAAAAATCTATTACTACAAAAACCTAATAAACCAGGCTTTTGTTGGTTTCTTAATTTCAATAGTATCCCCAGATTTACACTGCCGCCTGTATACCAATCAACGATAAGGGGTGTGATGTCAAAACTTACAAAGGAACAGTTAATATTGCTAATAGAAGCGCTTGCCACAGGTAACTCCTTAATAAGTAAGTCTTTTCTTTTACACCACGGCGAAAGTACTTGATGAACATCAATGATATTTTCTATTTGGGGGCAACTATTCTCAAGCAAAAAAACATTCAGTGTACCGCTCAAAATGGTCAGAAACGACGGTAAAGCAGTAATGTCAAATCCAAGAAGCGATTGATATATGTGTTTCTTCTTTCGTCCGGCGAATAACATCCTTTTGGCCAATCGCCGGTGCGAACATCTGCCATTAATCGTAGATATATTCTTAACAGGAGGTTTAATGGTTTTCACCCCCACCTATTCCCCCCCCTTTTTTCTTATCTAAAATCAATGTACCTATTACCGCCCTACATAATAGACATAAATAATTGCATTTTCTATTATGTAACAAATTTGTCTCCAACCACTTGTTGGAGACAAATTTCACAGAACATGGCACTTGATAGTATACACCGGTGTATTACGACGATTGTCCTTGGAAGAAGATGGTGAGGTCTACAGCACTGGCAGCATTAACGGCTGCATAGTAAACCCTGGCATATTTGAGGAAAATACCTGAAACTAACGCATTAGAGGAATTAGGGCTTAAGGTGACTACTGAACTGTCGTTAAACCAGACCACCCCATCAGGGCTGAGCTGCAATTGAGCAGTTGCTTGCGCATTGGCTGCAGACGTGGATTCGTTGACTAAACCGAAAGAATAGCTTGCTACTCCCAGTACTGTATACGTGTTGGACGGTGAGCCAGCCGTATCAACAAGACCGGTTTTGGCTTCCGTTACGTCAGTGGTAGACAGAGTAGAAACAACCGCCAGTCCTGAGCTAGTAATCAACAGGCCACCGGTTGGTGGTGTTACGCTGAGGCCGGAAGATGGTGCCGTAACAATAAGGCCATTGGCAGGCCCTGTCACACTCAAGCCGTTAGCCGAAGCAGTAACTAGGAGACCATTCGTCGGCGCGGTAACACTGAGGCCGGATGCCGGTGCCGTAACAATAAGGCCATTGACAGGCCCAGTCACGCTCAGGCCCTCTGCCGAAGCAGTAACGAGGAGACCATTCGTCGGCGCGGTAACACTGAGACCGGACGCCGGTGCCGTAACGATAAGGCCATTGACAGGGCCGGTCACGCTCAGACCGCTTGCTGAAGCAGTAACGAGAAGACCATTTGTTGGCGCGGTAATACTAAGGCCGCCGACCGGAGCAGTGACAGACAGGTATCCTCCATTTGACGTTATTAGCGCAGCATTTTCCGATCCATAAATTTTTATTCGCGCCTGGTCAGCCACATCTTGGATAATCTTGAAATTGGGCATACCGAAGTCGCTCCTTTCCACTATTTGTCTGTAGATTTCTCTACTCAACCTATAATATGTTGATTAACAATTTATGTGCTGCTCTTTACCTTTTTATGTAAAGTACATATCTATCTTGAGTGAACGAGGAATATACCCCAAGCATATACTGGTAAAAAAATATAATGGGGTATATGCAATGAGTAACAAGATCAGCTTGTGTATGATCGTAAAAAATGAAGAGATTAACCTAGCGCGGTGTTTACACAGCGTGGCCGGAGCCGTCGACGAAATCATCATTGTAGATACAGGATCATCAGATCAAACAATACAAGTAGCCGAACATGCCGGAGCTCAAGTAATCGCTCATATCTGGCAAGATGATTTCAGCGCTGCCCGCAATGTGTCCTTAGAATTGGCTACCGGCGACTGGATCCTTTTTCTGGATGCCGACGAGACTTTGGAGCCTGGAACCGCCCAAGCGCTACGTCAAGTGGCAGAGTCAGATACCGATGGTTACTTTGTAAAAATCATTAACTTGATCGGCGTGGAAGGAAGCATTGAAACCTGTCCGGATTTGGTATTTCGCATGTTTCGCAACAAACCGGAATATCGATTCCGGGGAACCATTCACGAACAGATTGTCGACGTCATTTTAGAAAAGAACAGGCAGGCAAAATTCCAGATTGCCGAAAATATTGTCCTTCGTCATTACGGTTATTTAACCCAGCAAATTATCGAGAAAGATAAAAAAAACAGGAACCTATCTATTATTAAAAAGCAAATGGAAAGTGATCCGGATAACAACACGCTGCGTTACCACTACGGTGTAGAGTTGTATCGAATAGACAACTTTACCGAGGCTGCGGAAGAACTCACCAAGGCAGCGAACAATACCGACCCGAGTACGATTTACTACCCCAAATTGCTACGGTATATTGTACTAGCTCACTGTGGGGCCCAGCAATATGACCGCGCGTTAGAGGCTATTTCACTCGCCCTAAAGTTCTTTCCCAATTATGCAGACTTATATTATTACGGTGGTTTAATCCATCTGGAGCAAAAAAATTACGCCGGAGCCTTTGATTGTTTCCAGAATGCGCTCTCAATGCCCGAACAGCCAGCCTACTATGCTCCTTTCAGCGGTAGTCGGGGATTTCGGGCCTATTATCAAATTGCCCGATTAGCAGAAGCGTTTGGAAATGAAGAAGAAGCCTTGCGCTATTACATTCTAAGCTTGCAGGATAATCCAGGGTTTACCATTACTCTGTCGGCCATTGTTCGCATCTTAAACCCCCGCAAAGATCCCGAGTATACCAAGCAGGCTATGGAGAAGCTTTGTGATTTCTGCACCACGGATGCCAAACGTCTTATTGGTACAGTGTATTTTACGGAAGGAGCCTACCGTTTGGCACTTGACTATTTTGAAAAAATTGAGCCTGCAGATATAGATGATTACACCAGCATGCTGAAAGCAATATGTCTAATCCAGCAAAAAAGGATACTTGAAGCAATGCGTTTATTAGATGCCATCCCCCTCAATCATCCGCAATACCCATTAGCAAGAATGAATGAGATACTCTGCTTCTGGCTAAATAAAAACCGTACAAAAGTACGCGTACTGTGTGAAAATTTCCTGGCTGTTGGCTTGTCTGCTGATACGGGCGCAGTTGTCATCATGCTGAAGGATTCCTTGTATAAGCGTGGCTCTGCTCCCCCGGCGGTCCTCGGGTTGGAGGGGATGTCACTTGTGAAGGACATAGTTTTGCGTGCGCTCGACCTGCAGGAGTTACAGCTTGCCGAAGGTTTGTTAGCAAAAGTCGCAAAATCAACACAAAAAGAATACGCCCTGGATTTAGCCCGAATTTTTGCGCACTATGAATATTGGGATACTGCAAAGTTGTATACAGAGCTATACTTGGAGGAACATCCAGACAACGCAGATGCCTGGTGCCTGATGGGGGAAATACTACGGCAAAGTAATCAATCAGAAGAAGCTTGCCTATGCTACCGACGTGCACTATCGATAGCACCACAACAGCCGCAGTATTACGTTAAATTAATCCGATTGTACCAGGCGATGCGGCAGGAACTGCTATTCGAGGCTGCCCGGAAGTATCCTGATATGCCCCTTTTTCGCGAGTTGCTGGAGGAGGCTGCGAAACAATGACACTGCAGCAAATCTCTTTGGCGATGATTGTTCGCAATGAAGACACGCGTCTCGCTCAGTGTCTGGAAAGTGTCAAAGACGCAGTCGATGAAATCGTGATTGTCGATACCGGGTCATCTGATACTACGGTGGATATTGCCCAAAAATATACAACAAAGATATACTCCTACCAGTGGAATGACGATTTCGCCGCAGCCCGTAATTATGCCATCGAGCAAACAACCGGGGATTGGGTACTGTCATTAGATGCCGACGAACAACTAAGCATCGACTCAGGGGCACTGAACTTATTAGTAAACCAATCAGAATATACTGCTTTTTGCCTGCCGCTTTGCGCACTAAAGACTTGCAATGAGTATCGTGAATATGACCGTTTTATGGTGCTGCGGTTATTCCGGAGGAATTACCGCTTTACAAACCCTGTCCATGAATACGTGTCCATAGATGACCCCACGACTGTGGGCTATACTTGTCACCCCGTAATTTGGCATACGGCAGTTTCCACTTCTGAACGCCGCACCCGGCGAGGGCGAAATATCCGACTGTTAAAGACTGCAATAGCCTTGAATAACACTGACCCCTATTTGCATTATTATCTGGGCACCGAATGGCTGGGAGTAAGCTGTACGGACCTCGCTATTGCCGCTTTTCAAGTAGCTTTAAGGCAATTCGCTACCGCACAGACAGTGTTTCGCACTCCAGCAGTCCGGCACCTCATTAGCTGTTATAAGCAGTCCGTCAAGCTTGATGAGGCAATCCGACTTTGTTTAGAGGAAAGTGAACATTATCCAGAGTATTGCGACCTCTTCTTTGATGGAGCAGTTCTTTTTGAATTACAGGGTGAATATGCACTTGCAATAAAATGGTTTCAAGAGGCTATTCGCTTAGGCCCACCGCCACTGACGTTCTTTCATACCGATGGAACGGATAGTTATCTGGCTTACTATCATCTGGGCTATTGCTCAGAAAAGCTCAGTTTAATAAAAGAGGCAGAAAAATATTATGAGCAGGCTTTGGCTACCAGCCAAAATTACTACTACCCTTTATATCCACTGGTTCTATTAAAACTGACGCAACAGCCTGCGCTCGAGGTGTTACGCTTTCTCCGTGAACAAGATTATCTTGAGGTTAGCGAGGTTGCGGGAAAAATGGCAGAACTTTTCTGGACAGCTGGATTTCCGGATATCGGTGTTCAATGTTTAGAGCCCAAGGTGGCTCCTGACGCTCGCGAATTAGAGATATTGGTTACCTGCCAGTTGTATAGCGGCGAAATCGCTGGAGCACTGCAATCAATTCTGCAAATGCGCCAGCAGGGGATAGAACCATCAACCACAGTAGCGGTGGATGAAATCGTCGCACTTATGCTTTTAGACCGTTATGAAGAAGCACGACTACAGATGTGGAGCCTTTGGCAAAAGCCGGACAATCGCGATGTATTCCGAGCTGTATTTTGTCTTTATAAAAAGCTGTGTCACAATGCCTCCATTCCCTTAGCCAATCCCCAAGCGACTGCTACTCTTCTCGCTCTGAGTAATCGTTGTCTGCAGGTCCGGACAAAAGATTTTTCTAAGCAGCGTCGCTTTGCCGCTGTGATCGCTGCTATTAAAGGACTTCTTGCCAATGATGCAGAGTCGTTAGCATTAGTCATCCACGAACTTAGCGTAAAAGAACAAGGTGTAAGGCAAAGTTTGGACTACACCTTCTCTACACTGCGAGGATTATACCAATGAACGGCACTATCTCAATCTCTTTATGCCTTATCACAAAAAACGAAGAACATTGCCTGGCTCGCTGCCTTGAGAGTGTACAGCAACTTGTCGATGAAATTATCGTCGTTGATACGGGATCAGAGGATGCTACCGTAAAAATTGCAGCAGAACTAGGTGCCTCCGTATTTTTCTTTCACTGGGTGGATGACTTTTCTGCAGCTCGTAATTATGCCATTAGCAAAGCACAGGGGCAATGGATATTAGTATTGGATGCTGATGAGGTTCTAGCTCCCTTATCCCGCCAAGACCTATTCGCCTACATGGAACACTCACCGGCAGAGGGCTATTATTTTCAGATTGCCAGTTATCTGGATTGCGGCAATAAGACCGTAGAAGACTATGTGGTCCGCTTATTTAAGAATGCGCCTGCATATCGCTTTAGTGGAGCAATTCATGAACAAGTTGCCGGTAGTATTCAAAGTTGTAATGTACACAATGGATTGGTTTTTGCCCCCTATACCATTCACCATTATGGATATCTGCTAAAAGAATTAGAAGAAAAACATAAATTTGACCGGAATACCACTATCATTAGCAAGGCACTGATGAAAAACCCCCAGGACCCTTTCTTGCACTATAGTCTTGCAATTGAGTATTTGCAGCATAAAGACTTTAAACAGGCCGGTTTATTACTGCAAAAAACTCTCACCCTGCTGCGTGGTGAAGAAGGCTATATCCTCCAGGTATTAATGGCGCTATTACTAACAAAATTAGCAGAGCCTGACGATACCCACGCCGAAGCATTATTCTCCAGTGCTCTAGAAACCCTGCCTGACAATGGTGATTTATACTGCCTATACGGGGTATGGCTTATGCAACATAATCGATTTCCAGAGGCGGCCAAGGTATTAGAGGCCGCATTATCAAAAAACATAGACTTGGTAGAGCCTGGCCAACTGCATTCTTTTTTAGGGGATGTATACTTTCTTGCAGGCAAAATCGATCAGGCTATCGAGAATTATACAACTGCATTATCTAAAACGCCGGTCGACTTGTATCCACTGGCGCGGCTACTAGCCCTGTGGAGTAACAGGTCTAGTCTGCACCTATGCAACTCTATATTGAGCAGACTTACACCCGAAATCACGATGGGTTTGTTGCAGCGCGCAACACAAGCAGGCAGATTTGATCTGGCAATTGCTATTATTTTGTTAGCAATCATTGAAAGAACCAGTGCAAAAGACATCCCGCGGATTGTCGCAGCCTGCACCGCATATGTGCAATGCTTGTTAACAGCATCTCCTGCACATTGTTTAGACACCGCTGTGTTCACGCTGCTGTCGCAAAGCGGGGAAGAGCTAGTACTCCAGAGCCGATTGCTGGAAATGTCCGGCGGTCACTCAACGAAGGTGCAGCAGGCATTAATCGCTGGCGCGCTTCAAAATCTTCTGCTGATTTCAACAGTTGTTCAGCGCTGCTTCCCAACTGATCCAGTCAAGTTCTGGAAGGGGGTATTTATCGATGAAACGCGTTTTGATTGCCAGTCCCATTAAACAAAAACCCGCCATTCTGACCGAGTTCCTTGCTTGCTTGCAATCGCTGGATAAGACGGGTCTTACGCTGGAATTTATCTTTATCGATGACCATGATTCCCCAAGTATTGATCTGCAGGAATTTGCAGCGGCCAATCCCGGTGTTACTATTTTGCAAGGTACGGAACGCTCCCAGGCTTATCGATGCAATGAGCAGACACATTACTGGCAGGAAGATATTGTGTGGAAAGTAGCAAAATATAAGGATTATTTCATCCATTTAGCCCGGGAAGAGCAATATGACTATCTGTTCCTCGTCGATTCTGACTTGGCTCTGCATCCAAAAACCATAACTCATCTTGTTAGTCTCGGCAAAGACCTTGTCTCCGAGGTCTATTGGACCCAATGGGAAAAAGAATTGATCCCGCTGCCGCAGGTGTGGTTAGGGGGTCAGTACCGCCTGCATGAAATCGAGGGTGGAAAACCATTGAGCGAAGAAGAAATCACCAAACGCCAACAGGACTTTATCAATAGGTTACAATGCCCCGGAACCTACAAGGTAGGTGGTCTGGGGGCCTGCACCTTGCTCAGTAAAGAGGCGCTGGCTGCCGATATTTCTTTCGCCAAAATAGACAACTTGGACTTAGTCGGTGAAGACCGGCATTTTTGTATACGGGCTGCGGTGTTAGGCTTCGAACTATATGCCGACACGTATTATCCCCCATACCATATGTACCGGGAATCGGAACTACCCGGACTCATGCTTCACAAAGAAAAATATGACTATCAGGAAAGTAGGCAGTCGCCCCGCTTGACTCTAGCTATGTTAGTACGTAATGAAGCAAATCGTTATTTGGAAAAAGTACTTACCCATGCGGCCAGCTATGTCGACCAAGTAGTCATTCTGGATGATGCCAGTACAGACAATACTGTCGAGGTTTGCCGACGATGTCTTGCCAATACTCCGCACCAGATTGTGGTAAACACCGCAGCGGGATTTCATAATGAAATTGTGCTGCGTAAGCAGCTATGGGATATGGCCGCAGCAACAAAACCAGACTGGATACTGATTTTGGATGCGGACGAAACCTTCGAAGACCAAATTATCCAGATGATGCCTTTTCTGCTGCGCAATCCTCAGGCAGATATCTATCATTTTCGTTTGTATGATATGTGGAATGAAACACAGTATCGTGAAGACAATTACTGGCAGGCACATATGCATTCCCGACCATTCCTGGTGCGCTACCAAGATAACCATGATTATATTTGGCAAGAAACCCCCCAGCATTGTGGTCGGCTACCCTTGAATCTTGGTAATCTGCGGGGGGTTCCCTGTCAAATCCGGCTGAAACATTGGGGCTGGGCTCGTCCGTCCGATCGCCTTGAGAAATATTATCGTTACAAGAAGCTTGACCCTAATGCAATTTACGGCAATAAGGAGCAATACCAGTCGATCTTGGACCCTAAGCCCAATCTGATTAGCTGGCAGGATTCTAACTAAGCCGTCCCCGCGAGCCTGCCGGGCTTGCGAAAAAAACCTCTTGTAGTAAGATAAGCTTACTACAAGAGGTTTTTTATAGTTCCGTTAAATTTTGATGTCAATAATGGCCGATATTCCAACACCCTGTACACGGGTAAAGTTGGTGGGATTAGTACTGTCGATAGGCACTAACGCTTTAACCCTAAACGTATTGCTGTTAAAGTTACCTTCCATTTGGATGACTGCTTCGGTTTTATCAACTAATTCTTGCGAGCCTGTAACCTGAGCAGCTCCTATGTAACCGCGATTCCCAACAGAAAGGATAGGGACTACCTTGGTGGCGAATTCACTTCCAGCACCATGTTTAAAGGTCAGCTGGTTTATGAAATTGTTAAGGGGTGTTGAGAATTTATCTATAAGTATAGAAATGCCGCCGACCTTAAGAATATCACCGAAGTTAAAAGCCTGCGACGCGGGAACAGCGGTAACCGATAGCAAGGAAACAAGTACCATACCAATAATAAGCTTTTTTTTCACGATGGACTCCCTCCACGTCAAATTTAGTTTTCCAACTATAATTTGATTATACCTCAAGTGACTAAGTAGTCCAACGTTCCTAAGTCAGGAAAAAGCCTTTTTTTGCACAGTTTTGTCCACATATATCTGTTTTACAGCCGAATAGACACGAAGACGTTTTTTGGCATTCGCGCCCCCTTAAGTCTCTAATATTTTATAAGAACTATACCAAGGACAATGAACATTGATGCTAAAACCTTATAAATCGTCACTTTCTCTCCAAGAAATAGTATCCCTAAAAACATTGCCACTAGTGGAAATGCTGCCACAACTGGTGATACCCGGCCTACATCACCAACTTTTAACGCAAAATAGTAGGCTAGCTGGCCTAATAATGCGGCGCATATTCCTTCCAGGCCAATGTACATAGCACTTTTTGCCGTTACTTCGGTCACGAGGCCCCACTGGCCCTTGACTGTCACCGTCACTACAAGCAATAAGCTAATGATCACACTGCGTATAGTAAGCGCGGCTAGTGGCTGTACCTCACCCAGCCCAAGCTTCCCAAAGATCGGAGCTATGCCCCAAAATACCATTGCAATTCCAGCTAAAAAATATGCGTTCATCATTCTGTCCTAGCCCCCTGTTCGCGTTGTGAAGTTAGACCACGCACAGTGTCAAACCTTCAATACTTACATGTAGAATTCTCAACGCATTAAATAAATCCTCTACTGTATCGGCAGCAGACAAATTTCCAGCAATCTTTATTCCTATGATTCCTCTGGATTTGCAGTTGTATCGGGACTACATTACATAGCCTGTAATGCAGGTAAACCCGGCTCAATTTTGAGCCGGGTTTACTCATACTTTTTTCCAAAGGATTGTTACCAGTGCTCCAGCAAATACTTTTCTGCTTCCGCACTCCACAAGCCCTTATTACGGTTAGTTATTTCAGCCAGTTTAGCAAAATGGTGATTGGTTTTCCCTTTGGCTGCAAAATCCTCAATGGCGGTTAATTCCATATCAATACCGGTATAGATCAGTTTTTTCCCGCCTGGTAGCTCAGGTAATGCTAAGGTCGCTTCTGCGACACTGTCTATACCACCGATGTGGGTGACCATGACAGCAGGATTGATCAGATTCTTTTCGGTCATCCGCAGCGATTCAATCATATCATTGGTATTGCCGCCAGTAGTGCCCATCACATGGGCAGCATTGTAATGAACATTATAGTAGTTGAGCAATCCGGAAAAGGCCGTATCGGTCGGACCGGCAAAGAAGTTCAAGCAACCGTCACGCCCCAGGATTTGATCAGCCTGCTCCACTACCGTTCTTATTGGTGTATACACATGGACATCGTCAAACCCTGTACCACCAGTGAGCTCTTTTAAATATTTAGGCACATCACTGATGCCCTTGGTGTTGACAAAAATAAGCTCAGTACCGTCCTTTTTAACTTCCGCCGGTGGAAAGATCGCCTGAGCCCTCGCAATTTTAGCTTCATCAACATCTGTAACCACAATCATTCCCGGCCGCCGTCCGCCATATAGAGCATAATCAATTGCGCCCAGCCCCATAGGTCCGGCTCCTGCCAGAATAGCAAGTTTGCCGCCTTCGACAATCCCCATCCGGTGCTCATAAGAACCCATGTCAGTATGGTAACTGGCATGGAAGGCACCAATGATGCAGGACATCGGTTCCGCAAGTGAGGCATCATAATAGGCATCACCCTCGTATTTTAACAAGCATCCCAATTCCATCACTTCCTGGGGCAAAATGGCATATGTGGCCGCACCACCGCAATAACGGTAGGAATACCCTGGTGAATCCATACTTCCTTTATAGTTTAAAGCCGGTTGCATAGCAAACTTCTCTCCCGGCTTAAACTGGTGCTGCCATTTGGCACCTACTTCCACAATATTCCCCGCCATTTCATGGCCGATAATAACCGGGTGTTCAGCGACATCTTTGGGCACACGTTTATGATCCGGTCCGAGAATTGCTGCCTTATAACTGGACATGCAGATACTGTCGGAAATGACTTGAACCAAAATCTCATCGTCTTTTATCGCCGGCAACTCAAAGGTTTCCAGACGCAAATCTTTTTTCCCATACAATCTTACTGCGCGTGTCTTCATTTTTTTATCACCTCTTAAGATACCATTTTGTTGTAAGACTTTAACATATCGGTTACTTCTGCCGCGGTCGCACAATCAAGAATTTTATCAACAAAACCTTCGCTGGAAAGTTTATCTCTATCCAGCCCGGACAGTGCCTGACGCATCTTCGGTAATAATCCCGGCGACATACTCAATTCATCTATTCCCAGACCTGCAAAGAAGGGAGCCAATACACTATCGCCGCCCGCTTCACCACAGATACCAGTCCATATACCAGCCGCTTGGGCTGTCCGTGCCACCTGGGCAATCATGCCTAATACCGCCGGATGGTAGGCTTGATATAAATCGGCAACTTCACTATTCTCGCGATCGACAGCTAATGAATATTGGATCAAATCGTTAGTGCCGATACTAAAGAAATCAACCTCTTGGGCTAGTTTGGCTGCAATCCAGACTACGGCCGGAACTTCAATCATCATTCCGACTTGAACAGAACCCACCGCATGGCCCTGGCTAATAACAGCTTTTCTTGCTTTTTCAAGATATTCCTTGGCTCTTCGCAGCTCTTCCAGGTTTGATATCATCGGGAACATCACGGCTGTCGGACCTGCTGTTGAGGCCCGCCAGATGGCACGCAGCTGAGTTTCAAAAAGTTCCGGTCTTTTGAAACATAACCGCAAGGCACGGACCCCTAAAAACGGGTTCTTTTCTTCAGGCAGGTCTAAAGCAGGAGCCCTTTTATCGCCGCCAATATCCAGAGTCCTTATTACGGTTACATGGGGGGTACAGGCGGTAATCACCTCAGTGTAAGCTGCGACCTGCTCTTCTTCAGTGGGAAGAACATCACCCATAAATAAAAACTCGGTACGGTATAGGCCTACACCTTGCGCTTTGAAACGGTGTACCAACGAAACGTCGGAAGGGTTGCCAATATTGGCAGCTAACGTCATGTTGGCATAAGCCTGTGCTTCTTCAGCCGGCATAAGCGCATGATTTGTTCCCACAGTACTCGGCAGCGCATCAAGGTCCGCCGTGTCAAGAGCGCCAATCCACCCCTCATCACCGTCAAGCTCTACCGCCTTGAACTCTATCAATTCTTCCCAGCCGTTATTTAAACCAACAACCGCCGGAATACCATAGGTACGGGCAAGAATAGCAGCATGTGATGTTTTTCCGCCTTTACGGACAATAAAGGCCGCTACACGATCCTTAGGTAAAGAGATGGTTTGGGCCGGTGTTAGTTCCTCAGCCATAACAACCCAGTTGCCGATTGGCGGGAATTGAATTAATCCTGCACTATTGCCGCCCAAATGCTGCAGAAGCTGCTGTGAAACATCCTGGATATCAACAACCCGCTCCCGAAAGTAGGGATCATCCAAAGCAGTTAACATCGTCACTGCTTCATCGGTTACTTGCCTTACTGCCTGTTCTGCTGTCCAGCGCTTGCTTTGAATACCTAGCGACATCTCGCCGGTAAAGGCCGGGTCACTAAGCAGCAGCCGGTGAGCCGCAAAAATCTGAGCCAAATCTTCCCCTTTTTCGGCTCTAACCTGCTCTTCAAACTGAATGAGCGCCTGGTCTGTAATCACAATGGCTCTTTGCAGGCGCGCAAGTTGGCTTTGGCTATCTACAGAGCCAGGGGCATCTGCTACCGGCTCCGGAGCAGAACCGGCTGTACGGAGCAGCCAAGTTCTACCTGCTGCATAACCTGATGATGCTCCAATTCCCTGCCATCTTTTTTTATCCATAGATCAGCCTACTCTCCCTTTTCCGCCAATTCAGCGATCAGCTTTGCCAATTCGCTTGACGCGGCCACTTCATCAGGACCGTCTACAGTCACTTGGACACTACTGCCGGCAGATAACCCTAGCGAGAGAATGCCTAACAGGCTTTTCCCATCTACTTCACGGTTGGCTTTGCTAAGTCGAATGCTGCTTTGAAACTGGCTGGCTGTCTGAACCCATAGAGTAGCAGGCCGTGCATGCAACCCGCTTTTATTATTAATTACGAATTCACGTACAATCATTTTTTTCACCTGCCTAGTGTATTTGATTTTATTTAAAAAGCCGCTGCCTCACTGCTAATGTGGACATGCGCCAGTAATTTTTCCACTTCTTTGACCGGACCTGCTTGCGTACCGGGCTGAACAACAGAGGCAGTGGCAGCAGCTGTTCCCAGACGGGCACAATCCGCTAATGACAAGCCCTGGGTTTTTCCGACAACAAAACCGGCAACCATAGCGTCTCCGGCACCTACCGTACTATTAGCGACAACAGCCGGCGGTCTGACTAAAAACATTTGCTCTTTTGCGGCCACAATCGCGCCCCGGGCTCCCAAGGTCACAATGACCTCATTAATACCGCCAGCCAGCAAATCGGCGATAGCGGCTCTAATTTCAGTTTCTTTTTCCAACGGCCGGCCAATTAATTGACCGAGCTCCTCTAAATTCGGCTTAATGGCATAGGGGACCGCCTTAATGCCTTCGCGCAGGGCCGGTCCACTACTGTCAAGGAACACCTTGGCTCCTTGTTGCCGCAATAGTGCAATCAACCGGCCATAAATGTCATCAGATACGCCTTGCGGCAGACTGCCGGCAATAACAAACCACTGGTGCTCCTGGGCAAGACCCCGTATAACTGTTTCAAGTTCTTCCATGTCCTGGCCGGAACAATTCAATCCCGGGAAGTTAATTTCGGTTACCCGGCCGCTTTGATCGTCGACAATTTTAATGTTGACCCTGGCTGCGCCGGCAACCTCCACAAAGAAATGTTCAATGGCTTGTTTATGAAAGTACTCATAAAAACTCTTACTATTATCCTGCCCCAGAAAGCCGGTAACACAAGCCGGGTGCCCGAGGGCCCGGACTACCTTAGCAACATTTATGCCTTTACCGCCTGGATCAATACGCTGTTGATTAACTCGATTGACCTCTCCCACTTGAAACTGTGGTATATATACAGTCTGATCCAGCGCGGGGTTTAGAGTAATTGTTACAATCTGTTGCTGTCCGTTATTGTTCATAGCCGGTCACCTCCCGTTATAGAATAGTTTGTGTCATGATTCTGACTAAAGCGCCAAGTTGCTGGTCATCGGCGTCATTAATCCCCTTGTCAGTGATTAACAAGTCAATCTCCTCAAGACCACAAATCCGGCATAAACTTCGCTGACCGATCTTGGAATGATCGGCTACCAGAATTTTCTCTTTGCCGGCCTGGAGCATATATCGTTTGGTCTCTGCCTCAGTCAGGTTTGGCGTGGTGATCCCAAATTCGGCATCAATACCGTTAGCTGCTAAAAACACCTTGTCAAAATACATCTTCCGCAAGGCATCATTGGTCAGATACCCTACTAATGCTCGTGTATTTTTCCGAAGTGTCCCGCCTAACAATACTGTTTCCACACCGGCGTCGTCACTAAAAACCTGAGCAATATCCATACTATTGGTCGCAACAGTAATTTTTTTAGAACGCAATAATCGAGCGATTTCCAGCGTGGTTGTTCCTGAGTCAATGAGTACAGTCTCACCATCATTCACCAAGTTAGCTGCTAAGGTGGCAATCTGTTGTTTTTCCGTTAAAAAGCGAACTTCCTTTTCCTGAAAACTCATTTCAAAGCCTGTCTGTACTGAAATGGCTCCCCCGTGTGTCCGTTGGATGAGGCCGTTGTCTTCCAGTTCTTGCAAATCCCGGCGCACCGTAGACTCTGAAACACCGAAACGTTGGCTTAAACTAGTTACCGTTACCGGATTACCTATTTTAACAAGTTGTAAGATCTCAGTTTTTCGTTCTTCGGCAAACATAATTTCCTCCAGTCACACATTAACCATAGTTGGACATTTATTCGATATTTTCGTCAAGATAGGCAAATAAGTCCTCTTCGCTCTTGGCGGCCATGAGTTTTTCCTTTTGCTCAGCATCCATGAGAATGGTGGCCAACCCGCCCAGCAGGGCAACATGATCTTCATTGTTACCGGCAATACCGAAGGCCAGATATACCTTTTTACCGTCAATCCATTCGATGCCCTGAGGCACCTTTAGTACGACAATGGCCGCTTTTTTTACCAGGCTGCGGCTTTCCTCAGTACCATGGGGAATTGCGACCCCCTCGGTAATATAGGTGCCAATATCCTGCTCGCGTTTATGCATGGCTGTAATATATTCAGGATGCACTGCCCCGGCCTGAACAAGTTGACGGCCTAAAAATTCAACAATTTCGTCCTTGCTATTAAAGTCAGCCTTTATAAATACCAGATTACGGTCAAAACGCATGATATTCATTCTCCTTAGCTATCAGTATATTGGGGAATAACAAACCGCGCCGCTGAACAAGACGATTGAAACAACCAAGCCAGTCCGGCGGCGCGCTATCACCTGTTTAAGAAAGGTTATACCGCTGTCATGCAGGCAGTAATCTTAACACTGTTTGATCACTTCGTCATAAACCGGAGAATTAATAAAATCCTGCACGCCATACACCCGGGTCCCCGGTGATGCTATTTTCCTGGCACTTTCGACTAAGCCCATCGCCGTCAATACAATGTCTGCATCTTGGGGGATTTGATTCACCGGGCTATGGATAACCTCGATATCTTTTTTCCCTGCCTGGGCAAGTTTTTTCTTAAGCACAGAGACAGCCATAACTGACGATCCCATACCTGCCTCACAGGCAAATACAATCTTTTTCACCAGTCCTGCTTCTTTAGTTGCGAGAGTTTGGCTATTAGCCGCCTGAGGACCTTGTTCTCCAACCTTAGACGGTTTCAAGGATTTGACCAGTTGTTGAGCACTTGCAAAATCCGCGCCGCTCTGTTCGTCAACATTGCCACTATATGCACGGACAAACGGACTGGAGACCAGGAAAGATACAATGGTGCCTACAGTAATACCTGCAAGAACCCCGAACAGGCCGCCTTTAGGAGTCATAGCAATCAGGGTAAAGATGCTTCCCGGTGAGGGAGTAGCAACTAATCCGGCATTAAGCAATAAGAAGGTTAAGTCTGCCGCCATGCCACCGGCAATAACCCCAATAAGGCATAGGGGATTCATCAATACATAAGGGAAATAGATTTCATGAATACCGCCAAGAAAATGAATAATGATAGCACCTGGTGCGGACTGTTTCCCCATGCCTTTGCCAAACACCCAATAAGCCAACAGCAGTCCCAGACCAGGGCCAGGGTTTGCTTCCAGCAAGAAAAAGATGGACTTGCCAAATTCTTTGACTTCTGCAATGCCAATGGGTGAGAACACCCCATGATTAATGGCATTGTTCAAGAATAATACCTTACCAGGCTCAATCAGCAGGGCCAAGAGCGGCAACAGCTTGGCTTCGGTAATGACTTTCGCTGTATTACCGAGAAACGTAGCAAGGCTTGCGACTACCGGGCCAATAATGTTATAGGCAAGCAGAACCAGAATCATGCCTAAGATGCCGCCAGAAAAATTATTGACCAGCATCTCAAACCCGGTTGGAATCTTGTTTTCAATCATTTCGTCCCATTTTTTTATGACCCAGCCACCAAATGGCCCCATAATCATAGCTCCGATAAACATGGGGATGGTGCTGCCAACAATGACTCCCATGGTAGCAGTAGCGCCAATTACCCCGCCCCGCAAGCCGTAAACAAGGCGGCCACCGGAAAAGCCGATTAGCGTCGGTAGCAGATATTGAATCATCGGCCCGACAAGTTTGGCTAAATATTCGTCAGGAACCCACCCTGTGGGGATAAAGAAAGCGGTAATAAACCCCCAACAAATGATTGCCGAAATATTGGGTATAACCATGCCTGCCAGAAAACCACCGAATTTTTGAAGACTCTCTCTCATGTTCTCCCTCCTTAATCTCTGATCTCAGTTGTATTTTCGCTCATCAATCGCCGCTCATTCACCTTCTTTCACGCTCAATCATTTTTGATCGTTTTTCGAGGTAAATTTGATATTATTTGCTCGTTTATTATTATTTATGCTCATTATAATTCCACACTTACTCATTGTCAATACAATTCGGAAAATACAGTCACCGTTAAAATGTGGAAGTATTGCTCTTTCTTGCAAAAAAAATCACCGTACCCCTCACTGGGTACGGTGATTTTTCTCGATTATTATCTTTCCGTATCGCGTTACGAATTAGAACAGGATTTTGGCGCAGATAGTGTATAGGCAATTTCCCCTGCCCCGCTACCGACTAGCTTATCTACCATGTAGAGCAGAATATTTACCCCATTTATTAATGCAGCCGGATTAAAAACCATAGCTGGATTATGAAGCCCGGGTGTTAGATCTGCACCCAGACCTATATAACCAGTTTTCAAGCTTGGTTTGTGCTTTACAAAAAAGTGGAAATCCTCGCCACCCGGCGTAGTGATCGGATCTAGCACCCCTTGTTCTCCCAGCACAGCTGCTATTGCTTCTCTGGCTAAAACAATCATATCGTCATTATACTCCGCTGCCGGGCAGCCACCTGTTAACTCAATAGCTGCGCAGGCACCAACAGTAGCTGCCCCGCCTTTAATTGCCTGGGTAGCCTTAGCTTGTAATTCTTCCATAACGGCGTTGCTCTGAGCTCGCAGGTCAAATGCCATATATGCTCTATCAGGAATCGCATTAAGAGCGGCACCGCCAGCCTGAAGTTTAGTAACCTTGGCGGTTGCCGGGATGACAGGATTTACGTGGATCGCATTAATTGCATTTACCACTGCTGCAGCCGCATCTACGGCATTAACCCCCAGGTGTGGTCTAGCTCCATGACTAGCTTCTCCTTGAATTTCGGCCTCCATAATATAACTGGCTCCATGGCATAGTGCCGGTGTTGCCTGATTCAATTTAGCTTCTTGAATTGGCCGTAAATGAATTCCCAACAGAATATCTACATCCTCAATAACCCCATCTTCAATTGTACGAAGTGCACCGAATAATTTTTCTTCGGCGGGTTGAAAGAAAATCTTTACTTTACCATTCTTGATGCTTCTCGGGACTATAGCTTCGGCCACTGTTAACACCATAGCAGCATGCGCATCATGTCCACAAGAATGAATGGCACACTCCTGGCCATTAACACTGTGGGCCAACGCATCCATATCTGCCCGTATACAGATCGTAGGTCCCGGATGTCCACTATCCAACAGGCCGGTGACGCCTGTTCCACCGATTCCGGTTTTTACATTATACCCAGCCTTTTCTAGCTGCTCTGCTAAATAAGCGGCTGTTTTAAACTCTTCAAAACCGACTTCAGGCATAGAATGAAGAAGACTCCATACTTCTTTTACTCTAGTTTCCAAATCTGTCATATAGCACCACCTCTATCAACCTGCCGGCAATAGTAGTATTATTCGGCCTTGGCGGAAGATTATCGCATCCATACCAATCGGCATCGTCGATCTCTTCACCATCAACAATAATTTCTCCACTTTCATATTCGGCAATAAAACCAACCATTAAGGAGTCTGGAAAGGGCCAAGGTTGGCTGGCAAAATATTTTATATTCTTTACCCTTATGCCGACTTCTTCCATGACCTCTCTTGTTACACAATCTTCAAAGGTCTCTCCCGGCTCTACAAATCCTGCAAGTACGCTATACCAGTTGGGTCTAAAGTTTTTATTGTGGGCGAGAAGGATTCTGTCACATCTCACAACGGCAACAATTACAGCCGGTGAAATTCGGGGGTAATATACAGAACCGCAACTTGAACACACCTTTGCCAACTCACTTCGTTTTGGTTCTGTCATCGCTCCACATTTACCGCAAAACTTATTCATTCGATTCCAATTTACTATTTGAAAGGCTCTACCCGCTAGCAAAAATATATCTTCTTCTACCTGATCCAGCAATGTTCTTAACTCTTTGAAACTCATACCCGCAGGAATATCGACTAAGTCATTGACCTCCATACAATAGCACGGATATCCATCCAGCTCTCCGAGATATTGCTTATTTATAAATGCCGGTTCTATTCCACTGAAATCTTTACTGGTAGGTATGTTTGGATGCTCTAAACCCTCTTTAATGAGTATTTTAGTACCCTTAAAAATAAACATCCATACTAACTCAGCATCATCATTGCGGGGAGTAACGGCTGGTATATATCTTTTATAAATGCTATTATCAGTCATAAATTCACACCTTTTTGGTCTTCTTCCAATTCGACTCTATTATATCAACCTGACTTTATATAGTGTTATTCGATAAGAAACACTTTCATTATACAGTATGTGAATAAGAAATAAAATTGACCATCCGAAAATGTATGTTCTTGCAGATCCCAATGCTTGTGGCAGCACTTACAACGTTTATGCCCAATATCCAATCATCCCCAATAGCTGCCACCGATATTGTTTACAAAAAAACGGCCTCACCCCCGCATTCCATAAGGGTTGAGACCATTTTTGTGCGTTACCAGTGATAAAGTTCTCCGTATTGGATCAAGAGTGTATGATTCAGGTTAGCTCAAACCACCTGAGATTTCACTTTCCCTATTAACCGATAAGGTTGCCGGCATCATCAAACTGCATCTCCGTAGGATCGCCGCAAATTTCAATATCCGGATTGGCCTGTGCTTCCTCCAAAAGGGCCTCAGAGATAAGTATCTCCCCCAGATGGAGAGTGTCTTTAATCCTAACCAGTTTGACCTTTGACATGTCCCGGGCATTGCAGGTCTTAACTGCAGCCAGCAGTGCTTCCCTGTCATCGGCCATAACCATAGGAAGACGGGCAGGCGCGGGAGTTGTGTTTGTTATGCAATTGGCATAGGTGTAATCAAAATCGATCTTATTAAATAATTTACGAGTCGTATAATCCCCGACACCTATTCCACAAGCATTGCCATTAGTCTCTTTTGTCAAATCAAGGACTACCAGTTTATTGACGTCCGGACCACCGCTAGCATACGGGGTGGGGTAACGCCCGGTTATGTTTGGATCCATCCCATCACCAGATATCTCCTTGCCTATCTGATCCACGACAAGAACATCAATCGAGTCAAACAAAATTCGCGGCATCTTAGCTTTGGCCTCAAACAACAACTTCTGGTCCACATCCATAATATTTTCTGCAGGAACGGCTACCAGGGTAGAGATTTTGTCATAGGCGTTTTCGACAGTTCCGATAGCAAACAAAACCTTGCTGCGAGCAATTTTAACCTGCGCCATTTCAAAAACATGCTCGGCCATATGTTTAAAACTATACATATGACAGGTCTCTGCACCCTTTTGCTTCCCTAGACCAATGGTAAGCATTTTCGCTAACCCGCTTTCACAAGGTCCCCGGTAAGCAGTATGGGGTTTTATACGGTTAATGACTACAATGCCGTCTGCTTCATAGGCCTGTTTATCCATATGCACAGCCAGACCATTATCGATTTTTCCAATCTCAACGACTTCCATCGATGAGATGATTGGACAACCAACACTTTCTTCCGTGACGCCAAGATTGGCTAGTACCCTCTCTTGCCCACTAGCAGTTGCGCCGCCATGACTGCCCATTGCCGGTACGACGAAGGGTTGCCCGCCTCGTTTTTTTATTTCCACCACTGTAAGCCGGACAAGTTCAGGAAGTTTGTCAAGACCCCGGCTGCCAACCGCGATAGCAATGCGCATGCCCGCTTTTACCCTATCACCGATGCCCGCTTTAGCAAACTCCTGCCGGATAGTTTCTGATATATCGCTCACTTCTGTTACCTTAAATTTTTGGCGAATTTTCACCATTCGCGGTAGTTGAGTCCCCTTCAGCAGTTCTTGTATAATACTCACAAAAAGTCCCCTCCTAGATCCCATATAGTTATAGATTTAACTGGCTTGCTTTAAAAACCATTTACTATATATCTACATAGTTGGCCCAATACGGACAATAGCAAAATCGTTATGTCCCAAGACCTCAGCCTTGGTAATTTTACCAGATGCAACCTCTACCATCTCCGCAAATATACGTTGGCCAACCTGCTCAACCGTTTCCTCACCGGTTATGATTGTACCTGCGTTCACATCCATATTGTCTCTCATTCTATGAAACATGGCTGAATTGGTCGCTACTTTGATGGTAGGTGCGATTGGCGACCCGGTAGGAGTACCGCGGCCTGTTGTAAATACGCAGATATGACAACCGCCAGCCACCATTCCGGTCAATTGTTCAATATCATTACCTGGAGTATCCATAAAGACAAGTCCCTTGGTAGTTATCTTTTCCGCCCAGCGGATGACTTCTTGCAACGGTCGTGTTCCACCCTTATACACACACCCCAAAGACTTTTCTTCAATGGAGGATATCCCACCCTCAATATTACCTGGTGTGGGATTACTTCCCCGCATATCTACTCCCATTTTCTTGGCAGAGTCCTCGAAGTTCCTAATGGTCGTGTAACACCGCTGCTTTACATCCTCATTAACTGCACGTTCTGCAATAATATGCTCGGCACCAATTAGTTCTGCGGTCTCAGCAAGTATCGATGTACCGCCGGCGTCTATTAACATATCACTAGCCGCTCCCAGCGCTGGATTGCCCGAAAGCCCTGAGCAGGCATCAGAGCCGCCGCATTCGGTTCCAAGAATGAGTTCTGATAGGTCGATAGTCTCTCGTTTCAGCACAGACGCTTCCACCATCATGTTCTGTGCAGCAACCGCGCCGGCTTGTATCGATTTATTTGAGCCGCCCTCGTCTTGAATAATAATAGTATGTACAGGTTTGTAAGGGCATTGTTTCTTGATTTCTGCTGCCACATCTTGAGCACGTATCACTTCACAGCCTAAACCTACCACCACTATCCCGTAGACGTTGGGATGAATACCATGACCGATAAAGGCGCGAGCTGTCTGCTTCGCATCTTCTCCTAACTGGGAGCAACCATGCTGATGCTCAACCCAGGTAGTTCCTCTTACATTCGTGGCAATACCTCTTGCCACTTGATTGGCGCAATTTACTGTCGGTAAAATCAGTACATGATTGCGAATTCCGACTGTTCCGTCCGGACGGCGATATCCCATAAAGTTCATATCTTTACCACTCCTGTGCCATAATTTGTAATACATCTGATACAAGCCATCTTATCAGTCCACTAGGTCTCCGCGTCCACGACAACCGCCTAGATTATGAACATGGGTGTGCTGTCCAGCTGCTATATCTGTAGTTGCCACCCCGATAACCTCACCATACTTAATAATCTTTTCATCCTTTGAGATACTTCTAATGGCTACTTTATGAGCAAAAGGGATTTTATCGGTTACACGAAGGCTTATAATTTTACCCTCAATATTGATTTCAATATCCTGACCTGGTGCAATATCCTCAGTTACAGTTGCAACATTGTCTTTAGACTTCATAACGATGGCTTTGAATTTACTCACAACTACGCCTCCAAGACTTATTTAATTGCCGCTAATTTGTAATATTAGCAATATTCGTGCCAGATTGGTTTTAACCTCTGTGATTCTAAAAAAGAATAAAAGATTCTCCGCCCACAGGCGTAAAGCCTGAATCCGGCTCCCCTATGGTTATGCAACAATTCAAAACTAACCATTAGCTTTTCACGTCTTCAAGAAACAAAACGTTGCAAACGCAGCATTTTGTTTCACCCGCTTGTTTCATTCCATTTTTTCCAGTCACGAAGTTTTCTCCATAAAGTGGTTCTGCTAATGCCCATCCTTTTGGCCGCCTGAGTATAGTTGTATTTTTCCTCAAACAGAATTTGTTCAATTTTATTTTTTTCTAGAGCACCTGGTGTATCTTTACCTGCAAAATCATTTGTCACATGTCCGCAGCTTGCCAACTCCCGCCTAACCATCGTCTCCTCAATAACTGGACCATCAGTAAGCAACTTTACCCTTTCAATAACGTTTTCCAATTCGCGAATATTTCCCCGCCAATATTGCTTCTGTAGCAACTTAACAGCATTCTCAGTAATACCTACTATGTTGTTACAGGGCGACTTCTCCAGAAAACTCTGGATTAACTCAGGAATATCTTCGAGCCGCTCCCTGAGCGGTGGAATATGCAGCCGGAGAACATCTAGCCGATAGTACAGATCAGCCCGAAACTTTTTATCGTCAACTAAGGACACCATATCTTGGTTGGTAGCAGCCAGTACCCGCACATTTACCGGTATGATACCGTCAGCACCTAACCTCATTACTTCCTTTTCTTGCAAAACGCGCAGCAGCCTTGCCTGCAACGCCAAAGGCATCTCGCCAATCTCATCCAAAAAAATGGTACCCCCGTGCGCTAACTCGAACAACCCGGACTTACCACCTCTTTTGGCCCCAGTAAAAGCTCCTTCATCATAGCCAAAAAGCTCACTCTCCAATAAACTTTCCGGCAGCGCCGCACAATTTATTGCCACAAATGGTCCTGTTTTCCGTTTACTTGAGTTATGAATACTCTGCGCAACCCGTTCCTTGCCGGTTCCGGATTCACCAGTTATCAGCACGGTAGCATCATTGCCTGAGTACTGCCGCACACGTTCCTTAATAACTTTCATTTGCGGGGAAGAAGCAATCAAATGTTCCAGGTGAAACTTAGCCTTGAGTCCATTTTTATTTAATTTTTGACGGACAATCTGCTCAAAATACTGCAGTTGAGTCACATCCTGCACATTGGCTACAGCTCCGACTATATCTTCGCCAAGTTTAATTGGAATTCGCTTTATCGCAAAAATCCGTTCATTTACACTCTGTACGCTTTCCCTTTCATACTTATAGCCAGTCAGACAATCCCGCAAACGATCGTCCGGGATAATGTCTCCAATCGGCCTGCCAATAACGTCGGAGCTTTGCATTTTATACATTCGTTCTAAAGCCGGGTTAAAAATCGTAACCTGCTCATTTTTATCTATGGCAATGATTCCATCTGCCGAGGCATCTATGATTATCCGAAACAGCTCTGCCTTTTCTCTCTCTCGCAGACGCACATGAGCAAGATTGATTGCATCAATAATCGCTTTACTGACAGCCTCTGCTGAGGATTCAATCAGTACAACCTTTAACCCCCTTTCGATAAGAAGCTGAGCCGATAACGCATCGCCCATAAACGTGCTAATACCTTCACGACAGGCGGTTTCAATCACTGTTTCGTCAAACATCTCGTTTTCTACGAGGATCTCACGGATCGGTGTGCCAATCAGTTCCCCTAGCTTTTCACACTCAAACAAAAAGCGCCGCATAAATACCACACCCACCGTACCCGAAACATCACCAATGCTTTTCAAAGCCCGAAGAATATCAAAGGCTGTAACCTGAATCTCTACTACCGGAACATCCACATGCTTTGCAATCAGCGAAGCAGTTGCACCGCGGCTGACAATTACATCTGTACCTCTTGCTACAGCCTGATATGCTTGTTCTAACCCAGCCTCCAAAAGGCCAGGTATTATCTCTATCTCTCCCTCCCAATCAAAGTCTCGTTTGGCCAGCACCTCTTTGGCGGTATCAACAATGTTGGTCATAGGAGCAATAATAGTAATCTTCATAAATCCACCTCAATTTGACTCCAGTTAGTTGAGAGATCCTAAATTATATAGAACTAAATTTGTTGTAGTGCAATTTACTTTTATATTCATTATACTGGCGTATAGCATTAGCGGAAAGGACTACTATCAAATATTACTTAAAAACGCAGACTGACACCGTTTAAAATACGATGCCAGTCTGCGTTAACTTGTTATACTGCTATTGCGCCTTGCGGAAGACTGCTTTTAAGCTTAATTTGCCGTTCTGTAAATCGTCAAACAGCGTATATACAACAGGTACGACCACCAAAGTGAGGATTGTTGAAGTGATCAGGCCGCCAATGATCGCATGGGCCATCGGCGCACGGGCTTCAGCACCCGGTCCGATTCCTAAGGCTAACGGAATCATCCCAACAATCATGGCTGCTGTTGTCATAATGATTGGCCGCATCCGCTGAACCGCTGCTTCTACCAGCGCCTGATTGCGCTCTATACCTGCGGCGCGGCGCTGTTTGGCGAAATCGATGAGCAAGATGGCATTCTTGGTTACCAGACCCATGAGCATAATGATACCAATCAGGGACATTATACTTAGGTCACTGCCCATAACCAATAGGCCAACAATCGCACCGATTATAGCAAGCGGTAATGCCAGCATAATCGCAAAAGGATCAATATAGCTTTCAAACTGAGCTGCCAATACAAAGAAGATAAACAGTACCGCCATAGCCAGTGCCATAATCATGCCTTTGAAGGCATCATTCATTGACTGGGTTTGACCGGTTGTCACAAATTTATAGCCTTCCGGCATTTGCAAGTTGGCAACCCGTTTATTAAACTCTTTGTTAAAGTCGCCCAGTGTAGTACCACTTAGATTAGCCGAGATCGTAATCTGTTGCTGATTGTCATAACGTTTAATTTGGGCCGGGCTTGTTGCGTATACGGTGTCAGTTACCTGTGACAGCGGAACCATCACAGCTTGCCCATTGGCGCGGGCAGTACTGGACAGGTATACCTTATTGACATCAGCTAAACTGCGGCGAGCTTCAGGATCTAAGATTACCCTGACATCATAGGCATCATCAGCTTCTTTAAAGTCGGTCACAACTTTACCGTTAAACATTGCCTGGAGCGTATCAGCAATGCTGGCCGCTGAAATACCAAGGTCAGACGCCCGGTCCCGATTAACTACAATCTGAGCATCAGGGTTGCCGGATTCATAACTGGATGTTACCTCAACAGTTCCCGGTACACTGGCAACGATTTGTTGCACCTGTTCGGAAATATCGGCTAACGTCTCCAGCGATTGCCCTTGTATTACAAGTGATACCGGCTTACCGCTTGACATTCCTGATTTTTTAGACACGCTGATCTCAGCACCGGGAATCTCCCTGAATTTTTGCCGGAGATCTTCAATAATCGCAGTGTCACTAATAGTACGCTCATTTTTCGCTGAAAGCTGTGCCATGATATTAATGTTATTCGCCTTTGTTACACTATACGTCATTTTGGCCTCAGGTATTTCCCGAATCGTTTGTGACATAGTATCAGCCATTTCGCTCACCGCCTGTACGCTCAGACCGGGGTCAACAACAGCAGTTACCGTTATTTCCCCATTATCGGCATCAGGTACAAAGGTGGAACCTAATAGCGGCAGGAGCGCCAGGCTGCCTATGAATAACACGACTGCCGCAAACAGGATTTTACGGCGGTGGCCTAACGCCAGACGTAAAAATTCACCGTATTTTGTTGTTAATCTGTCAAACCAGTTGTTCCATTTAAGCCATACCTGCCCTAATCTTGTGGACCCTTTAATCTCAGAATGATCCAGATATTTTGCTGATAACATCGGGGTTAATGTGAAGGCAACAAACAGTGAAACCAATACGCTGGCCGCCACGGTTATGCCGAACTCTTTAAAGAATTGACCGACAATCCCGTTCATCATGCCAACAGGCACGAAAACAGCTACCAGGGTAAACGTAGTTGCCATAACAGCAAGACCAATCTCAGCGGTCCCATCAAGAGCAGCCGTTACCTTATCTTTTCCCATCTCCAGATGGCGCACAATGTTCTCTATAACAACAATCGCATCGTCAATCAACAGGCCAACAGCCAGTGATAAAGCTAAAAGCGACATTGTGTTCAGGGTAAAGCCCAGTACCTTCATCGCTAAAAAGGAAGCAATGACGGAAACTGGAATAGCAATACCGGCAATAATCGTGGTTCGCCAATTGCCCAGGAACAAAAAGACGATCGCAACTGCCAAAACACCACCAA
Organism: Sporomusa sp.; assembly: GCF_035561155.1. Lineage (GTDB taxonomy): Bacteria > Bacillota > Negativicutes > Sporomusales > Sporomusaceae > Sporomusa. The sequence goes on along the minus strand of NZ_DATMYD010000141.1, from coordinate 28,919 downwards.
CAATCAGATTGAATTGAACATCCTGCACTGATTCATGAATGGTTATAGAGTTGTCGCGGACCACTACCAGATCAACGCCTGGCGGCAGTTCCTTATTAATGCTTGCCAACTGTTTTTTCACGTTCTCTACAACCTTAACCGTATTGCTGCCTGATTGTTTCATGATCTCCAAGCCAAGCGCCGGCTTGCCGTCCAGCTTGGTAATCGAACCGACATCGGCAGTGGTGTCTTTAATTGTCGCTATATTTCTCACATAAAGCTGAACCCCATCGCGTTGACCAACAGGTATATTAAGAAACTGACTGGTCGATGTAATACTTCCCACTGCCCGCAAATCGGTTTCCCGTTGGCCGTCAGTTACTTTACCGCCAGGAGAATCAATGTTCTCATTACGCAGGCCATTGATTACTTCCGGTACGGTCAGGCCATAGGCTGCCATCTGGTTACTATCCAGACGAATTTGGATTTCCCGTTCCAGGCCCCCCTGAACGGTAACTGAAGCTACCCCGTTTATTGCTTTTAGCCGCTTAGTCAGTGTATCTTCAGCAAGCACCGTCAACTCCCGCTGATTGAGATCCCCAGTCAAAGCAATCGTCATAATTGGAGTATCATCAGGGTCAAAACGGATAACTGTAGGTGCTTTCGCATCTTGTGGCAGCAGCGCCTGGAGACTGCCTATTTTATCACGGACGTCCTGGGCAGCAGTGTCCGCATTGGTTTCCATGGTAAATTGAATAACTGTTGTTGACAAGCCTTCGCTTGCCGTTGAGGTGACATGCTCAACACCGGACACCACATTAACAGCTTCTTCCACCTTTTGCGTCACCTTGGTTTCGACTTGTTCCGGCGATGCGCCAGGATACTGCACAGTAACTGCGACGACTGGAATTTCAATGCTGGGGTATTGATCCACATTTAAGGACATATAACTAACCAAGCCTAAAACTACCAGCGCCAAAATTATTACTGTTGAAAATACCGGACGCTTAATACTAATCTCAGTAAGTTTCATGACCTCTCCCCTACTCTATTGCGTTACTTTCACAGCATCTCCGTCTTTAATGCGGTTGACGCTGCTCGTAATTACCTGTTCTCCCGGCTGTACACCGGCTTTAACAGCAATTGTATTACTGCTGATATCACCGATCTCAATCTGACGGCGAACAGCCTTGTCGTTTTCAACAATGAAAACATAATATAAACCTTGTTTTTGCACAACTGCCGCTTGCGGTACAGTAAGAACCTTAGCACTATCGCCTGTCGTCAGTTGTATGTTGGCAAACATGCCTGGTTTTAACTCGCCACCGGTATTATCCACTTTAATCTTAGTGCGGAACATCCGGCTTGCAGCTCCCGCTTCCGGATTCATAACCTCGACCACACCAGGAAATATTTTGCCGGCATAGGCATCAACAGTTACATTGGCCTTTTGTCCAATTTTAATGCGCCCTAAATCTTTTTGCTCTACATTGATTACAGCATATACCTGATTGATATCCTGCACCACCATCAATGCCGCCCCTGGAGAGACAACCTGGCCGATAGTAGCCGTCTTATTAGCAATAACACCATCAACCGGCGAGCTTATTACGCCATAGCTATACTGCTGCTGCGCACTGCTTTGGTTAGATGCAGCGCTTGATAAATCAGCCTCAGCAGTTTTCAGTTTGGCCCTGGCATTATCTAGCTGCTGTTCGGAGACAGCCCCTTTATCATACAGCATCTGATAACGATTAAAATCGTTCAGTGCCAATTCATAACCAACCTGGGCTTTTCTCACGGCATCACCGGCCTGACGGGCAGAGTTTGCCAGTTCAACCGACTCCATCTTCACCAGTGGATCGCCTGCTTTGACCTGCTGCCCCTCTTGAACAAGAACCTGTTCAATTCGTCCTGAGATTTTAGCACTCACTGTGGCTGACGTTTGTCCTTCCAGAGTACCGTTTAAGGTCAGGCTGGGTATTATATCCATATATTCGGCCTGCGCAGTTTTTACACTTAGTGCACTCTCAGCCGCATTTGTTTGCTGTTTAGTGCCTGCAAATACGCCAGTACGTACAACCAGCGTGATTCCCACTAACAATATCAGGGGAACTATCCAGTGTTTAACTTTCGATCTTTTCATTTCAGACAATTCCTCCATTTTACTTAGAAATATTTAACATACCTACCAGTCGGTATGTTAAATCTAAAAATATTAGCGCCTTGCTGCCTGCGCTAAGTATTCATCAATGCCCACATATTATCCATCATTCGCTTACGCATCTCTGGGTACCGGAAATGACTTCCCAATGATTTTTGGCCATTGACCATTGCCATAATATTAGCCGCCAAGGCATAACTATCGAGATTGCTCTTTAGTTCTCCTTTTTCGACAGCTGCCTGAATTCGTTTGGCAAAAGCCTCACAGATCAAAACTTGGCTTTGTTGAACTTTCTCCTGGATATCAGGAAACAGGAGCATCATCTCAATCATAAAATGCATATGATCAACACTACACTCGCGTTCTAACCCAAAAAGCTCTTTGGAGTACCGCTCAAAGGCATCATCAACCATTAATGAATGCAAAACCTCCTGAATACTATATTTGTCACTTAGTAAGTCAGTATATTTTGCTTCAAACCGTTGAAAGAAGAAATTAAGCGCCGTGCGCAGCAATTCATCCTTGCTGGAGAAATAATGATAGATCCCGCCTTTGGTAATGCCAAGCTCATTAGCAACATCAATCAGCGAAACAGATTTGTAGCCACGCCGTAAAAACAGGCCTAACGCTGCAATGATAATACTTTCTTTAGCCATCTTATCGTCGCCTTTCACAAAGTATGCACATTTACATACCTACCAGTCGGTATGTTTTTATTATCTCGTAAAACTGCCCTACTGTCAATAGCCGTCTATCAGAAATGAGTAATAGCCACCGCACTCATATGCCCCTGTACTTCTAGACCGTGCCGCTCTGTGTATCAGGTTTATTGTTGCAAAATTGGATTGGGCGGTGCCCTGACCGCCCTGCAATTATGGGATCCGTTTTATTTTTAGTTCCCTAGCACCGATGGAAAATGCAGAAGTAGAAAAAGCCCATTACTCAACGATGCAGCAGCTCGCTTAGGGTGCTCTGCAATCTAAACATAAAGTATTTATATATTGTAACTGAATTCCTGCTTGTTAATTAATTCAAGAATTTCCTCGCGCGCCTTTAAAAACTGAGCCGTATAACGAACTCGATTAGAATTCTCTCCGGAAATTGCATAAGTGAAAGTCGTTTTAAATTCCTTAACGATTCTCCCCGGTCGCTTAGACATCACCAACACCCTGGTTCCCAGCGATAACGCTTCGTCTACATCATGGGTAATAAATAGAATCGTGCATTTAGATTCCCACCATATGTTGCGCAACAAACTCTGCATCTGCTCGCGGGTCAGAGCATCCAGTGCCCCAAACGGTTCATCCATCAATAATACACGGGGTTTATTAACCAACGCCCTGGCGATTGCGACACGCTGTTTCATTCCTCCGGACAATTCATACGGCTTATTGTTGCTAAATTCCAGTAAACCCACTTTTTTCAGATATTCCTCAGTAAGTTTTTGGCTCTCACTTTCCGGTATTTTGCGCATTTTTAGCCCAAACTTGACATTTTCTTGGGTATTCAACCATGGATAAAGGGGGGGCTGCTGAAAAACAACCCCGCGGTGCCAATCGGCTCCCTTTATCTTTTCACCATCCATAACGGCATTGCCGGCAGATGGGGAAATAAAGCCTGCGATAATCTTTAACAAGGTGCTTTTACCGCAGCCGGAAGGCCCCAGCAAGCAGACAAATTCGCCTTCATGTAACCTAAGGTTAATGTTTTCCAATGCATTTGCGCCATTGTCCGAGTTATAGGTCAAAGACACATCTTCCAAGGCTAAAACAGTATCTGTCTGTTCATCAGCCCACCCTGGTTCAGCTAGTACCATACTGCAAGCCTCCCAATTAACCTTATTTTAAAGCATTCTCAATATATTTTGGATTAATTGCTTTCTCAAAAGCATCCAGTGCCGGTGCATTCTCAATTGCCTTTTGCTCAACCAGGAAATCTGCTGTGGCTTTTAAGACTTTTGCCAAATTGCCTTTATTTGTGCTCGATCCAAAGTACTTATCCGTAACTTCTTCCTTTGCAGACAGCCATATTAATTCTTTTGTTTGTTTTAAAGCCTCGGCTTTATCAATGTTCAGTCCTTTAGCTAGTGCTTCAGCAGCTTCATCAGGATTACTTTTGTAGAGGTCATATGCTTTTTGCTGTACCTTGATATACTTTGTAACGATGTCAGGATATTTTTGGGCGAATTCTTTGCTAACAACACCAACATCGGCTGTAACTATGCCTTTTTCTGCTAATTTACCACTATCGGTAATTACCTTCCCATCTGCCAGCAGTTTCCCCAAAACTGGGTTCCAAACATAAGCAGCATCAATATCACCTCTTTGCCAAGCCGCAAAGATATCAGGGGGTTGCATATCAAGAATTTTGACTTCAGCAAGATTTACACCCTCTAATTTCAGAGCATTTAACAAACTATAATGAGCAGTAGAGCTAAACGGAACTGCTACTTTTTTGCCTTTTAAATCCTTAACTGAATTGATGTTTGCGGTGTTTTTTACTGCCAGGGATTCAGCGGCACCAATAACATCATGAATCCAGAAAACCTCATAACCAAGCCCCTTAGATATTCCGACAGAAGCAGGTGTACTACCCATTAAACCAATATCAATACTGTTTGAAGCAAACGCGTTATTTACATCCCGGCCTGAATCAAATTTTTTAAAATTAACTTTTACTCCCAACTCACTTTCATAAAAGCCCTTAACTTTGGCCACGATTTCATCATTAGGGATATCTTGAAAGGCAATATTCACTACTTCCGGTTTCTTGGGACTGCTGACCTCAGCACTCTTGCCGCAGCCGGTCAACTGCAGTACCACAGCCATAATTAGCCCGCCTATCAACAATAGCCTTTTAAATTTCTTACTCATAAATAACCTCTCCCTTTTCTATTTATTCTTTGCCTTTCCAAGGTACGACCTTACTTTCAACAACCCTTATTATCCCGTCAATAATAATGCCTGTAATGCCCATAATAAAAATGCCGAGAAAAATAATATCGCTTCTTAGAAATTTACTGGCATCAAGTACCATCCAGCCTATACCGGTCACTGCTGCAACCATTTCGGCTGCAACCAAGGTTGTATAGGCAACACCAATTGCCGTTCTTACACCAACAAACATATCTGGCAAGCATGCCGGAAAAATCACATGGAAGAAAACCTGCCTGCTATTTGCCCCTAGTGTGTAAGCACCGTCGATATAGTCATTTTTTATTTTTCTTACACCAGACACACACGAAATATAGACAGGAGCAAATCCTGCTAAGTATAACAGTGCTATCTTAGATGAGTTCTCAATCCCCATCCACAACACCAACAGCGTGTAATACGCTAAAGGCGGCAGCGGCCGATAAAATTCAATCAGCGGGTCAACAATAGCGCGTATCTTGGAATTGTAACCGCTGATCAGCCCCAAAGGAATCGCAGTAATTATCACCAGGAGAAATGAACCTATCAGGCGTATCATGCTATCTCCAAGGTGTGTAAGCAGGCTATTTTCTTTGTAACCATCTTTAGCAATTTCGAAAAAGCTTTTAATAACCTTGTGTGGAGAAGGAACTAGAATGTCTGAAACAAGTTTTAACTCGGTAACTATAAACCACAGTAATACTAGAACAACTACAGTGCTGAGCGTTAATAGCCGTTCTACGGTAATTTGCTTCTTGGTAGAATGAAAAACACTCACAACCCTGGCCATGTCATTCCTCCTTTCCCAGCGTAACTTCCATGTACCCTCACCCCCTCTGTAATAGAACTAAACACGCTGTTTTCCCAGCGCCACCCGAAATGCAGCGACAATTTTGTCAATCCCCGCTTTGTTCACAATAAGCGGCGGGGCGGTATACAAAACATTATTAAGATCAGGAACACTACGCACCATCCTACCGATAATAACGCCTTCAGTTTTGGCGTCAGCTACTATCTGGGCTAGAAATTTTTCATTAAGCGGCCTTTTAGATTTTTTGTCTTCCACCAATTCAACGCCTACTAATAACCCTTTACCTCTAACCTCGCCGACAATCGGGAACTCTTCCAATTCTTTCAGGCTTTCCATTAAATATGTACCCATCGCAGCGCTGTTTTCCGCCAGGCCTTCTTCCTCAATTATCTTGATATTCTCCAATGCCGCAGCCGAGCAGCCCGCGCAGCCACCAAATGTGCTGATATCCCGGAAATAACCGGTTTTATCTTCTGCTTCGACCAGGAATTGGTCAAATATACTTTTCCTCGCAACTGTGGCGGATATCGGCATATAACCGCTCGCTAATCCTTTAGCCATGGTAATTATATCCGGATCAGCGCCATAGTGCTGATGTCCAAACATCAAGCCGGTTCTGCCAAAACCGGTAACCACCTCATCCATAATCAACAACACTTCATAACGGCGGCATATCTCCTGTAGAACCGGATAATACTCAGCAACCGGCGGAATAATTCCGCCGCCGGCCGTAACCGGCTCCACGATAACAGCGGCAACACTGTCTTCCCCTTCTTTTTGTATCACAGTTTCAAGAGCGCGGGCACACTCAATATTACACCCGGGGTAACTCTTGCCAAACTGACACCGGTAACAAAGAGCGTGCGGGATTTCAACAAAGCCTTCCGGCAATGGGCCAAACTTTGCTTTTCGTTCCGTCTGTCCGCTGCTGGCTAGCGCAGCTAATGTAGTACCATGATAATCCCGGTTGCGATAAATAATCTTATACTTGTCCTTATTGGGATATTTTTCGCGAAAATATTGTCTGGCTATTTTAAAAGATTTCTCGTTAGCTTCTGAACCGCTATTGGAAATATACACTTTGGGCAGTTTGGGCAATAACGAAGCCAGCTTTTGCGCCAGCAAAATATAAGGAGGCGTTGCCATCGAACCGGCGTAATAAGGCAATCGCTTCAATTGCTCGCATACAGCGTTGACTATAGAGTCCCTGCCATAGCCGACATTTACAGCCCAAACCCCGCCGGATAAACCGTCAACATATTCCTTACCATGGGCATCTTTAACGATAAAACCATGCCCCTCGACCATAATCGGTGGATCTTGTTTCTCAAACAGTTTATGGTTTGTAAGATGCAGCCACAAATGCTCACGGTGAAGCCCTACCAATTCATCAGCACCTAGTCCGCCGGCCACTTTTTTGCTCATAATAAAACCTCCCATATATTAACCTCAATAATTTCTAAACAATGAATTACGCATTTCCCCTGTGCAGTCAGCTACTATATTCAGGAAATTCGTACTTGCTAGCCTGTTTATCGTATGGTCATCATGATGTACGGACAACATTAAATGAAATCTTACTACTTTTACAAAAATATTGTTATTATCAATTTTTTTGGTTATAGCTTTTTGAATAAAATAAAAAGGCTAAGGATCACACCCCACACAGGAATGTTGACCTTAGCCTTCAGTTTTTCTGATCAGCTTGCTCGCAACCGAGTTATATATTTTATATCATACAAAGCTCCATGTTGTCAACAGCTTAACTATGTGTACACTTAGCTAATTTTACTGATAAGATACATTAAATTTCAAAATATAAAAAGTAAATAAACTAGGTTGTCCGAACATCCGTATAATGGTATAATTAACCGGTGAATTGATTAACTATAGTTAAACGCTTTTTACCGAAAACAATAATTTTGTTCCACATAAGGAAGGATGTACTGGGCTGTGTTAGATAGGAAGAATTCTATGCCGTTACATTTGCAAGTACGAAATTTTTTGCGTAACGAAATTTTAAAGGGTACATTTACTGAGAAGATTCCAGCAGAGTATGATCTTATGGATAGATTTGCCGTAAGCCGCGCCACAATACGCCGGGCCATCCGGACTTTAATCGAGGAAGGTGTCCTGGAATCACGCCAAGGCCTAGGGACATTTGTCGCTGTTAGACCGATCGAGGAATGGCTGGGTAACTTAAGCACTTTCTTTGAAATTGTTGACGAAATGGGAATGAACCCTAACATTAAGGTGCTAAGTCAGGGAATCGTTGCGGCTCCGCAGGATGCAGCCAAGATTTTCGGGGTGGAAGAAGTGTATGAAACAATCAGGCTGCGCTTAGCCAATGATACTCCGGTTGTTCTAGAAACACAATATTATCCGTTAGATATCGGACGAAAGTTAGCCGAATTTGATTTAAATAATGTTTCAACTTACGACATATTAGAAACTAAACTTGGCGTAAGCCTCTGGGAAGCCAAGCAAACAATTGCATCTATAATACCAGCAGACGAAGAGAAAAAACTACTGGGCTTGACCGCTGAACCCTGTTGTGCACTTTTGTCTAAGCGCTTGGTCACTGATCATGATGGCAATCCTTTAGAATATGAAAAAAGTATCTATCGGGGAGACATGTACGCCTTTCGTATTAATTTGACGCGCAGGCGAAAAGTGTAGTCCAATTAGTATTCTAAATAATAATCCTAAACCGGCTGATCAGAAACACTGAAGGTCGGAGAGCTACATTGCTTTCCGATCTTTTTGTTTTTTTAATAACCACTGGGACAGAGTTGTCTAAATTACAACTAATTATAAAAAAAATAGGAGAGGTGTTTATTATGGAGCTAAGCGCTGCCATCGAAAACAGAAGAAGTATCAGGAAATTCAAGCCGGATCAGGTGCCTGACGATCATATCAAAGCAATATTGGAGGCGGCAAGACTAGCCCCTTCTGGATCAAATCTTCAGCCCTCACGTTATGTGGTAATTAAGAGCCAGGAAGCTAAGGCCAAACTAGCGGAACATACTCTACCTTTTGTAACTAAAGCACCTGTGATCATTGTATGTTGTACAGACTCCCAGGTTTGGTCAACGGCACCCGAAAGATGGACAGAATTAAAAGGCTCAGGAGCATTCAACGATAACCCTCTCGATGTAGAGAAAATTCTTGAATATAAAAAAAAGAATCCTCTTGATAAAGAAACTGCCAAAGCTTATTCATGGCTTAATGCGGCCATTGCTATTGATCATATGACACTAAAAGCATTTGATTTAGGACTGGGTAGTTGTTGGATTGGCATTCTTGATCGTGAGAAGACTAAAGAAATACTTGAGCTAGACGACAGATATGATGTGGTTGCCCTATTGCCAATTGGCTATCCTGATCAGAATCCAGCGCCAAGACCACGATTGACATTGAATGAAATATTGCTAAGAGAACTATAAGTCTTCCCAATAATCTTCCTATGCTCTCCCACGCATCCATCCAATCGAATATAATGGTCTCTACCCGCTAAGGTTGAGGCCATTATATTCGATTCTCCTCTTATCTCATTTAATTGGCTGTCTAATGATAGTTTTCCATTTTTCCGGCTTACCTCGTCTAGTGTCACTAAGGTAAATTTCATGGTGTTTGCCATTTATTTGATACTTATTATCAGAAATAAATGAATGCAGTTTCTCAACGGTTGGTCCTTCCTCTGAAAAAGGTCCAACATGCAAAACCTGGGCGACTATCCCTTCATCATAAGTACCAAAGCTAACTTTATCAATAGCAGCTAATCTTTTTTCCCGACTTACTTTTTCTACCGCTTCACAAAAGATTTCCCGATTAATATGGGATGGTTGCATAATCATCAGCTTCCATTTCCAGCTATCTTTATTTTCCATACTGAAATTCTCCATATCGTCACACCACCAAAGCCCTTCTAAAGGCATTACCCCATAGTCAATATTTACTGATTTTTTTATCATGAATTTCAAGGTGTAAGCAACGCTAAACAGCGCTTCTACGGCATTCTGAAATTCAATCGAGCTATTCGGATTGCCACTTCCGTCAATCATCAAAAAATTCATTGCTGGAACGGTCGTTACAGAACACGCTTTGGCAGATGCCGCATATAATTCTTTTAACTCTTTCTTGTAATCAACCTTATTCCCCATAGTATCACGTCCTTTCTATGCTGAATATCCATAACCTTTTTTAAATTATTCCCATACAACCACAAAAACACCTGCCAAATCCAACAGGATTGACAGGTGTTTATCCATTTTCTCTGTTACCAATGTTTCGGGTTTCCATAACATTAGTAACGGAGAAGGTAAGGCGATACTGTTCATATCTGTAAAAGCCTAGCTATATTTCCACCTAAGACCTGCTCTAAAACATGTTGGTCTTTTACTAGCTGCTCTATAATTGTTCTTGCTGTTAACGGCAAACTGTAGGGAGCATCTGAGCTAAAAAAGGTCCTCTCAGGATATTCTTTGATTGCATAAGCGGGAGCTATCGTGGTGAAAGTTGCTGATAAGTCTAAATACGTGTTTGGTATCTCCCTAATTGCTTTCAATGTATCTAGCCAGTACATCCCGCCAAGGTGTCCTATTATCGTTGGAACCGTAGGATACCGCTTGGCTAAAGCGAATAATTCCTTAATATCTTCAAGGTTTAACGGGATAAAGGTATGCACCCACAAAGGCAAATTTCCAATTTCACGGGAAGCGCAAAACAATGCTTCAAGTTGAGATACCTTTCCTGAACCCGGTGTTAATTCCCCTATCCCCCGAAAATCATTAGCTATAATGTATTTCTCTATCCAGGCTAGATTTTCATTGTAAGATAAGCCAAATGGAATAGAGCCAAAGCCGATATACTTTCCAGGGTTTTCCTCAATTACTTTGGCAAGTTCCTCAATGGCACGGATTCTTTCATTCAGCGGATTTTTTACTCCGTTCAGAATATCGTACAATTTATTCAGTTCTGCTTCGAATGTTTGCATATTGCTGGCTGTTTCGGGATGAATAGTGGAAGTAAAAAGAATAGTCCGGTCAATCTTAGCCTCTGACATCAATTGTATTTGCCGCTGCGGCGGAAGCATAACATGAGCATGACCATCAATGATCATACTGAACCCCTCCTCATTACCTTCTTTATTGCACCTGCCAGGTATTACTATTTATTCAATCTCATTAATTCTCTCCTGTAGCCGCAATTGGATAGTACGTAATATTTCCAGTTGTTTATTTACTTCGTCTAATTTAACTCTATACAGCTTATAAGCTTCCTTGCATAATGGCCGCTCATTTAGTGATGAGGTCGGACAATCAATGATTTGTGCAATATTATCAGTCGTAAGCCCTAAACTGAGATACAGTTGAATTGTTTTAACTTTTGCAATTGCGTTATCATCATAGTCTCGATAACCATTTTCCAACCGTCTGGCATGCATTAACCCCTTCGATTCGTAATGTCTTATCGACCGTATACTTGCACCTGTTTTACGCGATAACTCTCTAATTAACAATTCGATCTCCTTTCTGACGTCTATGATTCCATTATAAAGTATGACATCTATGTTATAGTCAAGTACATTTATGGATAAATCAATTAAGCAAGCCTCAACCCCATAAACGCAAGGCTTGAGGCCAGCTGCAACCGTAATGGAGTAACTCCTGCCAAATTGATACTAATTAGGCAGGAGTTTGTCATCTGCCGATGCAGTTTCAATGATACATTGCTCGTATCGAGTCATTTCAAGAACATTGCTGCACAGCATACAGAAAAGCGAACATCTGTAATTCACAGATGTTCGCTCTTTGACTTTAATTAATAGTTCTCTTCTTTAAGATTAAATTCTGCCGATTCGACCCAGTCATTGACATGATTTAGCATTTCAATTATACGCTCAAGCACAGTCACATGATTTTCTTCTTCAGTCATAAGCTTATCACAGATTAATCTTTGCTCCTGTGTTTCTGCGGTTTCTTTTAGTTTTTTATAAAGCTCCACACTTTCGTGCTCTTTTGCTAATGCCCCCCTGTATACATCCATTTGTTCGTGTTTTAGCTTAGCAATAGCTTCTTCGTTTTTTGTAAAAAACTCTTTATTAATAGAAAAAACGTTTTGTACTTTAGAAAAAGAAAGGTTAGCATCGATATCGTTCAGAGATTTGTTTTTGGCTGCCAGTATGATGTTATAGTGAGATTGCTCATCTTCGGCCAGACCTACTAAAACTGTTTTTAGATCGTCATACTGTACTTTTTCAGCAAGTTCCCTATAGTATTTTTCACCGTCTAATTCCATTTTTAATGCGAAATCAAAAATATCCATGATTAACCTCCTATATTCTTTATTGTCTCTTCTGTAACCTTACACGCAATTTACGCTATTTCCTGCATTGCCGATAAAATAATTACCAAAACAAGCCTAACTCAGTGATTTATGCCGCTGAGTTAGGCTTATAATTATTTTCTAACAGCTTATTGACTTAAAGTAAACTCTACAATGTGGAATTTCCAATTGGCTGAGACAGTAGTCTCTGAAATTTACCGGCACTCATCCGCTCAACCTCAAGGTTGCCGGGCTCCACAAACCAGCGAATTGATCCCCATTCGAAAAGCTGAGTTTTCCCGAGTTGATTCCCGCTATCTCCGGTCCCCTCCCCAAATAATTCTTCTGTATGTAATAACGAATTTATGCGCATTTTATAGCATAGCAAGAGAAATAATCCTATGCTTCAGGTAAAACCTCATTTTTCGAACAGGAACTCATTTTGGAGGCAGTTGTCATTTGCTTCACACCCCACTTGGCTAATTCATCTAGTGCGGGTAATAGATTAGTACCGGCTTCTGTAAGAGCGTATTCGACACGGGGTGGTATCTCAATATATTGGACACGAACAATCAGCCCGTTGGTTTCCAACTCTTTTAAGGATTGGGACAACATCATATTCGTTATGCCGCAAACATTTCTTTTCAGCTCACTATACCGGAGCACCTTGTTTTGGCTAAGTGCCCATATGATTGGCAGATGCCATTTTCCCCCGATAATGTTGAGGGCATATACTACCGGACAGGCACATATTTCTTTAGGTTTCATTTTATTATTCATAACTTGTTCTCCATACTCATAAAATACTGACCAAGAAAGAAAAAACTGCATACTTGTTTTTTTATGCCTTTATCGTATAATCGTATCATAAAAATACACAAAGTAAAGGAGTAATTGCCATGGAAGAAGTTCTTACGTTTTTGACTGAAAACCCCGTTTTTTATCTTGCCACCGTCGACGGTGATATCCCCAAAGTACGCCCTTTCGGATTTGTGATGAATTTCGAAGGTAAGCTGCATTTTGGCACTAGCAATCAGAAGAATGTTTACAAGCAACTCAAAGCCAACCCCAATTTCGAGGTAAGTACAACTTCGAAAACCGGTGAATGGTTACGATTAAAAGGTAAAGCTGTTTTCAACACAAGCAAGCAAACTAAGCAGGCTGCACTCACTACTATGCCTATGCTTGCCAACATGTACAGTGAAGATGATTCGATTTTTGAGTTGTTTTATATTGAAAATGGAGAGGCAACCTTCCATGATATGAAGGGCACCTCCAAAACAATCAGACTATAACAATTATTGAACCATGATGTTGTAAAAACTCATCAAAAGGCGCAGGCTGCATGGATAATTCCCTACAGCCTGCGCCTTTCTTTTTTTGATATCCTATGATTTTAGAAGTTTAGCTATCTAATCATTCACCCAGCTGTCCCGTCCCCGATTCCTGCCTGGTGTAGACCAGCTTTCCAGCAAAGAAGGTCATGATTACCTTCACCTTATCAATATCAACAGGATTTATCGATAGTAAATCCTCTTCAAGAACGACGAGATCTGCCTGCTTACCTGCTTCGATAGAACCAGTCTCATGATCAATAAATAAAGCATAAGCTCCATTGATAGTAAAGCTTTTTATCATTTCCGTCACAGAAACTCTTTCGTCTTTATTTAACAAATATCGCTCATCATCCATATCGGTTATATCCTCAACACCGAAAACACAGCCATTGTAGATATTACGCGTAACCCCCACTTCAATAGCAAATAAAGGATTAGGTACAGGGGTAATTGAATAGTCGGAGGAAGAGGCAATAGGAATGCCCTGATCCACAAAGGATCGCAGCGGATATTCGTACTTTGCCCTTTCCCCTAAAATCCGGTAATCAACATTATGCCACCAGTTTGGTCCTTTAAAATGCCAATAAGGTTGAACACTGGCAATAACTTTTAGTTGTTTGAACCGTGGTATATCATCTTCATGAACAAGCTGCAAGTGTGTAATGGTATTGCGGAAATCTCCCTGAGAAAGTTTTTCCTGGGCCGATTCTAATGCATCCAGAACTTTGCGCGTTGCTGCGTCTCCGGTCGAATGGACATGAATCTGCATGCCACGCTGATTTGCCAGGCAAAACGCCTGTTCAAGCATATTCATATCCCATAAAAATCCACCATAATAATTAGAGCCCTTTCCCGTCTCTACTGTATAAGGCTCTAACAAGTAGCTTGTTCCTCCCTCAACAACGCCGTCAGCAAAAAACTTTGCTGTCGTTATTTGAAAGTAAGGAGAATGATACTCTTGCTGCAGGCGGTCGATGTCCTCAAACTGGCTTAGCAAATTATTCTGGGGCTGGACCATGATGGCTCCCCGGACACGAAGCGCCAAACCTTCCTGCTTTTCTAAATGATTCCAAGCCTGTAAGATGATTTGAGTAAACCGCCCCATAATTGAGAGGACGCCTGTAATACCCAAACTGTGCATCTTACTTTGAAATGCACTGATAGCTTCTATATATTGCTCCAAAGTATACTCAGGTTGAACCACGAGCGATATAGCGCTCTCCTTCACTGTACCCCATAATTCACCGCTGACAGAGTCTTTTTCAATTATGCCGCCGTCCGGTGAATCAGAATCCCGGGTTATGCCACTAACGGCTAAGGCCTTGGAATTGACCCACCAGCTGTGACCGTCCATAGCCCGCAATATTACAGGGATATCAGGCGCCAAAGCATCCAGGTGTTCTTTCCGGGGTCCCTTGTTCGCTTCCTCCCCAGTAAATGCACTCCACAACCATCCCTGGCCATAAACAGCTTTTGTACCCGGGTGCTGGTTAATAAATCTTTTTACCGCATCAAGATAGCCTTCCAGGCTGTTGATCCCAAATAATTGCACCTCATACAGTTCGGAAAGAGCAATCCCTGGCGGGTGAATGTGGCTGTCAATCAATCCTGGAATGACCATCTTCCCTTGTAAGTCAATTTGTTTCGTATCCTCACCAATATAAGTGGTTACTTGCTCATTAGTTCCAACAGAGATTATTTTATCTCCCTTGACAGCTACTGCTTGACAAACGGTATCCTGAGCATCGGCAGTATATACTACTCCATTTCTCAATACAATGTCAGCAAAAAACCCTTGTGTCACCTTGTTCACCTGCCTGATTTTGAGTTATTACCCTAGTAAATTGTAATATCTAGCAATTTACGTTTGGGAACATGATAGTAGTATTTCATAGTTTTCCGGTATATGCAATGCTTCCCGTAACATCGGGCGATTCAAATTTCCTTGTTTAGCAATCAAGTCCTGTCCCTGTGAGAGATAAATCCTTGTCGGCTGAGTACTCTCCCTCAACAATATCGATACTCATCGATGGCACCGTTACAAAGGCGAACACTGTTTTGTTTCTACGACTAGCGTTCTCTGATTTTGACAAATGATCAAAAGTGCGAACAGGATTTATTTCATAGGTGTAGAAAAGTTTTACATATAAAATCAGTTAAAAAGGTGGTTATTGCCATGGTGCTTTGGAAAGATGTTTATGAACTCGGTATCCCTGCTATTGACGAACAACATAAAAAACTATTTGAGATTGCAAACGAGATTGATGAATTACTGAATAACAAATTAATTACCGACAAATATGATCGCATTGTAGCCATTATTGACGAACTACGTGACTATACTACTGAACATTTTGAAGCAGAAGAAGCTTATATGTTTGCCACTAAGTATCCCAAATTCTTGTCACATAAGGCTATGCATCATGATTTCATCGACAAAATGAGCTCAATTGACTACGAACAAATCGATAATGAACAAAATGCATACTTGAAAGAAATTTTAAAGTTTGTCATCGAATGGCTTGTTGATCATATTCTAAAAGAGGATAAATTAATATCTAGAAATTCACTATAGCCACGGTTACTCCCTCAGTGGTTAACGATCACCTACGGGCCACGTCTCACTATTCACCTTTCACAACTTGTTGCATATTATGTAACATAAAGGAGGTGAGACTATGGCAATACCAGCCGCATTGTGCAGCGAATTAGCTGATATTCTAGGCGGAATAGGTCAAACAAAAAACGGAGTATGTAATATTGAGATTCCCCGGTCAGATATCAGTGTAACCATTATGGGACTGCCATCAAAAGCAGCCCCAACCCATGTTATTACCTTTGAAAGAAATAATAACCGTACGTTAGACACCGGAGCCTTAGTACTTCTGCAGGACGAAGTCAAAGATGTTTTAGCACAATTGTTAAGTAATGATATTATCGTTTCAGCCGTGAGCAACCATTGGATTCTGGATGATCCTCACTTAATCTATGTTCATATTCAATCCACAATGGAACCTAGGGGCTTTGCCAGAAAAGTTGCCCAAGTTCTAGATATGATCAGCAGCCCGACATAACCAATGGACAAACCTGATAAATCTAGCCAGCAATACATTGCAACGCTTTCTCTGAATCAAAGATACCTCAAAATTACACAAATCCGTAGGCTAATAGCCTACGGATTTACTAATTTCCCAGGCTTCCTAATCAGTATCCTCAGGATTCGTTGGTAGTTTTCAAATCATCAACCAAACGTAAGACAGCTTCCTCTTTTGTGGCCCAAGAAGTCACTAGACGAATAGCAGAGTTGGCATCGTCAATTTTAGTCCAAACATAGAAGTGATACTTTTCCTGAAGTTTTGCAATTAACCAGTTCGGTAAAATAGGGAAGATTTGATTCGTTGGTGAGTGGATCAAAAACGGGTAGCCGGCCTGGCTGATTTCTGTCCTCAGCAAATCCGCCATCCTATTGGCATGTCTTGCTAGTTCAAAATACAGGTCGTCTCGGAAAAGCTCTAAAAATTGTATACCAAGCAGCCTGCCTTTGGCAAGCAACGCCCCTTTTTGTTTCAGATGGAACCGGAAATCATCCTTGAGTGAATCTGTGCAAATTATTAGCGCTTCACCAATCAGAGCGCCGTTTTTGGTTCCACCAATATAAAAGGCATCCACCAGTGCACCTAGCTCGGAAAGTTTCATGTCATTCTCTTCTGAACATAGAGCTGACCCCAATCTGGCACCATCAACGTACAAAATAAGATTATTGCTCCTACAAAACTTACTCAATTCTTCCATTTCCGTCTTCTTATAGATAGAGCCAATTTCTGTAGGGTTTGAAATATATACCAGCTTCGGCTTTACCATGTGCTCATCTGTATGTCCATCGACAGCAGCCTTGATATGGTCGGGGTTTAGTTTACCGTCGCTTACTTCTATAGAGATGATTTTATGCCCAGTAGCCTCGATAG
The DNA here is from genome assembly GCF_035561155.1 of Sporomusa sp. GTDB lineage: Bacteria > Bacillota > Negativicutes > Sporomusales > Sporomusaceae > Sporomusa. The sequence goes on along the minus strand of NZ_DATMYD010000141.1, from coordinate 11,424 downwards.
CCCGGGTTTCTCTCTTTAGCAATTTAAAATATACGATTTATCGAACCAAGTTTTGCATAACTTCAGAATAGTATAAATATACTATTAGATTAGGAACTCAAAGAGCGGGCCAAGGAAAGTAAAGAGACTCCTGAGTTACGAGTTTTACCCGGTAAAGGAAAGCGTATCAATCCCGATAAGCAGAAATATGTTTCGGAAAATAATAATACTCTGCCTTCCGTAACTCAGCGAACGGTACCTAGGTAGATTTATGAGGAGTATTGAGTATGGATAGCAACAACAACTCAACTTACAAAACGGTAGATGAAACCCCCATGGAATGGTTAGCCGCATTTAAGAAGTTTACAAAATCCCATCCAACCCTGTTGGAAACTGATACTGTATTAGAACTCGTTATCCGTGAGCCGGGAGGTTCCCGCATCATCTTTGTGATTGGCCCCAGTGGCGTAGGCAAAACAACCTTGTTTAAACGTATCAGGACTTGCTACAGCTTTGCAATCTAAACGGGCAGTTAGCCAACCGCAGCACCCTTATCCACTTTCCACGCTATGATGCTCGTAATGAAGAAGAGATTGAAATCTTTCAAAACATATTGCTAACCTTTCAAGCCAACATGCCTATCGAAGTAGAGCGCGATTTAGAAGTCGACTGGGAATCGTTATATATCCGCAGTATAGGCTGTGTAGGGGCTTGTAAATTGTTACTCAATAAAGCAGTAGCAACAGCTCTGGAGGAGTCGGCAAAAATTCTGACGTTAGACCATATTGAACATGTGGCCCATTCTTTACAGCAATGTGAGTAACAAGCCAAAGATGCGCTACATGGTGAAATGCGGTTTGTGGAAACCGATGATCAGATGGAGATTCTATGGAATTTGCTGGGGCTAATAGGATATCAGAATTCCGGTAGAAGCGCAGGCAGTAAAGCGGATCTAAGCGAAATACTAAGCCGGGCCAGCGAAAGCCTACGAGGGATAGGTTGGACAACCGGCGTAACTAGCTACTTGTCTGCTTAAAAGTATCCTTTGTAATTTAAATTTTTATCGCTAAGTTCATCGTCGCAAGAGGACTTTACACGGTTATCTAGAAGTTGTGAAAGTAGTTCAGCATAAAGGATTTGTAGAATCAAAATGATTATTGTTAAAGTAACAAAGCTGAGGTAATGGTATGCGAATTGTTGACCGGATATTGGCAATTTCCGATATTCATGGCGAAAACCAAAGATTGCAGTCTCTGTTAAAACAAACCCAATATGATCCGGCAAGGGATTTACTGGTTATCTGTGGCGATATGATAGACCGTGGAACAGAAAACCTGGATGTGCTGAACGCTTGTCGCACGCTTCAGGAGCAGGGTGCGATGCTTTTAAAGGGGAACCATGAACAATTCTTGGAGCAGAGTGTAATCGAAATGCTTGAATCCGATTCATGGCGGATAAAGCCATCAGAGAACTTATATAATTGGGTGAAATATAACGGTGGTGCAACTATGTTTGAGGAAATAGAAAACTTAGCACCCAGTAAACTAGCAGAGATTCTGCAGTTTGTGAAAAGTTTGCCGTTATGTTTTTCAACAGGTAATTTCCTATTTACCCACGCGGGAGCTAATACAAGAAAGCCTATCGAAAAAAACACTGAAGATGATTTGGTTTGGATGGAGGATCGCTTTCCTTATTGTCCGGCGTACAAAGGAAAGGTGCTTGTTTTCGGCCATCTGCCCACCTGGCATCTTTATCGATACGATAAGAAATTCAAAAAAACCAATGCCCGGATCTGGTTTGACCAAGAGTACCGGGACAAAATAGGCATTGACTGCGGCGGTTGTTTTGGTGGACGGCTGGCGGCCTTAGAATTGCCAAGTTACCAGGAATTTTATGCTTAAGGGTACTTCCAGGAACTTTTATAGCTGATCTGAACCCAAACCTGAAAGGTCTTGTTTAGTGATACTAGTTTGAAAAAATTAGGTATACGGAGTGAGCTATGAAGAAAATCTGGTTAATTCGTCACGGTGAGAGTGTGGCAAATGCCGGGTCTGCTACGGATAATCATGTAACGATACCATTATCCGAGAACGGTCATAAGCAAGCCAGGGAAATAAGTCAAAGCATATCCTGGGCACCGGATCTGATCATAACTTCCCCTTTTTTACGCACGCAAGAAACGGCAACTTACACGATAAAACTGTATCCGGATGTACCGGTTACGGTTTGGGACATCCAAGAATTTACCTACCTTGCACCGACTTCCTGCGTAGGGACTACCGCTGCTGAACGTAAAGAGAGGGTAAATGCGTATTGGAAACGGCTTGACCCTGACTATATAGACGGTCAAGATGCAGAAAGTTTTGCCATGCTGCTATCGCGGGCCAGAATGGCTATTGACCGCTTACAGCGTCTGGACGAAAGATTTATCGTCATGTTTACTCATGCGCAGTTTATTCGCGCCATGATGCTTTTAAAAAATAATCAAGAGCAGGATGCAACATATCTCATGGGCCGATTCAGAGCGTTACCTAAGTACGGGAATTGCGAAGTGGTTGTATGGTAGAACATAAAATGAGTAAAGTAGAACGGATTGAAGAAGCAACTCATTGGCTGTCTAAAGAAAATAATGCAAAGGCCCGAGTGAAAAAGAACACGGCTTACAAGCTCTTTGCAATGCCGGACTCTTTTTTTGGATCGGATGAAGAAGAATATTGGATTATGGATGATGATGGCAATGCTTCTATGGCTTTTTTAGTAGTAAAAGGAGTCTTTTTAAAGCATAGTTACGATTTTATTCTTAAACTTACCGAAAAGGAATTTTCAAATATGAGCGTAGAAGCTAAACGCCAGTTTTCTTATACATTCGATAAAAATTTATGGAATGAGTAAATAAGCGAATTTTCATACTTGCTCTGAATGGGGAAATTGTAATGATTTATATAACCGGGGATTTGCATGGAGATATTGACAAGGCCAAATTAACTACGAAATATTTCCCAGTGCAAAGGGAATTAACGAAGAATGATTATGTCATAATTGCTGGCGACTTTGGCTGTATTTGGTCAGGCGGCAAACAGGATGAATGGCTTTTGGATTGGCTGGAAAGCAAGAATTTCACAACACTTTTTGTAGACGGCAACCACGAAAACTTTGATCTTTTGAATCAATTCCCTATCACGGAATGGAACGGTGGTAAAACACACCAAATAAGGCCGTCCATCTTTCATTTAATGCGAGGACAGGTGTTTACAATTGAAGGGAAAAAAATATTCACATTTGGCGGCGCTGAATCAGTAGATAAACAATTCCGAAAGGAATTCATTTCGTGGTGGAGAGAGGAAGTACCTAACCAGCACGAATTTGAGGAAGGTATTAAAAACATCGAGAAACATGATATGACCGTAGACTATGTAATAACACATACTGCGCCTAAAGATATAATAGGCCAGCTTGATAGCTTTTTTGGCGATAGAATCAATGATTCTACCAGTGAAATGCTAAACTACTTCATGAAAAACATTAGGTTTAAACACTGGTTTTTCGGTCATTTTCATACAAACAAAACCATAGGTAAGTTTACAGTATTAAATGATAGATTAGTGGTATTGCAAGAAGATGTAATCATGTCAAAAGACCCGGAGCCGCGAGATTGGAAAATAGAAAAATATAAGAGTAAATTCAAAGTGGCCTACCCGAATATAAAACAGCCGACATATGAGGAAGTTGGAGAGCTAATTGATCGATGGGATCGAGAAGGTAGACATATAACCTACCCGTTGGCGGGGCCGAACTGGAACGAACTCGAATGGCAAAAAGAGTATAAAAGGAAAAAAGAATTTAAAATATTAGCTAAAAAAATCATAAATCACCAAGCCCATGGAGAAGAAAATTTTATGGCCTGCGGCAGTGGTGAGAAATGTCCTAAAAGTGATAATTGTAATTGCTGGAAGCTTTATCAATACATGCTGGAGAATGAGATATTAGGCCACACTTGCGTGTTATATAAACCTGAAAACTGTGAGGAATTTAGGCCGTATGGAGATAAATAAGTATCCATGTGGTGACACAGTGTGCTGGTAATGGATCTTAGTCTTATACTGCTTATTTTTAAAAAAAATTAAGACGCAAGATATCTTGGTTTATATGGCAGGATAAAGTCGAAAAGATACAGAAAAATAACCATAGTTTACTATTAGAGTAAATTATGGTTATTTTTACATATGCGAGGTTATCGGATTCGACAAATTGAAAAGGGAAATAAACCAGTAGAAAGATAGTGGTGCTGACGCTCCTTCGAGCTCTAAGGGTTTTGGAGGTTATGATATTGTCATTAGATATATTTACTTTAGCTAAAGGCTTAAAAGAAGAAGATTGTAATTCGAAGCTTTTGAATTTGATTAATCAGAACTTTATGATGTTTAATGAACGCAGTATTTTACTTAAATGGACTAAAGATTTTATAGATCGCGATGGAAAAATAATTAATGAATTTCAGACCACATTCCATTCAAGCTTTTGGGAGTTTTATTTGAATGCCTATTTTCGCCAACATAACTACGTTCTTGATTGGACACACATTAAACCGGATTTTTTGATTACAAAGCCTTATATGATTTGTATTGAAGCTGTCGTTGCGAATATTAAACTAAATGGTATTCCTGAAAGTCAGCGGAATCTTGAAGATCACTTGTCTATGCTTAGTCCGCCATGGCTTCAGCAAGATTTTACTAAAATGGTGGATGAGGCAATTGTTCGCTATTCAAATGCCATTAGCAGTAAATATTTGAAATACAAAAAAGAATACTCTAAATGTGATTGGGTGAAACCTTTTTGCCCATTTGTTATAGCAATGGCTTCATATGATCAAATTAACTATGGTAGAGAATATATTTATCCTATGATGGCATTGTTATACGGGTTGTACTATAATCCTGAGGAAAGGAGCTATTTTCCAAAAGCTACAATAAAGAAACCTGGTACAACAGCAGATATTGCATTAAATCTTTTTGCCAACCCAGAATTTAACCAGGTATCTGCTATCATTTTTTCATGCACTACAACTATTGGTAAGTTGACTTCTCTTGCAATTTCTGAGGGGCGGTCATCATTGAACCAAGTTTATATAATTAGGGAAAATCTCTTCGATAATGGTCCGCGATATCAGCTGCAAATTGTTAGTGAAGAAAGTCCTGAATTATTGTCAGATGGAATATTCATTTTTCACAATCCAACTGCTATCAACCCACTCGATAATGACGCTTTCCCGGATGCAACCCATTTTTTTTATGAAGAGGATGATTTTAATATTGCTGGAGTAATACCACCACTAGTTTCGAGGCTTAATACTTCAAAAATTTTTGTGCCAGCATTAAGTCCTTTAATTTCAGAATATTTAAGACAATATAATGATGCAACTATTGACGAATTTTATAAATGAACTAAAAAATGATTTGGGGATACGGATAAGAAAAGATGGCTATATAATCTTATGCCCCGAAATGTAATGGGAGTGAGTGTTAATAGTGAGCAATCAGTACTTAACAACGCCGATATTAGACAAAAATCAACTTGCTCGAATTGAAGCCGTCCATAAGGGCTTTTTGTATCAGCATTTGTATGCCGCCGCTTGCCTTCTATTGGCTCAAAATTCAGGTATTACATCAATCGTGGTCGAGAGAGACGAGGATGTTGAGGTGGTTTTCGACAACAAGCGAATTTACATTCAAGTGAAGACCCGTTCAAGACCCTTAAAATATAGCGATATCGACGGCGCTATTCAGCGCTTTGATCTGTTGCGTATTGAACACCAGAATGGAGTAAGACCAAATTCGGCTAAATTTGTTGTTGTTTCCAATATTGAACCCGGTGAAGCATTGATGGAGCGCATAAGCCAACAGGCCTGGCCGGGTGATGTACAGATAGTCTGGCCAGATAGCATCTCCGACAGTCTCGATGATGGATTGCCTATGCCATGGGAAAACATTTCAGATGCCTTTGCGAAATGTGCAGAACTAGCTGCAACGATTCCATATGGTATGCTTGCTCCAGAAACACTTGTAGGGAAACTAGCATGGCTAGTAATGCTAGCGGCATCAGGAAATCCGCCGCGTGAAGATCATTCTTTTCTTATAAATGAGCTTTCCCAAATTTTTGAGCAGATGGTTGTCCAGTTGCAGGATTTCCCAGATCCGCCGGCGGTATACCGGGCTCAGGCCGATGAGCCGCCACTTGTAACCGAGGATAGGATTAGAATCATTACCGGCTACTCAGGTTCTGGGAAGACATCGTGGGTTTCCCAAGCAGCAACGTTTACGACGAGTACCATCACATACATGGATGTTAAAGATACGCCGGGAACGACTCTAGCGTCTGCACTGGCCCGCGAACTTGCCGCACGTCTCTTTGGCAAGAAAGGTGGCCGTCTTGGTGAAGTGCTCCTGCCTGGAGCTTCAGGTTTGGAAACACTTCACGCAATCGACACACGTTTAATTACTACTGGAGAAGGTGTCACCGTTGTTCTAGATAATGCTCACCACTTGCCACCAGCAGACCTTCAGGCTGTCATCCAACAACGTAGGTCGCTAAAGTTCATACTTATCTGTCAGCCCGGCCGTAATGTCTTTGAACTTGAGACAAGCTTGTCAATCATGGCGGAAGCCTTGCACGGATGGGCAATTGATACTATTGCTTCTGAGGTTGCTATCCAAGGGTGTCGAGGCGATTTCGCGGCATGCCAGCGCCTATTGGAACTAACAGCTGGATTACCGCTCTACGTTCAAAACGCTATAGCCATTACAGCAAGAGAATATGAAGGCTCTCTTACACGTTTTTGTTCCGAACTGGAGGCAAAAACACATGCGGTGGAAACGGCACAGGAAATCATCCTTGCTCGCGTTTTTGATGGGTTCCCAGATGCAATCCGTGATGCGATTGGCATTCTCAGCCTTTCGGATATTCCTTTAGAACGAAATGAAGCATCAGAAATGCTGGCGAAAATATTCGGTCTTGAGGACAGAGTTATCGCCGCGCTCTTTCGGCAGCTTAGATCGACCGGCTCAATTGAGACTTTTGGCGGCAATCGGTTTAAGGTTCACGATGCGATGCGTCTTTTAGGGCAGTCACACCTCGACACACTTGGCAAGGAATTTGTTCGCAAAGCACAAGACGTTCTCAAGGGGCTCGTTTTTGCTTCGTTGCGACGACACTTGGAAATGTCGAAGTTTTCATTTTACCTCCGCATGCTTATGGCAACTGGAGATATAAAGCCTCTTATCCAATTGGCAACGGATGAGCTTTTTCACGAACTTGGTGTTAATCCAGAGATCATGATGTTTCTTGCAAAAGCTGCTTCTTCTAAAGAGATAGGACCAAAAGACCGTTTCTGGATGCTGGATGCTCTCGTGTTTGCGGACATGAAGCAAGGAAATTCTCAAATAGCTTTAGAACGGCTTGAAGAGATGAGACAACTGCTCAAGGAACATAATCTTGGAGTCGATGAACGCCTAGCTCTAGCGATGAAACGGATGAACGTCTTGGCTCGCGAGGGCAGAGCTAAGCAGATCGAAGCCGCTATGTCAGATATCTTCGAGTTACTCCCAGAGAGCCCAGTTCATCAAAGGATATTTAGATACAATACTGCTCATGCGCTCTATGACCTTGGGCGTTATGAAGCGGCCATCAAAGAAACGCATAGTTTGATACGGGAATATTACGATCTTCTCGGAATCACCCCAGAGGATATCTTTGGGGTGAATCCTGACAAGATTTGGCCGCTTCTCAAGAAAGATAAGGATATTACAGATACCCTAAAGCATTTAGCGGATTGCCTCGATCTTAATGCTACAGCAATGAATTTTGTCGGAAGGATTTCTCCCTTTGGGCGCCTCCATGCCATGAAGTTCTACGCCATGGCAGGTGCACCAGATTCCCTCATCCGGGTAGGACAGGAAGTTGTCGATGAGTTTATTCGACGAAATGATTTCATTGGCGCAAGGGAAGTTCTTGAGAAGACTCTTTTGCCCAATGTTCTACAGTTAAAGATGAGCGCGCGGATTATTCCTGTTCGAAGCCAATATGCGGTTGTTCTTGCATATTGTGACGATTTCGACGCGGCAGATGCTGAAATGGCCCGATTGAAGCCTTATGAGGCCGGTCTTGATGAACTAGGTAAACTGGAGCTGCGGAATCAACGCAAGGCAATTGAGGAGATGCGTCAGAATGGTATTCCAAAGTGGCGAATGCCGGGCACGTCAAAAATTAATTCGATAGGGAATTCGAAAATAGGGCGAAACGCTCCGTGCCCATGCGGTTCAGGCAAGAAATTCAAAAAATGCCATGGACGATAACCTAAATAGACGGTTTATAAAGGCCGAAAATAAAGCCGGTACGTGCTCAAGCTGCGCGCTAAGCCTTTATTATTTGCAAGATTGGGCTGTTTTGCTTGCTGTGGATTAAATTTCCGCAGGTAATTAGCCACAGGACTGGTGAAAGGATCGAGTTAATGTTGTTTTGGAGGCGAGAAAATGGCTATTACTTTCGAAGATCTGATAAGGGTTGATAATGGTGCACGTTTTTTTACTGCAGATCTCCATATTCATTCCTATGGTGCATCTGAATGCGTTGGCGATGTGGGGATGACGGTAGAAACTATTATCGAACAAGCTTTAACGCATAACATTTCAATAATTGCAATAACAGATCATAATACAGATAAAAATTTAGAGGCTGCAATGAAGTGCGCTCAACGTTATTTGGGGCGGATTCTGGTTATTCCTGGCGTCGAAGTAAGTACGGCACATGGACATCTATTAGTTTACTTTTCGCCTGAAGATTGGGAAAATGTACGCACGTTTTTAGCGAGAATTGAAATTGTTGGAAAATTGGGAAGCAGGGATAGTCATACGGCGAAATCAATGGCCGATGTAATTCGACAGGCGGAAATGATGGATGGCGTATGTATTGCAGCTCATATTGACAGGGTAAAAACTGGCTTTGAGATATTAGATTCAGGTTATCCCAGTTGGAAGAAAGATATTATTATGAGTCCAGGATTATATGGATTAGAAGTAGATAATTCGGAGAACTTAGGCTGGTATTCGCCAGAAGATGAAAAATCTGCGAATGGAGCGGAAAGACGAAAACTTGCCGATAGCCGGGCATCTGTACTAACGGGAAGACCATTGTTAGCGCATGTGCAAGGTTCAGATGCTCATTCAATAAAACAATTTAGTGAAAACTGTGCTAAACGTAATTTGACCAGAATTAAGATGAACGAGTTAGATTTTAATGCACTTAGGACGTCATTGGTTGATGCAGAAGCTCGTATTAGAGCAACCGCATCACTTCCTATTGCCGTTCCAAGAGTTCGGGGAATTTATATAAATGGTGGTTTTTTGGATCAAGAAAATTATCACTTTAGTGATAATCTTAATTGCTTTATAGGCGGAAGAGGAGCTGGTAAATCTACAGCTATACGTAGTTTAGTATATGGATTAGGAATGAAAGGTGAATTTGCTGAATGTGATAATTGTCCCGATGAAATAATTGTCTATTGTGAAGATGCTAATGGCATCGTTTATCGCTATGAGCGTATTAGGGGGAGTGTCCCCAATGTGAGGGCACGGGAGGATGGGCAGATACAAAATGTGCCTGTTGACGTTTTTCCAGTTGAATATTATGGACAAGGTGATTTAGCCGAAGTAGCCAAAGATCCATTAGCTAACCCAATATTATTGCAACAGTTTTTAGACCAACATCTACATATCAAAGACCTTCTTGCAAGACAGAAGGAAATTCTAAGGCTTCTGAGGCAAAATAGTGCACAGCTAATTCCTATTGAAAATTTATTTTTCCAGATTCCGGGAAAGGTGCAAATTATTGCTGATATCGATAAAAAGCTTCAGATTGCCGAGACAGGGAAACTTAGCGAGATAGCTGTTCAGCAAATAGAATTAGGTGCGGAGAAGGGGCTACGTAATGAATTGATGGGAATAGCTGAATTTTATGATAGAGGCATGTCTGTTACTAACTTTTTGAGAAATTATCACGATATTGCAACTGGGTTAAAGGCAAACTATCAAGGAAAATCTACTGAAACTTATTTCAAAGATGTGGAAAAAATTATTGATGACACAAATCAGTTTTTGAATCACAAACAATCTGAGATTAATTCTTACTTTAAAACCGGCTCTATGAAAATTAGCGAGTCGTTGAGAAAAGTTGATGAAATGATTATAAACCGTCAACAAATAATAAATGGACAGATGGCCCCGCTAAAGGAACAAGGTCTTTCCGGCAGCATTCAAGAATTGCAACAGCTTATTGCTCAAAAGAATATCGTAATGACGGAGATTGGTAAAATAAATGGACAAAAAAGCACGCTTGAATCTTTGCATATTCAACGTGCTGAACTACATACCGAACTAAAAAAAATACGAAATGAGATTATAAAGAAAAGAAAGAGTCAACTTAAAGTAATTAATAAAGGCCTAGGAAGGACGATTTCTGACTATACAGTTTTTCTCTGTTACGAAGATAGCGGTATTATTGATGAATTTAAAGAGTTTTTTTTAAAGGCAATGAAAGGATCATACTTCCAGGAGGAAGTAGCAATAAAAGTATGTCAAAAATTATTACCAGAGGAGCTTGCTGTTTTCATTAAGCAGAAAAATACAAGACAAATAGCAGAGTTGGCAGGTATTTCTGAGCAATGGGCCACTGAGATATGTAATCGGATGTGCTCATTGACTGATCTATTTGAGCTGGAATTAATTTGGAAGCCGTCTTGTCCGATAATTAACTTAAAAACAAAAGGCGCTATACCGACAGAAATTCGTGTAAATCAGTTGTCAGATGGGCAGAAACATACGATTCTATTAACAATTGCTATGCTTGCGGATTCTAAATTGCCACTGATTATTGATCAGCCCGAGGATGATCTGGATAATGCATTTATTTCGGCAAGTGTTGTCACTACACTGAGGGCTATTAAAGAACGACGGCAGGTTATAGTGGTAACTCATAACGCCAACATTGCTGTTTTAGGTGATGCCGAGTTAATCTTACCAATGAATCGTATGAATGACAAAGGGAGTGTAACCGACAGAGGATCAATTGATCGATCTGAAACACGAAATGAGGTAATGAGAATCTTGGAGGGCGGAGATATTGCCTTTAAACGCCGGAAAGAAATATACGGTCATTAATTTGCAGGAAAAGCTTCTATAGTTATATCTGACATTTTTCTTATCACCTCTATAAGTTCATTTCTATTAGTAATTTTACTAATTTCTTACAAAAACCTTTAAAAAAAACTACGGCAGACCAATTAACTAACAGGAGTAAATGACTCCCCTGTCGAATTAGATATTATCTGATTTGATGGGGGTTTTTGCATGCCACTACCGAAGAATCGAATAATTCCCGAACGGAAGATTAACTATC
>NZ_DATMYD010000140.1:0-17251 GCF_035561155.1 Sporomusa sp. | reverse complement strand
GACTCAATTGTTTCGGCTTAAGTTTAAACATACGAGAGCCCCAACTTTCGTCATTTATATCTACCTATATTATACCAAAAATGGGACTATATCGCTTTATATTTGACTTTTTCAGTGGTTTCGAACCGTCCCCTTGAGTCTTTGAAGCCAAATACCAGCGTTGCACCGTCCATTCCTAAACTGAAATAAATAGTGAGAAAAGTTACGTTTATACTAACTTTTCATATTATATTATGTAACGCACTTTAATTAAAATAGGGAGGCGAATATCATAGATCAGTCAGACGATGTTAAGGTGAACTCATCTGAAAAAACAAAAAACCATAGCTCTCGCCATAGTCACTATCATCACTATGATAAATTTAAGGGCCATAAGCCTAAACAATGTGGGGCTTGTCCAGATAAAGGACCTACCGGCGCTACTGGTGCTACTGGCGCTACTGGCGCTACTGGCGCTACTGGTGCTACTGGCGCTACTGGAGCTACTGGAGCTACCGGCGCTACTGGAGCTACTGGAGCTACTGGTGCTACCGGTGCTACTGGTGCTACCGGTGCTACCGGTGCTACCGGTGCTACGGGTGCTACCGGGGCTACTGGAGCTACTGGAGCTACTGGTGCTACTGGTGCTACTGGCGAAACTGGAGCTACTGGTACTACTGGTGCTACTGGAGCTACTGGAGCTACTGGAGCTACTGGCGAAACCGGAGCTACTGGAGCTACTGGAGCTACTGGGGCTACTGGTGCTACTGGAGCTACTGGGGCTACTGGTGCTACCGGTGCAACTGGTGCTACTGGTGCTACTGGTGCAACTGGTGCAACTGGTGCTACTGGGGCTACTGGGGCTACTGGGGCTACTGGTGCTACCGGAGCTACTGGTGCTACCGGAGCTACTGGTGCTACTGGTGCTACTGGAGCTACTGGAGCTACTGGCGCTACCGGCGCTACTGGCGCTACTGGCGCTACTGGCGCTACTGGCGCTACTGGTGCTACCGGTTCAACAACCCCAGTTTCAGTAAACCGAATCTATGTATCAAACAATTTAGATAACAATGTCTCCGTCATAGACGGAAATACAAATACTGTCATAGCTACCGTAACAGTAGGTACTAATCCAGAAGGAATAGGCGTGAATCCCCTTACCAATAGGATTTACGTAGCAAACTTCACCAGTAGTAATGTCTTCATCGTAGATGGAGCTACCAATGCGGTCATAGCCATCATTGGAGTAGGTATTAACCCTAACGGCGTAGGCGTTAATCCTACCACTAATCGAATTTACGTGGCGAATTTCAACAATAGCAATATCTCCGTCATTGATGGAACTGCCAATCTGGTTATAGCCACCATTACAGTAGGTACCAACCCTCAAGGAGTAGGGGTAAATCCTACCACAAACCGAATTTACGTATCAAACAGAGGCAGTGGCAGTGTATCCGTCATAAGTGGAATCACTAATGCCATCATCGCCACTATCACAGTAGGGACTGCGCCAATTGGGGTAGGGATCAATCCTACCACGAACCGGATTTACGTAGCAAACTTCAGCAGTAACAATGTTTCGGTCATTGATGGAACCTCAAACACTGTCATGGCCACTGTTACAGTAGGTTCCTTCCCAGTAGGGGTAGGGGTCAATCCTGCCACGAATCAAATTTACGTGGTAAACTCTATCACTAACAATGTCTCAGTTATTGATGGACTTTCGAATAGCGTCATAGCCACCGTTACAGTCGGTTCGAACCCGCGAGAATTAGGGGTGAATCCTCTCACAAATACAGTTTACGTATCAAACAACTCAAGTAATAATGAATCCGTGATTAGTGGGAATACCCATACCGTTATAGCCACTATTACAGTCGGTAATAACCCACGAGGGGTAGGTGTGAATCCTTAACGCACAGAACTGGCCGTGTGTTGGAAGCCTTTATCCAAGTGGATTAGGCTTCCGATCACGGTCATTTTAATCTTGCAAATGTATCCAAAACTTTTTTTGTCTTGTATTTTTCCATATGGTTATTTCTTTTTCATTATTTCATCAAGAAGATTTATGTTGTTGATGATGCCCAGGTCATTTGGTCGATAAGACAGTGCGATTTTATTGTGATGGTATGATAGTTGGTATTCACCCATTTGGTAATAGCAAAGACCGAGCTGCGTATGAGGTAACCAGGTATGACTAGCGTGATTTTGGATGGCCCAACAGTTATTCGGCATGGGTAACTCGGTAGCTAATTTGTACCAGAACGCGGCTTGAGAGAACTGACTTTTCTCCAGAAAATAATAGCCTAAACGACAACAATACTCCGGACGAGGAGTATCGTATTCAAAAGACTTGAATATAAACGCTCGCTCTTGTTCTCGATCTCCAAGGTGGTAATAACAATCCGCTAATTTGGAGCAAGCATGGATTCGGTCTTCTGTCGTAATATTCTCCATATCCATAAATTTGAGATAGAACTCTATAGCTTGTTGGTACATTCGGTGCTGATGGAGTTCCATAGCGTAGTGCAGCGTATCTCGTAGCGTAAATTCCTTGCCTGCTAACAACAGTGTTTCGTAAATTTTCAGATTCCTGTCAGGGTCAGAGGTGCTATGATTTCTCTTATGTGTAACTACGATATCGCTGTCATAGAAGTTTCCGTCTTTTCCTTTTAGTGATAAATCTTCATGGACGACACCTTCCCACTGATAATTCCTTGATCTTTTCACCAGTCTAATACGCCTTACATTCAGTGAAACATTTCCGTGGTCGTCAAAATCACAATGATATTGCATGGACAAAGTATCCACCTCGGGAGACAAGAATTGCTTTAACTGGAATAGTTTCTGGCTGTCTACGGGCAGCAGTACATCGTCGGCATCAAGCCACAGTATATAATTCATTGTGGCCTTGGCAAAAGAAAAGTTCCGTGCCGCCGCAAAATCATCAATCCATTTAAAGTCAAAGATATGTTGGGTCCATTTGCTGGCGATTTCCTTAGTCCGGTCTGTCGATCCTGTATCGACTATAATGATTTCATCCACGATGTCTTGAACCGATTGTAAACACCGTTCAAGGGTATCCTGCTCGTTTCTCACAATCATACAAAGACTGATGGTAATCATTTAGAGACACCTCCCATGACTTTCGTTGTCTTTCTACTCATATGCTTAAAATATTTAAGATGCTACTAAGATTATCTGGAACAAAACAAAGGTTCCAGGGGTATTTTTTTGCATAGGACAAGGGCACTATTTCCAACTAGAAAAAGAAATGGCCGACCTCAAAGGACAGCCAAATGATTGCTTTTAATCTAAAATTACATTTTTACTGGTCTACTTGCTCTACGGATCGCTGATAATGCCTGACTCACAATTTCTGCAACCTGACGTTTGCTTAAGCCTAAGGGGCGAACCATATTCTTAACTTCATCTCTAAATTTTTGTTCATCAAAATCAATAATCAAATTATCACCACCCTTATAATACGGTTACTTTATTATACGGATTATGTTGAAAGGAGGTGACCCATCATGCAAAACAAAAAATACATATCTAAATCTAAGTTATGTCAATGTCATACGGTTTGATTACGGTATGATAGTGGTTTTTGTTATGTTTTGTTAATTTTGGAAACAATAATAAGCCCAAACCTTTAACTTAGAAGGTTTGGGCTTTAAATTTTATCGCCTATCAGGTTTCGCCAAGTATATTGCCGGTATGTTTCAGATCATAACCACCTAACCCTTGGACTTCGTTACGGAAAGTCTGAGAGCGGAGAATGGACAAAAGTGCTTGGAATTGCGGTTTTTCAGAATCTTCTCGGCGGATAATGAGGTCATAGCGTTCCTTTTGCAGAGGAATAAAGTCAATGCCACTTACCTGTTGCGCCACTTTTTCAATGCCTACGCCCACATCCGCCTGATCGCGGGCTACTGCGCTGGCCACCGCCAGATGACTCATTTGTTCATGGTCGTAGCCTATAATGCTTTTATGGTTAATATTGAGCATTCGGAGTTTTTCATCCAGCAGTACCCGGGCACCTGCCCCAGGTTCGCGGTTGACTAGCCGGACAGATGGTCGGCTTAGGTCCTCCCAGGTCATGAGGTTTTTGGGATTCCCTTTGTGTACGTAGAATCCTTCAATCCGGTAGGCAAGGTTGACAATGAGTGTGTGGTGGCCGGGAAGGAATCTTCGCACATAAGGTAGGTTATAGGTGTCTGTGTCGCTGTCCCAGAGGTGGGCGGTTACTGCATTGACTGTACCACGGTACAGGGCCAGCAGTCCGTCGACACTGCCAACATAATTACGTAAAAAGCGGACATGCGGCATTTCTTTTCCTAGATGCCGTGCTAAGATATCTAAGATAACATCTTGGCCACAAAGAATAATACTATCGTCTACAGGGGAAGCGGCCTCGGCCGGCCTGGCTTCAGATATAGACGCGGCCAGTGAGTTGCCTTTCGAGTTTTTAATATATACATCCAAATCCGGCGCTTCAACCCGGACTTTGCGGCCAATGCGGTAAGCTGCAAGGTCACCGCGCTTGATCATCTCATAAACGGTAAAACGGGATATCTTCAATATTTTTGATACTTCATCTGGAGTATAGGAGATGGTTTCCGTCATTTTCGACTGAGTCCTCCTTATTTACAAATAATTGTACAAACCTCTTGCATTAATAGTACAACAAATTGTATAATAACACCATAAGGCTTATGTTTGTTTATGTTAGTTTATGTTTGAAAACTTAATGAAGCTTATTTTAAATTAAGGGAATATGAGTTCAATATAATCGATACAAAGTTGTGTCAGTTAAACGTAGTTTATTTTTAATTACGATAGCTGACTTTTTTTATATCGATGTATACCTAGTTAGGAGGGATGTTGTGTTAAGTGGAATAGGAACGCTGCTTCTCAATTGTCTAGAAGTTGGTTTGCAGGAAGATATTACCTGACTGATAGAAAAATTAGAGGAGGATAAGTATTTATGAAAACGAAAACAAAATTACTTACAGTATTTGCAACTCTATTGTTAGTGGGATTGCTTTTAGCTGGCTGCGGTGGGGCTAAGGAGGCTCCTCAGGCTGCCCAACAGACGCCGGTTGAACTCGATATTTCGGCCGCAGTTAGTATGAAAGATGCTCTTACTGAAATACAAAAAAACTATCAGGCTAAGAACCCTAATATCAAGCTAGTGTTTAACCTGGGTGCATCCGGCTCATTGCAAAAGCAGATTGAACAGGGCGCTCCTGCTGACATTTTTATCTCGGCCGCTCCCAAGCAAATGAATGAGCTGCAGGAGAAAAAAATGATCGATCCAGCGACACGGAAAAATCTAGTGGAAAACAAACTGGTAGTAGTTATACCAAAAGAATCCAAGTTGAATATTACGAAATATGAAGATTTGACCCAGGATGGGATAAAGAAAATTGCCTTAGGCGAGACAGCGGTAGTTCCTGCCGGTCAATACGCAAAAGAAGTTTTACAGAAATTAGGTGTATGGGATAAAGTGCAGGATAAAGTTGTGTTTGCCAAGGATGTTCGGACAGTGTTAACATATACCGAAACAGGCAATGTGGAAGCTGGCATTGTTTACAAGACGGACGCTATATCAAGTGACAAGATCAAAGTGGTTGCTACTGCACCGGAAGGAAGCCATCAACCGATAGTATATCCGATTGCTGTAGTAACAAGCACCAAACAGGTCAAGGCAGCAGAAGATTTTATTAATTACTTATTCGGGTCAGAGAGCAAAGCGATCTTTGAAAAGAATGGGTTTACTATGGGGAAATAGTCTGTAACAAGGTGGCGATTGTTACAAGGCATTTGCAAAATACTGGTTTAAGGCCATGGGCGCAATTTAATGAAGTAGGTGATTACATGATTGAGTGGCAGCCGATTATTCTTTCGCTAAAGGTAGCATTCGTTTCTCTCTGCTTTGTGTTCGTGCTGGGTGTCGCTGCTGCTTATGTCATGCGGGGCTTCGAATTTCCTGGTAAAGCGGTCTTGGAAGCTCTTTTCACGCTTCCCCTGGTCTTACCACCGGTAGTTACCGGTTTCCTGCTGCTGCTTTTGATAGGCAAGCAAGGGCCGGTGGGACGTTTCTTATCTGAGCAGCTACAAACACAGATTATTTTTACGCCTTACGCAGCCGTTCTGGCAGGTACTGTGGTCGCGTTCCCCTTAATGTATCAAAGTACCAAAGCGGCGTTTCAGAGCATTGACCGAAGTCTGGAAGACGCCGCCCGGACACTCGGCGCCAATGAATGGCGCGTCTTTTTCACAGTTACCATGCCACTGGCATGGCATGGGTTAGTTTCAGGGCTGGTTCTATCCTTTGCCAGGGCGCTTGGCGAATTTGGCGCAACTATTATGGTGGCTGGCAATATCCCGGGTAAAACTCAAACATTGCCGCTGGCGATTTACTTTGCTGCCGAATCTAACGATTTAACGCTTGCCGGTAGCTATGTGCTGATTATCAGTCTGATCACCTTTTCTTTAATCTACTGGCTCAATATATGGACAAAATCAAGAAGTGGATCAGCTGCTCCACGGGGGGTGTTTTGATGCTTTGTGTGGATATCAAAAAGAAGCTGGCGGACTTTACGCTGCATATTCAGTTTTCAGTACAAAACAACATTTTGGTATTATACGGGCACTCTGGCTGTGGAAAAACAACCACACTACGTTGTATATCAGGATTATTGAAGCCTGATCAAGGAAAAATCATCCATAATGGAAAAGTACTTTTTTCTTCAGAGGAAAAGGTTTGCGTGCCTCCCCGATTACGTAATATCGGGTACATGTTTCAGGAATACGCATTGTTTCCGCATATGGATGTAAGAAGAAACATTTGGTATGGGGTTAAGCAAAGCGATGACAAAGCGAATGAGTTATATGAAAGGCTAATGAGCCTCTTGAAAATCGAACACCTTTCAAACCGGTTTATTGACCGGTTGTCGGGAGGGGAGAAACAGCGGGTGGCGTTGGCACGTGCTTTAATGGCTGAACCCAGCATTCTCCTGTTAGATGAACCGATGTCTTCGCTTGACCGAGCAACTCGGCTGGAACTGCAAGCCGAGTTAAGGCGAATGCAGGAAATATGGAATATTCCCTTTGTTCTGGTCACCCACGATCCGGAAGAGGCCAAAGCACTGGGGGATCAAATTCTATTTATGGAAAAGGGTCTTCAGGTGCAACAATTGGTAACTTGGGACAACGCCGCCACATGCACTAAAGTAGGGGGGCGCCTTGCTTTATAAGGGATAGTTATCCACTGTTTAAGATCAGCAGGGAAAAATGTTGCCTGCAACGCAAAAATGCAGCAATTCTTGTTTTTACAGGAATTGCTGCATTTTTATGGTTAAAAGTCAGGAGTGCTCTATTAGGGCCAGTTTTCGCGGTAGCGGCTTTTTAAACACACTACATCGTGTGCAACCCGATCCGGTTGCCCTCACTGTCTTCAAAATAAGCGCAAAAACCATATTCCCCGATACTTGTCTTAGGGATCAGTTCCTTACCTTTGTTCGCAACTACCTTGTTCAGCGTACCGGTGATGTCGGCCACAGAAAAGTATACCATCGTGCCAGCATAGGACGGCACAAAGTGTTCCTCCATCACCAGCGCCCCGCCAACTCCAGGAACACCCATTTCCATCGGAAACATAGCCATCTGTCTCGGACCCATGTCGACAACAGTTAGTTTTCGGTCAAACACCGCTTCATAGAATGCCTTGCCTCTGGCCATATCCACCACAGGAATCTCGAACCAAATTACCGGATTGATTTTCTCATCCATATTTTTGCACACTCCTACTAATTCGCTTTACTCCGTCAACAAGGCATTATTAGCCCGAAGCGGTATTCTTCGATCTTATGACACATTTAGTATAACCAAGAGACCACTTGAAAAGCCATTATCTCTATTGCAGTAAAACATAGGAATAGTGAGAACATAAAGAAACATCGTAGACTGGTCACAAGTCTACGATGTTTTTATTTAGAATCGTTATTTTATCGGCCAGGCTTGAGACATCTGGTCGATGAACAAGATGAGGGAAACGGTGCGGGGAACGAAGGAGTTGAGGTTGACTGATTCGCGATCGGTGTGTTCGGTCATCGGGTCAGACTCTACGCCGAGAGCATCGATGGTCGGAACATGTTTCGCGGTGTCGTTGCCTACAGTAATGCCGCCGGCGACCCATTCTACCACATCAGCGCCATATTCTTTCTTGGCAATGCCTTTGTACATGTCGATGAGCTTGGCAACCCGAGGCGTTTTTTCCATGGGATTGACGCCTATTCCGCCCTCAATCGTCACTTTAACGCCGGGAACGACGGTTTTGGTAGCCATAGCCTTGATTTCCTTATCGAGACGTTGCAGCTCGGCCATGGTATAACAGCGCACTTCAATTTGCGCCATAGCGTTGTCCGGGATGCGGTTGCGTTTGGTGTTAGTTGTGCTGATGACCCCTACGTTAATGCTATTGTCAGGAATATACTGGCCGTGGTCGCTAATTCCTTTAGCTTTAAGCGCGTCAGCGCTATAGTTTTGGGGGTCTTTTGGTAGTGGGCTGGCCAGCTTGTAGAGCATCGAGATCTGATTGCCCAATTCCATTATGGCGCTGGCCGAAGCCTGCGGCGCATTGCCGGCGTGGCCGGAAATACCGGTCACTTTGATATCGTACTTGGCGCTGCCCTTACGCTGGGTGGCGATGCCCCAGTCAGGTCGCGCGGTGTCAACGATCATCGCAACATCCACTTGCTTGGACAGTTCTTCTAAGATGGCGCCTTCGTCGTCAGAGCCGGTTTCTTCTTCGGCGTCAAAGTAGACAATGAGCTCGCCGAAGTTTTTAAAACCCAATTCTTTAATCGATTTAATCATATATACCATTTGCGTCACCGATGCCTTGCAATCACCGGCGCCAGGACCATAGGCGAAGCCTTTGTCATCCATGCGGAAGGGGCGTTTGGCCGCTTCACCTGGTTCAAAGACAGTGTCTGTATGAGGAGAAAGCAGTACCCGCAGTTTGCCCTCGCCCTTCAAACGGGCAATCACATGTGTGCCTTTGCTGTTTGGGCGGAATTCCACGGTCGCGCCCAGCGGTTCGAGGCGCTCTTTCAAAATATTGGCGATCTGGGCGCTGCCTTCAGCAGTGCCGGTGCCGGAGTCGATATTGACCAGTTTTTCCAGATCCTTGACAAAATCGGTGTACTGACTGCCGACCACTTGCTTCACTGCGCCGCTGTCAAGCGTGGCGGGAGCGGCCGCAGCCAATGATGAGAACAAAAACAGAAAAATGAGACTGATGGCAAGCACGGTCTTAGACATAATCACATTCCCCCTGTGAAACTTTCTATCTGTAATTATAAACATTTTTGAAAATATTGGCAATATTATAGAAAAATTTTCCAATATTGGAGTCGAGAGGTGCTCCTGAGTCTTAAGAGTAAAGCTCCTATCAGTCAGTTACAGTAATAATTGTGTTCTTCTGTGTTTTTGCTGTATACAAGGCTTGATCGGCTCGCATCAGAAGTTCATTTAAATCCCGGTTAGTTCTTAAGGGTACTATACCCGCGCTTATGGTTAAGCGATAGGGTAAGAAAGCTGTTTCAACGAGGTTGCGAATTCTCTCCATAACTTCACGGGCGTTTTCAACAGTAATCCCAGAGAAAATGATAGCAAACTCGTCGCCGCCCCAACGTGTAACGATGTCCGTACTTTTCGCGTTTCTTTTTAATATAGTTGCGAGCCCTGACAATAGTTCATCGCCCACCGTGTGTCCATAAGAATCGTTAATTGCCTTAAAGCCGTCAACATCAATCATGGCCACACATAACTGAGCTCTTTGTCCGGTTGACCGGAGTCTCTGTTCTTGTAGCATCAAATAAAAATATCTTCTGTTCCACAATCCTGTTAAAAAATCTGTGTGAGAAATTATGCTTAGCTTCCGGATTAAACCTCCGATTACAAAACCGCCTACGGAAAAGACAAAGGTAATTCCTGTCCACAATAACCCTTTATAGCTAATTTGAAGAGCCAAGTCCAAATAGCCGCCGGTTATACCAATTAATGTTCCAAGCGTTGAAAGTATTAACCCAGCGTAATTGTAAAACACTTATCCACCCCTACTGAAGTCAATTGACTAAATTCTTGCAGAGCATTACTACCATCACTATCGTGTCTGGGTAATATTAAGTTATAAATTAAATATTAATCTATAACTTAATATTAATCAATGATTTTATGTATACATTTTACTGACATTGATATAGTAAATATCAGGTGATGTGTGTGTATGTTGATTACTATGCCCTTGGGCAACGAATTAAGAAAATTCGCAAACAAAAACGCTTTACGCAGGAAAAAGTTGCTGAAAGTCTAGAAGTTTCTACTGTCTATATTAGCCAGGTGGAAAACGGTAAGACAAAACTGAGCCTGGAAATGCTGGTACGGCTAGCCAGTCTGTTAGATGTCGAGCCAGGCTATTTTCTTACCGGTGTCTCTTATCATTCACAGGATTATCTTAAAACGGATATAGCGCAGCTTCTTCAGGCATGTCCACCTGAAAAACTCCAGCTAATCATTGACGTAGTCAAACTCATTACCAAGTACAAGGTGATCCCGCAATAATACGACGGTACTATGAAAGACCTCCTATTGTAATTGGAAATTACAATAGGAGGTCTTTGCAGGTTGTTAAGCCCTTGTGGCAGCAACAGGAAGTGAAAATAGGGTCTAGGCATTGATTTTACAAATTTATCAGTATAATATAAATGCTATGCGGCAACAAATAAATTTTAAATAATGTACATATGAATGAGGGGAAATAATACTATGAGTAGAGAAAAAATGCTAAATAGAGAAATACTTGTTTCTACTATTAAAAAATTCTGTTCTGTAAATTATAAAGAATTTACTGTTTCAGATTTGATTCATAAAGGTGGACACCGCCATAGAATAGAAATAGAAGCCGATGGCTCGTGCTTTTTTGTGGATTTCCATTTCAGAGCAAATGGAAGCACCTCGATTGATATATCTAGTGGACACCACATTGACAAAAAAAAGCAGATCAAGGATGCTATACTAAGCGATCCTACCTGCTTGATAGTATGATCAATATCCCCCGGAAACGTTAGTCCCTAGCAGCTTGAATTTGAAGTCGCTGATTTTGGCGGAGTCTCATGCTAATAGCACCTGTTGGGCATGTAGTAACACATACACCGCAACCGTAGCATTTTTCCTGATGGAACACTACAGATGTTCCACTGTTCTCCTGCGCATCGAAAACACACCGTTTGACACAAGCGCCGCACTGGACGCAAGAAATTGTGTCCACTTCTGCAACGTAATCGGCATGGGCGATGAGATCAGGTCGTTGATATTTTTTCATAAACTGCAGGTCATGGCAACAGCATTCGCAACAACTGCATAAAGCATATATATATTGGTTGGGGTTATAGAAGGTAAGATGTACTAATCCATGTTCATGAGCCAATTTTAAGCGTACCTTAGCTTCGTCGAGCGTGATATATCTTGCTTTTCCTTCCGCAACCCATTGATCAGCAGTATCATTGGTGAGAATACATATCTCCAAAGGGTTGTCACAACGCTGATAGCGTTCACGACACATACAGTTGGCTAGCGCGAAGGTTCGCATATTGCGCAAGATCTCTAGTACCTGCTGGGTCGGTAATACCCATTGAAGTCCAGACAGAGACTCCGATACAGGAATAACTTTGGAGGATGAGGGAATTTTACCTTCCTGTATCCATTTATCAAATTTAGCTAAACGTTCCTCAAGAAATTCATCTTTGCCTTCAAAATGCATGAACTGGCCTCCTCCTAAGGTGTATTAATATGCGCCTAATTGCGCCAACAAAGGCGGGTGTATTTAAAGTATTGCATTCTTTAAATTAGATGAAAATCCTTCCGGTTTTAACATATTTCTGGAATGAATTGGCCCAAGTGCGTTTTAAATTCACTTGGGTTATTTATTTTTGTCTATGGCAATATTAGAAAGCGCATTTTCTTAGAATGAATAATGGAGAGGCAGGAAAGTATAGCCGGAAGTTGTAACCTAGCCCAATAGTAGACATTGCAATCAATAACAGGACAATAATGAAAAACTTACGCAATAATTATGCCAGTATATGTATTTGTGAACTATTGCAGATAGAAATTAAAGAGTGGAAAGATATATTGCCATTAGTGGAAATATTATTGACAGAAGTGGCAACAACATTTCCACTAATGGCAATTTCGTAAAAGAAGCTGCTTTGCGGCAGCTGCATTAAAGTAACAATGAGAAATTAAACGCTTGATATTAGAAGATAGTACAAAGTAAAATTAAATATATCCTTTGTGATAGGAGCGCATAAATATGTCTGTAATTCGCTGGATGGTTAAAACAACAGACCGTATTGGGATGATTCAAGATGTGGTCCAGGTATTTTCCCGCGAAGGAGTAAGTATAAGTTCGATGGAGGTCTCTACAGGACAGATTTTCATCAAGTTTCATGTAGACACTGCGAGTAGACTGGAAGAAATTCTAAAAAGAGAATTACTATATCATACTGACATTATTGATATTATTGATATTGCTTTACAGCCTTATGAACAAGGGAAAAAGAATTGCAAGCTGTTTTGGAGTCGGCTAACGATGGGATTATCGGTTTGGATAATGAAGGGACCATCCGCTATATCAATTCCGCAGCAGCAAGCTTGCTTTATGTTGAGCAAGGGAAAGCAGTAGGGCAACAAATCAAACAACTAACAGGGGCTGATACTCAACTGCTGGAGCTTTTAAAGGGTCATAGTTTTGATAATCAACAAATGTTGACTGATACGCCCCGCGGTATCCTTCACTACTTATGTTCCGGACGAACAATAAGGAATGAAAACAATCAAATCATAGGAGCTGTAGCAACCCTAAAAAGTATGAAGGCAGCTCAAAAATTAGTTCATTCTATGATTAAAAGTCAAACTTTTGGATTTAACGATATTATCCGTGCCAGTTCAGCAATGGAATACGTCATTGACATTGCCCAAAGAGTGGCAATAAGTGACTGTACGGTTTTAGTCAGAGGAGAAAGTGGAACAGGTAAAGAGTTATTTGCCAGAGCTATACATGAGGACAGTACCCGCAATAATCATCCTTTTGTACCCATTAACTGCGCTGCTCTACCAGAAACTTTATTAGAAAGTGAATTGTTCGGATATGAGGAAGGCGCTTTTAGCGGTGCGAAGAAAGGGGGGGAAATTGGGTTATTTGAAGCAGCTCATCATGGCACCCTATTTCTTGACGAAATTGGTGAGTTATCACTTATTTTACAAGGAAAACTGTTGAGAGCCATACAGGAGGGGGTTATCCGGCGTGTGGGCAGTAACAGACATATTCCGATTGATGTCCGAATTATCGCAGCAACAAACCGGAACTTGGAGGAAATGGTAGAGACAAAGCAGTTTCGTCAAGATTTATATTATCGAATTAATGTTATTCCTATTAATATTCCACCATTAAGAAAACGACCAGAGGATGTTCCGCTGCTTTTGAAGTACTTTCATACAAAATATTGTATTGAATTAAATAAAAGCCTAGAGTTTTCTCAGGCTGCGTTTAATCTTTTGACAAGTTATGCGTGGCCGGGGAATGTGAGAGAGCTGCAAAATGTGGTTCTGCGGGCAATCCATCTTACCGTTGGTGGGGAGATCGAAATCTCCAATCTGTTAATAACAGGTGAAATAAACCTTGAGAATGGCAATAATTTGGCACAAAATGAAAACAATCTAAAAAAGACAATAGATCATACGGAAAAAACAATCCTGGAAAAAGCCTTGCAAAAGCATGGAAGCGCCCGGGGTGCAGCCCGCGAGGTTGGTCTATCTCATACTGCCGTTTTAAATAAGATTCGACGCTATAAATTAGAGCACCTACTGTCTCCTACTTCTCGCAAATAATGTTCTCATTGATGTACCATGCCTTTGACGGCATGGTTTTTCTTTTTCAGTATACTCATGCTTCTGTATGTGGAATATGGCATGAAAGTTGCAATTGAAATGTTGTATATATTGAGCGAGGAGGTCTAGTTTTATGAACAATCATCAAAATGTAGGCTATAATACTACAATCATTCATGCTGGCCAATCACCAGATCCAGTAACAGGTGCACTATCGACCCCAATCTATCAAACATCAACTTTTGTATTTGAAAATGCTGAACAAGGAGCTGCTAGATTTGCTTTAGCAGAAGAAGGGTTTATATATACTCGGTTAGGAAATCCAACCCAACAGGCACTTGAACTAAAAATGGCAGCACTTGAAAAAGCAGAAGCAGCTATAGCAGTTGCTTCTGGTATGACAGCGATTGCCGCCTCTCTTTGGACGCTTTGTAGCAGTGGGGATCATATTATAGCAGCTGATACTTTGTATGGGTGTACACATGCTCTTTTATCCCATAGCATGCCTAAATTTGGAATTGAGGTTACCTTTGTGAATGCAGCTGATCCGGAGAATATCCGCAAGGCGATGCAACCTAATACCAAAGTTGTATATATTGAAACTCCGGCCAACCCAACACTGACAATTATTGATATTGCTGAAACTGCTAAGCTGACGCATGCTTACAATGCGCAGCTTATCGTAGACAATACCTTTATGTCTCCGTACTGCCAACGCCCGTTGGAACTAGGTGCTGATATCGTTGTACATAGTGCCACTAAATATATTAATGGGCATGGTGATGTTGTTGCCGGCGTTGTTTTAGGAAAAAGAGATTTTATTAATGCAGTACGCTTTGTGGGTGTAAAAGATATTACTGGTGGCTGTATCAGCCCTTTTAATGCGTGGCTGACTTTGCGCGGGATTAAAACTCTTGGCGTTCGCATGGAACGTCATTGTAAAAATGCCATGCAGGTTGCTCAATATCTGGAAAACCACCAGAAAGTGCAAAAGGTGTATTATCCGGGTTTAAAAAATCATCCCCAACATCAACTTGCCTTAACACAAATGTCCAGCTTTGGAGCTATTATTAGCTTTGAGATAACCGGAGGGGTAGAAGCAGGGCGGTTGGTAATGAATAATGTTAAACTTTGTGCATTGGCAGTGAGTCTTGGTGACACTGAAACACTGATTCAGCATCCCGCTTCCATGACCCATTCGCCGATAGCCCGGGAAGAACGTTTGAAAGCCGGTATTAGCGATGGTCTTATCAGGCTGTCAGTGGGGCTGGAAGACCCGGAAGATATTATTAGAGATCTTGAACAAGCGCTAGCGTTGATATAGAATATAATTAGTATTTGCCTTCAAACTGACAGGCCCAAGTGAGTTATTAAAGCTCACTTGGGTTATTTATTTTTGTCTATGGTAATATTATGAAAAGTACATTTTCTAAAAATGCAAAATGGAGAGGTAGAAAGTATAGCTGGAGTTATAAATCAGCCCAATAGTAGACATTGATAAGCCAAAACAGGAAAATAGTACTTTTTAGCGAACGATATAGATATGTATAATACTCAGAAGAGAGTGGTATAGTTTCTGCTATTCAAAAGAAGGCTCATTCTGCTCGAAATCAAAGCCAATGTTTAAGAGGTGACAAACATGGATCAGTTCTGTCTGGATACTCCTCATGAAGGTTTCGTTGATATTACTGCCAAGGTAAGGGAGATTGTCCGGCGCAGTCATATCGGGCAAGGGATTTGTCAGGTGTTCATTCCCCATACCACAGCCGGGGTAACCGTCAATGAAAATGCTGATCCGGATGTGGTTGCCGATATGCTGGCGGTGCTTGATCGCATGGTTCCCAACCTACCGTATCGTCACAGGGAAGGCAATTCTCCCGCTCATGTGAAGAGCTCGCTGGTAGGGTGTTCCATTTCCTTGCCGGTTGTGGACGATGATTTACTGCTAGGGACTTGGCAGGGGATTTATTTTTGTGAATTTGACGGGCCGCGCCGGCGTAATGTTTGGGTGCAGGTTATGGGGAGTTAACATGCATGTTGTTGTATGCTCCATTACATTATTTATGCCGGGGGTAGGCTCGCTTAAAGGAAAACGGCATATTATTAAAAGCATTACGCAGAGAATTCGTTCACGGGCCAATGCCTCGGTAGCTGAGACCGATTTTCAGGATTCCTGGCAGCGGGCCGAGATCGGTGTGGCTATGGTGAGCAGCGACAAGGTTATGCTCGACAGGCAGGTCAACCTTATTCGCGGCATTGTCGACGATTGCGGGGAAGCCGAAACTGTGGAATTTTTGGTTGAATATGTCTAGCAGGACGTACAAGCGATAAATTGGGACATCTTCGGATGTTCTCGTGGTATGGTGATGACAGAGTGATGCATGGAGCCCAGCAATATATTCGCAGTGTCCAACTGCTGCGGGATAAGGTCGAACGATTTGATGTGTATCCGTTTTGTTTACCGGCTATTTGTGATTTGCATGAGTTGGCATTTCATCCCCGGGTTACGTTTATTGTGGGCGAGAACGGGACAGGCAAGTCTACTTTGCTGGAGGCGGTAGCGGTTGCCTGGGGCTTTAATGCCGAAGGCGGAACAGCCAACTTTACCTTTAGTACGCAGGCATCTCACTCCGAACTCAATGAATACATACGATTAGTCAAGGGAACGAAGCGCCCGCGCGACGGTTTTTTTCTCCGGGCAGAGAGTTTTTATAATTTGGCAACAACGATTGAACAACTGGATTCGGCAGGCGGGTCTGGCAATAGAATTATTACATCCTATGGCGGGAGATCCTTGCATCAGATGTCCCATGGGGAATCGTTCTTTGCTGTGTTTCAAAACAGATTGGGTGGCAATGGGTTGTATATTCTGGATGAACCGGAGGCGGCTTTGTCACCTGTACGGCAAATGGCACTGATTTCGCGCATACATGAGTTGGTTCAGCAAAACTCGCAACTCATTATTGCAACGCATTCCCCGATTATTATGGCTTATCCTGACAGTGTGATCATACAGCTTAGCCAGTCGGGCATACAACAGACCGATTATGAGCAAACAGAGCATTATTTGATCATGAAAGAGTTTACTAACAATCGGGATAAAATGCTAAAGATCCTATTGGACGAGTAAAATCGAATGACAAGGCGTCTGAGTTATTCTCAGACGTCTTTTTTTATGTGCGCCCAGCATGGGCGCTTACTTGTTGGTGAAAGTCCAATACGGGGGTTGATAGTGCCAACCGTTAGCCTAAGACAAGGGTGTCGCCTGTGAGGGCGAATCTGAAGGAAGTCGGCGGCAAAACTCCGGTCT
>NZ_DATMYD010000139.1:0-8990 GCF_035561155.1 Sporomusa sp. | reverse complement strand
AACGGCGATCCCGGCTTTTTTGCCATACTTCTCTTGAAGTTTGGCAGTAGCGTCATATATATTGAGACCTTTGAGTTCAGGGCACTCTTCTAGTTTTACACCATCTTTGGTAACGACCATCGTGTAGAGTTTACCGTCTTGTACTATATCCTCCACAATAATGGCCTCTGCGCCGGTACGGGCAAGTTTATGGCCAATAAAGCCGCCGACATTGCTTTCTTTAATAGTGCCTGTCAGCGGACTCTTGGCGCCGAAGGACATACGGCCGGCGTTAGGAGCAAATGTACCGGTTAAAAAGCCGGGGGCGAGGATCAGTTTGTTAAGCTTGCCAAGCGCATGGGCATTGGCATCAACCTCATTTTTCACAATCCGGGAAGTGAGTGCCCGGCCGGCCAGGCCTTTGTACTGCGCTCCTGCATCTTCGGTTACTGTAAGAGTAGCCATGTTAACTCGATAAAACATGTAAATCTCCTCCTTTAAATGTGTAAATTGAAAATAAAAAAAAAGAAGCCTGAAATACAGACTTCCTTTGCGCAAGGCAGGCATGAAAATTGCTCTTCATACCCTTTCGGCCAGCACTTCCACTTGGGAGGTACTGACTCGGAACTCATTTTATATACGTTATTCTCCGAAATTATCTAAATATCCTGCAAAGTGAGAAAAAAAACAAACAGAAGATTTTAAAAATTATCCTCCAATTTGCGACATTTTTCGAAAAAACTTAGTTTGCCCGCCTGCATTCGCTAAGGTATGACCTTGCGGCTTATCAGCAATGGTCTTATAAAAAAGTTCCGCAATTTCGTTATCGCTGGCGCCCTGACGCAAAGCAGCCTTAACATCGATCTCCTGATTAGACAGTAGACACGGTTTGAACTTCCCGTCAGCTGTTAGACGAATCCGGTTACACACACCGCAGAAATGCTCAGATATCGGGGTAATAAATCCAAATGAACCTTTGGCCTGTGGCAGATAAAAATATTTAGCAGGACCATTGCCGCGAATATTAAGCGTTGGTTTCAGTGTCCCCCGGCCAAAAGCATTAATCATGACTTTAATCTCTTCAATTCCGGGACCGGGGCCAGCCTGACTCTCGCCAATTGGCATGTATTCAATGAACCGGACGGATATCGGTTCCCGGTGTACCAAATCAACGAAATAAGCCAAGTCACGTTCGCTAATAATGTTCGTGAGGACAACATTAAGTTTTACCGGCGTCAGCCCCACAGCCAAAGCCGCTTCCATTCCCTTAATTGTTTCAGCAACATTACCGCCATAGGTAATATTCCGGAACTTGTCCGGATCAATGGTATCAAGACTGATATTTACCCGATTTAAGCCAGCGTCTTTAAGTTTGGCAGCCATACCGGCAAGCAAACTGCCATTGGTAGTGAGTGATACATCTGTTATCGTATTTAAATTGGCAATGCTGCGGATAAAATCTACAATACCTCGCCTCACCAGCGGTTCGCCGCCTGTTAAACGAATTTTGCTAACACCATGCTCACTGACAACCCGGATAACCCGAAGCAGTTCTTCATAAGTGAGAATCTCAGCATGCCTGAGCAGTTTGACACCTTGCGTCGGCATACAATAAGCGCAGCGGAAATTACAGCGATCAGTTACTGAAACCCGCAGATAGTTAATTTGTCGATTATGGCCGTCATACATAGCAATCATCCTTTGATGTTTTGTTATTTAGTACGTTTAGTTCTAAAAAACCAGCCATGGCTGCTGGATCATCAAGCTGGAAATGCGGCACATCTTCATAAAGCAAAGTATCGCTCACGACAGCAAGGAGTTCGGGCTTGACGCCAAGCGGTTCGTTGCCTGCCGCGTGACGGTATACCTCAATTTTCGGTTTGGACTCCTGCTTATAGCCTTCGGTAATAATTATATCAACATTGTCTATATAACCGACCACTTGGTCAAGCGACAGCTCTTGGTCAGTTTTCCTAATCATCGCCACTTTATGCGGCGAGGCCAAGCATACGATATCGGCACCGGCCTGTGCATGCCGCCAGGTATCTTTACCTGGTTTATCAATCTCAAAATCGTGATGATGATGTTTAATAACTGCAACCTTAACCTCGCGTCGCTTAAGTTCAGCTATTAGTTTCTCCAGATATGTTGTTTTCCCGCTGTTTGACCGCCCCACCACAGATATTATTGGAATCATACGTGTCGCTCCTTTGTTAACCGGTCAAATAATCTCTATTTTTAAAATTCTCCATCATAATCAATTACCCTTCCCCTGACAGTAGCCGTGACGACTTTTTCTTTCATTAGGCAGGAATTTGTTAGGTAATGTTGGAAAAATACTATACTTACAATCTATTAATCTTGGAGGTGTACCTTGACTACCTTAACATTTTATGGACACGCCTGCTTTTCTCTAGCAAATGGCACTACCACATTACTATTTGACCCATTCTTTACTGGTAACCCTATTACTACTACCAAAGCTGAAGAAGTTGCATGCAACTATATCCTGGTCAGTCATGGGCACGGCGATCATCTTGGTGATACTGTTGAAATTGCCAAACGAACAGGCGCCACCGTAATTGCCACTGCTGAACTGGCCGCGCTGGTTGGACAGCAGGATTGTGCCAACATAAGCATGCATTTAGGAGGCAAACGTGTTTTTGATTTCGGTTATGTCAGGATAACCCCTGCTTTTCATGGCTCAGGCGTTCCTGGCGGACACGCTGCCGGGTTTATCGTAAGCTTTTTCGGCAAGACGTTATATTTTGCCGGTGATACTGCGCTCTTCGGTGACATGGCCCTTTTGGGCCGCTTGGAAAAAATCGACTATGCCCTGCTACCAATTGGTGATAACTACACAATGGGGCCAGATGATGCAGTCGAGGCAGTCAAACTGCTCAACCCACGAACCGTTATACCCATGCATTATAACACATGGCCCCTCATTGCCCAGTCGCCAGAGGCCTTCAAAGCAAAGGTTGAAGAACAACATATTCCTGTTCACATTATGGCCCCTAGCCAAAGTATTGAGCTATAAGGAAAGCGTCCCTGTCAATATACTGACACGGGACGCTTTATTTTTATAGTTCTTTAACCATAGCAATTTCATCACAATTTGGAAATTTAGGGCAGTTAATGCATTCTTTCCACATCTTATGGGGTACGCTCTCTTTGGGTACTTCTTTGAAGTCCAGCTTAGCAAAGAAACCAGGCTGGTAGGTTAAAGCAAACAAGGTTTTAACACCAAGCTCTTTGGCCTCTTCTGTCAGCATATTTACAATTTCACGGCCAATCCCAGTCTTGATCTTGCTAGGGTGAATTGCCAATGCCCGAATTTCACCAAGTTCATCCCAAATCAAATGTAGTGCAGCCACACCGACAACTTTTCCGTCTTCTTCAGCCAAAATAAACTCCCGCAGGCCTTCATACAGAGTGTTGCGGGCCCGTGCAAGCATAAGCCCCTGCTCGGCATAGTCATTAATTAGCTTAAGTATATGTTCGACATCACTAAATTTTGCTTTACGAAAAATCATACTTTCATCCCCCAATTCTACGTATCATTATACATTTAATGTAATATTTATACAATGTTTATTCACTCTGCTTTGCAACTCGGACATAAATCATTTAATGGGCAGGTTGGACACACCGGTTTAGCCGCCTTGCACACCTTGCGCCCATGCCAGATCAGCCAGTGGTGGGCGTCGCTCCATTGTTCCCTGGGGATTGCCCGCATAAGCCCTTGTTCAACAGTAAGCGGCGTATCGCCAATTGCCAGCTTAAGGCGGTTAGCCACTCGAAATACATGAGTATCAACAGCGATCGCCGGAACACCAAAAAGTTGGCTCAAAAGCACATTAGCCGTTTTACGCCCTACCCCCGGCAGTTGTACTAAGTCATCATAGTTGTCAGGTACTTGTCCACCATATTCCCGGCACAATTTCTCACATGTTGCGAGAATGTTCTTCGCTTTACTCCGAAATAGGCCGCAGTCCCGAATTTCTTCTTCCAATCCGGACTGGCCGAGTGCCAAAATTTTCTCTGGTGTGTCATAACGGGGAAACATCCGGGCTGTAATAATGTTTACCCTGGCATCTGTGCACTGGGCTGACAAAATTACCGCAATCATGAGCTCAAAGGGCGTCGAATACGTCAGCGCCGTAGTAGTATCTTTATAATACTGCTCTAGTCGTTCAAGCATCTCTTTTTTAATTGCTTTAGTAATACGCACGCTGCAGCCTCCATTTTTTCTACTATTAGTTTAAAGATATTGTACCCTATTTATAATTGTAACTCTAGCCTTAAAATGTCCTTACCCGGAATAATGAATTTAGTATTCTTGGGAAAATTTAATAATAGTTATTTTCTTCCTTTTGATTTTGTGGTATTTTCTTTCTATCGGGTATTTTTGCTTTGTGTTTGAATACATTGCCTTACAACTCGAATTACATACAAAGGAAGTGATAGCAAAACTTGTAGCAATCATAAAAATCAGTGAGCGAGGTGATATTTCAAGTAGCAGGAGTAAACCAGATAAAAATTTAATAGCGACGAAAGGAAGATCTAGTATGAAAACATCATTTTTTAAGTCTCTGCATACCCAAGTGTTCCTCGCCATTATTTTGGGAGTAGCCCTGGGACATTTCTATCCTGCGATGGGTGAAAGCATGAAACCGCTGGGTGATGGGTTTATCAAACTCATTAAGATGATTATCGCACCCATTATTTTTTGCACAATTGTTACCGGCATTGCTGGCATGGATGATATTAAGAAGGTTGGCCGGGTAGGAGCAAAAGCGTTAATCTATTTTGAAGTGGTTACAACCTTCGCTCTGGTCATGGGATTGTTCCTGGTAAACTGGCTGCAGCCAGGTGTCGGCATGAATGTTGATGTCAGCAAACTTGATACCAAGGCAATATCAGCATATACTACGGCTGCTAAAGCCCAAAGTTCGGTCGATTTCTTCATGAATATCATTCCAACAAGTGTTGTCGACGCTTTTGCTAAAGGCGACATTCTCCAGGTGCTGCTGTTTTCCATCCTTTTTGGTTGGGCAATACTCGCCATGGGAAAAAAGGGCGAACCAGTGTTCAATCTGGTCAGCGATATTTCCCACAGCTTTTTTGTTATTGTAGATATCATCATGAAGATCGCACCAATTGGTGTTTTCGGGGCAATGGCGTTTACCATCGGCAAGTATGGGATTGCCTCTTTAGGACCGCTCGCCAAACTCTTAGGTTGCTTCTATGCCACCTGCGCCATCTTTATTTTTGTTGTCCTCGGCTCAATTGCCAGATGGGCCAATGTTAGTATCTTAAAGTTTCTCTCATACATCAAAGAAGAGTTGTTGATTGTCCTTGGTACTTCTTCTTCCGAAAGCGTATTACCGCGGATGATGGAAAAACTAGAAAAGCTCGGCTGTTCAAAGTCAATTGTGGGCCTAGTCATCCCGACAGGCTATTCCTTTAACCTTGACGGTACTTCCATTTATCTGACGATGGCAGCTATTTTCGTAGCTCAGGCAACAAATACAGATCTTACATTAATGCAGGAATTGACGATCCTTGCCGTTCTGCTACTAACATCCAAGGGTGCATCAGGTGTGACAGGCAGCGGTTTCATTGTATTAGCCGCCACTCTATCGGTTATACCTGGCATTCCGGTTGCAGGCCTGGCCATAATTTTTGGTATTGACCGGTTTATGTCCCTGGGTAGAGCGATCACCAATCTCATTGGCAATGGCATTGCTACAATTGTTGTCTCTAAATGGGAAAACGAACTCGATACAGCAAAACTCCAACAGGCATTGACTATGAATTCAGCAACAACTGACCAAAAGTCTGCAAACAATTACTCGAACTAATATAAGGATTTACTAATACCTATATACCATCTGAAAGGGGCATACAGGCATGATCACGCTTGTTTTTTGCAACTATACCCCATCGATTTGCAATGGTATAAAAGGTTTAGTCGAGTTATTCTGGAGTGCAATATTTGCGGTATGGCCCACGGAACAAACAGAGATTAACCCGTGTTCCAGCCTCACTCACGGCGATAACCGCCCTGCGACAATTTGCATTCACTGCGATGCGACAGCAACCTAGGACCTTGGAAAACCTGAATCAGGTTATTCCAAGGTCTATTTTTTTCAAAAAAATACCACCATCTATGTCTGACAAACCCTAGATGATGGCATCGATCATCATATTATAATTTTTCGGATTGCAGCTACAGCATAGTCTACATCCTCTTCGGTTATGCCCCAATGAGTAATCATCCGGCAGGCATGGGGCCCAATAGGTTTCACTTTTATATGCTGCTTTATCAGCGCCTCGGTAACAAACGCAGCCTCCTTGCCTACTGGCTCAAAATTAATTTGAACTACATTTGTTTTAACTTGATTAACATTAACTAACCGTTCATCGATGGCCGCCAGGGCGTTGGCTAATCGCTGGGCGTTAGAATGATCTTCATGCAGTCGATCCTTCATAGTCTCTAAGGCAACAATACCGGCAGCAGCCATATGCCCAGCCTGGCGCATGCCGCCGCCAATCCGCTGCTTAATCCATTTGGCCTTATCAATAAAATCGTGAGTGCCAAGCAGCATAGATCCAAACGGAGCCGCCAGCCCCTTTGTCAGACAGAACTGCAGAGCATCTACATCTTTCGCCAACTGTTTTAGGTCACATTTTAACGCTTCAGCGGCGTTAAAAATACGCGCACCGTCAAGATATACTGCCATGCCATTATTGCGGGCCAGCTGCGCCATTTCTGCCTGATATTCAGGTGGCAGCGGATAACCCCGATTTAAATCATAGGTATTCTCAAGACACAATACCCGACTAATAGGTGATTGTACGCCGCGTGGCCTGATAGACTTTTTTACATCGCTGGCGTCAAAATAACCCATACGGCTTGATATGGGACGCGCCTGAACACAAGACAAGGCGGCTAAAGCACCCACTTCCAGGTTATACATGTGCGTCTCTTCGCCTAAAATTATCTCGTCACCTAGCTGTGTTAGCGCCATGATGGCGATTTGATTGGCCATAGTGCCTGAGACGGTCAGGAGGGCTGCTTCTTTGCCAAACATTGCCGCGCTCAGGGCCTCAAGCTTTTTAACCGTAGGGTCCTCACCCAATATATCATCACCGACCTCGGCTTCCATCATCGCCTTTCTCATTTCCGGTGTTGCCTGGGTAACTGTATCGCTCCTAAAATCTTTGTACATAAGTATCTCCTCCGTTTCGGCATAATATATCCAAGCTACCCCTTCACTAATCTGTCCTTTTTTAACATCGAAAAGTGTCGCTGAGCTCATATGTAAACTCAATTAAAGTATATAAGCGACCTGCAACTTATGTCAATTTCTTTTCCGCCATAGCTGAATACGTATGTTATCACGTATAACCCCTTACATTGTCCACATCAAAAACACGTTCATATTGTTTTTTCATACTATGTTTACATTCAATTTAATTTAATTATAGTTTCACAACAACACTTGACACAATCTTCTTATCTGTTATAATAAATGCATGATATAAAAGTAAACAGATATATTAGGGTGGTTTTTACTATGTTAACCTCTCATAAATCATATACAAACCAATATTTTTTCTTTTTTGCTTGGGCCAGCTTTTTTGGCGCAGGCTTATTCTCATGTGATAACTTAATAGATATCTCACCCGTGAGTCCTTAAGAAAATGCAAATTAAACTTTGTGTATAACAAACCTAAGGCTCATTGAGACCTTAGGTTTTTTACTTTTATATACTAAATTTACAGGAGGCGTTTCTATTGGTCATTGTATTAAATTCTTCGACTACACCCGAGCAAATTGAAAAATTAAAACAGGAGCTTGAAAACTTTGGTTGCAGTGTTTGGCCTACGTATGGTAAATTTCAGACAATCCTAGGGATCGTCGGCGACACTGGAAAACTTGACCGCGACTATTTACTAAGCAAGACCTATGTGGAGAAAGTGCTCTCAGTGCAGGAACCGTACAAAAAGGCTAACCGCACATTTCACCCTGAGAATACTATCATCAAAGTCGGAGATCAAACAATCGGCGGCAATCAAGTAGCCGTTATCGCCGGGCCTTGTTCTGTTGAAAGCCGCGAACAAATTGTCAATATAGCGCAGGAAGTAAAGGCCGCAGGCGCTGGCTTTTTGCGGGGCGGCGCCTTTAAACCACGCACATCACCCTACAGCTTCCAAGGCATGCAGCAAGAAGGTCTTGAATTACTAAAACAGGCAAGGCAGGCGTCTGGCCTGCCCATCGTCACCGAAATCATGTCCATCAAGCAATTAGAAAACCATCATGAGGACATTGATATTATTCAAATTGGTGCGCGTAACATGCAAAACTTCGACCTGTTAAAAGCGGCAGGTCAAATCAATAAGCCCATTCTGCTCAAAAGAGGCCAAAGCGCGACAGTCGAAGAACTCTTAATGTCTGCTGAATACATCATGGCTGGCGGCAATGAAAACGTAATTTTATGCGAGCGCGGCATACGTACTTTCGAAACCTATACTCGCAATACCCTTGACCTTAGCGCCGTACTAGCCATTAAAAGGCTAAGTCATCTACCGGTAATCGTCGACCCCAGCCACGCTGCCGGACTATGGTGGATGGTCGAGTCACTGTCGAAGGCAGCCGTTGCCGTAGGAGCCGACGGATTAATCATTGAAGTCCACCAAGACCCCAGCAACGCTAAGTGCGATGGGCAGCAATCAATAAAACCTGAACGCTTCACGTCACTCATGAAATCCCTGCGGGAAATTGCGCGTATCGATAACCGCGCACTCTAAAAAAAACAGGCTAAGTCCACATATCAGGGACTTAGCCTGTTTTTACCGGATGACTCAAGAGAACCGTCCGAAACCACTGAAAAAGTCAAATATAAAGCGATATAGTCCCATTTTTGGTATAATATAGGTAGATATAAATGACGAAAGTTGGGGCTCTCGTATGTTTAAACTTAAGCCGAAACAATTGAGTC
>NZ_DATMYD010000138.1:0-37193 GCF_035561155.1 Sporomusa sp. | reverse complement strand
GGATAGCAGGCCTGCTATCTTCTTGCTCAAGCATGTTTTATGATATTTTAACCAATGTTATTTTAAATCGCTGGTTCACCCCTACAGCAGTGTGGATAAGTCATTAGAAATAGGATTTAATCAGTGGTTTCGAACCGTCCCCGTGAGTCAGAACTAATTCTAAAAAGGTTGTTAGGGTTTTCGCCCTGACAACCTTTTGCATTTCTTGTTATTGTTTGGCACCCATGAGCATTTCGTCAATGGCCTGGGCTGCTTTTTTGCCTGCGCCCATGGCCAGAATTACCGTGGCTGCGCCGGTCACGGCGTCGCCGCCGGCGTAGACACGCTCGCGGCTAGTAAGGCCGGTTTCTTCGTCAGCTACGATACACTGCCATTTATTGATTTCAAGACCTTTGGTGGTTGTAGAAATAAGCGGGTTAGGCGAAGTGCCGAGCGACATGATGACAGTGTCTACTTCCATGATAAACGCAGAGTTAGGCACTTCAACCGGTTTTCTCCGGCCTGAGGCATCAGGCTCACCCAGTTCCATTTTAATGCACCGTAAACCGGTTACCCAGCCTTTGTCATCTACCAAAATCTCAGTCGGATTAGTCAGCACGTCAAAGATGATCCCTTCTTCTTTGGCATGATGTACTTCTTCAACACGGGCAGGCAATTCAGCTTCTGACCGGCGGTAGACAACGTGGGTTTCAGCACCCAGGCGGGCGGCTGTTCTGGCGGCGTCCATAGCTACGTTGCCGCCGCCGACGACAGCTACTTTGCTACCCACTTTAATAGGGGTCGCATATTCCGCCTTAAAGGCTTTCATCAGATTATTACGGGTTAAAAACTCATTGGCAGAGAATACACCGTTGGCATTCTCACCCGAAATCCCCATAAACTTGGGCAGACCGGCGCCTGAACCGATAAATACAGCTTCAAAGCCTTCTTCATTTAGAAGTTCGTCAATGGTTACCGTTTTACCGATAATGACGTTAGTCTCAATGCGGACACCCATCTTCTTGAGGTTTGCGATCTCGGATTTTACCACTGTTTCTTTAGGCAGACGGAACTCAGGGATACCATATACAAGCACGCCACCCGGTTCGTGCAGCGCTTCAAATATCGTTACCTCATATCCTTTACGGGCAAGATCACCGGCACAGGCTAACCCCGCCGGGCCGCTGCCGATGACAGCTACCTTTTTGCCGTTTTTCGGTGCAACGTCGGCAGTGTCAATTTGGTTTTCCCGGGCCCAGTCGGCAACAAACCGTTCAAGTTTGCCAATGGCTACAGCCTCGCCTTTAATACCCAGAATACACTTGCCTTCACACTGGGTTTCCTGCGGACAGACGCGGCCGCACACAGCAGGCAGAGCGCTGGCCTTGGCAATAACTTTAGCGGCTTCGGTAATTTCACCTTTTTTAACATGACTGATAAATGCCGGAATATCTATAGCTACCGGGCAATCGCCCACACATTTTGCATTTTTGCAATTTAAACAGCGGGCTGCTTCGGCAACCGCTTCTTCCAGCGAATAGCCCAAGCATACTTCTTCAAAATTAGTGACCCGCGCTTTAGCACACTGTTCCCGTACTGGTACTCTGGCTGCTTTGCTCATTATTTATTACCTCCACAGCACCCGCCGGTATGGCTGGTTTTTTCGGCCTCAAGCAGGCATCGGCCTTCCTCAGTTTTATACATTGCCTGACGTCGCATGGCTTCGTCAAAATCAACCAGGTGACCGTCAAATTCCGGACCATCGACACAGGCAAATTTAATATCGTCGCCGACAGTGACGCGGCAGGCGCCGCACATGCCGGTGCCGTCAACCATGATCGGGTTTAAGCTGATGGTTGTCTTAATGTCATATCCTTTTGTCAGTTTGGCCACAAATTTCATCATAATCATTGGGCCAATAGCAATAACATGGTCATATTTAACGCCGCCGTCAATCAGTCCTTTTAAAACGTCGGTAACAAGCCCCTTACGGCTGTAAGAGCCATCGTCGGTGGTAACATATACATTAGCACCTAAAGCTTTCATTTCCTCTTCGAGAATTACGAAGTCTTTAGAGCGCGCGCCGATAATTACGTCAACCTGAACACCACGCTGCTGCAGCCATTTTACCTGCGGGTACACCGGAGCAGTTCCCACGCCGCCGGCAACAAAAACAAAACGTTGTTTCTTCAAGTCATCAATGTCGTCATAGATAAATTCAGAGGCTTCACCAAGCGGCCCGGCAAAATCAGTGAAATAGTCACCAACCTCGTAGCCAGCCATCTCCATGGTCGACTGACCTAAAGTCTGAAATACAATTGTGACAGTTCCTCTATCAGCATCATAATCACAAATGGTTAACGGAATTCTTTCGCCTTTTTCGTTCATTTTAACAATAACAAACTGGCCGGGTCTGGCCGATTTAGCCACCCGGGGAGCTTCTACATCCATTAAATAAATTTGCGCTGCCAATTTTCGTTTTTCGACTATTTTGAACATTCCAGCCTTCCTCTCCTACTTCGACATTGTGCGACAAAAATTCGGCATGAGAATTATATCACAGATTGCCATGGTTGGGAATAGGAAAAAGCCGCGGCTATATGCCACGGCTACGGGTTACACCCGGGTAATCTCGTACCTGGTAATTGCGCCACCGGCCTTAGTAACGGCGGTTTGCTTAAGAGCAAAGCCAGGATTAAGGATACTAACAAAGGCGGTAAGCCATTCGTTGTAAAGATTTTTCATCATTTTTCCGTCAGCCCCAGCCCGCTTCCAGTTAGGTTCCTGCAGGCAAACTTCACTCTCCCAGACCATTTTGTCAGGTGTGCTTTCCAGCACAGAGTCAGCCTGGTCACAAGGCATACCATTCAGGTAGTAGTCGTTTATTGCTTTGTAAATGCCGGTCGCGGTGGAGGTTTCGTACTTACCCTGAGCATCGGCGTGGCGGGCGCAGTGAGCACCATGTTCCTGGAAAGCCCTTTGCGCTACGTCAATAGCAGCATCACCGCAATTGTCAACCAGAGCTTGGATAAAAGCGGCTTCCCGGCTTTCAGCCACATTAATCTGCCGCTGCAGCCAACCATGGATATTGCTCTGGTCGATGTGTTCTGTTAAATCTGTATCAGGCAACGGTTCACCATAGCTTTGCCATG
This sequence comes from Sporomusa sp., assembly GCF_035561155.1. Classification (GTDB taxonomy): domain Bacteria; phylum Bacillota; class Negativicutes; order Sporomusales; family Sporomusaceae; genus Sporomusa. Next base: position 34,062 of record NZ_DATMYD010000138.1, on the reverse strand, counting down.
CCTGAGCACGGGCTTCTTCAGCCGTACCACCACACAAATTTTCGGCCCCTTGGTAAATCACTTGTTCACGCTCAATGACATGGCGAATTTTGTTATATAACCAGTAATGGATAGGTGCTAAAAAGGCACTCATAATATCTCCTCCTACAATTATTAGTTTACTTATTAGCCGGAACGACTTTATTCAGTGCGGCCAGCAGTTCTGTTAAATTCAACCCGTGGATTTCAGCCGCTTGGGTAACAGGCTCGCCGGTTGAGGACGGGCAGCCAAGACACCCCATGCCAAAGGAACGGAATACCGGGATGGTCTGTGGGTAAACCCTGATAATGTCGCTGATTACACTGTCACCTGTAATGGGGTCACCAAATACCAAATCACCTTCAGTAAGACCGCCAGGTATGGGCACAATTTTTTCTCCAGCCTCAGATTGAGATACTTTAGGTTCGGTAACGGCGCTTTTTTCACCATAAAACTCGGCCAGAACATCGGTTTTGAATTTCTCCAAGCCAATGCGTTCAATGAATTGACCAATACGTTCAATATCGGCATGTTTTTGGTAATAGCGCATAATGATGTCAACAATTCGCAGGGTATCCTCATAATCAAGGCTTGTAATGATTCTGTCAGCTAAGCGTGGATGGGAACCAGCGCTGCCGCCGACATAGACATCCCAGCCTTCGTCAGTACCAATGACACCAACGTCTTTAACTACAGATTCCCCACAAGAGTTAGGGCAGGCTGAAACCCCCATTTTGATACGGCTTGGCATTTCTTTTTTGATATAACGTTTGTCAAGTTCCAAACCAAGCTTAATGCTGTCTTGCTTGCCACGTTTGCAAAAAGCTATCCCCGGGCAGATCTTAACACTACGCACACAGTTGGCAAAGCCAAGCGCTGGCGTCATACCTAGATCTTCCCAGATGCTTTCAATATCTTCTGCCTTGAGTCCGGTAATCATAATGCGCTGAGCTGAGGTCAGCTTCATGGTACCGCCATATTTCTTGGTAACATCTACGTATTTTTGCATTACCTCAGGTTTGATAAATCCCCCAGGCAGATGCGGGGTTATGGCATAAGTACGTTTTCCGTCCCTGATTTTTTGCAGGTTTGCTCCTTTGGGCAGCATACTGCCACCTCCTCAATGTTCTTAATTTATTTTTTACCGAAATAGCTGGGGTTATTAATGACCGCCAGATTCAACATCATGCTGTGCTTTCTCATCCTGTTGGAAAGTATAACTTTCCGTCTGGATAAGGGCAACATCGGCTTTCGCTTTCGCCAAAGGCTCGGCGGAAGCCGTGTTTTCTTTATAAATAGTATCCATAAACTTAATCAGCGGACTAAGTTTTACAATAGTGTGGGCGCCTTTCATCCATACCTGCTGGCGAAACACCTCGATGATCTCTTCGCGGGTAGCGCCGTGGTTTAAGGCCTTCAAGAGTTCCAGCTTGGCGCGTACATCATCATCGCCATAGACAGCAGTCGCTAGTGCAATAAGGTAACGGTATTTTAAAGGAATAACACCTTCGCCCCAGATAATATGGTGATACTCACTAATGATTTTCTGCATATCCTCGCCTAAATCGCCTGCTCCCATACCACATGGAGGCACAAATCCGAACTGTTTTTTAAACTCGGCAATCATTTGCTGTTTATCAAAATTAGCCATTGCTTTTGTCTCCTTCTAGCTTTATATCTTGAGTATATTGTATTATAAAGTTTGCTCCCATTCATTGGCAGACATCACAGTATGGTGTGATTTTCGTCACACCAAAACGAGGGTAAAATATCTTTACATAGTTTGCCGGTATCAGGACGAAACTAAACTTCGAAAAACTGAAGGAGGCAAAGAAATATGAAGAAACTGCAATTCTGCGAAAACAATCTGAAACACGAGGGCATGGAAGAGCTTGTGGAAAAATGCCGGGCTGAGTTTAAAGACGTCGAGATCTCCGTGGAACCTTGTTTAGGCGAGTGCGGCGACTGTGCGGAAACATATATCGCTAAAGTTAATGACAGCTTAGTCACAGCAGATACAACCCATTATTTATTTGAAGAAATCGAAAACGCTTAACGGATAAACATACAAAGAAGCCAGCTACCTTTGACAAGTAGCTGGCTTCTTTGTATGGAAGCCGATGTTCCCTTATCCTGGGAATGTTATGCTTTCTATCTGGACAAAAAACCGCCTGCTAAAGGCGGTATATAATTATAACTCGATATACTCCTTTAGCTTGGCGGCATACGCTCTGCCTACTGGAACTTCCGTGCTTTTCCCTGTCCCTGTTTTTTGCAGTATCAATATATATCCTTTATTAAACCAGGTTGCAATCTCTTTAATCTGATTAACGTTCACAACAAAGTTCCGGTGACAGCGAAAAAAGCGATCTGATGGCAATTTGGATTCGAAGTCTTGCAAAGTAAGCTTGGTCCGGTAATTCTCGCCATCAAGGGTTTTAATGTACACAAGCCGGTCTTTAGCGTAAACAATCTCGATCTTATCACTATCAATGACCTCCATTCGATCTCCTTTTTCAACAGAAAACTTACGGACGGCACATGATTTTGATACTTCTATATTTCCACTTGATTTTGGTTTTACAGTTGACCTGGCAAGCATTTTTTCAAACTTCCCCATGACTCGCTCAATATCAAGCTCATCGTAAGGTTTAAGAATATAGTCCATCGCATTTACCGCAAACGCTTTTAGTGCATATTCGTCGTAGGCGGTGGCAAAAACCACTGCAGGCGGTTCTTCGCAGGCAATAAGTTTTTTTGCTACTTCAAGTCCGGTCATTCCAGGCATCTGAATATCCAGAAAGGCAATATCCGGCTTATAGGTTGTTATCAACTGCAAAGCGGCCTCCCCATCATGCGCGACGCCTACTATCTGAAGATCGGGATAAGTCTCCAGTAATAAAGATTGCAGCTCCACAGCCATCAATCTTTCATCATCCGCAATAATAACTTTTACGCCCTTCAACCGTGTCATCTGGCGCCGCCTCCTGCCAAGGTAAACGAATAGACACGCAGGTGCCTTCGTTTTCTTTACTCTCTATCGAAATACCAAATTCATTGCCAAACAGCCGTTGAATACGGGCATGAACATTATTAAGTCCAATACCTATCCCTTCGGCAATCCGGGAAACAGGTTGTGTTTCCAAAAGCTGCGCAAGACACTCCCCAGTAATACCAACTCCGTTGTCTTGCACCGAAATACAAACGGTTTTACCTTCCCTACGTACGCGGATTTCGATAACACCACCCTCTTTTTTGGGCGAAAGAGCATGTTTTACAGCGTTTTCAACAAGCACTTGCACAGCAAAAACAGGTACTCGCTGGCCGTAAGTTCCCGGATCTATGGCTTTGACAATTTGAATCCGGTCACCGAATCGGGCTTGTTCCAGGCGGATATAACTATCCACAAAATCCATTTCTTCCTCTACTGTATTCATTTCTTTACCCGCACGGATATGCCGTCTAATAATATCAGACAAATCCTTGATTAACGAACGGGCTTGTTCTGGATCTGTCCTTGTTATAGCTCTGATAGTGCCTAAGGTATTAAACATGAAGTGGGGATGGATTTGGGCGCGAAGTGAATTATACTCAGCTTGTGCCAGTAGCATAGTTTTAGCTTCAAGTTCACCATGTAACAGCTGTAAGCTCAAAAAGTCCGCAATCCCCTGCACTAACTCAGCCTCATAGGAAAGAATAACACCGGCACCTGTTTTATACACCTTAATACTCCCCTGAAAGCGGTTATTCACAAGTAAAGGTGCATCAATTACCGCAGTAAGAGGACAGGACTCCACCGGGCAACCAATACTTTCCTTGTCATTGGTGATAACGGTATGTCGGTTTCGCATAGCTAGTTTAGTAGCTTGCGTAATAAAAGGCTGTCCAATAATATGGTGGTCATCACCCTCTCCGATAAAAGCCAGCACTTTTTCTGTATCTGTGACTGCTACAGCGTCTGCTTCTATCTCTGAATAGATGATTTCTGCTACACTTTGTGCTGATTTTATTGTTAAACCGTTCCACAAAACTCCGTTGGTTTTTTGGATGACCTGCATGGCCTGCTGCGCCGCCCTGGCCTGAACCTTCTCTTGCTCTTGATATACGTCGCGTACAATATACACAAACAGCATAACTCCAAGACAATTGGCGATGGTCGTTGGAATGGCAATAACCCGTTCTAATTCCCACGCGGCTTCAAACGAACTCGAAAAAGCCAGTATCATGAGCTTGAGGATGACTTCAGAGCCAAAAGATACGGCAAGTGCTGTTTTCACCCCAATATTTCGGACACCGTACCGGGAATAAACCAATCCGCTTAGATAGCCCACCAAAACATTGGTGACAACAGCCGGAATCACGGTATAGCCACCCATAAAATACCGGGGGATACCGCCGATAATGCCTGCCCCCAACCCCACAATCGGCCCTCCCAAGAGCCCGCCCGCAACAGCCCCAACAATGCGGGTATTGGCTAATGCTCCCATAATGGGAATGCTGAGATAATTCCCAAGTCCTGAAAAGAAACCGAAAATACAAATTAATACAAGCTTATCCCGAAACCGGTATTGCGTCTGACTGAGCGCCCGGCGAAACGGCGGCAGCTGGGTCGTCAAATACGCAGCTACCCCCAGTACAGCAATGTTTTTTATTACGTCGTCCATTAGGCTGAAGTACACGCCAATCACCCCAAAATAGCAAAACCTTTAATTACATTGTAACACAATAAGCGCCGCAACTTATAATCTAAACATATCTACAACGCCTTGTAATTCTTCGGCAAGTCGGGCCAGGCTTTGGCTTGATGCCGCAATTTCCTCCATGGCAGCTAAATGCTCCTGGGTAGCCGCAGACACACGGCTCACGTGACTTCCTCCTTCAAAATCATTTCTACCACCATACTAGTTTCTTATCTGACCACACGACATAAAATTACGACCAAGCGCAGGAATTGACTGACAAACCCTGTGAATCTGCCAACAAAAATTACAGGGACTATTATTGGGCAAAAAAAAAGCGCCCAACGGCGCTTTTGCGTAATTACACTTCTTTATATCTGTCAAGCCTTTTTACATCTAAAATAATAATTTGCTGGTCGCTAAAATCAAGGACTTTGTCTTTTTTCATGGAACTTAGCACCCGGCTTACGGTTTCACGGGTTGTTCCAACTAGATTGGCCAGGTCCTGACGGGTCATATCAACATCAATCTGAATGCCTCCGGCAACTGGCCGGCCATACTGCTGGGACAGCCGGATAAGAATTTGTGCTGTACGCGAAAAGGTATCTGACAGTGCCAGGGTTTTTATCTTCATTTGAGCGTGCAGCAGCTTCTTACTCATGACTCTGATGATATGAAGGGCGATACGGGCGTTTTCGGCTACCACATTTTCCAGGTCATTATTTTTTATAATACCAATAACCGAGTCTTCTAATGCGACCGCAGTAGCTGGGTAAGGCCCACGGTTAAAGAGGAGCACCTCGGCAAAGACCTCCCCTGTCCCTAGAATATTGATGATGTGCTCTCTGCCATCTTGTGCCATCTTAACAATCTTCACCTTGCCGCTCTTAACATAGTGGAAGCCCTCACCCGGCTCACCCTCCATAAAGATAATCATATTTTTTTTGTAACGCCGTTCAAGCGTAACATTGCTGATGGCGGCCAAATCAGCAGGGGCCAGCTCCTCGAAAATGGGCAAGTGTTTTAAATATTCGAATTCTACCATGCAAATCTCTCCTCCCCGGTACCCTGACATATATATGTAAAAGTCCAGCTCGTAGGCTGGACTAGTGTCACTTAGTGTCAAATCTGAAATATCCTCTATTCACCGGGGCTGATAGCGCCTACCGGACACACGGCCGCACATGCGCCACAGTCAATACAAAGACCAGGATCAATCACGTATTGGGTATCATCCTCAGAAATAGCCTCAACCGGGCAGACCGACGCACACGCGCCGCATTTAATGCATTCAGAATTAATCTTGTATGCCACTGTTCTTCCCTCCTTTGTTTATTACGCCACCTTACGCTGACGTACTTAAGCTGAATATACTCCTAAACAGCCAAGCTCGTCTGTGATAAAAATCATAGGTTGCATAAGATTATGCTTGTAGTATCTACAACTTTAATGGCTTTTAAGATGCTGGCATTAAGGAAATTGTTGCTTATTACGATATAATTAAATGTGTTTTAGATAAAATTTAGGGAGATACCGTTATGCGCAATTTCTACCGCTTAGTAACAGTGATGCTCTTAGCAGCAGCATTATCAGCCCCGGCCAATGCCGCATCCATCATTAACGGGGATTACGCAGCCTTTGCGCCAAATCCTGATGACGATGTTAAAGTTACCGCTTATGTTGACAGCCGCTATGAACGCTTCACCGATTACGCCAACGGCTATTCAATGCTTGTTCCACACGGCCTGACCGTAGACGCCTCGCTCTCCCCCGTAGTCACAGTGCTGGCTAACGATACCCTGCGGATAGAGATTTTTTATGATAATTTTGCAGGTACGCAGGCTACTGCCAACGATTATATAAGTTATAGCAATAAGTTTATTAATAACACTAGGGAGCATTCTTTGCTGCTTGATGAAACATACCGGCAAAACGGCTTTACTATTCATCTTTTGAATTGGACACGGCGCCCGCTGCAGCGGGTGCCTAATGACAAAAACTATTACTCTAGTATCGAGATAGTGAAGAATCAAAATGAAGTATATACAATCTTGATCAAGTCAACTCAGCCAATTCACAATGCTAAGGAGATTGCTGCCAGCTTTGCATTAACTGAGCGTCAGGGTATAGCGCGTTTCAATATGCCTGCTGCTTTGGACCACACTCCACGTAATGCCGAAACGCGTGCTTTCTACGATAAATTTTTTAGTATGACCAGCCCGCTCCGCTGGGGTATTTTTGAACCAGCAGCGCCCCAGACTTTTGAAAAACTTGATCTTCTGGAAAACCAGCTTAACTATACTTTTCCTATATTGGTACGCTATCAGTCTTTTGATGAAAACCTGCCTAGCCTAGCCCTTGAGTCGGCTTATGCACGTGGCCGTACGGTTGAACTGACGTTGCAGACTAGCCGCTATTTCACCGATAACTCCAGTGCTATGTATGACATCTTAGACGGCAAATATGATGATTATTTTAATCTGTATGCCGAGCAGCTAAAGGCTTTCGGCCACCCGGTTCTTTTTCGTCTGAATAATGAAATGAACGGGGACTGGTGCTGGTATTCAGCCTCTTATTATAGTAAGGATGCTGAACTGTATAAGGCAGTATGGCGGCATGTCCGCACGATATTTAATGATAACGGTGTTGATAATGTGCTTTGGGTATGGAATCCACACGATTTATCTTTTCCCAATTTTAAATGGAACCACTATCTGATGTATTATCCAGGTGACGAGTATGTTGACATTATTGGTCTGACTGGATATAATACCGGCACTTATTTCCATGGCGAAAAGTGGCGCGAGTTCGCCAGCATTTACCCTGATACCTATGCCGAGTATGACCGTCATTTTGCCAAGCCTTTTATGATTACCGAATTCGGCTCTAATTCAGTCGGTGGTAACAAGGCGGCCTGGATGACCAGGATGTTTGATCAAATTGGGCAGTTCAATAAAATAAAGATCGCAATTTGGTGGAACGGCATCGACTATGATGCTTCCGGCAACCCTGGCCGTATCTATATTCTGGATGAGACTGATGAAACAACAGCTGCTTTCCGTCAGGGATTAAAAAAATTCAGCAGGGAATAACTCTTAGGTCCGCCGCCGGTTGCGTTTAATTGACCACATGATAAATTTGCGTGCCTCTACCCGGTTGACAGCTTTATAGCTTTCCATATCATTACCCGCTTTATTCCAGACTGCCTGTAGATTATCACGCTCTCCGGCAACTGCGCAGCCAACCGTTATACTAAGCGGCAACTCTGGGTGAAGTAAGTTATGAAGATCAACATAGTATTTAATGTCTTTTTTACAGTCTTCGACTACCGTCGCTCTGGCATCCGCGATGAGAACAGCAAACTTATCGCCATCCAAGCGAGCCGTTATTTGCTGTGAACCAACCGCTGACAGTAGCGCATTAGCCGCAGCCTTGATGATTGCATCACCAGTCTTGTACCCTAAAAAATCATTAATAACTTTCATACCATCAATGCTGCATACAATAATGCCTTTGCCCGGTTTTCCATCCTCAACAGCAAGCACCTGTTCAAAACCAGCCTGCGTGTACAGGCCTGTCATAGCATCACGTACAGACAGTTCCTCTGCCGGTTCTTTTCCCGGTAGTCGAACCGGTTCTGGAAACACTCCGTCTGTTCTTATTACCGGCGTTTCATTTGTTATGGCAGCAGGCATTTTGTCTGCTGCCATTGTCATTGCCTTAACTGCTGCTGCCAGAGCATTATCAATGACAGCTGACGGTATTTTATCGCCTAATTTGCCAGGAAGCTGCGGGTTGTCGGCCACGGGGTTAGTGTGAATTGCTTCTTGATAGCGGCGCGACAAGACAATTAGCAGCAGCGGTATTACACCTAATAAATACACTAACCCCAGCCAGGTTAGCCACCGGCTGAGCGCCAGTTCGCCGCCACCAACGCCAGGAACAAGTTTTGCGGTGATCGACTCAATGGATTCTTTGCGAATAACCCCATAAACAATCCCTGTTATCTCACCATTGACGGTGACTGGTACTGCTACTACCGTCACGTCTTCTCCCTGCCACCAATCTGTTCCTGTTATCTCACCGGTATACTCCTGTCCGGATGCGGCCGCTGTAAAGTATTTATAGTCACCGATATAGCGCCCAGGAGGCTCAGCAGTATCAACCTGGATTTTCCCGTCCATGCCGGCATACGCTAATGAAGCTAAGCCCGTCCCCGCATCAAGAAAAGAATGAAACTCAGCCGTTATCGCCTCCTGTTTACCAGATTGAGTCCCGTGTAACCTGGCAATTGCCCTGATGTAAGCTGCCTGGCTATCAATCCAGCCTGTCGCGGCTTCGGTCCTAAGCCTTATAATTTCCTGGGTCTGACCTTGCCTAATACCGATTGTATGCTGGTGCTCAACATAAGCAACCTCGGCAATAAAAATAAGTGGCAGCAGCACTGCCGCCATTACCAGATAATTTATATATTTACGCGCCTTCCTAAAATCCAGCATGCAATCCTCCACCAGGCATAGCCTTACTGTAGCTCAACACTCAGATGCCTCTTATTCGTCTTGAGAATATGTTCGCGGCTGGCCTCGCCGTGAAGAGACTTATCGTAATACATTTGCCCATCTGCTTTTTTAAAAATCTCTATTACTGCTACAGGCAGGGCGCTGGACGCCCAGCCAATCGACATCCCAATCGGAATATCCGGCAACCCGGCATTGTACTCAGCAAGCGAGTGCTTAAGCTTAAGCCCTGCTTCGTCAATTGTCTCAACAGAGCTGCCTGTGATGATAATGCCGAATTCATCGCCGCCAATCCGGGCCGCCACTGCACTATCCGGCACTGCTGATTTGATGAGTTTCGCGGCTGCGACAATAAATTCGTCACCGGCGTCGTGGCCCCAAGTGTCATTGACCATTTTGAGCCCATCTAGATCACAGACAATGATCCCTGCCGGGAAGAGGTTTTCGGCCTCAATCCGTTGTATTTCTTTCTCAAAGTAGGCGCGATTATAGAGATTGGTCAATTGATCATGAAAACTTAGGTACTCTAGATGGAGTTTAAGTCTGGTATTATCAATAGCTGAAGAGGTCTGCATTGCAAATATCTCCAACATCTGAACCTGCTCAGGCACTATCTCTTTATCATGGTTAATTTCGATAACAGCAGTAATACTGCCGAAGGAGTTAAGCGGCATCAGCAAATGACTGCGATCTGGGGAAAGCTCATAATGTTTTGCCTTTATTACCCGGTCAATTAGATTACCTTCAAATGCAGCCAATTCATCTATCATCAGCTGCTCACCCTGCAAACTGGCTTTTTGAAGTTTATTCTCAGCGAAAATATAAAGAATTCCCTCCTTAAAACCGAACCCTAGCGGCGAACACAATGTCGTCAGATAATTTGTCAGCACGTCATAGTAATTTCCAGCATCGTGAATGGCTTTAGTGACATAGTGCAACATAACAAACTGGTCAAGTTGCCGCCCTAATAGTTCCTGAAAATGCCGGAGGCTTTCGTTAAGGATTATATTTTCAATTGTAGCTGCCGTCTGCCGGACATACACATCTAAGAGCTGTAAGTCTTCAAAAAAGATACCGCTGGCTTTTTCAGCCAGTATGATCGCTCTAATCACACCTGTTTTTTTCACGATCGGCACCGCAACCTTCAAGTTATCCGGTGATGTAACCGCTACCTTAGTGGTGGCTGCCTGCATGATATAACCAGATCCAAGCTCTACTGTCACCTGGGTAAGTTTGCCGTCTACCAGCGTTAGTTTTGTGGTAAAATCCTCATTATCATCAGGCAGCATAACAGCGACATGATCATAGTTAAAGCCGCAGTCACTTAAGTTGTGCAAGTAGACTTCCCAAAGCCCCTGTGTTGTCTGGCAATCTTGAATATTGCTTGTCAGATAATGCAGCATTAGGTAATTATTGTTTACTTCGGCTATCCTTTGCTGTGTCTGCTTAAGTTGGAGGTTCTCAGCTTCGAGCAGTGCTAGTTTGGCAGTAAGTTCCTCAATGCGCGTGTTCGTTTGTTGTTGTTCTTCCATCTGCCCGCCTCTTTTTGTAAAATATTACGGTACCATTCTGACACAAGCAATAAATATCTTGCCTAGTTAACCCCTACTCCCTTCCCGGCATACAATATAAAAGATAGACTTAGCTTCAGGTAGGTTTTTAACCCATCTGAAGTTTAGTCCACCTTATCCAAAAGACTCAGTGCTTAACTCCCACTTGTAGAAGCTGGGAGTCTTTGAGCAGCTTGGTCATCGGATAAAATTACCGGAGGTGGATGTATGGCTTTGTTCCGTGCCCGTAAAAATAAGCCTAAGGTTTTAGCTGAAGCTGATAGCGCATGCCCTGAATCATGCCCCAGCGATCCGGATTTACTACTCCTAAGAGATGCGGCCGCTGACGAGCGTATAGCAATTGCTTTTTATCTTAACGCTGCCAGAAACTCTTGTACGCCCCGGTTATTTCTCGATGTTGCCGCAGATGAAATGAGGCACTTTGTAGAAATTATGCGGGAGATATCCCGGCTAGACCCGGTACAGGCTGCGCTACTTAGCGAAGCAGGTCTTGATCAGTTAGTAATGAGTCGCCCGCTGTTTAAGTCCAAATCAAAGGCCGCCAAAGAAGCTGAAGCGAACGATGCTCAAGTAACCTTGCCAGACCGTAAAGAGATGCCGACTGTTAACCTGCTAACCAGAGCCCTTAGCGACGAACTCCACGCTACCAATAAATATCAACGTTATATGCTTGCTGCCGAAAACACGGAAGTACAGATCCTATTTTGTAATTTAATGAATGCAGAAAAAGAACATATTGCTGCATTTACTGCGGCGCTGTTTGAGCTTACCAATGAGCCATTGCTGCCGGAAAACGTTTAGACGGTAATAAAAAGGATAGGCCCGATCAACCTATCCTTTACTCCTGCCGCCCTGGTGTACAGGCTGGTTACTGGGCGATTTAGCTTTTGGCGGTACCGCTGTAAGTAACACTTGATGACCTTGACAAGAGACCTTTACCTGGTAATCGACAATTCCTTCTTTATACAGATTGAGCTTAAGTTCCAATAGCGCTTTCCCCACAGCCTCTTTGAGTTCTGGTGTAAAAAAAGCACTATTTATATCCTCTGCCGGCTCTTTCTTTGCCACTTTAATCACTGACTGGACAGGCTGCTCATCATTAACATCTGTCTCAAAAGTCGGCTGTTCATGCCACCCTTTCAGCATCTCACTATCACTAAGATTTTTTTTAATTTTTGCCAAAATAATTACCTCCTGGAAAACATAAAACTAAAATCTGCCACAACAGCAGTAAAGATATCAATCATCGCCTGCCGGTGGTGCTCCCTAAGCGTCCGGGCAATTTCCACCTGAAAAGCGTTATAGTTCTTGCCATAACCGGGATAACGCCGCCCCTCACCCCAACGGTGTGAAGCCAGTGACTGATTTCCCACCCAATGCTTATCAAAAATAACCTTAATGTCTGGGGAAACCTCCCTGACTCTGGCTTTCAGCGTTTCGCCAAACCATTTCTTCACTCTAAACGAGCACGTCTTTCCATGAATTGTCCCCACTTCAATACTAAGCGGTCCATGAGGCTGGTCTTTCATGCCATGAATGCCAATATGCAGGTATGGCCTTGCCAAGTTCCGACTGCCTGGCGCCAGCAGTCCTGCATTATATAAAAACTGGCTTATAACGTCCCGGTATTCCCATACAGCTTCATCATTGCCTTGCCCGGGCGGACGGTTAAGATCAGCAATAGTCCGGGAAACAGTGCCAATAATCCCGGCACAGCCCGCCTTTTCTATAATTCCGGCCACGATCTCATCAGTAAACCGGTCGGCCTTTGGTGAAGCAGCGTGCACAGCATCAACATGGCAATAGTTGCTGCCAAAACAATATTTGATATAATTGCCGGTTTTCAAAATTCCGCCCCCTGCAAATTTTTACCTTCAGGTATAAGACCAACATCGACTTGCGTTTCGCAAACAGTTCAGCCAAGTCGATGTTCTATCCTGATAGAAAGTATAACTTTCTCCTGGATAAGGGCAACATCGGCTTCCGCTTTCGCCAAAGCTCGGCGCAAGCCGTGTTTTCTTTATATCTGCAAGATTATTTTTTGAAATGCAGTAACCGGATATCCCCATAATTCTTTACCTGTTCCGGTAAATCCTGCAAAAAAACACCGGAATTCCAGATATTACTGAAATTCCGGTGTTTGGTTACACAGTGCCGGACAAGCGCAATAAGTTTTGGTCTACATTGGGATCAAGGCTTCCCAGTTCGCTAAATTCTCCCGGATGTAGGATTTCCTTACCTGGCTTGGTATCAAGAACTCCCTGTAATTTTTCGGACACAGTCAACCGCCCCTTTCTTTTATTTACACATTTACACATAATTCCCTGTTCATATCATATTGTATACATCATACAACTACACATGTTTTCTGTCAAGATATATAGCCTATTGATTTAGCGTTTTTTTCTTATAAAGTTTGACCTAAAGCGCCACTAGAGTAGCATGCCCAAAATGACAATAAACATACAAAAACGCCCTGTGTACTGCACAAAGCGTTCTTGTATGTTTATATTTTGCCTGTATATAGACTTGGGCTTTCAGCAGCATTGACACTGGCAGCAAGTTGGTCGAACATCAGTTAGCTAAATTTTTTCCGTGAAACTCCCCAGCTTGATATCCGGGAATGATCGAGTAATTTTTCTAAGGAAATTACGTACACCGCCAGGTTGACCACCTAAAGGCATTGCCGCTAGAAAAGCGTCCGGATCGAAGTTAAGGTTCCTAAGCTGAATCATATCTACTCCGGTGTCACCCAGGAATTCAAGCCAGGCAGCTTGCTCTTCCGGGCGATCGTTGAGCCCGGGAAATAGCAGCATGTTGAGTGATACATATACACCGTGCCTTTTGGCATAAGCAATAGACTGTCTCACATGATCCAGGCTATACCCGGCCTGGTAGTAGGCTTGATAGGTTGCTGGCAAGGCACTGATTATACTGACCCGCATACTGTCCAGGCCGGCATCAACAATGGTTTTGATGCCTTGGGTAAACCCGGCATTGGTATTTATATTGATCTGCCCTCGAGCTGTTGTACTTCGAATGCTTTTAATTCCTGCGGCAATAGCCTCGGCGGCTAGCGATGGCTCACCTTCACAGCCTTGACCAAAGCTAATGATTGGCTCAGGCGCATTCGTCAGATGATATAAGCCGACAGTGGCTATTTCTGCCGGTGTCGGCGAGAAAGAAATACGGCTTTGGGGAGCCGGGCAGCACTCAGCAGGCTGTAGTGAAATACACCCCAGACAGTTAGCGTTGCAAGCCGGCGAGACAGGAATACCGGCTTCCCAGCGCCGGTAAAACAGGTTTTGCGCCGTACAGCAGTGCCACACAAGCGAGCAATTGGCTAAGTGCTCTACTAGACGGTTATTAGGCAAGTCCCGTCTTACCCGTGCAACCCGTTTTTTCAAGTCAGGGGTATTATACCGGTACGGATGCCACTTAGCATTGTCTGCCGTTTTTACAGCAGCCACATAGATTTCATCATTGTAAAGCGCAGCGGCAGTATACCCGAAAAGTGGCAGTTGTGGCGCATCCTGCTGCCGCTCATAAGCAGGCAGCAGGGTACGGGTATAGCCTACCGGCAGCATAGCGGCCACTGCCTGGCGGCCTTTCATTCGTTTAAGAATGCCACCGTCCATATAAACTGCATCCCGCCCCGGCAAAAACATAAGTTCAGCGCCTTCAGGCAGCCGAATCATTTCATCAGGTTTCAAGGCAAGATATTCTGTTCCCAGACGAGCAGCAGCCTGATAGCCGGGCGCATCGAATATTTCACCGTTTTTATCCGCGAAAAGAGCTGTAATCATCATTATTACCCTTTATTAAATTTATTCATAGCCTTAGTAAAACCCTCTTGCAAGATACATTCTACTGCACCAGCGGCTTGATCTATTGCCTGGCTAATGGCTGGCGCTTCCTCGGTTGTAAACCGGCCTAGTACGTAGTTGGCCGTTTCCCAGCCCTGTGGCGGCCGGCCGATGCCAATCCGCACCCGGGCAAAGTCATCTTTACCTAATTCGCACAGCATCGACTCAATGCCACGATGGCCGCCTGAGCCGCCTTTGAGCCTGAGGCGCAGTCGGCCCGCAGGTAAATCAAGGTCATCATAAATAACAGTAATATCTCCATATTGCACCTTATAGAAAGCGGCCAGCGGCGCTATTGCTCTGCCGCTTAAATTCATATATGTCTGCGGCTTGACTAAGAGCACCGTTTCCTCACCCCGGTATTCAGCCACCAGCGCGTTATACCGTTCACGCCACGTGGTTATCGCCCACTTCTCGGCTAGTTTGTCTACAGCCATAAAGCCGATGTTGTGGCGGGTGGCGCTATATTCCTGCCCTGGATTTCCCAGTCCGACAACAATTTTCACACTAATCCTCCGCGATCTTAAGAATTTCATCAACAGTGACAAATTTATAGCCTTGAGCCAACAGTTTGTCAATAATCAGCCGGGTTGCTTCGACCGATTGGGCGCGCGGCGCCGTACCGGCTATGCCGTCACCATCATGCAATAGTATGACTGAGCCGTTCTTGACTTTGCTCAGAGTCCTGTCGGCTATTACTCCTGCGCCGGGATTTACCCAGTCGCGGCTGGCAACCGACCACTCAACAACCGTTAGCTGATACTCAGCCATAATATCCATTACAACAGCGTCACGAAAACCATGCGGCGGCCGCATGACATGCGGCGCATACCCCACAATACCGGCAATCACCTTGTTGGTTTTGTCAATCTCCTCCACAATACCCTGACGGTCGAATTTTAGCAGATCGACATGGTTGTAGGTGTGGTTGCCCAACTGATGCCCTTCGGCGACAGTGCGCCGGATCAAGTCAGGATATTTAGCAGCATTTTGACCAATAACAAAGAAGGTAGCCGGTATCTGGCGTTCTTTCAAAATATCAAGAATCTGCTCAGTATACGGCGGATATGGTCCATCATCAAAAGTCAGCGCCACAAGCTTTTGACTTGTCTGTACTTCAGAAAACACAGGTCCATAAAAGTGGTTCTCGGGCAATACTGCATTAAGAGTGAGAATAAACCCTGCAGTGATACCGAGAACGGCTACCCCCAATCCAAGCCTGACTGGGCGTCGCAGTACCCGTAAATAGTCAAGTACCAAACTGAAAATGACTACTATCGTTAATAGTCCCAGCATGCTGATAAGCCGGACTTTGGTGTCAAACATCGGTTTTTAACCCCGTTTCAGAGATTTCCTTGAACATTATAAGCCAGGGACCTTGCGAATCATAGGTAGTCCCGCCAGGATAATAGCCAAGTTTTTCATAAACCCGGATAGCTGGCCGGTTATCCGGCCGTACTTCCAGACGCACCCTCGTTACTTGGTTCTCCCGGAAATAACGGTGTGCTTCAACCATCAGTGCGCTCGCCACACCCATCCCGCGCGCAGATGGCGCAACAGCAATCGACAAGATACGGGCATTAGCCACTTTCCCCGGAGAAGCAGCAGAACGAAGAAAAGCAAGCTTGTTTAAAAGAATGATTTTGACAGGATGAAGGCCAAACCCATACTGACCTGTTAGCCAACGCCAGGCCCATTTGATAAGGTGCCCGCCGGCAACAGCCTTAAACCAGAGGCGGTTTAGCCGTACAGGGGCAAAACAATAGCCAATAAGTTGTCCGGCGCTCTCTTTGGCAATCAGCGCAGCCTCAGGCTCTGCCGTATAGACCAGGCTGAACACATCTTCCATAGCCTGAGGTTTGGGCAGACGTCCGCCACAATGATGCAGCACACTGTCAATAAAGCTTTCAGTAAACAGGCGGGCAATTCCGGCAATGTCAGCCGGTTGCGCCCGGGTGATAGTATAATTGTCCATAGCAGTTTACTTACAAATAGGGCGCGAGTATTCGCGCCCTATTTTAAGTGACCTCCGTTATATCCTTATTCCCTAAACTAAAACTCTTCAGAAACGAGTATAGTAAGTCTGGCAACGAAGCTAGACAAAGTTTATCAATAGTATTAATCGTCAAATAATTTGCTGACAGACAGTTCGCCGAAAATCCGGATGATAGCCTCACCCAGAAGCGGAGCAACCGACAATACCTTAATCTTGGGAGAGCGTTTTGCTTCTGACATGGGGATAGTATTAGTAACAATAAGTTCAGTGATATTCGACTTTTGAATCCGTTCTACCGCCGGGTCGCTTAACACGGCGTGAGTACAGCAGGCGTAAACGGCTTTGGCACCCATTCTGGCCAGGGCGTTAGCACCCTCAGTCAGCGAACCTGCTGTGTCGACAATATCATCTACAATGACAGCTGTTTTTCCCTCTACGTTGCCGATTAGGTTCATCACCTCGGCTACGCCCGGGGCCGGTCGACGTTTTTCAATAATAGCAATCGGAGCGTGCATCCGATCAGCAAACTGCCGTGCTCTTGACACGCCACCTAGGTCTGGGGATACGACAACAAGGTCTTCAAGTTGCAAGGACATGATATATTCAGCCAAAGTAGGTACACCTGGCAGGTTATCCACAGGAATGTCAAAGAAACCCTGAATCTGACCAGCGTGGAGATCCATGGTAACTACACGGGTAGCACCGGCTACCGTCAGGAGATTGGCCATTAGTTTAGCTGAAATAGGCTCACGACCGCGGGTTTTTCTATCTTGGCGGGCGTAGGCGTAGTAAGGAATGACTGCAGTAATATTTCTGGCCGAAGCACGTTTTACTGCGTCAATCATGATTAACATTTCCATCATATTGTCATTGACCGGAAAGCTTGTCGGTTGAACGATAAATACATCGGTTCCGCGTACGCTTTCGTCAATCATAACCTGAATTTCGCCGTTATTAAACCTGCCGACAAAGGCATCGCCTACTGTCAAACCAAGATAAGCTGCAATTTCCTGGGCTAACGCCGGATTGGCGTTTCCGCTAAATATTCGTAACCGTTTCGTATCTTCCAATTTTCTCTTACCTCCGCTGTTTTTCCGCCCAGCCCTCAAGATTGTTTTGACGGGCGCGTGCTACTCCGAGAGAACCAGGGGGAACGTTTTTGGTAATCGTCGAACCGGCAGCTATATAAGAGCCGCGGCCAACAGTAACCGGCGCCACCAGATTGGTGTTGCAGCCGATAAAAGCCTCATCTTCGATGGTGGTACGATGCTTATTTTTACCATCATAATTAACCGTAATAGTTCCTGAACCAATATTTACACCTGCACCCATATCGGTGTCGCCGATGTAACTAAGATGTGGTATTTTACTCTTCTCGCCGACAACTGTATTTTTCACTTCAACAAAGTTGCCAATTTTAACTCCGTTTTTGATGTCAGTTTTCGGTCTCAAATGAACATAGGGCCCAACAGTTACATCTTCGCCAATCGTACAGTCATGGGCGTATGTAAAATGAATCGTTGCACCGTTGCCGATAATCGTGTTCGCAATGCGGCTGTTAGGACCGATAGATGAGTTGGAGCCGATTTTACTACAGCCCTCAATCCAGGTAAAGGGGTAAATAATGGTATCAGGACCGATCTCAACCTGGGCATCAATAAAAGTACTGCCCGGATCCATGATAGTAACGCCGTTGTCCATGAGCGTTTCCAGCTTCCGCTGCCGGATTAGACTCTCAGCTTCAGCCAGCTGCGCCCGGGAATTTATTCCTAGCGTTTCATGGTAATCAGCAGCAGTTACCGCCCATACTTTATGATTTTGGCTGTTTAAAATCGCGATGACGTCAGTCAGATAGTACTCGCCCTGAGCATTATTGCAGGTCAAACCCTCGAGCGCCTGCAAAAGCTCCTTGGCTTCAAAGCAATAGATCCCTGTATTGATCTCGCTTACTGCTAATTCCGCCGGGTCCGCGTCTTTGTGTTCAACAATTTTTACAACCTGTCCGGCTGGATTACGGATGACCCGTCCATACCCTGATGGGTCAGGCATAATTGCTGTAAGAACAGTAGCCGCCGCTTGCGCGCTACAATGCTCACTGTACATCGTTTTTAAAAGGTCCCCGGTCAGAAGTGGTGTGTCGCCGCATAACACCATTACTGTGCCGTCAAAATCTGCCAGCTCTTGTCGGGCCTGCATCACAGCATGCCCTGTCCCCAGCTGTTCGGTTTGAACGGCAAATTCAGCCTGTCCTGCCAGCGCATCAGCTACGCTTTGCGCACCGAAACCAATAATCACAACGTTCTTGGCTGCTCCGGCAAACTTGGCTGCATCAAGCACTTGCTGAACCATGGATTTACCACCTACCTGGTGCAGCACCTTAGGCAAGGCCGACTTCATGCGGGTGCCTTTGCCAGCTGCAAGGATGATGGCCATCAAATTTGACATCTATATACCTCCATTCCCGACTGCTGTTAAGCACTTTCAGGCTCGGTCAATTTGAAGCAACTCTTATCCCTTCGACATAAATACGCAATTTCCTCTAAGATATGCAAATTAAGCAATTTGGTACCTTAAGGAAACACCTAGATAATCTCGACCTTGTACTGTTCATGGCGAAGTGAAGCCATAATATGTTCTGTATGAAGAACATCTCTAGTCTCCAGCCCAATCTCGACAACAGCCTGCCCCAGCGGTACATGCCGCTCAACCCTGTCATGGGAAACGTAGAGAACATTGGCCTGTAGCCGGGCGATGATGGCTAAAAGCCGCTGCAAACTGCCCGGCCGATCTACGACAACAGTCTGGAGGCGCACGCGCCTGCCGGCTTTAACCAGACCGCGTTCGATAATCCGTGATATAAAGTTAACATCAACATTGCCGCCGGAGATTACGCTGACAATCTTGCCTTTAGCCGGAATTTTATCATGCAGGATGGCTGCAAGGCTAGTAGCTCCGGCACCTTCGACCATCAGTTTGGCCCGTTCCAACAGCATCAGGATGGTGCTTGCAATGGCCTCATCATCTATGACAACAATATCGTCTACATATTTATCAACAAGGGCAAAAGTCATATCACCCGGAATCTTAACTGCAATGCCATCAGCAAAGGTTTCCGCATCCCTTGTTGTCTTAATTGCATGCGCTTTCTTGGACATATACATGGCCGGCGCACCTTGCGCCTGTACACCATACACCTTAACATGAGGAGCTAACTCTTTGACAGCCACGGCAATACCGGCAATCATGCCGCCGCCGCCAATGGGCGCAACAATGGCATCCACATCTTCTAAATCCTGTAATATTTCCAGGCCGATTGTCCCCTGCCCGGCAATGACTGCCGTGTCGTTGAAGGCATGAATAAAAGTCTGCCCGGTTTCAGCCTGAAGTTCAAGGGCTTTACTATACGCCTCATCATAGACTCCTCCGGCCAGAACAACCTCAGCGCCATACCCCCGTGTAGCCGTGATTTTAGCCAAGGGAGCAATCTCTGGCATGACTATTGTAGCTTTAATTCCCGCGGCACTAGCGCCATAAGCCACACCTTGGGCATGATTCCCTGCAGATGCGGCAATAACCCCATGGTTTTTTTCTTCCGGGGTTAAGCTTTTAATCTTATTATAAGCGCCCCGGATTTTAAATGACCCGGTTTTTTGCAAGTTTTCCAATTTTAAATAAATCTCACTGCCTGTCAGCGTACTAAAAGTGTTACTTTTATCAAGAGTAGTATGATGAATAACGCCGTCTAATGCCTCCCTGGCTTTCTCAATGTCAGCCAGTGTTACACTGGTCGTAGTATCAGACACTCCGTCTTCCCCCTTTTAAGGATTCTGTCGAAAAAAATTCCAGATGCTAAGCCGCGATGAGAACTATGCAAGCAACCACAAGCGTACATCAGACAGATGTAAGCACCGGCCTGATATCTGTTACTTTAGTATGTTCATGTACATCATGTAAAATAAGCAGCGCCAGATAGTCTTCTACTAATTTTGGCTCAGGTTCAGCTGTTGCCACAAGTACGCCGATACCACACACCTTAGCCCCTACTTCCTGCGCCAAATCAACCATCCCGCGCGCCGTACCGCCAGCTTTCATGAAATCGTCGATAATGAGTACTTTAGCGCCTGCCGGCAGGGCTCGTTTCGGCAACGACATCGTTTGAATACGTTTGTAAGAGCCTGTTACATAGTTAATGCTAACGGCCGAGCCTTCGGTTACTTTACTGCCGCGCCGCACAGTAATCAGCGGCAAGTCAAAGGCACGTGCTGTCATAAATGCAAGCGGAATGCCCTTAGTCTCAACTGTCATGATATAATCAGGCGATAAATGGGCCAAACGTTCCATAAATATCTCGCCCACTTTGACCATTAAGTGGGGTGTAAATAGTAAGTCCGACATATATAAAAAACCGCCGGGAATAATGCGGTCAGGTTCAGCCAGCCGCTGGGCCAACTCATTTAAAAGCCTGTCAGTTTCTTTTGCCGATACAGCGGGAATAAACCGGATGCCACCGGCTGCTCCGGCGACTGTCTCAATGGTCCCCAGCCCAAAATGCACCATTGTTTCTTTTATGGTAGTAATATCTTCGCATATAGTTGATTTGGCGGCACCAAACAGCTCGCTGAACTGACTAAGCGAGAATAAATGGCGGGGTCTTTCTGCCATAAGCTTAGTCAATGCAGATACCCGTTCCATTTTCCGTACTTTATCCATGCTTACTTCCTCCACAATCAGGGAAATACCGAATATTTTCTCCTAAATATATTTTTTTATTCACATTCTCTACAGATTCAGCAATTCCTGCCCGGTTGTAAAAAAATTGTATTATATATTCCGCATTAAAATCTCCAGCCAGGATTTAGGTAAAAATATAGGAACGGCGCCAATGCGGAAACAACGTCAATTTCTGGAAGGAGGGCTTCTTTAATTGTTTCCATATAAGAAAGAACGCGGTTTATCCGCGTTCTTTCAGAGACTTTTGTTTCAAACATCTTCGTACTAATTCCAAATCACTTGGTTTATCCACATCAATGCCAAGTTCCGCATACTGTGACTGGATAACGGCGCCCTTGATCCCGAGAATATCACTCACCCGTTTTTCTACTTGCCTTAGTTTGAGTGTGCCCAAAATAAACTGCACTACAAAGGTCCAGCCTAACAGGCAGCATAATTTAAAAGGATTCTTACGGTTGGCAATAATGCGTTCAGCCACTTTCATACACTGTGCCACGATTTTGGGGTTTACCAGAAAAATGTTGCCGCCGGTAAAAGTCCCCTCTTTCAAGCGCACATATGTGCGCTTATTGCCAGGAAACCGGCGTTCATGATCGCTGCGGGTAACGATAGGATAATATAACTCGGCATTTACGCCGGCACACTGTGACAAAAAATCCTCAACAGCCGCCGGCGTTATGAGCGGAATATCAACAGTTACCACCAAGGTCGGGTTTTCATGTCCTAATGCCTTCATCCCTAAGCTGATGGTTTCGATGATGGTCTGGCCGCCTGCCACAATGACTGCCTTTTCGGGAAGGGCGCATTTGGCCAGTTCCTGAACCGGACCGGCAATAAAAATGCGGGATACCTGTGAACTGGCAGCAAGAGCTCCGGCCACAAGTTCAACCATTGGTTTGCCAGCAATATCAATCATAGCCTCATAGGGCTGGGATGTATAGCGGTTTAGGTGTTCACTATTTTCGCCACCAGCAAGGATTATGGCATCATACATTATGTAGTACACTCCTTCGAGATGTTAAGCCTGACGGCGTTCGTTCAAATCCTGCAGTAGTGTCTGTTCCGAGTTCTCCATATGTTCGCGGGCAAGTTGCTGAGCCAAATCGGTGTCGCGGCTGGCAATGGCTTCAACTAGTCGCCGGTGTTCTTCCACAGATTTTTGCATCCGGCCCGGGTATTGGATCGAGATTGACCGGAAACGGGTAAATTGTTCTCTAAGATTATTGATAATGCCCACTAAACGGTCATTGCGGCTGGCTCTGTACAAAATGTCATGAAATTGGCTGTCAGATTCAACAAGCTTATCGGCATCGTCCTGTTCGATTAATTCGCCAATCTCAACCAGCAGCCGTTCGAGCTGCTCAAGTTCATCTTCGGTAATACGCTCCACCGCAAGCCCGGCAGCCAAAACATCAAGGGCAGTCCGGATTTCAAAGACCTCGTTAATGTCTTTTATTGACAGATCGGCCACATAGGTTCCCCGGCGGGGAATCATGACAACAAAGCCTTCCAGCTCAAGCTTTCGAATGGCCTCACGCACCGGTGTCCGGCTAACACCTAGCTCTTCAGCCAGTTGAATCTCCATTAGCCGCTCACCTGGTTTTAAAATACCATTCACGATCGCTTCTCTTAGCGTTTCAGCTACTACTTCTCTAAGTGGTTTATAGCTGTCTAATTTAATAGGTACTAATCGCCTCTCCACAATCACTCCACCTTTGATACTGTTTTTGCCACAAAGACTTCCGGCACACCCTGAGCCTTTAGCTGATCGGCGATCCTCTCAGCCTGACCACGACAGTCTGAAAGACCGAACACTGTTGGTCCGCTTCCTGACATTAGCGCCGCCATGGCCCCGTACTTCAGCATATATTCTTTTATTTTAGCAATTTCGGGATAAACCGGAATTGTGACGTTTTCAAGCACGTTTTCCAAACGGCCGGCAACACCAGCCAGATCCCCCTGCGCAAGACACTCGCGCATCGCCGCAATATCCGGCCGACTGCTAACTTCATCAGCCTTAAACTGGCCGTATACCCAGGCTGTTGGTACTTCGACAGCCGGTTTAGCCAATATTACATAACAGGCAGGCAGCGGCGGCAATGGCGCTACTAGCTCTCCCCGTCCAGTGGCTAACATCGTGCCGTTATATAAACAAAACGGTACATCTGAACCCAATTTGGCCGCCAACTTACTAAGCTCGTCCAAGCTAAGGTTAAGCTCCCATAGCTGATTAAGCCCCTTGAGTACAGCGGCAGCATCAGCGCTGCCACCAGCCAAACCTGCTGCCAACGGGATCTGTTTCTCCAAATGAATCATTACTCCCTGCTCTGTTTTCGAATATTCCTTGAGCAGGGCGGCGGCACGATAAGCCAGGTTATTGGTGTCTGCAGGCAAACCGGGAATATTGACACTAAGATCAATTCCTGCTGGCTGGCTAGTTAAAGTTACTGTATCCGCAAGACTAACGGCCTGCATAATCATAGCCACCTCATGGTAGCCGTCAGAGCGTTTATTGAGCACATCAAGCGCAAGATTGATTTTAGCATAGGCTTTAAGTATCAGCATATTCAAATACCCTACGCGGTTAGTTGCTTTAAAGCTATTGTCTCTTGCGAAGTCAAGATCTGATCGATCTCAAGCAAGATGAGCAAACGGTCATCAAGTTTACCCACACCTTGAATATACTTGGCATCAAGAATAAATGTCGGGGGCGGCGGTTCCACGCTTACTGCCGCCAGTCTGACCACTTCGGTGACGGCATCAACAATAACGCCCACAGTCTGACCCTCAACATCCACAATGATAATCCGGCTGTCATCATTATAGTCGGAGACTTCAAGCTGAAAGCGCTTCCTAAGGTCTACCACCGGAATGATCCGTCCGCGCAAGTTTATAATGCCTTCCATAAATGCTGGCGTCTGCGGCAGCTTTGTTATGGGAACCAGGCGATTTATCTCTTGAACTTTAGTAATAGGTAATCCGTATTCTTCTCTAGCTAACCGGAAAGCCACCAGTTGCAGTTCCTGATCGGCAGTTAGACTACTTGTATCCATCCTGGAACACCTCCACATACATCTTACAGTATTATATTCTACCTGCTCATGTATTTGCCTGCAACTGCCAATTTTCCATTCTAGATTTTTTTATTATCCTTCTGCACGTACCCCTGCCACTACCAGTTCCTGATATTCCGATTTGTGACTATAACTAGCAGCATCAGTTTTATAAAAACTCGTTATGGTATCTAGAACGATCCCATACTGTTCATAAAATACAGCAATTAAATCGCCGCTTTCTGCGTGAGCCAGAGCGGCTGCCACAGCCTCACGCTCATCAAGAATTGTTGTGAGATGTTCAGGATTAAAACCGGCTTCCAGTGCACCCCGTGCAAGTAGCGCTGCTGTCTCACCAGGCTGACGGCCGCGTAAGTCATGGTCTTCCTTGATATAAATAACGTCAAACCCCTGACCGGCTTCACTGCCAAAACGCAGGATCACGTCATCACGCCGGTCACCTGGTGCAGCAATGACGCCAATGAGGCGCTTGGGATTAAGGCGGCGGAGCGTACTTACTAGTGCCTGACAGCCAGCCGGATTGTGAGCGTAGTCGACGCAAACCTGGAAGTTGCCAACATTCATCAGCATAAGCCGTCCGGGGTTTTCACAAAAGCTGACCAGGCCTTTACGAATAGCCGCAGGATAGAGGCCTTGGCACCAGCAAGCGGCAGTGGCAATAACAGCATTCTGAATATTGTGCCCGGCATAACCTTGCAGCGTCAGCGGGATATCCGCTATATGGATGACAGGCTGTTCTTTTTGACCGCTGGCCAGATAAATGATGTCGTTTTTGACAAAACAGGCTTTACCGCCTTCACCCAAGTGGCGACGGACAACAATATTATCAGCTTTTGTGCTAAAGTACATAATTTCCGCTTTAACCCGTGATTTAAGTGTTACGATCCGCAGGTCGTCTGCATTGAGGAGTACTGCGCCATCCGGCCGTACGGTTTCGATAACCAATGATTTTATATAAGCTAAATCATCGAGATCTTCAATACCGTCCTGACCGATGTGGTCTTCGGTAATATTAGTGATGATGCCAACATCGGCAAAATCATAACCAAGTCCACTACGAATAATGCCCCCCCGCGCCACTTCAAGAACAGCAACCTCGACAGTAGGATCAGCCAATACCATGGCAGCGCTGACTGGCCCGGTGGTATCACCATGGGCAATGCACTCTTGGTCAACATAAATACCGTCAGACGTAGTCATTCCCGTTTTATGGCCGGCTAGCCGAAAGATATGGGAAATCAGTCTAGTGACTGTTGTTTTGCCATTTGTACCAGTGACCGCAATGATAGGTATCCGGCCGTCTGTGCCAGCAGGAAACAAATAGTTGACAATAGCCGCACCAACATCATGCGGCTTCCCGGCACTCGGATACAGGTGCATTCTCAGACCAGGAGCAGCATTTATTTCAATAATAGCGCCATTCTTGAGAGTCATTGGCTGTGAGATATCAGTAATTACAAGATCTACCCCGGCAACATCCAGATCAATAAGCCGGACAGCCCGTTCAACCAACCGTACAGTATCAGGATGGATACAGGCGGTTACATCTGTGGCGGTAGCACCGGCGCTCAGATTAGCGTTATCACGAATAAGGACAAGCTGCCCAGCCTTAGGTATCGACGCAGTCGTCAGGCTTTGTCTGGATAA
This sequence comes from Sporomusa sp., assembly GCF_035561155.1. Classification (GTDB taxonomy): domain Bacteria; phylum Bacillota; class Negativicutes; order Sporomusales; family Sporomusaceae; genus Sporomusa. The sequence goes on along the minus strand of NZ_DATMYD010000138.1, from coordinate 7,962 downwards.
CGTAGTTATAGCAGCGTCGTCCAGTTCCAACCGGGTTAAAGCGCGGCTATGGCCTGTACCGCGCGCGGGGTCCAGGTTCACGATATCAGCAAGTCCGGCTATTGTATGGATACCATCCCCAATTACATGGGCAGGTATCCTTTCAGCACCTGCGATCAATTTGCCGTCAACAAGGCACAACCTGTATTGGCGGCCTGTTATATACTCTTCTACCAGTACACGTTCATCATACTGGGTTGCAAGCATAAAGGCCTGTTCAATCTCATCTTCACTCAAAATATTGAGAGTAACACCTTTGCCATGATTGCCGCCGGCAGGTTTGATAACAACCGGCCTGCCAATGGCGGCAAAAGCATCCAGGGCTTCTGCTATGTTTGACACAACATACCCGCATGGCACAGGTATGGCATTTTGACGCAACAGTTTATTAGTGAGATACTTGTCGCCAGCTAAATCAACAGCCACCGAGCTTGTCCGGCCTGTAACAGTGGCCCACACCCGCTGTTGCCTGTGGCCATAGCCCATGATGAGAAAATTAGCATCATAATCAGGGCGTAATATAGGAATCCCACGCCGCCGCGCCGCTTCGTAAATAGCCTCAGTGCTTGGTCCAAGTTTGGCGTTTTCTCCAACTCTTTTTAGCTGAGCCACCAGTTCTGGCACATTAAAGTTTTGTTTACCAAGCACTGCCGCAAGCAGCTGGTATGCGCCTTCGGCGGCTGCCAGCCCGACCGGACCTGATTTACAGCCAATAACAACATGATAGACGCCCTGCTGTCCTGCACCCCGCGTCTTGCCAAAGGCTGACATATATTCTTTACCCGCAAGCGTTTGAAGTTCTAGCGCTACATGCTCAAAAATATGTGCTAAATAGGTTCCTTCCTGCAATCGTTCGGCAAAGCCTCCGGGATATCCACGTGAGCACGAATGCTGCTTTAGTCCTGGCAGTAAGGCCAGTAAGCGGGCCACAAAACCGGCAATAGCATTACTGGCAATGTCTTCATAGGCACCAATATCAAGTAATGCCTTGATGACAGGCCGATAGCTATACATATTGGGGCCACCAATAAAGCGTGAATATAATAATTGCATAACAAATCCCCTCCGAACTTAGTTTGTATCAAGTTGAATGGGCAACCGTAGGTTTAAATCGAAGCCATAGCCTGCTGGCAAAATGTGCAGCAACACATTGGATATAGCCAAGGGCTGATTCTGATTGGACTCTGATATATTTGAGTAAACAATATTTTTGCCGTCAATAATTGTCACCGTTTGTGATCCCACTACTTCGCAGACCCGGTCAGGCCTCACGATGAGCGCCGTATCTTCGTCAATCCCAATGCCCATCACATGTGGATTTTGCGCTACCGAGGACAGTAAGCGATTAATTCGCCCCCGCTGAGCAAAGTGCTGATCCACGACTGCCTCACTCAAAAAGCCCATACCATGAGCCATACTTAGTGAAGACTTTTTCGGTGTATCATTTGAGTTGCCGCCTACAATCATCGTCTCGCTCATGACGGCTGCGCCAGCGCTTGTCCCAGCTATAACGGCGCCCTGCATGAAGGCAGCACGAATGGCGGCGTCAACTGCTGAGCCTCCTAAAATACTTGTTAAGCGCAGTTGATCGCCGCCGGTGAAAAATATGCCAGTGGCATTCTTTATTACTTCGGCCTGCTGGGTTTGATTTGCCGTATCCCTATTAGCAATTGCCATGATGTTTACTATAGCCGCGCCCATTGAAGTAAATAATTCTTTGTATTCCCTGCCAACAACGCGCGGCTCATCCGTAGCTGTTGCAATAATTATGATACGGCTGTCCCGGCCGCCGGTCATGTCCACGAATTTACGCAAAATAACACGTTCGCCTGTTTTGTCTTCATGACCACCGATAATAAGCAGGCTGCCAGGTGTTCTGCGTTTGTTGTCTGCCGTTTTGTCGCTCATCAGTTAAAATATCTCCTGTTTTAGCCTTTACTCCTATTTTTACCAGAAATGACTGCTCTTTATACTATCAGCTGTGCTAACCAAATGCGCCGTGACTGAATATAATGAAGCAGAGAAATTGGAAAACGGAGGTTAAACCAACGATGAATGTCAGAATGATATATCTCCCGGAATCGCTAAAAACCATTAAACTAGCAGAAGATGAACGCTACATTAGCTACTGCCAAAATCAGCCTGCCGAGGTTAGCGAGGTAACGCCGGTTCCTCGTATCGACAGAGTAAGCACTGCACTACCTAGAGCAAACATTCTGATCGTCAGGTCCCAACGCCAGCTAACCTTGTTTGACGGCAATAGCCCTACGCGGCAGTATCCTGTCGCTATCGGCAAGCCGGTAACGCCCACACCGCTTGGCAATTATGCAATTGCCACCAAAATTATGAACCCAGGCGGCGTTCTGGGTACGCGTTGGATGGGTCTCAACTTTGACGCGTATGGCGTTCATGGCACAAATGCCCCCTGGTTGATCGGCCAGATGGTGTCAAATGGCTGTATTCGAATGCATAATGCCCATGCTGAAGAGCTGTTTGCATTAGTGAATGTTGGTACTCCTATTTATATTAGGGATTAAATCAGTTAATTGGCGCATTACCCATTCGACCTTGCCGCGCCGGGCGGCGAGAAATTCCAGTAATGCCTGGCGTTCACCTGTATCTGGCAACCACTCTTCGGGAATAGTGTCTATAAACTCCGAAAACTCGGCGTCCTGAATATTTTTAACCGCCTGAACATACTTAAAAAAATGCGTCGGTTTAAGGTAGTATTTTAAAAGAACCCCGTAAGACCGCCGGTGATTTAGTGTTATATTATCAGTCAACTCTTTAAGCCTCTCAATCGTCCATTTCCCACGGCGGAATAGATGAGAATTATCAATCGCATACAGCTTATAACCATCCTTTTCTCTTCGAATAAGCAGATTTTTGCGGTTCTTTGTACGGTCAGGATTGTGAAACAAGTGGTCGAACAGCATGACTCCGGCCATCTGTTCTTTATTTACCGCCCGGTGCACATTATATTTAGTTACATACCCGGCCCCTTTTAAATACTCACAACCAAAGTGCCAGCCCGGCAGCACACCCGCAGCAGTCAGCCGCCTGCTTCTGCCGAGGACTTCGGGGGAAATCTCTATAGGGCCCCCTGGCGGAAAACAGAGATTAAGCCATTGCCCAAACCGGACAGCCAGCAATTCATTTACGAGAACCTTAGGACCAAGGCGGTTAGCTGATAGTTTAACAACACACACCTTACTCTCACCTTGGCAGTTTTCGGCCCGGAATAGTTGGGGTGACGTCGCCCCCAACCCTACTGGGCCTATATATTCTATTGCCCGAAACATTTAGCCAACTCCTCCCCCATCATCCCCAAAATCCCGGCAGCTAAAGCTTCCGGGATTTTCCATTAAAACAATACCCAGGGATTTTTGTCATCCCTGGGTCGTTATGATTAGCCTTTCGGATTAACAGGAGCGCCATTTACCAGCCAGCTGGCAATCCAGCCAGTCGTAGTGCCATCAGAAAGCACAACTTTGTACCAGCCGAAAGCCTGCTCTTTTACGGTTAACGTAGCACCTTTATTAAGCTTAGTTACTACCGGGAAGTTGGTGCCCGGCCCGGTTCTAACGTTCACTGTATTACCAGTTACCGTTACCGTGCCGCTGACAGTGGTCGGCGTCCCGGCAGTAGGTGTAACCGGGCCAGTGACAATGACATTCTGCTCGCCAAAAGCCTCAATGTCACCCCCGCCAGTCTCGGAGGCTGTTACGGTCTCATTGTCAAATTGGCTGGCACTGACTTTGTCGGTGGACGTCGTACCTGTAATCACACCGACCTCATCGATAGGGCTTAAGGCATATACATCCATCTCTGTGGTAGTGACCACCCGGGCCCAGACCTTAAGTACAATAGTAACATGCACTTTACGCCGATCATGATGGCAGTGGAAATCATAGTCAACAAACTCAACCACGACATCGGATGTCGCCTTCATATCAGGTTCAGCACCATCCACTACAATATCACGCGTCCAACGGATGTGTTGCTTCTCAAAAGCATGCACAGGCTGGTTAGGCAGGTCGGCCACATACATTACCTTTACCTCTAACTCGCCGCGAACAATAACCTTATCCCTAATAACATCGATTTTGGTAATTTCCAATTCTTTCACATATACATCAAGCACTTGTTCAATATCTGGTTTTTGTGCAGGCACAATCATATCAAGTTCAACAACCCGCTGTGCCATCTCGGCACCTAGTACCTGCTCAACCTCTATCGTTTCCGGGCCCGGCTCAGGGCAACCGCACTCCAGTTCAGAGCTTTCAACAGTTGTCACTCCGGAAACCTTTTTTGTATTCGTGTTTAAGGTATCCGTCGAGGCTGAAACGACTCTTGTGTTGTCGTCCATTTATTCCCCCCCCTTTCTGGTGATACTTAATCGATCCTAACCTTTTGGTTTTGTTGGCAAAGCTGCAGTTCCGATTGTTACCTCCCGGTCGGTCATGACTTTGGCTGTTACTTTAAGAATTACCGATACATCAAATTCCCGGCAATTGCGGTGGTGGTGGTGATGGTGTCCATGATCTTCACAATCGTGGTCGTGGTCGTGGTCATGGTCATGGTCGTCACAATCATTGTCATTGTCGTTATCATTATCGTCGTCTTCGTCGTCGCAGACAGGCTCAAAATTCTTGTATTTGTACGCGCGATAGTGATCATCAACGTCATAATCAACAAACTCAACAACGACACTGGCATCAGCATCCATCCCTCTACGGGCGCCTGGAACATCAATATCAAGAGTCCATTTATAATGCTTGATTTCTACGGCGTGAACAGGCTGATCAGGCAGGGCCGCTACATAAATCGCTTTTATTTCGAACTCGCCCCGAACTATGACTTTATCAGTAATAACGTCAACGCTGTTTACCTCTACTTCTTTTACAAATACATCAACAATTTGTTCAATAGACGGTTTCCTCTCCGGAACAACCACGTGAATATCCAGAGCTTTTTGTTTTTCCTTTTCTCCTATTATTTGGCGTACGATTATAGTTTGTGGACCCGCTTCTGCACCAAGGGTGCAGCTCTTATTAGCTCTATCGTTCATGCAGATTCCCCCCTTTGTATATTCTAGTTATATATATGCCTGCTCTAATTTTTATGTGACAAAAAACTAAAAAATGGCAAAGGACAGCAACCGTTAAAGCTATGTTTGCAGGCACATCCTAAACTATAACTATGATCAACTCTGGCAAAACATGCCTGACAGACAAGCTGCACCTTTGCTATTTGTAGCGAAAAAAAATAAATGTTATGCATAAATCAACATAACATTCTTCCGGTATTCCTCATAGTATATAGCAGGATGTTGTTCTCGCTTGCGGGCAGAATAACTAACTATCAAAATATAAGGAGGCTATATTTAATGAGGGCTTATAAAAAATATCCCTACTGGAAATGTGATGACGATTATTCAAAAAACGGCTGTACCGATAAGTATGATAAGTGCGATAAGTATGAAATGATGGATGAATGTCAAGACACGGATATGTCTTGCTGTCCCCCCAAAATGAAGTGCCAGCCGACTAAAGAGTGTGTAAAAACGTACAAATGCTACTACAAATTATACAGAATCTGTACCTATCGTCTATACAAAATATGCCCATGCTGCGGCCATGAGTTCGATTATCACGAGCACCGCGGCGGCTGCCCTAAGTGCATGTAGTCTTTCTATGTAAAAACAAAAACCCGCGCTTTATTTTAAAGCGCGGGTTTTACTTGTTAGCCATATACTATTTGGAAATAAACTCTTGGACAACATAGGCTGAACCGGCAGAATCATACCGAACGCCAACACCTACTTCAGTGTAGTTAGAGTTTAAAATATTGGCGCGGTGACCGGAACTGTTCATGAAGGCATTCTCGGCAGTCGTTACATTGCTATTGATAGCCAGGTTTTCACCAGCATAACGATAGCTGATACCGGCTTGCTTCATACGGTCAAACGGCGATTGCCCCTCCGGGTTGTAGTGCGAGAAGAACTTACGATTAATCATGTCTTGCCCATAGTTTTCTGCTAAACGCACCAGACTCATGTTGGCTTTGAGTGCCGGTAAACCATTTGCTGCACGGTCAGCGTTTAACAGTTGGAACGCTTTGGCTTCGTCAGCGGTAAGTCCTGATGTCGAGCCGGAATTCGAAGTGCTTGGGGTTGTAGTCGAAGGTGTTGCAGGGGTTTTAGTTGCAGGCGTTACAGGAGTTGTAGTTGAAGGAGTTGTAGTTGAAGGCGTTACAGGAGTTGTAGATGTATCTGTACTCTTGGGCGTCGCTGCACCACTACCGCCTTTTTTGCCACCAGCTAGAATTGCTAATAAGCCAAGGGCCACTACGGTGCCAATGACCGCATTATTATCGCCATCCTGGAGAGACTGTTCTTCAGCTGGAGCCGCATACGCTGCTGTTGCCCATGCTCCGCCAAACGAAGTAGTAACCAGAGACATTATTACAAAACCAAAAACCATTTTAGTCAGCCATTTTTTAATCATCATTGATTGTTAATCAACCTGCCTTTCAATTTTGTTTTTTTAAATATAGAAACATAAGGATTGGCGTTTAGTTAACAAACTGACAATACAGTCTGATGTTATGTAAAGATTCGACCATGTTGCCTAAAATCCTGTTCACAGACAGCTAGCAATTTCTGCATGCAATGCATCCTTGCAACATATGACTGTTAAGACTGAAATTGCCAAGCGCGAAACGCTCTGTTTGGGAAACACTATCAGCAGGAGGTGATTTAACGATGGGTAACATTTATGACAATAATCTAAAGTCAAAACATGGACCTTTTGGTGAATCCCAGGCACAACAGGGACCCTATGGCGGCAAAGATGCCGATAACATGACTGACAAAAAGGCAAGCAGTGTTTTACCGCCCACCAGAGATATTAAAGCCCGTCTAAAACAATAAGTCTATTTCATGGCAAAGAGGACGTCTGTGTGACGTCCTCTTTTTGTTTATCACGCTTTACAGAATTTATTTATATTTACAGTTCCAGCCTGCTCGATATAGTTAATCTCACTTTCTGATAGACCGTACATTTTGTACACAAGTGTATCCATTTCATTATGCAGTGCTGTAAATTCGTTGACAGCCATAGAACCAACGTGCTGTTCCAGCCCTCTAAAGAAGACAGTGCCGGCCAGCTTGGACAGCCTTGCCCCCAGAAAAGCTAACCTATCGGTACAGTGGTGCTCTAGGATTAATGGCAGTTTTTCCACAGTTTCAATATCCACTTGTGCCATCGGCCGACCCTTTTCTAAGGTTACAGTATGGTAGTAATAGTTCATTAGCTTAGAATTAAGAATACATATCAAATATTCCAGACTAACTTCGTCCCGTAATACCACCAATGAATGTATATTATTCAAATGATATAATCCGGACCTGTCAATAGTGGCAATTAAACTGTCACCAGTCTGGCGCAAAAAAATTTTCGGGCCAGCGATGATGGCCGCATCCCAGCCACCTTTATTTAGCTTTGCCGGGTTAACATCAAGCCAATCGCCTTGATAGTCAAGGTAAAACGGCAGTATCTGGCCTGAAGAGGTTACCCCCTTCTGCCAGGTAACACCATGCTTAACTTTGCTTTTAATCTCAGCCTGGACGGTAAGCGAGCGCATACCTGTCCGGATCTTGGTTACATCTTTGAATATGTAGGGCACTTGCTCAATTTTGTCAATGAGCGCCTTATCTCCTTCATGAAAAAGCAAACGAAACCTTTTATAAACCTGCCGCGCAAAATATTCCTGTTCATATTGATAAGTGTCCAGCGTCACCCCGCTGCCGTCCAGTCGACTGACCGTTACAGCTGTTTGTGGGTTATCTTGGTTACCCTTCCTCAGGATAGTAATGGCCGGAATCCCCACTAAAACACCGGCAAACACATTACTATTTAC
>NZ_DATMYD010000137.1:0-4099 GCF_035561155.1 Sporomusa sp. | reverse complement strand
CATAGATTGTTGTTGTTGAATCATTTGACTCACCTGCTCCCTTTAATACCTTTATTATACAGGAAAAAAGGTACAGCCTCCTCAGTTTTCTTGAGGGTCTATACCTTTTTAAGTATTAAAGGGACTTTTTCAGTGGCCTCCTCTAAAAGCGATGTCTTTGTATTACTTATTTAACTTATTGTTGCGCTGAATGGCTCGCTTTTGCGCCGCTGCCGGCGACTTGTTCTTTGTGGCTTTTCTTCCACCAAGCGCCTACTACCAGTACACCAATGGTGATGGCTGCCGGGATTAACCACTCAGGCAAAACACCATGGATGACAGGACCAATTTTGTGGTCGCCAATCATCATTTCACCGGCTGTCCAAGCAATTAGAGCAGCACCGGCATATACAACCACAGGATATTTATCCATAATTTTAATAATAATTTGACTGCCGAAGATAATAAGTGGGATACTGAGAGCAAGTCCTAAGGCCAGCAACATATAATCGCCTTTAGCTACAGCGGCAATCGCCAGGGTATTGTCAAGACTCATTACCAGATCGGCAACAATAATTGTCTTGATCGCCGACATGAAGGAACCACCGGCTTCGATGTTTTCCTCACATTTATCCTCCATAAGTAGCTTAGCCGCAATCCAGATTAGGAGTAAACCGCCGATAAACTGCACATAGGGTATTTGCAAGAGTACAACCGCTACAAGTGTTAAAATAACTCGCAGCCCTATCGCCCCGGCGCTACCCCACAGGATGGCCATCTTCTGCTGCTTTGGGGGCAAACAACGGCTGGCCATGGCAATGACCACTGCATTGTCGCCGCTAAGCACGATGTTCACCATCATGATACTAGCTAGCGCTAACAAAAACTCCATTTACTGCACTCCTTTTATTGTAAGTTTAGACTAATTCAATGCACAATCAGTGCACGCCAACCGGCCCCACCTCCCTATATCAGGTTTTAGTATCAGATATTAAAGGTGTTGAATTAAATCTATTTTATCAAGGTATTCACAAATGTGCAAGTCCCTAAACCATAAAATATTGTATACATGGCTTCCCCCGCCTATCCTGATTGTTCCACAATTGTCATATATGCCTAATTATCAAGGATTAATGAATATTTTCATAGAAAAAACAGGTTTAGGAGCATGTCCACCACCTGTTTTGATGTAAAATATTCAAAAGATTCCGTTTATATATAGTTGCCTTTTATTTAGTACCAGCTCATATTACCACTGTCTTTCCCTAGCTTACAAGATCACCATTCGTCTCTTGCGGAATTACACCTGTTCTTTTACGGATGGCATTTCGCTATATAAGCGTGTCCTTGATCACGCGTAAAGCGTTGCCCCAGCAGATTTTTTCAATTTCTCCCTGGGTCAACCCGCTACGTTCAAGCGCGTTGACAAGCTTACTCATTTCACCAGCATGCGCCAATTCAAGACCTAAGTCAATACCGTCAAAATCTGAGCCAATCGCGATGACTTCAATCCCACCGACTTTACGAATATGCTTTACATGCAGCACCATGTCAGACACCTGGCTTACAGGTGCGTTGCCTAAAAAGCTTTTTTCAAAATTAAGACCCATGACCCCGCCCTTTTCGGCCAACAGCTTGATCATGTCATCTGTCAGGTTGCGCGGATGCCCGGTTACAGAGCGGGCATTAGAATGCGAGGCTGTAAAGGGCTTTGCCGACAGTGTGGCAACATCATAAAAGCCCTGATCAGATAAGTGGGACACATCAATAAGCATTCCCAGCCTGTTCATCTCGGCAACAATTTGCTCCCCAAACGGCGTCAGCCCTAGGCCGCGGTACTCTGGCCGGCAGTTCGGATAACCTATTTCATTGGGATAGTTCCAGGTCAGCGTAATGAGCCTGACACCAAGACGGTAAAGGCTCTCTAAGTTGAGTAAATCGCCTTTTAGCACACCGCCTTCCTCGATAGTGAGAAAAGCGGCGATTTTGCCTTCTGTGCGGCTTTGCCGGAGTTCTTCATAATTCCTAGCCAGTGCAATATATTGACTATTCTCCTCAAGCTCATGGAAAAAACGCGTCGCCATGGTAAGCGCCCGTTCCAGCGGGTCGCTGGTTTTTTCCCGATTAACGAACAGCGCAAAAAATTGGGCTTGTGCTTGGCTTGACTGCAATTTTTCGATATCGACACTAAACGGGTTGCGGTATAAGCTGGCCGTTTTGCCTTCTTCCAGAAGGCGCCAAATTGTATCACAGTGCAGGTCAATGATATTCAACGCACGTACCCCCTATCTTTAACTTGCGGCGGTCACCGCCTCGGCGATACGCGCCAATCCAGCCAGCAGTTTCCATATAGATATGCGACAGTAAGCGACGTAATGCCAAACATATTACCGTCCCACCAGAAACCCGACCAACAGCGCAACACACCATCCCACTCTTGCTTACAGGACTGTTTCTTTCATTATAGCAGTTTCAAGGGGGTATCTCCATAAACTTACATTAATTCCTGTTGTTATCAATAAGTTAGGCCTGCAATCATCACGGCCATAATAGCTTTCACACTAAAAAATTGCTAATATAAGGTGTCACTAAAAAAAACTGCCTATTAGGCAGTTTTACTTGGATAAACTATAGCATTGATAGTGATTACTCTACTTCTGGACGCCTAAGCATCTCTGCCAATATCGCCTATATTATTGCTATCGGCATATCCCTCGGTGACGTCCTGATACATATATTGATTTTGGACTTCATTTAACTCAGCTCTAACAGCAATCTGATCACTTAAATTATCGAACTCAGCATCTGTCATGACTCCCTCAGCTGCCAGCATTTCCTTCAGCGCATCCGGACTTAATCCACGCCACTGTGCGTACTGGTGACTGTCAATCAGAAAATTACTGACAAGATAGCCTAACATCATCCCGGTCATCATACTCCCCATCGAACCTCCAATCCCTATACTGGTTTGCTGTGCATCAGGCTCATCTGAGGCCGTCTGACGCGGACGCAGCAAAGTGAAAAGAGCAATTGCAATGACTACCGTAATAATCAGCCACAGCATTTTGGTTTCTCCTTAGTGCTCAGTTTTTGTGCTACATTCATCAGTATAACCAGAATAATAAAACACTTCCCTAGCAATTAGATTTTCTTTGAGGTATATATTTCATGAAAAATATTATGATACCAGCAGGCAGTCGCCCCGTGTCCGGCGTTATTCACTCTTCCGGTAGTTCTTCAGACAAAACTCTGATCATTTCCCATGGCTTCCGGGGTACTAAAGACGGGGGCGGACGGGCTACCCTCCTTGCTGAAACAATAGCCGCAGCAGGTGTAAGCGTAATCCGCTATGATTTTACTCCTCTCCAGAGCTTATCCTGCCAGATCGCTGAGCTGACTGCCGTTGTTGACTATGCCCGACAGACTGTTAGCAGTCAAATCATGCTGCTAGGCCGCAGCATGGGTGGCAGCGCCTCACTAGCAGTGGCAGCAGCTGACCAAAAAATAAGCGGCCTTATCCTCTGGGCTACCCCCTGGGACTTAATTACTACCTTTCGTTTGGCCCTGGGTGCTCACTATGAGCATCTGACAGCCGGTAGAAACCTGCACCTAACAGATCAGTATGGCAATCTGTTTCTTACGCCTGATTTTATCCGCGATTTTCAGCGTCATGACTTGCTGGCGTATGCTAAGCAGCTTACTCATACGTCACTCCTCATGCTGCACGGCACTGCAGATATCATAGTGCCTGTCTGCCAAGCTCATACGATCTACAACATGGCAACAGGCCCTAGAGAATTGAAACTATATCAGGATGGCGACCATCATTTATCAGATCACTCTACCCAGGCCAGTGCAGATATCGTGGCTTGGCTTCGTAAAGCCTTCCCCTCCGTCCAACTTCGAAAAGATTCATTCCTATAATATCTTCCTATTAAAAGGTGTCATCCCTAAACAAAAAAAAGACTCAAGCGAACCATCCGAAACCACTGAAGAATGCCATGTTTTAAGCAGTAATACCATCCCGGTGCAGAGCCGTTTGGGGCAAAAAGTCGGTTGTGGGCAAAATCGAGTACAAGTACGCAAATAAAAGGATACCAGTGCCGCGATCCTTTTTAAA
>NZ_DATMYD010000136.1:0-17270 GCF_035561155.1 Sporomusa sp. | reverse complement strand
TAAGGTAGAAGACAAGTTATAAAGGTTTCCTAAATGGTAAAAGACGACCCTCACCCCAAAATTGGGAACAAGGGTCGTCTTCTGTTTCGTACTTTTTAAGCTTTGCTCCGTCAAAACCACAAGTTCTTCAGTGGCCTCCTTATGTGCCGACAGCCTTTTTTATGGCATTCTTTTAACGTTTAAATAGCTTACCTGGTAAAAATGCCGCGAGAGCCAATCCTGCAAGTGGCAACACTGATAATACAGTAAATACGCTGGGAATGCCGAAATGGTCGGCAACATAGCCCAGGATCGTAGCGCCGACGCCACCAAGGCCGATACTAAAGCCAATAGTCAGGCCCGAAGCCATGCCGACATAGCCTGGCATCATTTCCTGCGCCAACACGACTGTTGTGGCGAATGATGAAATGAGGGCCAACCCGGTTAACGCAAGTATGAGCAATGTTGCAAAGCCGCTAGTGTATTGAAATAAACTAATCAAAGGCAGTGTGGCGAGGATAGAGCCCATAATAACCGTTTTGCGGCCAAAGCGGTCGCTTAAAGACGCGCCGGTATAAGTACCGACTACCCCGGCGAGCAGAAAAATCGCTAAGAGATAACTGGCATATACCGGGCTGCCTGATAAATAGTTGATGTAGTACATCGGTATATAGGTAGTTAATCCGGTATGGATACTAGATCTTACGAATATAAACGCTAAGAGTATGGCGAGCAGACCGTAGTTAAGCGACTGGCCTTTCGTAGAGCCTGCGTGTGAAGCAGCAGCTGATTGTACGGCAGGTTCTTGAGGCGAAATATCCTGAAGGTTGCGATACAGCAGGAGCGACATGACTAAACCAGGTATGATGAAGTATAGGGTGTTTGTTAACTCTCCTGGCAAGTTGAGGGCAAATGACATGGCAATTGAGCCGAGCGCCAGCCCTAGATTGCCGCCTACTGAAAATAGACCCATGCTGCGCCCTTTTGTCGCAGCGCTGCTGACAAGGTGGGCAGATTTGGATGCCTGAGGATGAAAACAGGCAATTCCCAAGCCCCCAATAACTACAACTCCCAACAGTGCATAGTAAGAAGTCATTAGACCGATCATGCCTAACCCGATCCCTGCGAGCAGCACACTGGCTGGGATTAGCCATGGTAGTGAGACACGATCGGTAAGATAGCCAAACACCGGCTGAATTACTGAAGAGGTCAGATTTTGTACAAGGACAATGACTCCGACTTGGGTATAAGTTAGGTTGAAGGCTGTTTTTAAAAACGGCAGCAGCACAGGTAGCGCGCCTTGGCCGAAATCGGTAATTAAATGCCCCAAAGTTAAAAGCGCCAGTGGTTTTGTTATAAGTCGCTCCTTACGTTGATCTTGCTGCATATGATTTCTCCTTTGTATTAAAAATGGTTATTTACTAATAATAGGCTGATAAGGCAAGATTATCAAGCTGGATGAGGGCTTGTTTTCAGCCCTGTCCCCGCATATAAAGCAATTGAGGTTGATTTTTGCCTGATTTAAAAAGTAGTTGCCATTTTAATACAGGACAAGGTATAATACATTGTAATGACAAGACAAGTGTAAAGACATGGGGGTGAAGATTTTGGGGATTATTAGTCGCTTGGAACAGATTCCAGTTAGCCGCTTTCATTATAAACTGTTGGTTTTGACTGGGGTGGGTTGGCTGTTTGATGCTATGGATACTGGGATTATTGCTTTTGTATTGCCGATTTTAGCTCAGCAGTGGGGATTGTCTGCCACCCAGATGGGGTTTATCGGCAGTATTGGCCTCTTGGGGATGGCAATCGGTGCTGTATTGGCCGGTTCGGCGGCCGATAAATTCGGCCGGAAAGCAGTGTTCGCTGTCACGCTGATGATTTACAGTATAGCGACCGGGCTGTGTGGATTGGCATGGAATTATGAATCATTACTTGTCTTTAGATTCTTAGTCGGATTTGGATTGGGTGGCGAATTGCCGGTAGCGGCAACGCTCATGGCTGAATATTCACCACCAGCCAGTCGTGGTCGCTTTATTGTGTTGCTGGAAAGCTTTTGGGCACTTGGCTGGCTGGCTGCTGCGCTTATTTCTTACCTCATTATTCCCCGCTTTGGCTGGCAAATGGCGTTTTTTATTGGTGCGCTGCCTGCGCTCTATGTATTTTTTATTAGAATGGGAGTACCTGAATCAATACGCTATCTTATCGATAAAGGCCGCCAAGCTGAAGCTGTGGAAATTGTCGCTAAAATTGAACAGTCGGCTGGTATTCAGCAAACCGCTCAATTGTCGGCAACTATGAACTCTGAAGTGCAAAATCCAGCCGGGCAGAAACTGGCCTTTAAAGAGCTGTGGACAGCCCAATTCGCTAAACGGACGATAATACTTTGGATAATCTGGTTTGGCATTGTTTATTCATATTATGGTATCTTTACCTGGTTACCGTCACTGATGGTCAAACAGGGTCATACGGTCATTAAAACGTTTGAGTATGTATTAATTATGACATTAGCGCAACTGCCAGGCTATTTCAGTGCTGCATATCTGATTGACCGCATCGGCCGGAGAGCAACCCTGGCTATGTATTTAGCTATGAGTGCTGTAAGTGCTTACTTTTTCGGCCAAGGTGGCAGTGCTGAGATCGTGCTCCTCTGGGGTAGCCTTATGTCGTTCTTTAATCTTGGCGCCTGGGGCGTTGTTTACACCTATACGCCTGAACTCTATCCAACACGGATTCGGGCCTTTGGTTCAGGTTGGGCGGCAGCAGTCGGCCGATTCGGCGGGATACTGGCACCTACGGTCGTTGGGTATATGATTACCGGACCTCAGGGATTTGCTCAGGTATTTACAATGTTTACCGGCGTTATGCTGGTGGTTGCAATTGCTGTCTGGCTGTTTGGCGAAGAGACCAAGGGTAAAGCGCTGGATGAGATAAGTAGCTAGAGATTAAACTAGGACGGCTGACGCTGTCCTAGTTTTTTTTGCCAGCTTGGACAAGGCATGGTATAATTACACATAATTATGCTGCTAAGGAGGCGATTGCCTTATGATGACGACTTTTGGATTGTTGATTGCTGCGCTTGCCGCATACTGGGTATATAATGATGCCAGGGAGCGGGGCCATGAGTTGGGAACGGCACTGTTGTGGTCAATCGGAACGCTGGCTGCGCTTATCGTGTTTCTGCCATTATACTTATTGTTTGGACGGAAACGGCCTATGAAACCGCGTCGTAATGATGATGTTATTGATATTGAAGCCGTGCCGGTGGAAGAGACTATTAAATGCCCTATGTGCGCGAGCAATGTTAAAGAAGATTTTAAAGCATGTCCTTATTGCGGGTTTGCCTTAAAACCTACCTGTAATTCATGTGGTAAAGAGCTCAACCGCGAATGGCGGCTATGCCCTTATTGCCAGACCCCTACTGACGTTAAGTAATCTTGTTATCACTGTTAACAGCTACAAGAAAAAAATATGCTGATTTTATTGGACATGATGCAATTGGTGTGTTATAATCTTATTCGTGGCTAAGACAACATAACGCGCCCGTAGCTCAGGGGATAGAGCACCGGTCTCCGGAACCGGGAGCGCAGGTTCGATTCCTGCCGGGCGCACCATAAAAAAGCACTTACAGATTTTCTGTAAGTGCTTTTTTTATGTTTACTAAATACTAAATTCCATTCTAACAATTATTAAGTATAATGACTACGAGCTTTATATAAATATTTCACCGAGGAGGGGCAGATTTTGGCAGCAACGATTATTCCGTTTCCCAAAAAGCAGGGACAAGACCTAACTCAGGTAGAACTTCTTATTCGAAAGTGGCTAAGCAAACTATCAAATAATAATGATCTGACCGAGTGTGTCGTTGAGAGAATGATGCTTTATGTTGGCCAATATGGTAACAAGTTGTTTGAACCCACCTTTAATTTACCAGTTCCCCCTAACTTCTCAAAAGAGGAAGCAGAGGCTATGTTATGCTCGATAGAGAAGGGCGTTGATGATATTGCCGTACAGGTACAGGAAATGATTAGCAGAATCATTATTGAAAGGTTCTTTCTCGAAATAGAGCTGTATGAAAACCGGCAAGGTGAAAAAAATCATATAAAATAGCCATACAGTCTCTGTAGATTGTATGGCTATTTTTTACTAACTACCTAAAAGACTTATTACATAGGAGGTTGTTCTTGACCGGAGCATTCACACACCGGCTTATTAGGCCTGTGTGGCGGCCGTAGGGCATCGGCTACCGCTTTGGCCTGTTCTTCGGATAATTCGGCTTTGCTTCTTAACTCACCGATAAAGTCAGGGGCATGGTTTACATGCTGTTCTGCCTTTTGTTTAAAGAAGTCCTTTATCTTGTCGGCTTGCTCTTTTGAAATAGTTCCTTCTTTAATCAGCTTACTAAGCATGTTGCCGATATGTTGTTCGCTATTGGCTGGATCGGGTGGCATCCCTGGTTCTGCAGTAACACCATGCCTTGGAGGCTGATCTCCAGGGCCATTATTCGCAAGAGCTACTGTTCCGAGCGATAGAAAAAGACAACCTGTGACCACAACGCTAACAATTCTTTTCGATAGCTTAGTTTTCATTATCAATTTCCCTCCTGTAACTACTGTGTTTAGTCATTATTATGGGTGGGATTTGTTACAGTTTTGTCACAGGATTTTATATATATGTTATATTTTTCCGGCTTTGTCGAGCTCAAACCAGAATATAACACCGTCTTGTAAATTATCAACGCCATAACTGTTACCGTGTTGTTCCTGGATTGCCCGAACAATCGATAAGCCTAACCCGTACCGGCCATGTTCCCGCGTGCGGGCTTTATCTACTTTATAAAAGCTTGTCCATAGTTTTTCTAAGCTTTCTCCAGGTATTGGGCGGCCTGAGTTAAAGATAGAGACTTTGATTTTATTTCCCGTATCTTTTACTCCAATTTTGATGATTTTGGCGAAGTCGGAATGATACATGGCGTTAGTAAAGATGTTGAGTAAAACCTGTTCAATACGTAATATATCCCCATTGACGTAATGGCTGCTTGTGCCATCTATCTCAAGGTTAATCGCTTTTTCCTCAAGAATGGTTTGGTATTTTTTTATAATGTCATTCAGTAATGTTAAAAGATCAAAGTCAGTTCTGTTGAGCTGAAATAGGCCTGATTCAATCTGGGATAGGTTGAGCAAATCTTTGACCAATTTATCCATTTTTTCCGCTTCGTCGATGATTATCGAACAATAATAGTTTTTACTTTCTTCATCGTGAGCTACATTTTCCTTTAAGCCTTCGGCATAGCCCAAGATAAGTGATAACGGTGTTTTCAGCTCATGCGAAACACTTGATACAAAATTTTTTCGCATGGCATCTAAGGCTCTTTCTTTCTCCATATCAGCCATTAACTGCTGATTTTTTTTGCTAAGCTCGATAATCGCACTATCTAGTTGTTCTGATAAATGATTGATGCTTTTGCCGAGTTCACCGAGTTCGTCACTGCGATTAACCGTACACTTTAGCGAGAAATCAAGACGGGCCATGCTTTGCGCTATCCGGTTCAGTTCCACTATGGGGAGGGTAAACTTTTTTGCAAACAGGAAAGCCCATGTACACCCTAATAACAGTACCAGTATGCCCGTAAATGCCATAAATTGAGCTGCTACAACGGCGCTCTCCGACACCGGGGCTAGCGGCTGCCTAATGATTAAGATGTCATTATTTCTTAGATGCCGTTCCAGAGCCATGAATTCAATCCGAAGGTTCTGGTCATGCTGCATTTCGATGATAGTCCTACTGTCAACAGCCTCTTTGCTTATGAGTGCATAAGGGGGAGCGGGTGGAACATGGAAGGGATTGTCCTTGGATACTTTATCATACGGGGGAGGTAATGCTGGCGCAAGTGGGGTATCATGAAGTTTTTGGTTAATGATACGGCTAAAAGAACTGTATTTGATATAGCCTTCCTGGGTAAAGATGATAACGCCTGCACCTAGGGTGCTTGCTATCCGTTCCAGCTCCAGGGTTATTTCTTCCGGCCTGCCACGGTATAGGTCATCAACAAGATTGCTGTTTGCTATAAGGATATCTTTCTTTTGCCAGACATAGTATTTCTCCAAACCAAGACGGATCAAGCCTAACGAGATCAATACAAAAAATAGGATAAGACCGCTTAGAATGATAAAGAGTTTTGTCCTAATGGATAGTGTCATTTGTCTGCCTCAAATCTGTAGCCATATCCCCTGATGGTATGGATAAGACTGCTTTTATCCCCTAGTTTGCTGCGAAGTCTATTGATATGCGTGTCTACAGTACGCAAGTCACCGAAATAGTCATAAGTCCAGACCTGGTCAAGGATCTGCTGGCGACTAAGTGCATGTCCCGTATTGTCTGTCAAGTAAATGAGGAGTTCATATTCTTTTGGACTCAGATCAATCAATTGGCTGTCAATGAATACCTGGCGAGCGGCAGAGTCAATCATCAGGCCGCTATGGGAGGCTGTTTTATCTGTTTCTATTCGCCGAAATAAGGCGTTAACCCGTGCAGTCAAGACCTTTGGGCTAAACGGTTTGGTAACATATTCGTCGGCGCCAAGCTCAAAAGCGAATAACTGATCAACCTCTTCGCCTTTGGCTGTGAGCATGATAACGGGAACATTGCTGCTTTTTCTAATTTTCCGGCATACTGTCCAGCCGTCCGGTTCGGGCATCATGACATCAAGAATAACAAGATCCACCTTTTTACCAGACAATATGTCCAGGGCAGCGTGCCCGTTATCAGCCTCAAGTATGTCGTAGCTTTCTCGCATAAGAAAATCAGCAACTAGTTTACGCATACGTTGTTCGTCATCAACAATCAGTACGGTTTTGTTCATGAATGGGTCTCCTTGCTATTTCACGATATACAATTTTAGAATACCGGAGTAACGGTCTGGAAGTCAATGGATTTGTGGCGGCAAAGCATTAAACAGAGTTGGAAAGAGAACGTTTGGAAAAATATAGTGATATTTACATGGTTTGTAACAAAACTGTAACAATTCTTCGCCATAATTATAAAGATACAGGAAATCACCGGGAGGAATGACTGTGAAAGTATACGGAAAACAAATATTCAAACGCTTAATACCCATTCTCTTTTCATTTGTGTTTTGCCAGGCAGCCGTGGCTGCACCGATTGAATTGACGCTAGAGGATAGCATTGATTTGGCATTAAAGAGTCATGCCGATATAAAAGTAGCAGAGTCTAGCAGAGAAAAAGCATATTGGGCAGTGAATCAAGCTAAGGGAAGCCACGGCTTAGATGTCAGCATCACCCATACTGATAAGCATTACAGTTCACCGGTGACGATCGCCGGCCGTTACAGCGAAAATAAATTTGACACCCAGTTGTCGCTCAGCTATCCACTTTACTCTGGCGGTAAATTAGAAAGTCAAATTGATCAGGCGAAGCTTAATCTCGAAGTTGCCGATTTAAACATAATCGCAGCAAAGCAACAACTAAAGCAGAATGTTACTACTTATTATTTTAACGTACTGCAATATCAAAAGGAGTTACGAGTAAGCCAGGAAACGGTAGATAACTATACAGCCCATTTGAATAATGTCCGGTCTCAATATGAAATAGGTACAGTGGCTAAGTCAGATGTGTTGGCAAGTCAGGTTGAGTTGGCGAACGCTCAGGATACCCTAATCCAAGCTCAAAACAATGTTCAGTTATCTGTAGCTAAGCTCAATAATGCCGTCGGTTTGCCGCTTGACAGTGAATTAAAACTGAAGGAAGATCTCCAATATGAAAAATACTCGCTTAACCTTGACGATTGTGTGCAATATGCTTTAGTGAATAGGCCGGAAATAGCTGAGTATCAGGCCAAGATCGCCAGCGCTGAAGCAGACGTGAAAATTGCCAATAGCGCCAAACTGCCGACTGTTGACCTGACGTTAGGTCAAGACTGGTATGATAGAGATTTTCCGGGACTGAACAATAGTAATTGGCAGGTCGGCCTTACCGCTTCAATGAACATCTTTGATTCAGGTGTGAACAAAGCTAAAGTCAAGCAGTCACAATACAGTGTCGCTACCGTTAGGGAAGAAGCCAGACAGCAAAGAGAAACCATATTGCTCGAGGTGCGCGAAACCTATTTAAGTATGCGTGAAGCAGAAAAAAGGATTGATACCAAAAAAGTAGCGGTAGAACAGGCTGAAGAGAGCCTTAAGATCGCCGAGGCCCGTTATCGAGCCGGTGTAGGAACAAATCTTGCTGTTTTTGATGCCGTTGTGGCGATAAACCAAGCCAAAATTAACAGCATCAAGGCTTTGTATGATTACAACACCAGCAAGGCGCAGCTTAATAAAGCAATGGGTACCGCAATACATAAGAAATGAGGTTAAGTTATGCAAGTGATTTGGGAAAAAGCTAAGCAATATAAAAGGTGGATACTACTGGTGTTTATAGTAGCGATAGCAGCAACCGGGGGGGCAGTATACTTCGAAAGAAGCAGCAAACCTGTTGTCAGTGAGGCTACAGTTGCCGTGGGACGTGGCGATATTCAATCAACAGTTTCTGCCACAGGTACAATTTCAGCTGTAAATTCGGTTGAAATTAGTTCACGGGTAACAGGTCTAATTACCGAGGTAAACGTGAAAGAAAATGATTTTGTCAAAGCCGGACAGGTTTTGTTTATATTAGATGACTCCAGCGTTAGAGCACAAGTGTCCCAATATAGTGCTCAGTTGACGAATTATGCTGCCATCTATGAGCGCAGCAAGCAACTAGCCGCTATCGGCGGCGAGTCGGTTCAACAACTGGATGCTGACCGGACAAATTTCCTCGTAGCTCAGTCGACATATGACAACTATGCAACACAACTAGCTTACTACGTTATTAAAGCACCTATTGACGGGATGGTCATTGGCAAACCCACACCTGCCGGTCAGACAGTTGCGCAAGGGATCTCCAGTCCTCAGGTAATTATGACCATTGCTGATATGTCCAAAATGCAGATTAAAGTGCTGGTGGACGAAACTGATATTGGCAAAGTAAAAGACGGGCAAACGGTATCATTCACCGTAGATACTTATACAGATAAGACCTTTACCGGCAAGGTAACAAAAATATCCCGGGATGCGACTACCTCGTCCAATGTGGTATATTATCCGGTCTATGTTGATGTTGATTCGCCGCAAGGTTTACTGTATCCCACTATGACCGCAAGGGTAACTATCAATGTTGGCGAAAGCAAGAATTCGCTGGTTGTGCCATTAACGGCAATCAAGGAAGAAAAAGGACAAAAATATGTGCAAGTTATGGTTAACGGTAAAACACAAAAAACATCAGTCAAAACAGGCTTGAATGATGATGAAAAAATGGAGATTATAAGCGGCCTGAGTGAGGGTGACAGTGTTGTATTACCTGCATCCAAGGCGAAGAGTAGTACCAGTAACAACAATCAAGGGCCGCCGCCCCCAATCTAGCCGGAAGGAGAGTACCATGAGTATTGTTTTAACAGATATAACAAAAATATATCATATGGGCGATACCTCTGTGTATGCGCTGGCAGGGGTAACATTAACAATCAAAGACGGCGAATTTGCTGCTATCATTGGTCCGTCAGGATCAGGTAAATCTACCCTGATGAACATTATTGGCTGTCTTGACCGGCCAACTAATGGATCTTACCGGTTAGCGGCAGCTGAGGTGGCAACAATGACTGATGATAAACTGGCGGAGGCTCGTAATAAACAAATCGGTTTTGTATTTCAAAATTTCAATCTGCTGTCACGAATCTCCGCCTTGCAGAATGTTGCACTGCCACTTATCTATGCCGGAGTGAATAAGCAAATGCGACTGGCAAGGGCCGCACAAAATCTGGATATAGTTGGTCTTGGAGAGCGCAAATACCATCGCCCTAACGAACTTTCGGGTGGACAGCGGCAGCGGGTTGCAATCGCCCGGGCGCTGATAAACGATCCCCCGATCATTATTGCTGATGAACCTACGGGAAATCTTGATACAAAATCCAGTAACGAGATTATGGAGATTTTTTGCAGGCTGAATCAGCAAGGCCGGACAGTTATTATGGTGACCCATGAGCCTGATGTTGCCGCCTACGCCCGGCGGATCATTCAGGTACGTGACGGGAAAATCCTTAAAGATGAAGTAAAACAGGGGGTGGAGATATGTTCTGGGAAAGTGTCCTCATCGCTCTTGAAGGACTGAAGACCAATAAACTCCGCTCCGCGCTAACAATGCTGGGAATCATTATCGGGGTTGGAGCTGTTATCGCGATGGTCTCGGTTGGTTTAGGCGTACAGCAGAAAGTGCAAACTTCTATCGCCGGTCTGGGCAGCAATCTGCTCATTGTTATGCCGGGAGCTAATTCTCCTTCCGGTGGTGTACGTTTAGCTGCAGGATCTAATATTACTCTGACCAAACAAGATGCCCAGGCTATTGCCCGGGAAATTTCCGGTATTAATTATGTAGCACCCTCTGTCAGCCAACAGTTTCAGATTATCTATGGTAATCAAAATTGGAAAAGCAGTGTCCAGGGAACTACACAGGAATTTCTGCAGATCCGGAATTTTGCGGTAGCTTCCGGCGCTTTTTTTAGTAACAGTGACGAGAATGCGCGTGCCCGCGTGGCGGTACTTGGACAGACTGTGGCCACTAGTTTATTTGGCGGGGCTAGTCCGTTAGGCCAGACCATCCGTATTGGCAAAGCTCCTTTTCGCGTAATCGGAGTGCTGGAAAGTAAAGGACAGTCTTCGATGGGGCAGGATCAGGACGATATAGTTCTCATACCCTTATCAACTGCCCAAGACCGGCTTATTGGCCAAGCGTATCTCAACAGTATCAGCATTCAGGTAGAAAACGATAAAGTAATGGATAAGGTTCAGGCGGATATCACTACTTTGTTAAGGACACGCCACCATCTGTCGTCAAATGTTGAAAATGATTTCTCTGTACGCAATTTAACAGCACTTATGACTACCATGCAGGAAACTACCGGCACCATTACCCTGTTTTTAGGCGCTGTTGCCGCTATTTCTCTGGTGGTCGGCGGCATCGGGATTATGAACATCATGCTGGTTTCGGTAACTGAGCGAACACGGGAAATCGGTATTAGAAAAGCATTAGGTGCTACATATAAAAACATCCTTATGCAATTTATAATAGAAGCGATAGCAATCGGTGTTACCGGCGGTCTAATTGGCATCACACTGGGAGTGGCCAGTGCACGTGTAATATCGCTGGTGGCAGGCTGGAATACCGTTGTATCAGGGGCTGCCATCCTGGCGTCATTTGGCGTTTCGGTGATAATCGGCCTGTTCTTTGGCATCTATCCTGCGCGTAAAGCTGCATTGCTTGATCCAATTGAAGCACTCAGATATGAATAAGAAAAGATAAATATCGATAAAGCCCTGGCCCCCAATCATCCTACTACACAGTGATTGGGGGCCAGGGCTATGGCAGTACATTAGCTTAGGTCTAACAATCTATTGACACGGTGCAAGAAAAAAAGGTATCCCAGGGCAAACAGTAGATAAATCGCATGTGTTCCCCAATGAGCAATGTCCATCATCGATTAACCTCCTGAATTATATATTGTAAAAGTATATTCTGAATTTTTCAGTAAAGAATAGTATGCTATATTTTTCCTATTTTAAGGACGGAGAATCGAAACTAGTTAAATTATATCGTAGTGTTTATAGAATTTTATTTGAAAAATATTTAATCCCAGCAGTTTAAAGACTGCTGGGACATTTTTTTTTTAATTGATTTTTTTTGTTCACTAAATAAAAACTAAACATTTTTTTGCGAGAATATTGTTGAAAAATAGTTTTCAAATTACCTAAAAGAAAATACACAGCGATTAGGGAGGAAAAAAACATGAGTACTAGCTCTGTCTCAAGTACAACAAGCTATTGGAAAACACCTACCACCACATCTTCAGACTCTACCAGCACTACCGGGACCAGTTCACTTGATTTTGAATCATTTGTAGAGCTGTTGGCAACAGAACTCAAATATCAGGACCCGCAGGATCCTGTAAGCAGTACCGAATATGTGGCCCAGATGGCTCAATTTGCTTCGCTGGATAAGCTTAATACAATCGGTAATAGTATGGATGCCTACCAAGCCTACGACCTGATCGGCAAGTCTGTCACCTACTCGACAACTGATTCTTCCGGGGCGACGACTAGTGCGACAGGAACGGTGGATTCGGTAACTATTTCAAGCAGTACTCCCTATCTAAATATTGGCAGCACGAAAATCGAACTTAGCTCGGTTGTGTCGGTAAGCAGTTAGGGCTTACCTTCTGTAAGTACCGAGAAATAGTCAGCTGGACTCCACTCGGGGAGGCTGACGTCTATTTCTGAACGACTGATGAAATAGAACTTTGGGAGGCAAACCATTATGATGACTTCAATTTATTCGGGAGTTTCCGGTCTCAAGGCACAACAGAAAAAACTGGACGTGATCGGCAACAATATCTCGAACGTTAGTACAACAGGCTATAAATCGCAAACAGTGAGCTTTGCCGATCTGCTAAGCCAGACAATTAGTGGCTCCACTGCGGCAAATGCCACGACTGGTACGGGCGGTACCAACGCCAAACAGATTGGTACAGGTGTAAGTGTTGCGGCTACAACGACCAATATGACCACAGGCAGCACTCAGTCAACAGGCAACTCCAGCGACGTATCCATCAGCGGCAGTGGTTTTTTTATCGTCCAGGGCGGCGGCAGTGGTGAATACCAGTTTACCCGGGCCGGTAATTTCGGGGTAGACTCCAGCGGCAATTTGACAGTAAACGGCTATAAAGTCAGCGGTTGGATGGATTATACAACAGATACTGATGGCAACTACACATTTAACACCGAAACAAGCGTAGAGGGGCTTAACCTATTCTCTGACAGCTATAACGGCAATAAGAAAGTTAGTGCTCCTGCGGCTACTACTGAGGCTACTATCAGCGGCAGCGTCGACGCCTCTGCTGACGCCCAAGGAACGATAACCAAGGCAACGATGGGAAGCACAGCAAATGCGACTACCAATGCGACTGCATTAACAGCGGCGACTGCTGATGCTACTTCCTTCGCAGGAACAATCACGATTAATAAGAAGGCAATTACTATCGCATCCGGCGACACGATCCAAGGCGTTATCGATAAAATTAATGCTGTAAGCGGAACTACTGGTGTAACTGCTGCCTGGAATGCAGGCGATGCCACCAACGGCTATATTCAGTTAAACGGAACTACTAGTAGTAGTGATATTAGCCTGGCAGGCGCAAATACCACATTGACCAGCCTCTTTGCAGCTACAACAGGTACAGAAACTACAGTTTCTGTTGAGGGTCTTGAACCGGACGCAACTACGACGTTGACTGTGTATGATTCACTTGGCAATAGTTATGATGTTGCCGTAAATTTGTATAAATCTGCAGTTACTACTTCTGTCGGCGAGTCAGTGACTACCTGGTACTGGGAAGCTGCGTCATCAGACTCTGGTCTAAGCTTAAGCAGTAACAGCGGTACCATCGCGTTTGACGAAAACGGAAAGATTGTGGACGATACCACATATGATACCTCATTTTCGCTTGGATTGACTCCGACAAATGGTGCGGCAGCCTCTACCGTAACTCTGGATTTGTCGCAATTGTCCTCTTATACCACCAGCAGCAGTGATAGTCTGAGTAATACTACCGATGGTTACGCTTCAGGGGAACTTGAGGACTTCACTATTGGTTCAGATGGTATTATTTACGGTGTTTATAGTAATGGACAGACACAGCCGCTGGGTATGATTGCCCTGGCCAATTTCGCCAATGCTTCAGGGCTTGAGAAAATTGGCAGTAGTTTATATGTTGCCAGCAACAACTCAGGGGCTTTCACTGGCGGTGTGGCGGCAGGAACCAGCGGAACAGGAGCATTGAGCTCAGGCACGCTGGAAATGTCTAATGTCGATTTATCGGAACAGTTTAGTGAAATGATGATCACCCAGCGGGCTTATCAGGCGAATAGCAAAATAATCAGTGCAGCAGACGAAATCTTGAAGGCTGCTATTAATATGGTAGGTTAGCCATGAGCTCGACATTTGGCGGCTATAGTATCGCGGTTTCCGGCATGCGAGTGAATCAAGCAGCTTTGACGGTTACGAGTCAAAACCTATCTAATGTAAATACTACAGGTTACTCCCGGCAAGTCATTGCCAGCGAAGAGACAGTCACCTCCCAAGTAAGTACCACCTCGACAGGGACGGGGGCGGCGGTGGCTGAGGTCAAACGGGCACGCAACCAGCTGCTTGACACAACCTATCGCCAGCAGAACGCCGCGTCCGAGTATTGGGCAACCAAGAGCGGCACATTTGATTATCTTCAGGAAATAGTTGATGAGTTTTCCGCAGACGATGGATCAGCTGATGATGGCCTGCAGCAGACTATCCAGAATTTTTTTGACAGTTGGGAAAATCTAGCATCAGATCCCAGCAGTCTCAGTACTCGCCAATTAGTAGTAGAATATGCGACTTCGCTGCTTGACACCCTGAGTCAGATTGACGAGCAGTTGCAATCCCTGCAGGCAGATGCCTCTACTGCGGCTGGAGACATCGTTGGTGAGATTAATGATGTTGCCGGTCAGGTGGCTGAGCTTAATACGCAGATTATCCAGGCCGAAGCGGGTGGCGCTGAAGCCAGCGACCTGCGGGATGAGCGGGACGCTCTGCTTGATGAGTTGTCAGCTTACATAAATTTTAGCGCCCAAGAGCAGAGTAATGGATCGGTTTCTGTTTTCATCGGCGGAGTAGCGCTGGTCAACGGCGATAAAACCAGCCAGGTGAACATCAGCGGTGACGGCTCGGTATCAAATCCGCTTCAGGTACAGTGGACTAGTACTCAAGGCACGGTAAAAGTCACAAGCGGTTCATTAAAAGCCTGTCTTGAGGATGCTGACCAAACAGGCTTTGAAACCATCAGTGACAGCGATAATTATAACTTTACGGCTGATTCTGTCAGTTCAATCAGCACTTTGCGGCAGGGCTTGAATGACCTGATTACGACAATAGCCCTCAAAGTCAATTCACTGCACAGTGCGGGTACCGGACTGGACGACAGCACCGGTCTTGATTTCTTTGTTGTTGTCGATTCAAGTCAACCGCTTAGTATCAGCAACATTCAGGTTAATCCTGAATTGGCGGAAGATGTCAATAAGCTGGCTGCCGCATCCGGAGAGGATGCAGGAGACAATACGGTGGCAAACGCCATAAGCAGTTTACTTGATGAAGATCTTTTTGGGTACAATGGTTTGTCACAGGATGTCACCAGTTTTTATCAGTCTGTTATTTCCTGGCTGGCAACAGCAGGGAGTGATGCAACGAGTTTCTATGATGTACAAGCTACTCTGGTTACTCAGGCCGATAATCAACGGCTGTCGATATCTTCAACGTCGCTTGATGAAGAGATGTCGAACATGATTATGTATCAGAATGCCTATAGTGCGGCGGCGCGGGTATTGAGTACGATTGACGGCCTGATTGGCGGTTTGATCGAGGAACTGGGGTAGGATAAAGTGAGACTTAGCTTCAGGTGGGGTTTTAACCCCATCTGAAGTTTAGTCGAACTTATCCAGGGACTTAGACGCTCTTAACTCCCGCTTGTAGAAGCGGGAGTCCTAGAGCGACTTAGTCATCGGATAAAGCGACAAAAGGGGGGGGAGCGAATGGCTTCAACATTTGCCGGACTGAGTATTTCTTCCCGTGGATTATTTACAAGCGCGGCGGCGCTGGAGGTCACAAGCAATAATATCAGTAATGCCAATACAACTGGTTATTCCCGGCAGGTAGTTAATCAGAAAGCGGTTGGACCTGCCGCAGTATATAATGGCAGCTATATCGGCTCAGGTTCTGAGATTACTTCAGTCACAAGTGTTCGAAACTTTCGTCTTGACCAGAAGTACTGGCGGGAAAGTGGTCAGCTTGGCGAGCTCACAACCAAGTCTGATATGCTGAGCCAAATTGAAGATGTGATTGGTGATACTGACGATAATTCGTTAACCGCGGTTTTGGACGATTTTTATTCTGCAATGGAAGATCTATCCTCAGATCCGAGCAGTTCTGCTACCCGTGCTGCTATGAAAGAAGCGGGAGTTGCTGTCAGTGAATACCTAAATACGGTATCTGCCCAACTGACTCAGCTTAGAGAAGATGCCAACAATGAAGTAAAAACCTCAGTGGATCAAATTAATTCCTATGCTTCACAGATTGCCACACTAAACACGAAAATCCGAGTGGCGACGGCGTCAGGTTCTTCCACTAACGAATTGGAAGATCAGCGGACTCTGTTGATTGATGAACTATCTAGCATCGTTGATGTTGCGGTGACCAAAACTGTAGTTGGTCAGCTGGCTGACGGTTCAGACGATATAAAACTATCGGTCTCGATTAGTGGCTCTACCGTAGTCAATGATGGTGTGGCCCAGCAACTGGCGTATTCTGAAAACGATGAAGGCCTGTACAGCATACGCTGGCAGGATACAGGTGCTTCCTTTGAAGCAACAGGCGGTCAACTGAAAGCTAGTTTGGATCTGCGCGACGGCAGCGGTACCGATTCTGAATATAAGGGTATTCCTTATTACCTAAATCAGTTAGATGAATTTGCGAGCACGTTCGCGGAGGCATTTAATGAAGTGCATGCAAGCGGTTACGGTCTGGACGGCTCAACAGGTATCGATTTTTTTACCTCAGGTGACAGCTCATCAACAACGATCACGGCGGCAAACATGACACTATCAGCAGATGTGCTGGAGGATACGGACAAGATTGCAGCAGCTTCTGCTGCTGACGATGGCTCGGACAATAATAAAAACATGGCCGCCTTGATTGAGCTTTGCGAAGAATCGGAAATGTTTGGCAGCGGTACGGCGGAGGATTTCATTAATTCCATTATCTCGACGCTGGGAACAGCCAGCGAACATGCTGCGACAATGACAAGCAAGCAAAGCACCTTTGTCACTAACATTGATAGTCGCCGTGCCTCTGTATCTGGCGTTTCTACCAACGAGGAGACGGCAAACCTGACTAAATACGAGGCAGCCTACAATGCTTCGGCGCAGATGATTAGTGTTTGGCAAGAGGTCTATGAGACTACCATCAATATGGTATAAAGAGAGACTTAGCTTCAGGTGGGGTTTTAACCCCATCTGAAGTTTAGTCGACCTTATCCAGGGACTTAGCCGCTCGCCTGTGCCCTTTGGGTATAACTCCCGCCTATAGAGGACGGGAGTCTTAGAGCGGGTTAGTCATCGGAT
>NZ_DATMYD010000135.1:0-7910 GCF_035561155.1 Sporomusa sp. | reverse complement strand
ATCTAAGCTACCCACCACAGTTTAGTTGTGAATCTTGCGGTGGGGTAATGCATCCACGTTATTACAAAGGGGTTCATGGATTTGAGTACCGACTTTCGGATGTGCTCAATACCAAAGGACCGCGCTAGCGGTTTTTCTTACGAGACAGGGACTGTGGTAATGTCTACAGTGTTGATGTCGCCAAGACAACTATGAAAAATGTATGGTATAAGGATAAGTTTTGCTATAATAAATAAAAAGGAAAGTAAATATGTGCCTGTAGTTGCTAGATTACAGTATTGAATAAAGAGGTACTTTATGAAGATTGCTATATTAGTCAGGGAAGAAACCATGCAGCGTTGTACAGGCAGAGGTTGTCTTAACGCTTTTTTTCAGAGAAAGGACGCTTTTGAAAGATATGAGGACAATATAGAGCTTGTTACTTTTTCTCACGCTGGCGGCGATATTGATCATAAGATTGAGATGATGCTTAAAAATGGTGTGGATGTAGTGCATTTATCGTCCTGTATGCGGGGGAAGGCACCAAATTATGAAGCTTTGGCAAAACGCCTCAGCGAATACTTTGATGTCGTTGGCTACACCCATGGGTCAGCAGAAGGCAAGGAACAAGCTACAATAACTATTAAAAAAGGTTGTTGAGTTAAAGATATCTTGACGAAAAGGGATTATGATATGGAATTCATACCAGCAAAAACAATACTATCCGGCTATGAGGCCAGTAACCCTTGGTTTGGCAAGAACTATAACATGAACATTTACAAAGGGTGTTGTCATGGTTGTATCTACTGTGACAGCCGCAGTGAATGCTATCGAGTAGAAAATTTTGATGAGGTAAGGGCAAAGGAAAATGCTCTTGCCTTAATTGCACGTGAGCTTACATCAAAACGCAGGACGGGTGTAATCGGAACAGGCGCTATGAGCGATCCATATAATCCTTTTGAAAAAGAATACCGTTTAACAAGAGGCGCATTAGAGCTAATTAATACCCACCGGTTTGGTATTTCCATTGCTACAAAAAGCGATTTGATAACAAGAGATATTGATGTGCTAAAGTCAATAAAAAGCCATTCCCCTGTACTTATAAAGATTACTATTACCACTGCTAATGATATGCTTTGCCAAAAGATTGAGCCTCATGTAGCAGTAGCTTCAAGGCGATTTTCCGCAATCAAAGAGCTTTCAGAGAATGGGATTTTTACTGGAATACTGCTCATGCCTGTACTGCCGTTTCTAGAGGATAATGACAGCAATATAAGCGAAATTATTCAGCTTGCATATAAAAATGGGGCTAAGTTTATATATACGGCATTCGGAGTAACCTTGCGACAAAATCAGCGGGATTGGTATTATAAAAAGCTTGATGAGCACTTTCCTGCTCTTAAACAAAAGTACATAAACCAATTTGGCAATGATTATGAATGCCGCTCACCAAGAGCGAAGGCGCTGTGGCAGTTATTTCAAAAACAATGTGACAGGTTAGGCATTCTTTACAAAATGGAGGATATAATTAATGCCTATAAGCAAGGTTATGGCAATAATCAGCTTTCATTGTTTTAGGGCGTTAATAGTAACATATGGAATGTAGCGCTGGTTGAGAGGGGATAGAACTTGCGAATAACTATCATTACCCCTTTTACTGACTAGGAGAGTTAACAATGATATCGAAAAGAGAAAATGCAATTTTAACATATACCAATACTTTATTTTATCCTCTTGCCCCGCGGGCAGAAGAAGTAAAAGTAGAAGATATCGCACATGCATTGTCCCAAATGTGCCGGGCAAACGGACATTTTAGAACTTTTTACAGCGTTGCTCAGCATTCAATTAATTGCGCGAAAGAAGCCAAAGCAAGAGGCTTATCTGATAAGGTACAACTGGCTTGCCTCCTGCATGATGCCAGTGAAGCTTATATTTCAGATATAACTAGACCGGTTAAATATTATCTCGATGATTACAAAAAAATAGAACGAAATCTGCAACAGGTTATTTATGAAAAGTTTGGTATTGCAAACCTGACTGATGATGAATGCGGGCAAGTTGGCGATATAGATAACGCGCTACTGCATCATGAATTTGAGCATTTACATTACCGGGGAATTTTTGATTTTTCTCCCCGGCTGTATGCGGATGCTGATTTTACCGAAAGAAGCATGACTTCTGTAGAGGCTGAGTTCCTTCAATTGATCCAGCGCATTATGAGTCACATTGTTGGTGGCGGGAACAACTGCAAGTGTGTTGGAATTGACAGCTGCAAGAAAACGGGACAACACTACGGTTGGGCTGCTTTCTGGATAGAAGCCGATAGCGGTTACAGCTTTGACGTATATCCTGCGATTACTGATATTATGGCAGATCATCATGATGCCGGCTGCATCCTTATTGATATTCCCATTGGATTGCCCGAAACAGAGCAGGAAAATAGACTAAGGCCTGACCGTGAACTACGAGGCAGGCTGAAGGGGAAATCCTCCAGCGTATTTAACACTCCCTGCCGGCAAGCTGTTTACAGCAGGGAAAAGCAGGAGGCAAAAGCCGTTAACCTGGCGATTACAAAAAAGAGTTTGTCAGAACAGTCTTTGGGTTTTTCTAAAAAGATCCGCGAAGTGGATGAATTTTTGCGGGCAAACCCGCGATATATTGGTCGTATTCGGGAATCGCACCCTGAATATGGATTCGCGTTATTGGATGGCGGTAAGCCGTTACTAAGCAGAAAAACAGAGGATAGCGGTTTTGCTGAGCGCCGGGAGGTACTCAAGCGGTACTTTGCGGATACCGAAAATGCACTATGCGAAATTAGGTCCCAGTATCCTAAGCGTCTGCTAGACGATTTTGTTGATGCCATGGTTCTGGCGGTTATCGGGGTTGCCGGGACGCAACGCGGTTTTGAAACAATTCCAGAACAACCGGCAAAGGACAGCAAGGGGCTGCCTATGGAAATTGTTTATGCCAGAATGTAGTTAGGCAACTTGATTGAAGTCTTAAGAACCTCCTTGTTTTTTTCGATATAAATATAAAGAATATAGTCACTCTTGTACATATTCATCTTTTCAATGCGGCAAAAACTGGGTAAAGGACTACCCAGTTTTATTTTTTTCAAGGAGGAGATAATGAAGATGCGGCTATTTAGGTACAAAAATAAAGGGGATGAAATGTGCCCTTTATTTTACTAGAATTTTCTTGACAAAGAAACTTTGTCGGAATAGAATTTAATTAATCGATTGATTAAAAATGAAAGGAGTAGATTTGTGGAAAAAGATGCTAAAGAAAAATTGATTGAGGCCGGAGAAAGGCTATTTGCAGAAAAGGGTTTGTCAGGTGTGTCGATTAGGGAGCTTTCGAAAGAGGCAGGCGCCAATAGTGCCTTAATTTCCTATTATTTTGGCGGTAAGGAAGGCCTATATGCAGCAATTCTTGAGAAGCAGTTTTCACCCATCGGTGATCTGCTGGACGCGGTGATGGGGATCAAGGCTTCGCCTACAGAAAAAATTAGGGGTTATGCCCATAATGTAGTGATGGTACACAAAAAGATGCCGTTTCTAACCAAGTTTCTTATGGGAGAACTGCTAAATCCCTCAAAGTTTTTTGAACCTATTATCCATAAATATATTGAGCGCATCTATCATTTTATGACTGAAACTCTAAATGAGGGAATTGCCTGCGGCGAGTTCCGTAGGGAAATGGACGTCAATTCAGCAACGCTGGCTTTGGCGGGTATGATGAACTTCTATTTTATTTCCCGGCCGATAACCCGCCATTTTGCGGTAGGTGGTGCTGATCAGGACGAACAATTTGCCATTGAAGCCGTAGAGATTTTTTTGGGCGGGGTGAAGAAGCATGATGGTCAATAAGAAGTTACTGGCAGGAATTCTCATTGTCGTTGTTGCGGCAGGGGTAGCAGGTTACAAATATCTTAGACCAGTTAAAACTGGTATTACGGCTACAGGCACAATCGAGGTAACCAGAGCCGATATTATGCCGAAGGTTAATGGGTATTTGACAGGACTGGAGAGCAAGGTCGGTGATACGGTAAAATCCGGACAAAAAATTGCTAAGGTAACCAGAGCCGATCTACAAGCCCAGGTAATCAGAGATGAAGCGGCATTAGCAAAAGCTGCCGCTCAGCTTCGTGACCTGGAGGCTGGCCCACGCAATCAGGAACGGCAGGAACTTGGCGCTCTGCTTGCCTCCTCACGCTCGGTATATGATAGAGCCAAGCAAGACTATGAGCGCTATCAAAGTCTGTATAGCGCCGGCGCTATCTCGGCGCAACAACTAGATACAGCCAGTTCTAATGTGGACGTGGCCTATAATGCTATGGTAGCGGCAACTCAGCGTTATGCTCTGGGAGATGAGGGCAGCCGCCCGGAGACCATCGAGGCGCAGCGGCTCGAGGTAGAACGCAGCAA
This sequence comes from Sporomusa sp., assembly GCF_035561155.1. Taxonomy (GTDB): domain Bacteria; phylum Bacillota; class Negativicutes; order Sporomusales; family Sporomusaceae; genus Sporomusa. The sequence goes on along the minus strand of NZ_DATMYD010000135.1, from coordinate 3,504 downwards.
GGCAGTTTTGGCGGCCAGTAAGACGCTGGTGGAAGACACTGTGGTGATCAGTCCAATTAACGGATTAGTTCTCTCTAAAAATTTTGAAAACGGCGAGTATGTTAACCCTGGTGCAGCGATTCTCACAGTGGGAGACATGAGTGACTGCTGGGTCAAGGTGTATGTGCCGTCAACCCAGTTAGGATTGATTGCCGTTGGGCAGGAGGCTCAGGTTAAGGTAGACTCTTTCCCCGAGCGGGTATTCAGAGGTGAAATCAAGGAAATCAGTCAGAATGCTGAGTTTACTCCACGCCAGAGCATTACGCAAAGCGAACGGGCCAATTTAGTATTTGCAGTAAAAGTTAAGATTGACAACACGGAAGGGATTTTAAAACCGGGGATGCCTGCCGATGTGGTGCTAAAATGATTTGTCTTACAAATGTAACCCGGCGGTTTGGCGCGCTGACAGCGGTGGATAATCTCAACCTGGAGGTTAAGGCCGGAAGCATTTTCGGCTTGGTAGGACCGGATGGGGCAGGCAAGACTACCACGATCCGGATGATTACCGGTATTATGACTCCCACGTCTGGAAAAATAAACTTGCTGGGCAGTGATAACACTGAGTCTGTAAAAGATCAGATCGGCTATGTACCCCAGAAATTCAGTCTGTATGGCGATCTCACCGTTATGGAAAACATTCAGGTTATTGGCGCGTTATATGGGGCCAATAAACAGCGGGTTGAGCAATTGGGTACAGAGATTCTGGACTTCACCAACCTGCTGCCGTTTAAAGACCGTCTGGCCGACAATCTTTCTGGTGGCATGAAACAGAAGCTGGCGCTGGCTGCCGGACTGATGCACCGGCCAAAAATCTTTTTCCTGGATGAACCGACTACAGGCGTTGATCCTGTTTCCCGGCGGGAGTTCTGGCAGATGTTGTACCGTCTTAACAAAGAAGGCACGACGATATTTGTGTCCACTCCCTATATGGATGAAGCTGAATTATGCACTCGCGTAGCCTTTATGAGCCAGGGCCGGATTGTTGCTTGTGACACACCACAAAATCTAAAAGCTGCCTATCCCTTCCGATTACTGGAATTAACGGCTGAGAGTAAAGCCGTAAAGACTGTGCTGGCCAAGTGCCCTGTGCTTGATGTAAACTCTTTTGGCGATCGCTATCATCTGGTTGCTGAATATAGCCCGGAGGTTGTTCCTAAGGTCGAAGCGGCACTGCACGCGGCCGGGATAGAGGGTTATTCATTGCAGGAAATCCCGCCCACCTTAGAAGATATTTTTGTACACCTTGCCGGGGAAGGAGGGGCAGCATGTACGCCGTAGAGACAGAAAACCTCACCCGGGTTTTTGGTGACTTTATTGCTGTCAATCAAGTCAATTTAAAAATCCCTCAAGGCAGTATTTACGGTTTTCTAGGGCCGAATGGTTCAGGGAAATCTACTACAATTCGGATGTTATGCGGAATTCTCACACCTACGCGAGGTAATGGCCGCCTGCTTGGTCTTGACTTGACGACCCAGGGAGAAGCTATCAAAGAGAAAATTGGCTACATGTCCCAGAAATTCAGTCTGTATGATGACCTTTCTGTCCTTCAAAACCTTGAGTTTTATGCCGGCCTCTACAGTCTGACCGGCTCCAGACGGCAAGAACGGATCGAAGCCATGCTGGCAATGGCAGGCCTGCAGGAGCGGCAGGATGACCTTACGGCAAACCTGTCCGGAGGATGGAAACAGCGGTTAGCGCTGGGATGTTCAATTCTCCACAACCCGCCACTGCTTTTTCTTGATGAACCCACCGGGGGCGTTGATCCTAAGTCCCGTCGCATGTTTTGGGATATTATTTACCAGCTGGCTCACCAGGGAACAACGGTCATGGTCACTACCCATTTCATGGATGAGGCTGAACACTGTGATGCCATCGGTTTTATTTACGAAGGAACGCTGATTGCTGACGACACACCTGCCAACCTTAAGAAAAACCTGCCTGGGCTGCTCTTAGAAATTCCGACTCAGGACCCTATGGGATTGTTCACAACGTTAGCGGCGAGGCAAATGGATGTCCTTGACATCTACCCTTACGGAACCAGCGTCCATATCCTCATCGGTGAGGAGCGGCTGGTAGACTATAAGGAGTATGATTATCGAATAATTAGGCCATCGCTTGAAGATATTTTTGTTTACTATGTTAAATCAAAGCGCAAGGAGATGGTTGTGTGATTCGCCTTAGGGCCTTGCTGATCAAAGAGTTTATCCAAATGCGGCGGGACCGGCTGACCTTCGGGATGATGGTAGGGCTCCCTATCATCCAGCTCCTGTTGTTTGGTTTTGCCATCAACACCGACGTAAAGCATCTATCGACAATTGTGTTCGACCAGTCACTCCAGCAGGAAGGGCGTGACCTGCTGTCCGCCTTTCAGGCCAGCGAATATTTTAACATTAAGTATGTTGCAACAAATTACCAAGAAGTAACTGAAGCTATTGAAAGCGGGAAAACCAAGGTAGGGATTATTATCCCCCCGGATTACACCGAGAATATTAAACATGGCCGCAGTGCGGCAGTGCAGGTTATTGTCGATGCTTCTGACTCAATGACCGCGTCTTCGGCGATCGCATCTGCCCAGTTAATCGGTCAAATCCGTTCGCAGGAAATACTTGCCCAGCGCTTGCAGGGAACACAGGGCAAGCAGGTAACTCTGCCCATTGATATTCGCATCCGCCCTTGGTATAATCCGGACTTCATCTCTCCCTTTTATATGGTTCCAGGGATTTTGGGCATTGTGCTTACAATGACAATGGTTATGATCACCTCCATGGCCATTGTTCGCGAACGGGAAAAGGGGACACTGGAACAGCTTATTGTTACCCCGATGAAGTCTCATGAGTTAATGCTGGGTAAAATCATCCCATATATCTTTGTGGGTTATGTCCAGGCGACGCTGGCGCTGGCTGTTGGCGTACTTGTCTTTGATGTACCGCTCAGGGGCAGTATCGGGTTGCTCTACGGTTTAACCACTCTTTTTATCATTGCTTCCTTATCGCTGGGTGTCCTCATCTCCACAATGGCAAAAACCCAAATGCAGGCCATGCAGATGTCTTTCTTTGTATTTCTGCCCAGCGTGCTATTATCTGGTTTCATGTTTCCCAGGGAGGCTATGCCGCAGCTCTTTTACCAATTAGGCCATTTACTGCCGTTGACTTTTTACCTGGAGATTCTGCGGGGGATTGTTCTTAAAGGAATCGGTATTAATTTTTTGTGGTCGCAGGTGTTCGCCTTAATCGTCTATATCGTGGCGGCACTATCTATCAGTATTATGAAATTCCAAAAGAAAATAGCCTAACGATTATATGAGTAAAGCCGCGCCCAGTGAAGTGAATTGAACCCAAAAAGTTAGACAAAATTGAATTAAGCAGATTTTAGGGAATGAGTTCTGTAATTTACAGGGCTCATTCCTTTTAATTTCATCTTAATACGACGGTTGTTATAGTAATCAATATAATCATGCAGTTCTTG
>NZ_DATMYD010000134.1:0-15273 GCF_035561155.1 Sporomusa sp. | reverse complement strand
CGCGGTTTGTTTGCCGTACCCAAAAACCACATAGCGACCAGCTTAGCCAGTCTATCCGGGGGAGTAGGCTCTATATTATCAATGTGAAATACTGTGAATACACGAGAAAAACGAAGAAAAGTTTTTGATTATTAAGGGAGGCTTGAATTTGAAGCAAAAAGTTATTATTTTCGTTATTATTTTGAGTATACTGCTTGCGCTTGGCTGGGCGGTCAATTATTATCATTTCCGCGCAACTCCACCGGTAGAATCGACTACTCCGGAGCCGGTAACAATCCTTCCGCCTCCTGCCAATGAGACACCTAGTGTGCAGGAAGGTAAGCCGGCTACACCTGATTCTAAGTCGCGCGTCTCTGAAGAAGGGGCAATAGGTTCACAACATATGCCACCTGGTAAAAAAGTAACTACAGATGACAAGCCTGTTAATTTGGCTGATCACACAGTTTCCATAAAGCGAGAAGAGAAAAAAGGTATTGAAATTATGCCCGGGGTGCAGGTGAAAAGCGGGGTAGTTCATGTTGAACTTGATGAGGATAAGGACAGGTGGATTGAGATTGAGCGGAATCCATCGAATTCTAACAGTGAATATCAGATGCTGCTTAAAAGGAAGTTTTAGAAATTTATACGGAAATCTTATAGGTCATTTACTCTGACAAAAAAAGAAAACAGATTGTCTTTTCGCCCTCAGGGTTAACATCTTCTACATAAATTTTTACGTCTGGTTCTACTCTAATATAGTAACCCACACTGTCCCTTAAAAATGGATAGTTTTCAATCTGGAAAATTGAGCGGTCAACCGGGATATCACGCGATGTAGTGGTGAAATAGTTAAAGCGAGCTACCTATAACAATAGTACGCCAATGGCTGTTGTTAGTAAGGTAAGTGGAAAGCCAACCTTGAAATAATCCCTGGCAGTTATATGGACATGCTCACCTTTAGCAATCTCTACCACAATCAAATTGGCGATAGATCCAGTTATCGTAAGATTTCCGGCCAACGTAGAGAACAAAGCTAACGCTTTCCACCAATATTCTGCATTTGTTGCTGGTATAAGGAATTTTAGTAATAAAACGGCAGGTACATTACTAACTATGTTTGAAACGATAAGAGTCAACACCGCAAATAAACCGATACTGTTAATTTCCGAAAAAAACAAATGTTCAAGAAGCAGGTTCATTAACCCGCTATGTTCGACACCGGCCACAATGATAAAGAGACCAATGAAAATAATTAAGAGATTAAAGTCAACGCTGGTATATACTTTGTTTGGTTTAACGCGTCTGGTGATGAGTAATAATGCTCCTCCTAGGCTAGCAGATAGAGCCAAATCATATCCACTCATATAAGCGATTAACACAAAAATTAATACAAGAAAGGTTTTAATTATCAGATATATGTGTACATTGGTATTATTGATAGGGGATGCGAAATAACGGCCTTTGAGCTCCTCCCGGTAATAATAAGTTATAACGGCGTATGTAGAAATCAAGCCGATTAGCGCCACCGGACTTGCCGTTAAAAAGTAGGATATAAACGAAATGTTGGATAAACTTCCTACTAAAATATTTTGCGGATTACCTAGTAGCGTTGCGGCACTGCCGATATTGGATGCCATCGCCACGCCTAATAGATGCGGCAGAGGATTGCATTGGGCTTTTCTACATATAAATAGCACTACTGGAGTAAAGAGCAGGCAGATGATGTCGTTTATTGCCAATGCCGACATAATACCGCTGACCATGACAATAGCGAAAAGTAACTGCTTTTTGCTGTTGACTCGTTGGCAGACCGCATTTCCCATCAGTTCGAAGAATCCCGCCAATTTCAAGTTAGCGACCACAATCATCATTGAGAATAAGATAATGATCGTTCTATAATCAACAGCTGAGGTTGCTTCCTGGAAGGACAATACCCCTGTACCTACTGTGGCTACCGCCCCAATAATAGCTGCACCTGCACGGTCTACTCGAAATATCGGGCTTTTACCCAGTGTAAATATGACAAGTACGGCCACCAAAATTAATGCAGCCCATAGCATTTCTATCTGATATTTCAAGATAAGACCCTCCTTCAGTTTCAAAAAATTACATATTATTATAGCATAATCACGATGTCATTAGTTAGTCTCAGCTATCAAAAGGTACATGCTTTATAGTGGTAGGGTTTGTCAAGGCAGGCGAGACGTGGGATATGATAGAATCAAATTGAGGGGGCGTTACTTGAGAGAAATCCCGACGTTGTTTTAGAGTAATGATCTTTCCGTTGATGGCTATATCGTTGATATTTATATTAATGGAGGCTTTGATATCCATGGAAAGAAAAGTGATTTTATATATAGCAATGAGTGTAGATGGTTACATTGCAAGGTTAAATGGGGATATTGATTGGCTATCAATTGTAGATAAACCACCGGAAGACTATGGGTATGCCAAGTTTATTGAAACCGTTGATACCGTAATAATGGGAAGAAAAACTTATGATAAGGTACTTTCATTTAATATCGATTTTCCACATAACGGGAGAAAATGTTATGTGATTTCAAAAACAAGAACCGGAGTTGATCAGAATATAGAGTATTATTCTGATGATCTTGAAGCGTTAATAACAGGCTTAAAGAAAAAGGAAGGGAAAAATATTTTTGTTGACGGTGGAGCAGAGATTGTAAATGAGTTATTTAAGAGTAAAATGATCGACGAACTGATCATATCAATAATCCCAACTGTTTTAGGCAATGGAATTAGACTTTTTCAAGACGGACGCCCTGAGCAAAAACTAAGATTGAAAAGTACACTTTATTTTGAAACAGGTCTTGTTCAGCTATGTTATTGTTGTGAGAAGCAATGACTGGTGAGAACCTGCCCCGAGTCCTTTTGTCAAATAATAGGTTAAGATCGGATATGATAATCGATGGGAACCATTAATTTAGTAGAATGGCTGGGATATTTGGCTTCGGGTTTGGTAGCGATTTCTTTTTTGATGAAATCTATCAATAAATTGCGTTTTATCAATGTGGTAGGTGCTATTTTATTTGTCATTTACGGAGTTGCGATTCAAGCATTGCCAGTAGTCTTAGTTAACCTGTTTGTTGTCGGAGTAAATGTATATCATTTAGTTCGAAAAAATGCTGGGTAAAGGCGTCGAGGTACAAGGGCACAGGTTTAATGTACCAAAGAATAAAAGATGCTAACTAGCTTTGGGTTGGCATGCGAATTAAACAAGCTAACGAAAAAGAGTCACCCGGCAAATAGAACAGTTTCAATAATGTAATAAAACTGTAATGAATTTTTAGCAGGGTACCTTATACATTACGGAGAAAATGGCAATAACCTACTAGTATAGGTCATTGCCATTTTGTTTAATAGTATATTGCGGTCATCGTTATAGCGGGAAAACCTTGCACAGAAGGCTACCCGATTTATGGATAAGGACAGATCAACTAGATACATGGGAGGCGCTCTAATGAATTTTCATTTTTATAAGTATCATGCGTTAGGAAACGATTATATTGTTATTGATCCCAATAAGGCAGGCGTTGACTTATCTGAGGACAACATACGATTGATTTGCCACCGGAATTTTGGTATTGGCTCAGATGGTATCCTTTTGGGCCCTTTGTTTCAGGGAAAATCCATTAACTTGAGGATACTTAATCCCGATGGAAGCGAGGCCGAGAAAAGCGGCAATGGGGTTAGAATATTTTCCCGGTATCTTGTAGACGAAGGCTATGTCACAAAAAAAGAGTTTAGTTTGGGGACTGTTGGCGGTGAAGTTTATATAGAGCTGCTTGATGACAAAGGCAGCCAGATCCGGATAGATATGGGAACAGTAACGTTCCAGAGTACGAACATTCCTGTGACCGGACCAGACAGGGAAGTGCTGAACGAAGAACTGGTAGTTCAAGGTCAATGCTTATCCACAACCTGCGTGTCAATTGGCAACCCCCATTGTGTAGTGCTGTATGATGAGCCCTCTCGTGAAACAGCGCTAGATCTGGGACCCGCAATTGAAAACCATAGCCGTTTTCCTAACCGCATTAATGTTCAGTTCTTAAAGGTGTTAGACCGAAATAATATTCAGATTGAAATCTGGGAACGTGGGGCGGGATATACACTTGCTTCTGGCAGCAGTAGCTGTGCGGCTGCTAGTGCAGCCTATCGACTCGGAATGGTTGACAATGAGATTAATGTCCATATGCCAGGCGGTATTATTAAAGTAGATATCCAGAAAGACGGACATGTTTTTATGACAGGTTCTGTCAACCAGGTCGGCAAAGGGTTCTTCTCTGAGGAATTATGGGCTCGGATTCAGGCATAATGACAACTTATTAGGAATAAATAATGATGATCTATACCCGGATCTGCCAATTCAGCCAATAAACACGGGGCTAGGGCATTTGATTTAACACAACCATATGAGGCATCGCTAAATAAGCGATGCCTCATTACTAATTAATTCGGACTAAAATTCATCTTCATCATCAAAATCTGGGAAGAACCCAAATAACATAATTATTCAGCAATTTTGCCTGCATTAGATATGATAAACACGTCAAGTATATCTTTTAGATCGCTCGGTAAAGCAATATTATGGCGGCTGCCTACACTATTTAAAGCTGAATTCAATGCAGCTTGGAAACTAGGGGTTAATAACACCTCAGGATTAGGAGAAACTATGGCACTAAGGTTGGTATATAAGAAAACTTCAAGTTCATCGCTAATATCAGGACGTATTACGGCCGCTTCTCTATGAAGTAAGACTTTATTCATATAGATGTACCTCCGCTGAACTTATGATATCCAGTATATGTTCCACAATTGTTTATATTACCAATTGTGGTATTTACTGTCGAGGGTGAGCTTAATTCCAACTCTATCCACAGAGGCTAAACCGATTAAAGATGGTCCTCTAACCAGGGGAACCAAGAAGAGATCATAATGTAATGCGCATTCCAATTTTAGACTGAACCCAGGTTAAGAAAGAACAACCGTGCATAGTAATTAGGCTGTTTCCTAATGGTAAGACAGAATCAAGAAGACAGCAAGGATGGAGGCTGAGACGGACGACACCAATCCTCCTTTAAACCATGAACAAGTTGCCGATACTAGTATGCCGGCAAGTGTTGCTATAGCCATCTCTGATGGTGCTTCCATTGCTCCCCGGACAATTAATGCGCCAAGAGCAGTGTAGGGTATATAAAGGAGAAACCGCCGTAATAACGGATGTAGCGGACGTTCTGATAACACAACCCAAGGTAGTAGCCTTGGCAAATAGGTAACAATCATCATGGCAATGATTAATGGTAAATAATTTGTCATAGTTGACACTCCTTGGTTTCGTCCTTTAACACGAAGAGGCCAATCAATGAGGCCAATATAATCGATGCAATAAGGCTCCAGCCAGACGGAAGAACAGTAAAGTAGTCGTTGAATACATAGATAATTCCCGAAATAACCGCTAAGCACAGAACGTTAGCAGACTTCCTTATCTCAGGCACCAGTATCGCAGTAAACATGGCGTAAAGACCTATTCCCAGGCTGCTCTGAACCGTTACAGGTAACGCCGTACCTAGAAGATAGCCTGCGAAAGTGCCGCTTACCCATGAACCATAAGCAATGCCTTGCAATGCAAGCAAAAAGGGTACACTAAGTTTGCCTTTTTTTAATGAGGCGACAGAAAAACTTTCATCAGTAATACCAAAAGCAATAAACGGCAGCCAACCTTTTTTTACCTCTTTAAGGCGCACAGCCAAAGAAGCACTCATCATTAGATGCCGTAAATTGAGCAGAAATGTCGCAAGCACTATATCCCCTGTGGCGATTCCGGCTTTAATAAGGTCTAAAGCCATAAACTGACTTGCCCCTGCAAAGACAATCAAGGAAAACAAACAACTGTCTAATAGTGAAATATTGACTGTCTTCGCAAGCAGGCCAAAGGCCATGGCTACCGGGAAATAACCAATAACAATAGGTATTCCTGCGACAAATCCCTCTTTAAAACTATGGGATTCTTGCATTATTTAACCCCTCCAGCACCCAAAATAGTAAAAGTTTTCTTTGGTATGATATAATAGCCAATAAGTGCACTATAACGCTCGTGTTTCATAACGCACGAAATGAATGTTATAACGTCTTTTGGTTATTATATAACACACACATTATAGATTACAAGTAGAGGGGGTAATTTTTTGAGAGATTTAAATTTGATAATCGCCAGTAATTTGAAACGGATTCGCGAGGAGAAGAAATTAAGCCTTGAAAAAGTTGCCGATATTACAGGTGTTAGTAAATCCATGCTTGGGCAGATTGAGCGAGGTGAATCCAGTCCAACAATCAACACCATCTGGAAAATTGCCATTGGGTTAAAAGTCTCTTTTACATCCCTGATTAATGCCCCTCAAGACGACGCAATGATTGTGCATAAGTCTGATGTTGAACCGCTCATTGAGGATAACGGCAAATATAGAGTTTACCCAGTCTTCCCTTATGAAGATGGTCGTCGTTTTGAAATGTACATAGTTGAGATAGAGCCGGGCGGACATCTGTGTACAGATACTCATGGAGAGAAAACACAGGAATTCATTACCGTTGTTGACGGTGAATTGACTATGATAACGAACGAAAAAGAGTATACGGTAAATAAAGGTGACTCTATAATGTTCCGGGCAGACAAGCGCCATACATATCATAACCCTGGTATTGGACTGACGCGATTAAGTATGGTTATTTATTATTCACTGTAAAATTGTTAGGGTGTAATGGATTAGTGACGATTATCTTCAGCGCAAATAAGTGGTCTAATTTGAATGTTTATCAGGATGCAGATTGCATTATTGATTTATTTAGTAAATTATTCCTGAACGTGATCTATGTCATCGATTATTATTTGTTTTTATCCTAGAATATAACAAATAGATAGATGCAAGAAGGAACCTGTACCCGCACAGAGGGGTTTCTTTCGGGCCTAAGGATAAAAATAAGTTAATTCACGGAGGGTATTATGACAGTAAAGAAAAAACTAATTATGATTTTGGCAATGCTGTTCTTATTTGTAGGCGGACTATTGGCTGTTAACCTTTATACCTTCGAAGAACTAAAAGGCGATGGGTCTACCATTAATTTATCCGGTAATTTACGCTTTCGCGCATATAAATTAGCACTACTTACGAACAGACTTGCCGCTGTACCCAAAGAAGAGAAGCCTGTTCTGCAAGATGAAATTGGCCAGGAAATAGCTATGTATGACAAGATTCTCAATGGTCTAGAGCAAGGCGATGCTACATTAAAATTGACAGCTGTTGGTTCTGATGGTGCCCGTCAACAGATCAATAAGGTTAAGCCGATGTGGGCTGAGTACAAATCTTTCATCCAGCAGGTCATTGCTGCTGAAAATCAAGAAATGGCAGCAGGCGGAGTGGGTAGGGTTAATGCTTACGTTGCCGGATATGTAGATGAGGTAAATAAGCTAGTTAATATACTTGACACCTATTCACAAAATAAAGTTACTACGTCCAAACAGGTTCAGGTTGCTATTTTTACCTTATCAATATTCGTTGTTATTATTGCCTTTTATGTTGTTATCGTGCAGGTAATTCGCCCTTTGACCCAGTTATCAGTCTCTTTTGCCAATGTCGCCACAGGTCAGGGTGATTTGACGCATAGATTAAATTTGGAGCGTAGAGATGAGATTGGGCAGATTAGTCAATATTTTGATATGTTTATCGCCAGTGTGCATGAAATAATTAAAAGCAGCCGCAAGACTGCTGCAGAAGTATCCCGCCTGGCCAATGCCCTATCGCAGGCGAGTTTAGAAAGTGGCAACGCTGTAGAGCAGGTGGCTGTCAGCATGCAAGATGTCGCAGGCGGGGCTAGTGAGCAAAACGCCAGTGTCCGTGATTTAGCGCATAGACTTGATAATATTTCAACTGGTATGAAGCAAGTTGCGATAAATGCCCATCAGGCGGCCAGCCTTTCTGGCGAGTCTGAGCGTCAGGCTCACAGCGGAGCCGAAAATGCGGATGTTCTGGTCGAGCGCACAGAAGACCTTAAACAAACGGTTGATAAAATTTCGGATAGTGTCACCACATTAACTGCTCATTCAAAAGATATTAGTCAGATTATCGATTTGATTAAGCAGATAGCAGGCCAGACAAACCTTCTTGCTTTGAACGCAGCCATTGAAGCGGCCAGGGCTGGCGAAGCTGGCCGAGGTTTTGCTGTAGTGGCGGATGAAGTTCGAAAGCTTGCTGAGCAGAGCAATCATGCGGCCGATAAGGTAACTGAAAAGATAAAGGCTATTCAGAGGCCGGTAGATGATACTCAAGCAATTAATGTGCTTCTGGGCCAAGAATTAGGGAATATTGTCTCGGCTGTGACAAAGCTGTCTCAATCTCTAACCATTATAGTGGATAAATCAAAGCAAAGTCGTCAGGCGGTTGAGGGAATTGCCGAACTAAATAACCAGACGTCAGATCAACTCTCCGGCATTGCACAAGCCTCGCAGACGGTTGCTAGTGTAGCAAAACAGATTGCCGCTTTGTCTGAGGATTCGGCAGCTGCTGTTGAAGAACAGACTGCCTCAGTGCAGGAGTTTTCCGCTACGGCTCAACAGTTGTCCAGTTTGGCAGCTAATCTAGATTCGATGGTTAGGCGATTTAAGGTTTAACAGATAACTGAACTGACGCCAATGAGATATTTTCTTTACAAGAATGCAGTAACGGTGGAACCGTTGAAATGTCCTAAACCCATCAATCTGTAAGGGTTCAGGACATTTTTAGGCGAAGAGTTTCGTTTGGAGTGTTGTAGCAATTTAGCTTATCTGATATACAGTATGCAGGATTATGGTGAGTTTGTTGAGAAGAACACATAGTAAACTCTACAGGCTACTTTCCAGTATTAAAGCAGAAGAAAATGGAGGTTTAATGGCTGTGCTTGATTTGATCATTAAACTTGACGCTGCACTTCGCATAAAGGCAGTGCAGCGGGTTGGGGAAAATCATGCGTTTGCAGATAATATCTGTACCAGCTTAATAAATCAGCAAATCGACCATGTATTGGGGGCTTCTCTTAAAGATTATGGCATTGTGGAGCTTAGCAATAAGTTCTTTCGATATCAGTGTGTAACTGAACCGGATGGAAGAGTATTATATTTAAGCAGTAACGGAGTACTGCTTGATTTTTACAAACAGATTTTTGGACATATGGCAGAAGGCGTTCAAATATATGACCGCAACGGGAACTTTTTGTTTGGCAATCCCGCAAGTGAGTCCCTGGAGGGGTATAGGAGCCTTGATTACCTGGGAAAGCATCTGCTCGACATTTATGATGTAAACGAGGAATACAGTACGGTTCTGACGATTTTAAGAACAAAAAAGCCGGTTGCAAACCGGTGTGACCGCTTCAAGATGAAAAATGGCATGACTTTAACTACAATAAACTCCGGATATCCTCTGATAATTGATAACAATCTGTATGGCGCTGTTGTTTTCGAAAGCGATTTATCTGTATTAAAACGGCTTAAAAATCGTACTTTTAACCTGGAAGCGTATATTGGCAGTACGGAGCCTGTGGGCCAAGCGGCCATGTACACCTTTGATAATATCGTACATGAAGACGAGAGCATGAAAGATATTATTCATTTTGCCAAAAAAGTGTCTCTTACTGATTCGTCGATCCTGATTGTGGGAGCTACCGGAACAGGAAAAGAGCTTGTGGCGCAGAGTATACACTCGTTTAGCGCCAGAAGATATAAGCCATTTATCGATGTTAATTGCAGCGCTGTGCCTGGCAATCTGTTTGAGAGCATGTTTTTCGGTACTGAAAAGGGCGCTTTTACAGGCAGCGTCAGTAAGGCTGGGCTTTTTGAAATGGCGAATGGCGGAACAATTTTTCTTGACGAAGTCAATTCCATTAGTCCGGAGATACAGGCTAAGCTTTTAAGGGTTTTGCAGGAAAAGCGTTTTCAACGTATAGGCGGCAACAAATATATACAATGTGATGTGCGGATCATCTCCGCAGCGAATGAGAACCTTGCCGCTCTTATGCAGCAGCAAAAAATCCGTATGGATTTTTATTACCGGATCTCTACCATCAAGATTGATCTTCCTGCTTTAAAAGACCGCAATCAGGATATAATTCTCCTGGCACGAAATTTCCTGCAGGAATTGTGTGCGCAGTATAATCGGGAGCAGCTTACTATGGAGGAAGGGGTACTTAATGCCTTCCAACAATATGATTGGCCGGGCAACGTAAGAGAACTTCATCATGTAATTGAATATGCCTTTAACCGTGCTGCAGATGACGTAAGTATGATAACGCTTGAGTGCCTGCCGGATTATTTAAGACCGTTAGAACGGGCAACTAGCAGTACTCATCGAGACAGTAGCACAAAAATAGTGTTATCAGGAGAGCCAGGGTCATTTGATGAACGTGTAGAACGCTTTGAATACGAATTAATTCGCCAGACATTGGATGAGAATTCGGGGAATATTACCCAGACTGCCAAGGTGTTGGGGATGAGCAGGCAAAGTCTGCAGTATCGAATGAAGAAATTTAGCATGTGTGAATAGTAGTGCAAAAATTTTCTGGGCATGACGCCAAATTATTTGGCGTCATTTTTGTTTGGATTGGTAAGGAGTTTTTCTGAAATTTCGCTAAGGGGTGCAGAAAAATTTGGCATAGTATAAATGCAATAATCGAAAAATTGGCATATTATTGGATTTATTAATCAAAAATTCGTCACTGGCTGCAAAATGACACGTGTTATTCTCAATGAATTTACAATCGATTCTCAATTAGATTGTATGAATAGCAATAAAAGTATTTAGATTCTGTATATTTTATCTATTTGTCTATTCAATAAGAGACGTTGATTAGAGTTGGCATAAGTTTTGCAATAGTAATCTTTGAAATAATTATTTCTCAGAAAAATTAAGTGGAGGTGGACGTTGAACTGGGCAATTAGTTACCGGCGGTGTATAGGCTGGTACCAGAGGAGGCATTATGCGGGAATATCAAGAAACGGTAATCATTGGCGGTCGCCTTACCATCGAGGATATTGTTAGGGTAGCCCGGAAGCAAGCCCCGGTTGCCCTATCGGCGGAAAGGAAAAAAATCATATCCCGGTTCAGGGAAAAAGTGGAGGCTTTTTTGCGAGAAGACCGGGTTGTCTACGGTATTACTACCGGTGTGGGACCTTTCTGGCAAAAAAGAATTTTTCCGGAAGATTCCATGCTTATGCAGGAAAAATTCATTATGAGCCATTCCTGCAATGTGGGCGATCCATTTCCAGAAGAAGTCGTTCGGGCTTTTTTACTGGTTTTGGTCAACAATCTTACGCAGGGCCATACCTGTATTAGGCTGGATACTGTGGAAACACTGCTGGCCATGCTGAATAAAGGGGTTACTCCTTACATACCGCAAAAGGGTTCTGTGGGCTATCTCCAGCCGGGCGCACATATGGCGCTGGTATTATACGGCAGGGGCAAGGCTTATTTTCAGGGACAGCTAATGACCGGGGCCGAGGCTATGAACCGGGCCGGGCTTGCACTGATCCGGCTGGAGGCCAAAGAAGGCCTTTCCCTGATGAATAACTCATCATTTATGACTGCGGTGGGGAGCTTGGCGCTGCATGACGCCATCAACCTGGCCAAGCTTTGTGATATTGCAGGGGCTTTAAGTTTTGAAGCGCTGCAAGGCAATATCAGCCATTTTGACAGCAGACTGTGTACAGTGCGGCCCTATCCCGGCATGCGCAAAACTGTCGATAATCTCAATTGCTTGCTTGCCGGCAGCACGCGCGACGGAGTCAGTACCCGGCGACTGCAGGATGCATTAAGTATCAGGATGATACCGCAGGTTCACGGCGCCTGCAAGGATGCCATCAGGTATGTTGAGCAAAACCTTCACACCGAGCTGGCGTCAATCAGTGATAATCCGCTGGTCTTTGAAGAGGCGGACCAGGCTGTTGTTGTTCATGGCGGTAACTGCGACGGCGCGCCAGTCGGATTAGTGCTGGACGTGCTGGCCATCCCGGTAGGGGAAATGGCTAATATTTCGGATCGGCGACTGTACCGGTTATTGGATCCCAGTCTGAGCGGGCTGCCGCCATTTCTTATTAACAACGGCGGACTTAACAGCGGGTTTATGATCACGCAATATACCGCGGCCGCACTGGTGGCTGAAAATAAACTGCTGGCTCAGCCCGTATCGGTTGACTCCATCCCTACTGCGGGCGGGCAGGAAGATTATGTGAGTTTTGGCTGTATTGCCGCCAAAAAGGTCCGGACTATGGTTGAAAATTTACGAAATGTCGTAGCTATCGAATTATTGGCTGCAAGTCAGGCCCTTGATCTGTCGCCGCCGGCCAATTTTGGCGCAGGAACTAAGGAAACCTATTTGGCCGTAAGGGAAGCCGTACCGTTTATGGAAGAAGACCGGGTCATTTGTGAAGATATTGAAGTCATCAGCCAACTGATATTGTCGGGGGAATTGGTCAAGCGCGTCGAAACTAAAACAGGTGCGCTGGCTTATTAGTACATAAGCTCCGAAGGGTGAATTTTGTCCTGTAGGAAAGTATAACTTTCCGTCTGGATAAGGGCAACATCGGCTTCCGCTTTCGCGAAGGCTCGGCGCAAGCCGTGTTTTCTTTATACAAAGTGTAAGGCTAGTTTGCTCTCTAATTATGACGACTTTTTAAAAGGCAGGTGTTTATTGATGTTATTATCAACCTTTGATAATGTGGTTATTATTTTATTTACCCTGTTCATTGTACTTGTCGGCTATCATTTCTCCAAAGCCGTAAAAGATATGGAGAGCTTTTATCTGGGCAACCGCAGTCTGCCCTGGTCTTTAATTGTGGGCGCTTTGGTAGCTACCTGGTATGGCGGGGTAGGTACGGTGGGAACTGTGGAATATGCCGCTATGTATGGTCTTTCCATCTGGCTCATTTGGTGCGTTACCGCCCATGCCGGCCGGATACCTCTGGCCTTATGGGTTGGCCCTAAGATTCATGTCAGGACCGATATTACCGTACCCGATTTGCTGGAAAGTACCTATGGTAAAGGTGTGGCCATACTGGGAGCCATTCTCATGTTTATCTATTGCACCCAGCTGGGTAATGTAACAGCTATGGGCTTTATCGGTAAGGCGGCTTGGGGCATCAGCAATGTGGCCGCCGGTGTCATCTGTGTCGGCATCGTGGTGGTGCTGGCGGTATTGGGTGGTTTAATGGGTGTTGCTGTAACCGACATGGTGTTATTTTGGTGCATGTGCTTTGGCCTGACAATGGTCATGCCAGGTCAGTGGACCGATATTGGCGGCTGGGCCGGTTTGCAGCAGGCTTTGGCAAGTACACCAGAATTGTTGGACCCTGTGGGTGGACTTACGCCGATGAAAGCTGTTATGCTGTGTGTGCTGGCTTTTGGGGTTTATGCTGACCCGACTTTCTACCAGCGGTTTTCTGCCGCTGATTCCCCGAAAGCAGGCAGACGGGCCTTATTATCCTGCTTTGTCATCTGGATTTGCTTTGATATCGTATTAACCCTGGCTGGTTTGGTCGTAAAAGCCAAATACCCTGACTTGCTGCCAGGCGAAGGTTATATCAAGCTGGTTTTAGAAAGCCTGCCTGAAGGGGTACGCGCGTTATTTATCATTGGCTTGGTCGGCGGGATTGTATCCGCGTTGGATGGCTACTATCTGTCCGGTGGCGCTACTTTGGCTAACGACATTTATGCCAGATTCAAAGGTGACCTTACACAGAAGCAATTGGTTACCGCAACGAGGGTCGGTATTGTTTGTATTGCTGCATTGTCGCTGTTAGTTGCTTTCCAGTTTACCACTGCTCAGGACGCCTTTATTTTCGTTGCCAGTCTGTGGATGGCGGCCGGTTTCGTGCCGATTGTCGGTGCTTTGGTCTGGCCGGGAAGAAAGACGGTATTGGGTGGCTATATGGGACTCTTAACCGGCGTTATCGTGTTTTCATATTTTAAAGCAGTCCCATTGGAAGCGTTTGAACTGGAACCGCTTGTTGCCGCGTTGCCCTTATCGCTGCTCGCCTGGATTATTGGCAACAAGGTCGGTACAACAGTTGTAGAGAAGGAGGCGGCATAATGTCTAAAAAGGATTTGGAAATAAGCTGGTTTGGTATTGACGGGTTTCTGGTTGCTTTATATTTTGTTATGGTTGCCATAATCTTTTATGCCATCACTTCGCAAAACGATTTTATTGTTGGTAAAGTCATACCATATGCCCTCATGATTACCGTAACCCTTATCTTTCTAAACTATTTGTCGATTGTGTTCAAGTTTAGCAAAAGCAACGGCAAGAATGATAACAGCGATCAAAAATCGGTTTAAGGCTGGAGAGGCAGTATATGGACATTAGAGCATTTCCCATTCGTATTGAAAAAGAGGAAGCAGGCCGGATGGCCGAGTCACAAGGTAATTTGCTGAGGAGAATCTTCTGTCGGGGCAAATCTCTGTCCGAAATTAGACTGCATTTTATAGAATGCAAGTTAATTACTTATGAAGTTACCCATAAGCCTAATATTCTGGACAAATTATTCGCCCGGAAACCAGGCGCCAAAAAGCAGATGATTACTATGCTGGCAGATAGCAGCAATAGTTCTGTGGCCTGGGTTGATACTATGCCTGGTGTTGTATCCCTGACGAATGTGAGTGAGGATCAGGTTCAATATACTGGTAAGGATGAAGAGTATCTGATTAAAAAGGGCCGCTCGGTGGCCTTGAAGGTTGTGCACCGTCATGTCGGCGGGATCCCGGAGATTGAGAAGGTCACGGTCGAGAGTGTATTTAGGCCTTATTGGATTGCCTTTTTCGGGGAAGTCATAGAAGGGAAAAAAGTCCATTATTCCCCTATTGCTGCCGACGGGTGCAAGGTGCATAAAACAATTTGACGCTATGGCTGAAGGTGAGCCATGAGTCTGTGACAGGCTCATGGCTCCTTATGGCCTGCATGTAGCAAGGAATATTGTTATAAAACTGACATTGGGAAAAATCAGGGAAGTGTGGTTAAGAATTTAGCCATTTCTTTCTTCATGTTGCATACGCCGGCAAGGGGGCTGACGGGGTTAAATTCCTGGCAGCCGCAGGCGGGCTCATAGTGCTGTTTATCCGATGACAACCCGCTCTAAGACTCCCATCTTCTACAAGTGGGAGTTATACCCAAAGGGCACAGGCGAGCGGCTAAGTCCCTGGATAAGGGCGACTAACCTTCAGATGGGGTTAAAACCCCACCTGAAGCTAAGTCTACTTTATC
>NZ_DATMYD010000133.1:0-21003 GCF_035561155.1 Sporomusa sp. | reverse complement strand
GATGTCGATGCCGACAACTAAAGTTTCATTTTTGATTTGCAAAATCTTCTCGTTTTGTGTACGCTTCATAGTGAGACGCCTCCTCAATATTTTTGGTTTTGTGCTTTCTTTGGTCGGATCAGCACATTGCCATTTTATTGCTTGGCGTCTCTTTTTTCAAAGGTCATTTTTAGCGATTACAGGAATGCTCTTATAAATAATAATTTGGTTCTTTTACATTGCCCGCAAAATTCAATATCCCCAAAATTCTTGACCTCAGATTAAGGAATTCGGGATTACTACGCGCTCTTGGTCTTGAAAGCTTTACTTCAATGCAACTTTCAATCTTGCCTGGTCGTGGCGTCATAACAATAATACGATCTGACAAGTAAATGGCTTCATCAACATCATGGGTCACCATGATCATGGTAGTTTTCCGTTCCTGCCAAATACGAATCAATTCGTCCTGCATGTTCATGCGGGTAAAAGCATCAAGCGCCCCAAGCGGCTCATCCAGCAGCAGTACCTTGGGGTGATTGACCAAGGCCCGGGCCAGGGATGCCCGTTGTGCCATCCCGCCGGAAAGTTGATGAGGGTACGACTTATGGAAAGTAGCTAAGCCTACCAAGTCAACAAACTTATCCACCTCTGCCTTGTTTTGCTTATATACACTGCGCGCCCTGAGCCCAAAGGCGACATTATCGTGGACATTTAGCCAGGGAAAAAGCATGGGATTTTGAAACACCAAACCGCGTTCATAGGTTGGCTCGCGAATTTCTTCATCATCAATATACAGCTTACCGGCATCGGCGCCGTTTAACCCGGCAATCAGCCGGAGCAGTGTAGATTTGCCGCAACCGGAAGGACCAATGAGCGAAACAAATTCACCGGCCTCAATTATAAGATCAATACCACTAAGAGCAATAACATCCTCCGCATCTTGCTGGGAAAAACGCTTTACGACCCCTTCGATCTTTATTTCCCCTACCATTTTATGACTCCCTTCTGCCATACAAGTACATGATCACGCACCTTAAACAGCAGCGTAATGAGAATTGAAAAGGTAACTGCGATAATGATAAGTCCCGCATACACATTTGCATAGGCCATCATCTCTTTCTGCCAGTTAATGTACCAGCCGATACCATTCTTGACCCCCAGCATTTCTGCTGTCATCAAGGTGATAAATGAGGCACATGTTCCATTAAAAAGGCCAATAAACATATGCGGCATGGAAGCAGGCACACCTACTTTAAATATTTGATAGTACTTTCCTGCTCCCAATGTACTGGATACTTCAAAATACGCATTCTGCACATTCAAAATACCGCTGCTTGTCATAACTGTCGTGGGAAACCAAACAGCAAGAGCAATTAAAAAAGCACTGGCTGAAAATGTAGTTGGAAAACTTATAAGCACCAGGGGAATCCACGCGGTAGGAGGAATAGGGCCCAAGACGCGAATTAACGGGTTTATCCAATAGCCTGCCGATTTGTTGAATCCCACAGCAATGCCTGTGGCAAACCCGGCAATTGCACCAAAGACATATCCCGTAAAAAGAAGCTTCCCGGAAGAGGCAAGACAAAGAGCAAGAAACTCCCTGTCTTCCACAATAACACCTAGTATCTTATCAAGTGATGGAAAATATATAACTGGCAATAATCCGAGCTTTTTTGTTATTATGTTCAGTACATTTAAGAATAAAAACGTTACGGCAACAAACAAATTCTTTTCTTCAATCCATGCTTTGGCCTTAGAGTTAAAATAGGATGTTATCGTAATGGTTGTAAGAATGATAAGAAAACACGCCAACAAATAGATAAAATAGGGATGTTTTACAGGTGTATGTTTGCCCGCGTTTTCAACAAAAATATCTACAACAATTGACAGGACTATCGATAATACAGATAGCCATATTACTAGTTTCTTCATTACGATTAACCTTCTTTCCTGATAAATAAGAGCAGATCTTTCAAGATTCTAATTCACTTGTTCATTGTTGCTTTCTGTCGATCTAATATTTTCTTTCGTAATACAAAGTCTAATAGTTCGTTGTTCACGCCAAGTGATGAGCGTGCCTACCTAACAATGCAGTTAACGTTTTTTACTATTTAGATACTTATCACTTCCTTTAAAAAACAAAAAGACCGAGGCTGTTTTTTCTCAAAAAAACAGTTCCTCGGCCTCTAGTGTAATAACTAGTCAGCCTCCGGTACGATATTACGCACAGGAATAACTAATATACAATTCTATGATTACGCTATGATAGTATTATAAAGTATATATCCTGCATTGTAAAGCATTACCAACGTAATGTAGCACCTTTTCTATTCTGTTTAAGCCCCCAATAGAACACTTTGCTGAGTAGCAAAGTTAAGTCGAGCAAAAGCAGCTTCGGTAGCACCGCAAGCCAAAAATAGACATAACATTTTTTAGCCCCGCGTATTAGCGATACCGAACCTTGGTTCCTAGTCCAAGTTTTTTTGCTAATTATTCTTTTAGTCACAAGGTATAAACCTTTTGTACATCGTTAACAGCAACTGTTTATGGCGTTTCTCCACCGGCAATTCTGATTAACCGTATAGCCTGAGACGGGCATGCATTCACACAGATACCACAGCCCCAACAGAGTTCCGGATTAAATAACACATTCTTTTTTACTTTTCCAGTCTTTTCTACGTCTGTTCCATCAAAATCAAAGGCACTAAAACCGCATCGGCTGACACACAAGCCACACTGAATGCATTGGCTTTTGTTATATACAGCTATATAGCGCGATTTAGGCCACTTTCCCTTAGTCTCGAGATGTTTTGCCGCTCTGAATGGGTAACAGCAACAAGTACAACAATTACACACAACACTAGGACCGGTTTCTTGCCAATTAGGCGGCCCCCCGGTATGCATCAACCCTTCACGGTCAAGCTTGCGAACTAGCTGTTTTGCTTCTTCTTTGCTCAACTCCCTGCCACCTGACCTGTCGCTTATATGGTTCTCGTCAAGAACTAAACAAATTTCCCGGGAATGATCGCAGTTATCGGCCAACATTTTGCAATCACAGGGCAATACCCTGATTACAGATGCGGCGTCAATCATATCTTCCACTTCCTGTAACAGAAGTACCCATTCATTGTGGCAGTTATCGTATTCTGGACTAGCATCAATGACTTTTCGAAAATAATCATTTCGCTTTAGGTATTCAGCAAAATCCCATGCATCCAATTCTTTGCGGACTTTTCGGGGAATGATATGGTAATTGCCAAACAAGCAGAAATTTTTCAGACGGTGGTAGAAATTGCCGACAGTGTAATAAACGGTACTTTCTTTGATTTCTTTGTTTAAAATATATCGCTGATAAGCTTGTTCCAAGAAGTCTTCCAATTCTTTGTCATTTCTTAACAACATGGCGGCTATTGTTTCAATGCTCAGACTCTCTTTACCAAGCATGACAACAAGCTGCATTTCCTCTTCGGTGGCAAAAAAATGCAGGTAAGGTTTGATAAAATCAGGAGCCTCAAAAACAATGCTGAAATCCTCTATGAGTGACATTGATTCATCCCCTTCCATATAGGTGCTGAAACGTATTCAAAACATCGGCCCTGAGTTCTTTTGGTACCACCAACGCCAAAAGAACTTTCAGGCCTCTGATTGTAACAAAAACGGCTTTCTCTGTTCTATAAATCTAATCTGCCACAATAATTTATTCGATGACCAAGCCGCTCTAAGACGCCCTCTTCTATAAGTGGGAGTCTTAGAGCGGCTTGGTCCCTGGAAGTTGGCCGACTAAACTTCAGATGGTGTTAAAACCCCACCTGAAGCTAAGTCTTACTTTATCTTACAATAAGAGTCAAGACTCCCGCCTCTATGTTTACTTTATCAAGCCTTTTTGGGTTAGGAATTCTTTCGCAACTTCCTCGACGCTCTTCTTGTCAATATCGACAGCTTTGTTCAGGTCCATTATGGTATTGTTATCCAATAAACTACTAAGCTTTTTCATCTGTTCTGGAATCTGGGGATACGCGTCAAGAATTTCTTTTCTAAAAAGTGGTGCCGCACTATAAACTGCAAAGGCCTTTTTGTCGTCTTCCAGTGTCACTAATCCATATGCTTTAACCCTAGCGTCGG
Organism: Sporomusa sp.; assembly: GCF_035561155.1. GTDB lineage: Bacteria > Bacillota > Negativicutes > Sporomusales > Sporomusaceae > Sporomusa. The sequence continues at coordinate 16,902 of NZ_DATMYD010000133.1, read as the reverse complement.
TCGTGTAAGAAAGGGCCATTTCAGCCTGATTTGTTTTCAAGGCTTCATAACCAATGTTAAGTGCGGCTAAAATAGTTAAATCCCGCGGGTACTTAAAATTGTACACAGTTTCAAAGTGAGTCAAACCGTCAGGTCGTCCGAGGTATTCCTGACTAGTAATGAATCTGATTTTTTCGCCTTTCTTAATCTGCTCAATCAAATCGGAAGTAGTCCTGAGACTATATTTATCAGCAATGTCTTTCCTCACCATAACCGCATATGTATCATTAAGCGGCGCATTATCAAGCCAAATAATATTATTTTTTGCATCCCACTCTTTTACGAGATTAAAGCTTTCTTTCTCATCAAAACTCGGAGCATGTTTCATCACATTGATTAAAACAGTTCCTGTATATTCCCAATAAGCGCCAATTTGTTTTGATTCCAGGGCAGGCCGAATAACAGCCAATTCACCAAGCCCAACCTTATTTTCCACAGGATAGCCAAGATATTGAAGGTACTGATAACTCATGGTCCCCAGCAACAGGGCTTCTGTGAAAGTCTTTGAGCCGATTACTATTGTTGGTTTGTTTTCATTTTTACTAGCGTTATCGCCCCCAGCGGATTTGCTGCTACCACACCCAGCCGTTCCCATAATTACTATTAGTAATATGACCATCACAATCATATACTTTAATGGTTTTTTCATAAACAACCCCTCCATCAGTAAAAATACACATTTCCTGCCGCCAATATTGGCGGTAAATCATCGATATTCCGCTTAACCTTCATATCCCGGCGGAGTGATCTTGTACTCAACATAACCCAGCAATCGGTCAAGAACAATAGCCAGAATTGCTCCCAAGCCAGCACCCACCAGCAAATATTCTGGCCAAAGCAAACTTAGCCCACCCAATATGATATTACCTAAGCCACCGCCGCCAATGTAAGCAGCCAGCGTACCAACACTAACTACATACACTGTGGATGTTCTGACCCCTGCCAAAATAACCGGCATAGCCAGTGGCAGTTCAACTTCATACAGCACTTTCTTTGCTGGCATCCCCATGCCTACTGCTGCCTCTTTGATATCAACGCTCACCCCGGACAAACCAGCGATGGTGTTCCGGGCGATGGGCAAAAGTCCTTGAATAATCAATACAATGATTGCCGGTTTCAAACCCAGCCCCAGAATTGGCATGGCTAATGCTACCACGGCCAGTCCAGGAATAGTTTGCAGCAGGTTTAGAATGCTTAAGATCACTACCCCGAACTTTTTATACTGCGGTCTTGTGACAATAACCCCGATAGGAACAGATATGACTATAGCGACGGTTACCGCGATCAGAACCATCAAGATATGGGTTCCCAAAGCTCCTGGAGCCTGATGAAAAAGAGCCTCTTGAAACCGAGCCCAATCCATTTATTCGCCTCCTTTTCCGCATGAATGCTTCCTGATATCCCCGAGGGTAATCATCCCAGCCAGTTTACCGCTTTCCCAAACACCGAGATACTCTGTGTCTAGCTCCAGCATTAAAGACAAAGCATCCCGCAATAGGGTTGTATCCCGAACAAAAGCCTCCCTTCTAGACAAGGCAATCTGCCGTATTTTCTCCAAAGATTCGGTATCGACCGAGGTTGTTACTTGCCGAGCAAGTTCTTCTCTGGTGACAAATCCGGTTGAGTGACCGTCTGCATCCACCAAAAAACAAACTTCAGCCTCTTCATCTTTGATTTTTTGCCACAAATTGGTCAATTCGCTTTCACTAAGAAAGCACCGCTGACGTCGGGTCAACACTTTTACCTGAAATAAGCTCAGCTTCTTGACAACCCGGTCATATCCAATGAAGTCGCTGACAAAGTCGTTGGCAGGTTTCGATAAGATTTCCTGTGGGGTACCATATTGAACTAGTTTTCCTTGGTCAAAAATAGCGATCTTATCTCCCATTTTGATTGCTTCATTTATGTCATGGGTCACAAAGCAAATTGTTTTTTTCATTACTTGCTGCAACCGCAAAAATTCGTCTTGAAGATAATTCCTTGCGATGGGGTCGACGGCACCAAATGGCTCATCCATCAACATAATCGGCGGATCAACAGCCATTGCCCGGGCAACACCCACTCGCTGCATCTGTCCGCCGCTTAGTTGGGAAGGATACTTGTTTCTAGTTACTTCAGGATCTAATCCAATCAAATTCAGTAATTGATCCACTCTCTGTTTGATCTTTTCCTTGGGCCATCCATGCAACCGCGGTACTATTGAGATATTTTCGGCAACCGTCCGGTGCGGTAAAAGACCAATCTGCTGAATAACATATCCAATGCTCATTCTAAGTTTATCGGGATCATTCTCTTTAACAGCTTTGTTATCAATAAGAATTGTTCCCGAGCTAGGTTCGATCATCCTGTTGATCATCCGCAGGGTGGTACTTTTACCACACCCTGATGATCCAACGAAAACGCAAGTTTCGCCCTTTTCCACTTTTAAAGAAAGGTTATCGACCGCTGGTACCATCTGGCCCTTATAGAGTTTTGTCACTTCAATTAATTCAATCATTCTGTATCCTCCTATCGGTGCCTACCTTATCACAGATTGCTCATGCGTCAGCTGCGAATTCTAAAACTCCGGGGCACCATTCTCTTTTCCAAATACCCCAGAATACTGTCCAAAACGAAGGCCATAACCGCAACAAATAAAGCACCGACAACGATCATCTCCACATGAAACCTGGTTAACCCCTCAGCAATCAAACGCCCCAGGTTTCTTTCGCCAATATAGGTTGCGATAGCCGCTGTCCCGGTAGTCATGACAACCGTTATTCTGAATCCGGCAAAAATAACGGGCATAGCTAACGGAAGCTGGATTTCCCAGAGAATCCTCCAAGAGCCCATCCCCATGCCCCGAGCAGCTTCTATGACACTTTTATCCACGTTTTTAACACCCTGATAGACGTTTCTAACCAATGGCATCATAGCATATAGCACCAAAGCAACCAAGGCTGAGCGCCTGCCCAATCCCAGGAAGGGAATTGTTATCAGCATTGCAAATAAAGACAAACCGGGAATGCAGAAGATAGTATTGGCAATCGCCAGGACTCGCTTTGCCCATACCTCATTTCTAGTAATCAATACACCGACCGGAATCCAGAGCAACAAAGAAATCACAACCGTCCACAAGACAAGGGAGCAATGAGTCTGAAAGTAGTCTAAAATAGTCGGCAAGTTGTTCTGAATATATTTAAGATAATTCAAATGCTTACCACCTTTCAAACGCGCATTTAGAACAAAAACAAAAAGGCCAATAGTAATTCCCTTAGGAATACCATTAGCCTTCAGTCTACTGATCAGCCAAATCATATACAATTACAACTAATATAATATAAACACTGTAGCATGTCAATAATTTCCGTAGTTGTCTATATTTAACTTTAAGAACCTAATTATCAAAAAAAGAGCTACCTCCTACAAACACTAAAGTAAATGCAATCAGAATAGCCATTATCATCGGCCTTAGCTTGAGCAGTTCTTTCACACGATCTACCTCCATTTAAATAAATTTCATCTCCACTTTAAGGAAGTATTAGCACCAAAAAAAGGGCCAAGAGTGTTATCCACTCTTAGCCTTTCAGTATAACGGCTGACCATTAGGTGCTTATACCGCAAAACTGATTATGTAAATTTATTCCTCTACTTTTTCAAAACAAACTATTTCTTTGTATTGGGATTAAATTCATTAGTATAGATTTGCTCCGGTTTGATACCGCCTTTTATTTCATTAAAGTCGGTAAGCAAATTAATCCAAACGGTAACTGTATCTTCCAAAATCACAGCATCTTTAGCGTAATGACCAGGTTTAATGGTCTTAGGATCAACATCGGCTCGTTTAGCGGTAATTTCAAGGGCTTTCTCCGGATTGGCGTTGGCCCAGTTGTTAGTTTTTGCGACTGCTGTCACAAAACGTTTGACTACGTCTGGCTTCTCCTGAATAAATCTCTCGGAAAAATACGCCGGCGTCGCCCCGCCAATAGTTCCCCATATATCGTAATCGCTGAAAATAACCTGGAATTCACCGCGTTCTTTAATGAAATCAGTGGTTTTATGCATCATAGCCAGGTCAATGTCGCCTTGGCGCAAAGCCTGATCCAGCTGTGGTTCGGGCATAACGATGACCTGCACCTTGCTTTTAGGATCATCTATACCATTTTTTTTCATATAGGCATAGGGGGTGTATTCATTGCAGCCACCAATCAAGGGGATCCCTATTTTTTTACCAACCATGTCCTGTGCGCTTTTTATCGAACTGTTTTTAGTGATCACGCCTACCATATGTGGTATGTCCTGACTAGTCTCGGTATTTGCCGATACCGCCTTGATTTTGGCACCGGCGGAAATTCCGGCAATAGTCCTGTTGATATGGGCACCGCCCACATCAAGTTTCCCCGCCACAACCGAGGCCACCAGCTGGGTAGAAGGAATAACACCGGCATATTCAATTTTTATTCCTTGTTCTGCAAAAAAGCCGAGTTCATCCCCTACATAGTAAATCGATGGGCTTGTAGGCGCACTAGGAGTAGCTACCCTAACAATATCAGATTGTTTTGTCGCACTTTCACTAGCCTGGGTCTGTTGACTCTTTGAACACCCGCCGACCAACAGCATTAGAACAACTATCGTTGCAACGATTATTATCAGCTTACTTCTGAGCTTTTTTTTCAAATTCATCATCCTTTAACAACATTACTTGTGTTTCTAAGCAAGCATTTCCACAAAGGCTTTTACCCGGGTAAGTACCTGACCACTGGGCGCGCCTGTCTGGAATGACCCCTCCAGGTTGATGCTCGGGATTCCCTTTTCATGGAAATATTTACGCCACATCTCCCGGTCTACGCTGGCAAAGGAGCAACCGATATAACCATAGAGAATAATACCGCGGGCACTTAGCTTGTTTACTTCATGTTCAAGTACATTCCGGGCGTACACGCCAGCGCCGGCACCCGCATTATCATATACCCATCTTGCCAGTGACTCTACCGGTGGAATGTCTTCCCGGTACAGTTTAAAGGGAACGCTGCGTAACCCGAGCAAAGCACCGCCAGCCTGGTCAATGGCTTCATATATTCCAAATTCCTGGCCTGTTCCTCCCGCCCAGACCAAGGGGATAACATTCTTTAAATCCGCTTTGCTGACCGGCTCTTTTTGCAATTCTTCGATCAATAAATCAATGGCCGCTTCATATTCTTCCGGTTTGCCGAAATAATTGTTTAAGCCAATGTTCAGCATCAAAATAGTCGCGAGGCTGCGTACGTAAAACGGATGCTGCCGTCTTAACTCAAGCACTGTTCTGAGTTTGTTCAGCAGACGATTCTTACGCTGAATTTCAACCCTGAGCTTATCTTCATCAATTTGTCGCTTGCCTGTAAGCCATTCGGCAATATCATAAATCTGCTCAACAAAGAATTTAACTAACTCTTCTAACCGCTTACCCTCTACGGCAGGCCCACGGTAAACAACATCATTGTTGTATACATCATAGCCTTCCCGTCTCATAATCTCCCAGGCCAGATTATAAGGCTCGCAGGCCGAGCTATTACCAATAATCCGGTTAATGGTACTGGTGTTCCGGCGCCGGTGCCACTGTCCTACCGTACATTTGACCATTGAGCAGGTTTCCACCGGAAACTGGTAATAGTCTTCGGCGATCTGCATGGCGTCCTTATCACTTAAGCGTCCCATCTCGCTATAAGACACAGGTATAACACCAAAGGAATAAATCAGCGGTACTTGCCAACCGGCCGCATTGCTCCAAACCGCATCCTTCTTTCCTTCCTTATAAGCTTGTTCGATATCAGGAATATAAGATTCGGAAAGATCTAATATCTTATTAATTGCTGTTGAATAACTGTGAATCTTTTTGCAGTGTTCAATATAATCCCGCTGACTATAGACTTCCTCTATATCCATCGATGTTTCGCCTCTTCCTGATTTATTTCTATAAAAAACAAAACTAAAGACACTCATCGCGTCTCTAGTTTTTCTCCAGTCAACCCTATGTTTAAATTAATTTTATTCATTTGCACTTCATTTAGACTTTTATGCAGATGCCTCTGCTTTCTCCACCCGCTCGGCAGCAACACTCTTTTGTGCAATTACCGCTGCCCCTAAGGGTTAAGCCAGCATCTCTACAAACGCTTTAACCCGGGTTAACACCTGGCCACTTGGTGCTCCAGTCTGAAATGACCCTTCCAGATTAATGCTCGGTATCCCTTTTTCATGAAAATATTTGCGCCACATCTCCCGGTCAACACTGGCGAAAGAGCAGCCGATATAACCATACAGGATCAAACCGCGGGCATTTAGCCTATCAACCTCATGCTCCAGTACATTACGCGCATACACACCGGCACCGGCACCGGCATTGTCATAGACCCATCTGGCTAATGATTCAATCGGTGGAACATCCTCCCGGTACAGTTTAAAGGGAACACTGCGTAACCCCAAAAGGGCACCGCCAGCCTGGTCGATGGCTTCATAGATTCCAAATTCCTGGCCTGTTCCACCGGCCCAGACCAAAGGGATAACCTTCTTTAGCTCGGTTTCATTAATTGGCGCATTCTCCAGTTCTTCAATCAGTAAATCAATAGCCGCCTCGTATTCTTCCGGCTTGCCGAAATAATTGTTTAAACCAATATTCAGCATTAAGATAGTAGCTAAACTTCGTACATAAAACGGATGCTTGCGTCTTAATTCCAGAACAGTCCGCAGCTTAGTCAGCAATCGGTTTTTGCGCTGTATCTCAACCCGCAGCTTATCTTCATCAATTTCCCTGTTGCCGGTAAGCCACTCTGCTACATCATGAATCTGCACAACAAAAAACTTGATTAACTCTTCCAGGCGCTTACCTTCTATGGTAGGCCCGCGGTACACCACATCATTATTATATACGTCATACCCTTCCCGCTTCATAATTTCCCAGGCCAGATTGTACGGCTCGCAGGCCGAGCTGTTGCCGAGAATACGGTTTATGGTGCTGGTGTTGCGGCGCAAATGCCACTGCCCCACCGTACATTTAACCATCGAGCAGGTTTCTACCGGAAACTGGTAGTAGTCTTCAGCAATCAGCATAACCTCCCGGTCACTTAAACGCCCCATCTCACTAAAAGCCACCGGGATGGTATCGCAAGCATAAATTACCGGCACCTCCCAGCCATAGGCATTACTCCAAACGGCTTTCTTCCTGCCTTCTTTGTAAGCTTTTTCAGCATCTGGAACATAGGCTTCGGAGAGGTCCAGTATTTTGTTGACTGCCGGTGAATAACTGTGAACCTTTTTGCAATAATCAACATAATCACGCTGACTTTGAATATCCTCTATTTCCACAAACACCCTCCTCAATTTTTAACATAACTATGCTGATTTTGAACTTCCTCGATCTGCATCAACAATGCCCCCTCTTTCGCCCAGCACCTCAATAAAGGCTTCCAGCCTGGTTTTAAGCTGCCCCTGGTCGCTGGCAGAGTAATCGATAGGAACCTCTAACACCGGTATACCAATTTTTTGATAATGCCTAAAGAATTCGTGCTTGATCTGTCCGTAGCACGGGCAGAACTTCAGGTACACGTACAGTATTCCATCGACCTGGTATTCCTGCGCCAGATCGCCGGAGATGGTAATCCGCTCTTGCAGTGGTTTCATCCGGGTGCACGGCGATTGGTCCAGATAACCTTCAGCCAGCGCCTGATAGGGGTCTCCTTCTTCGTTGATCTGGAAGCTGACATTGCGGGAACCGGTGCAGTGATCCTCGATAACTACCCGCGCTCCCACTGTATCTTCAATAAGCTCCAGCAATCTCCGGTCACCATCTGCTACAATGCCGCCTGCCATCATCAGACGGATCGGTTTGCGGCCCTGCTCCGGCACTGCAGCCAGAGTGTCATAGATTTGCTGGTACAAAATCAGCAATTCTGCAGGTGGCAGGTAATAGTAGCCTTTGATGAGGTCCAGGAAGTCTTTGCCTTTAATTGGCGGATTCCCCCGTTTGCGCAAATCAGAGATCTTCTTTAATACTCCCCGTACCTTATTATAGATTTTGATTTGTTCCCTCACCTCTTCTTCGCTTACGGTATTTCCGGACAGCCTTTCCAGGTCTTCTTTGAAGTTTACTATCTCTGTCCGGTAGTAATTCCGCGAGGACTCTTTCTCCCGCAGGCGGGGCAAGGTATAAATGTCGGTGGGGGAGAAAAAGTCACCGATCGCTTCCCCGACTTTTTTAATGCAATCGCAGGTATAGAAGGTATAGACTTTATCGAGTGCTTTATATAAAGGGTCACCTTCTTTAAAGGCTCCCAGAATACTCTTGGTAAAATCGCAGAATACGCTCTGGGTGATCTGCTCACCGCTGGCAACGACTTCGGTGTTACCCATTTTAAACAGTCTCAGTTGATTGACACCAGCGGCATTGATCAGTTCCAGCGGGGTATATGTACACAGATAACCCACGCTCTTTTTCCCGTCAGCAGCGGTGATGATGGCTTCCTGCTGCTTGGCAATCCGGCTTTCCAGCTCACTCAAATCCAGGCTGAAGCCATTCTCTGCCTCCTGCTCACCGTGAACACCTGCGGCCTGATAGTTTAGCGCGTGTACAGCGGCGCCCATCGCGCCGGCGTAGATGGCGTCCAGCTTAAATTCACTGATGGGGTGTTCAAGCAGGTCTTCGATGGCTTTTTTCATACCGATATTGTTAGAAACACCACCGGAGAAGGCTAAACCCGGTTCAAGTCCAATCCGGCTTAACAGATTGCGTACCCGCCGGGCTGTAGCTAGATGAATACCCGCAGCAATGTCTTCCTGGGTTGCGCCTCTGGCCCGCAGCGAGATAACTTCTGATTCAGCAAACACTACGCACTGGCTGCTGATTTCCGAAGGCTTAGTAGCGTCCAGCGCTGCTTTTCCCAGCTCACTCAAATCCAGATCCAGCAGTTGCGCTACCTTCTCCAGAAACCGGCCGGTGCCGGCCGCACATTTATCATTCATGACGAATTCTACTACCCGGCCAGTCTCCGGATCGACTTTAATGCCCTTAGAATCCTGGCCGCCGATATCAATGATAGTTTGTATCCCGGCGTTCAGATAGTGTGCCCCCATCGCGTGGCAGGAGATCTCGGTTACAATCTGGTGGGGAATTTCATTAAAACTCATGGCTACCCGGCCGTAACCGGTACCGACAATATAGGTGATATCTGACCGTTTCAGACCAGACTGTTCTAATAGTTCGGCCAATAATTCATCCGAGGTTTCCTGCATGTCAATACCGGTAGGGGTTTGGACAGTGTACAGCTCATCCCCGGTAAACAGTACCGCTTTTCCTGTTCTTGAACCAATATCAATCCCCACTACAGTTGCGCCGGTGATGTTTGAAATAAGGCTCTGGTCAATGATTTCTGCTATTTTCATATATCTCTCTCCCTTGTTCAATTCAATCTCTTATGGCTAGTACCGTGCGTCACTTAGAATTTGAGATTAGATTGCGAGGATTTTTTTGTCCTGCGAGGCGGAGAAGCCTTGCATATCGGACATATGCAAGGCGCCGACAACGAAGCAGGGCGGAAAAAGACCGCAATATAAGCCAAACTTTTAGGTGACGTACGGTACTAGGCCAGCATTTCAACAAAAGCCCTGATCCGTGTCAGGATTTGCCCGGTGGGGGGACCCACCTGGAAGGTACCCTCCAGATTGATACTGGGAAAACCCTTTTTATGGAAATAATCCCGCCACATCTCCCGGGCTACACTACCATAAGAGCAACCAAGATAACCGTACAGCACCAACCCTCTGGCTTTAACCTTTTTCAGTTCCTGCTCAATAACCTTTTGCACATAAATTGAAGCCCCAGCTTCCTGATTTCCCAGCACGTGACGGGCTAACGCCTCAACTGGCGGCAATGTTTCGTCATAGTTATTAAAGGGATAACCGCGGAAACCGAGCAGTGCACCGCCTGCCTGATCAATGGCTTCGTAAATGCCAAATTCTTGGCCAGGACTTCCTACCCATACCAGCGGAATGACTTTCGCCAAATCGCCTTTATTTGCAGTTGCTGTTTCCAGTTCTGTGATCAGCTCATCCAAGACAGCTTCATACTCTGCCGGTTTCCCAAAATAGGTATTTAGACCGGTTAGCAAATAAATCGAAGGCAGGCTGCGCATATAGTAGGGGTTTTTAATACGTAATTCCAACACTTTCCGAACCTTGACAATTAATCGGTTTTTCCGCTGAATCTCGGTCTTTAACTTATCTTCATTAATCTCTCTGCTGCCAGTCAGCCATTCTGCCGTTTCATAAATTTGCTCTATTAAGAACTGTACTAACTGTTCCAGTCGTTCGCCTTTGACGCCAGGAGCCCGATAGACAACATCGATGGCATGAACATCGTAACCCTCTTTTTTCATCAGTTCCCAGGCCAGATTATAGGGTTCACAAGCTACACTGGCGCCAATAATCCGCTTGATGCCAGAACCACGGCGTTTATGCCATTGACCAACAGTGCACTTGACCATAGAGCAGGTCTCCTGGGGGAACTGGTAGTAGTCTTCAGCAATAGTAACCGATTCCAGGTCACTCAAGCGTCCCATCTCGCTATAAGCCACCGGGATAATATCTGAAGCATAGGCAAGTGGTATCTCCCAACCGGTAGCCCGCGACCAAACAGCATTGCTTTTGCCTTCTGCATACGCTCTCTCAGCATCATAAACATAAGATGTGGATAGGTCTAGTAATTTGCCGATAGCCGGTGAATAGGGATGTACCTTAGTTTTACTGTATATCAGATAATCCCGTGGGCTCTGAATATCCTCAATGTCCATATATGTATGCCTCGCTTTCTAAGGTGTCGCTGATTGTACTTTATTGTGGTGTAAGGATTAAATTTCAGTTTGATCACTGACCAGCTATTCGCTATTATTGATGGATAACCTATTTTTCGCTAACTTGCCGAAGCCGATAATTCTTCTTTTTCAGCACTCGCAGCTGCCAGGTTTCTTTGAGCAATAACTGCGCCACCCAACGCCCCCGCATAAATGGTATCTAGTTTGACCTCACTGATCGCATGACCTAATACCTCTTCCACAGCCTTTTTCATGCCGGCATTGTTTGATACCCCGCCGGTAAATACCAGATCCGGCTCCAGGCCGATCCGGTTAAACAGGTTACGGATGCGGCGCGCAGTCGCAATATGAATACCGGCGGCAATATCTGCCCGTTTTTCCCCTTTAGCCTTTAACGAGATCACCTCTGATTCGGCAAATACCACGCACTGGCTGCTGATGTCTGACGGTTTGGTAGCATTGAGCGCTTCCTGCCCCAGTTCTTCAGTAGTCAAATCCAGCAGTTGTGCCACTTTTTCCAGAAAACGTCCGGTACCGGCAGCACATTTGTCGTTCATAATGAATTCCACCACTTTACCGTTTTTGGGGTCTACCCGGATAGCTTTTGAGTCTTGTCCGCCAATGTCTACAATTGAGCGAACATTGGCATTGAGTACGTGAGCCCCCATGGCATGGCAGGAGATTTCGGTAACAATTTTATTAGGAATATCGCCAAAGTTAAGCGATATCCGGCCATAGCCGGTACCGACAATATACTGAATATCTGATTGTTTTAAGCCGGTCTGTTTAAGCAGTTTATCAAACAGTTTATCGGCAGTCTGCTGTGTAAACACGGCAGTGGGCGTAATCGCGGTATATAGCTTACCTTCAGTTAACAATACAGCCTTCCCTGTCCGCGAACCAATATCGATACCAATGACCGTATCATTCGTAATCGTCCCGGCCAGTTTTTTATCAACAACATCTACTATTTTTTTCATCTTAGTCACTCCTTCGTTTTGCTAACTATTTTTTGGCTACGCATCGCATTTGGCGTTTAGTCAGGCAGCTCCTGTTGTCCCTTTCCAGCGGGTAAGGTACTGCTCCAGCTTAACAATCAAATAGTTTACCGACATCCCCAGCATAATCAATATCACAATGCCTGCGTACATTTTTTCAACCTGATATTTATGCTGGGCATCAAAGATTAAGAAACCTAACCCCGCGCTGGCACCCAGCATTTCAGCAGCTACCAAAATAATAATTGAGCGGGTGGCACTAATCCTGAGCCCGGTAAGAATGGCCGGTACGGCAGCCGGTAATATAACGTGAACAAATAAACCTAACCGGGACATCGCCATCGACCGTGCTGCTTTGACTAGCAGCGGGTCAACTGTCTTGACGCCCTCAATGGTATTAATCAGAATCGGCCAGATGGACCCCCAGAAGATAATGCCGATTTTGGACAGTTCTCCCAGTCCAAAGACCAGGATAAATACCGGATATAGCGCCAGTGTTGCTGTATTCCGGCAGATCTGCATCAGCGGATCTACTATTTTTTCCAGGCGCTTAAACCACCCCATGAGAATTCCCAGCGGAATAGCAATCCCAACAGCGATAAAAAATCCCAACAATGTGCGGTGAAAGCTTGCCAGTGCATGTTTAAACAATTCACCGGACAACACCAGGCTTAGCAAGCCTTGAATAACATCGCTAAAGGGAGGTAAGCTGCGGGAGTCAATGAGGCCCACTGTCGGAAGGATTTCCCAGATAGTTATAACTAACCCGATTGCAATGACTCTTTTTAGAAATTTCCAGGCTGTTTCCCAATATGTATTTAACACTAATCTCACCACCCCCATATAAAAGGAATATCCTGTCTATCTGTTGCTAATTAAAGTACTCAAAATATCAGTAACCAAACGTAACCCACCGCGGTAACCGGCATACGCCTGATCGGTCACTACCCGGTTGCTTACCGGATATGTTACACTAAGAAATCCGGCTTTAAATTCATGAGCCAATGGCCGGTCCCAGGTGCTGCCAAGCACAAAAGCGGGACTGATAGGCGAGCCATATTCATCCGGCTCTTTTGCCAGTTCTTCCTGCAAGGAGGTGGCAATCCGGCTAGTATCTGTTTCAAAAATTAACTTAGGCCGCAGTTCTGCTGGCAAAGAATTAAACCGTTCTGCTACCTTAGCCTTACCGGTATCATCCAGGATATCGGTTACCGCAACAAGGTATGGAATCCAGCCAAAGTCATCGACAATAAACCGGGTGAGGGCATAACTGTAATTGGCATCACCTACAACAATGGCAAAGCGCTGCAAATCAAGATCATTGTACAGCTCCGCGACATGCTCTACATAGGCGTAATACCATTCGGTTTCCCGTTGTATCACTGCTGCCAGGACACTTGGCTCTATCGCAATATGCCTGGCAAGCTCTGCCAAAAACGCTTGAGTCGCGGTAGGGCCAATCGGTAACGGGATATTAACAAACGGTATCCCATGGATTTCTTCAAATGCCTGAGCTGCGCCCAAGCCGTGCACATCAGACAATACAACATTTAAGGCAGCCTGCGAAGAGGTTTTCAACGATGACAGTTTATCAAACGGGCTGAAAAAGGTGTTCACCTGTAATCCCAAATCTTCCAGTATCCGTTTCAATTCCAGCAGATTGCCTCGCCAGAATACATCCTGGGTGGGTATAACACCTAACAGGTTAATCTGATTGGCAACCTTAGCAAGCCCCTTTTCCACCACCTGGGCGATCAATGCCGCCAGAATCAAATCATAGCCACTGGCTGAATTACCTTTAAACCCGCCGGTTTCAGCAACTACCACCGGCTTCCCCTCAGCCCGGAACCGGCCGGTGATAGACTGAACATCATCCCCGATGATATCTGTCATGCAGCCGGTAATCACAGCATACAGATCTGCGTCGATAATCTCCAGCGTGCTGTCAATCTGCTCGGCCAGGCGGCTTTCACCACCGAAGATTACCTCTTTTTCCAGGATGTTGGTGCTTGGTGTAGCCCGACCGTTGCAATAGCTGGTTCCCCAATACCCGCTCCCTGATTTTGCCGCGCCGTCAGCGGCCGAGGCGCAACCAGGAGCTGAATGTACAATCGCGACAGCCCGGTTGATTGCATTTATGGTTACCAGCGCACCGCCTAAAGCACATTGGTAACGCGGTTTTTCAATAAAATTACTGCTCATTGTACTGCCCCCCCTTTTGCATCCTGGTTTATCAGCAGATTTTGCTCCGAAACCTGAGTAGCATCCAAAACCTTAATAAAAGTGAACGGGTTTTGCTCATACCAGCCCGGCTTGTATGGATTTTGTGTGTTTTTTGCCAGATTCCTGTTGAAGGAGAAATTTCTAAGGACTCTGGCCGCTTTTTTTGCTACTGAGTAGAAGCCCTGATAGCCAATATAGCTGTCAAAGATTCTAAAAATGGTTACTGTAGGCAGACCCAGTTTAGCCGCCCAGATATTATCAGTTACGTGCCCGATAAACAAATCAGGTTTAGTCTTTTGCAAAAGGTTGGTCAGTTCAAACGGCTGAAAATTGGCGATATCAACAGCAAAGTTTTTACCGTTTTGTTTTTGCACCAGCTTTTCATAATAGTCTTTACCAAAGTGATCGTGATGGTAGGAGCGGACCCCAACAACCTCCATGCCCAGTTCCTGGAACAGTGCACCAGTTACCAAGGCCCTGAATTCACCGGCACTTAAGAACACTGTCTTGCCACTCAAAGCAGGCTGATATTTGGCTACCGCCTGCAAAACCTTCTTTTCTTCGGCGGCAATGACCGCTTCTGCCTGCTTTTCCAGGCCAAAATGGCTGGCAATATCGAGTAGCCAGGTTCTGGTATTTTCCAGACCAATCGGCATATCTTTCAGGACATATGGCACGCCATATTCTTGGTACAGATAATCGATGAAATAATCATCATGGGTGGGACAGACACTGATGGTCAGATCGGCCTGAGTCATATTGCGGATATCTTCCCGTGTAGCGAAATTGGGGCCAATAGTAACATCAATACCGATGGCATTAAGCAACCGGGTGATTTCGTCCTCATCAGGCTTACCAACAGAAGCGAGGTTAATTACATTGACTAATGGTCGTGCACGCTTGTTCTCTGGATTCCGCCGTGGTGGCCGTCCTTCCTTATCACTTTCAATAAAACCATGCACAATGGCGTGAAAAGCCACATCATACCCTGTTGCCCACACCTTAGTTTTAAAGCCTTCGCAATACGCGACAAGCACTGGAATATCCAGTTTATCTCTCACCCGGTCAATTACACTGGCGACATCATCACCGATAATTGAGGGGGTGCAAGTCTGGAATACTACAATGGATTTAGGGGAATAGCGTTCATAGGTTTCCAGGATAGCATTCTCCAGCTTTTCCTCGCCGCCATGAACAACATCGCTTTCTGTTAAGTTAGTCGACACCCAAACCCCGTCTTGGGCGTTGGTATTGCCTTTTTGTACATTTCGCAACCGGATACCGATAACTGTACTGATACCATTTGCTGCGCAACCGATAGCGCCATGAACAACCACTGCCGTATCCGGCAAAGTCAGCAGCATACCCATTGTTGGCAGCAATTGACACAACCCTGATTGTGAAAAAGCCCGTTCCTGATTCTTCAGGCACCCTCTATTCTCGCCCTTCAAGCCGCAGGCTGTACCGCCATAAGCGATGCAGGCCTCCAGCCTGCTCTCGCGCCCTGGAACCACTTTATCTTCTAATAAACTCATCGTTTGAACCTCCCTGTTATGTACAACGGTGTAGCCGTATACAATGCACTAGTATTTTTGCCACCTGACTGCGCCGCAAGCTTCTTTTTTCAATCACCAACAAACTTTTCTTTCCAGCCTGTCAGGCGTTTTTCTAATGCGACAAGCAAATAATTGATGGTGACACCAAGCAGCGACATGGTAATAATACCAGCATACATTTCCGGTACGGCATACCGTTCTTCAAAGTAGAAGATCATAAAGCCCAAGCCCGCATTGGCGCCAATCATCTCGGCGGCCACCAGCACTAGAATAGAACTGGCCGCACTTAGCCTGACACCTGTTAATATTGAGGGCAGTGATGCGGGTGCAATCACCTTATACAGCAGTGTCAGCCTTGAGACACCCATAGAACGAGCAGCCTTTATCAGTAGCGGGTCAGTATTCTTTACACCGGAAATGGTATTGAGCAGAGATGGCCAGATAGTCCCCCAGATGATGATCGCCATTTTCGAAGCCTCACCTAATCCAAAAAACAGGAGGAAAACCGGGTACAATGCTAATACAGAAGAATTCCTGCAGGCTTGCACCAGGGGATCTACCACTTCTTCCAGTTTGCTATACCATCCCATAAAAATCCCCAGGGGAATAGCGATCCCAATACCGACAAAGAAACCCGTAAATGAGCGGCTGATACTGATTGAAAAATGCCTAAATATTTCTCCGGAAACGACCATTCTAAATAAGCTTTGTATTACCTCACTAAATGGTGGTAAAAGAAAGGGATCAATTAGCTCCAGTCGCGGCGCGAGCTCCCATACCAGTAACACCAGCACAATGCCAAACGTTTTTTCCAGTATGTTTACTGCCGGTGCAAACGATAGGTTAGTTAACCATCCGGGTTTAGAGACAGCCGTCTGCTTATTCTGATAAACCCTGCGAAAATTATTAATTACATGTTCAATCATTCAACCCACACCTCCTTAAAATGATCCTTTTATTATCACATCGGGTCCGGAAAAAACAAAAAGCCGAAAACGCTCTATTTGCGTCTCCAGCTTATTCACCGGTCAACCCATAAAAAATTCCAAGTATTTTATTTTTAACACGATCCTATAGAAACAGCTAACTGCATTGCCCGGTCATCTAAGTAATTCTCCTTTCTAAAATTAAGAAAAACCGCTAACGCGGTCCTTTGGTATCGAGCACATCCGAAATCCGGTACTCGAATCCATGGACCCCTTTATAGTAACGTGGATGCATTACCCCGCCACAAGATTCACAACTAAACTGTGGTGGGTAGCTTAGATC
>NZ_DATMYD010000132.1:0-7041 GCF_035561155.1 Sporomusa sp. | reverse complement strand
TACCTGTGGTGCCGGTAATAATCCACCATGCGCATGCATCCTCCAGGCATTGACTAAACGAAACCAGATTATTTTCAGGTTTAATACAAAGTAAAGGACAATACATTCTCTCACCTCCTATTCTTTATCCGTACTCAAATGGTACAAAAGGGTTAGGTACAAGTTAGATATAATCTAGCGAAAAATCTTGAAGTTGATTGTGAGTGTAAAACCGACGATTACTTCGAGCCCAGGAAATATCCAGGGTGTTTAATTGCCTGTGCAAATTTCTAGCTTTTTCTTTTGCTTCTTCTTCAGAAAGTCTGGGGTCTTGCCGCCGATATGTGTCCTCCAACATCTCCAATGAATAATATTTCCTCATTTTTTTTCACCTCTTTCCCTGCTGTGCGGGGTATTGAGATAAGCCGCTAACCGGAAAACCACTTGCTGGATATGGAATTTTACTGTTACCGGCCTGATGCCAAGCATTTTGCCAATTTCCTCTACTTGATATCCTCGTTTCAGTAACTCAAACACTGTCAATTGTCGCGAAGATAATATAACCACTCCCTGATCAATATCGGCAAGCACACACACAATGTCATCTTTACCATGTGCAAAGCCACCGCCGTTACTGATTTGTCGATATTGTACAGCAGTTATTTCAGCTATACTTCTCAATTCCTGGTAACGACGAATAATATTCGCAATCCGCTTTGAATCGTACTCATTCCCTTTTACATCGTATTGCCCCCCTTTTAAATGATGAGTTGCTATTAGCTCTGATTTACCGCACATACAAACACCTCCTTAATAGGTTAAGCTGCAACTATGTCGTGCAGCATTAAATAACAATTCTGGGAAAATGTAGATATGTCTTATCAATAAAGCGTTTAATTTATTCATAACGATGTTTATCACTGGAAAAATAACGCTAGTTTTTCATTCGATTAAGAAAAGCCGCAATTAAGCATCCATATTCCCGGTCTATAAATTTACTTTTGCATATTAACTCCGAACAAGAATCCGGAGTATCTTCCCAACAACAAACGTGTGGGCGTTTTTGTTTTTCTTCCAGGCATCTTGACTCCACAACAACATCGCCCTTTCCTTAGTCATAATCGCATAAAAAATAAGGAGCCAAGGCATTGCTTTGCCTTCTGCTCCCTGCATTGTCGTGCTTAATTATAACGCTCTTATGCAGTTTTAATTTGCGAACTCTCGCAGCCCTAATAATTTCATACCTTTCCTCATTTTTGGCATACGATTTTTTTCCTGAATTAATCCCCCCAGGCTTTATAATGGAATTATATTTTCTAGCTCTTATTAAATGAATGTTCATTAGTATCTGTAACTCAGGAAATAGATATATTTTCTATTTAAATTTATCCTTCTACTCCTTATCCGTACAGTTTAATGCAAATAGCGATAGGTTAAATAATTGCAATATGGCAAAATTCCCCAAAGCTACATATCAGCGATATGCAAATGTTTGAATATTGTCGAAGGACCTATTATTATGAAGCAACCGTAGAGCAGATGAATCCGGTTTAGAATAAAAAGCAGGAATTTAGAGTTATTCTAAATTCCTGCTTGCACGTGTCCCTTATAGACATTTATTACTTACAGCCTATTACATAACTGGCGGCAAATTAAGCGCCGGATGCTTCCTTGCCTGAAGGAAAGGTAGTATTTCATCCTCAGTAACACCTGTGGTTTCATCCGCTATTTTGTCAACAAAGTCGTCTCCTAAACCCAAAGCCTTCGCCCGTTCGGTTAATTCGCTCCGCAAACTCTCTTTAAGCTCTTTTGACATCCAAACCACACGGGCAAGCCCACCGTCGGCAGGTATGAATTTAGCGCTGGTTATAAAGCGACGGCTTACGCCGAGAAATCCCGGTATTTGAACCCCGCCCCCACAAGCCCCCATCAGTTTTGTAAAAGTCATCCCACTAGGTGTATCACCAGAATAATCACGTGCAGTAATCATTACACCGTTTGCCTGAGGTAATACCGCCATTACGGCCTCAAAGCAGCCACAGGATGTTACAGGCCTATCCATAAGAGTATAAAGATTTACTTCCTCTACCGTCTGGTTTGAAGCCTTACACATATACTCATTAACGCTCTTCCACATTCCCTTAACAGCATCCAGGCATTCGCCCTTACATATCGGTTGATTAGGACCTACCGGGCTCATCTCATATGAGGCCTTAGCATCTAACCAAGTGACCGCCCCGCATAGTCCGCCACGCTCTGGCGTCAGTATGCAAACATGGTTAGGAGAATGAGATTGACAAAGTGTGCACGAGTAGAACGTATCAACCATCTCATCGGTTAAACCTTTTAGATGAACATCTCTAAGGGCATAGGCTTCACGCGCTACTTTGACTTCATTGGCCACTGCGCCAGGATCGGTGAAAATTGTTACTTCAAGTCTGTTAATAATAGTACCAAAGGTAGCACGAAACATATGAATTAACAATTCGCCCATATCACGAATCTTAAATCCCAGCTGTTTGGCCTCTTTACTAATCCTCATACTGACTAAATCGCGCCCGGAGGTATGCCATAAACCTTCTCCGTAGCTGATAAAGTAGTGGATTCGGCGTTCCATGATTCCGACAAAGTCTTCTTGCATTTTGCGTCCGTATACTTTAATGACGATACCGAGCGGCCATTGGCTGCCTTCAGGTATTTCATCAATCTCCGGTCCGATTACGGTAACTTTACCATCCTCAACCTCTTCCTTACCTACCATGCGCAACAACTCAAATGCAGTCACTTTGCTGCTACCAAACTCCACCCAAGTATCTGCCTTACGAACAATTTCTCCCTCATAGGCCGGGTTTACCTTGATAGGAAGCTGAAGAGGGCCATGTTGCACTTTTATTCCCGTCAGCTCGACCGCCAAATTTATTAGCTCATCAACATTACCAGACCGCGCAGTTTCAAACAAGCCAACAAGCTCTTCCTCCGGTGGTAGCGGCTGATCGGTTATCACGGGGAATCCCATAACCAGCCCACCGGCACAAATGGCAGCCATCTCGGGATTTGACGAACCTAGCGTAATTATAAATGCCGGTAGCCGTGTTGCCATGAATTTAAGTAAAGCAGCACGATCATCCGGAACAAGACTGCCTAACAAGAATCCAATCCGTGCTGCCGCTGTAAATGCATGAATCGCCTGGGAAGAATCCTTACCTAGAGGAATTATGAGCCTATCAAGACTAAGTAAGTTTTCTTCAAAAGCACATTGCTCAATAATCTCTCCGGCTAACATTACCAAAATCCCTTTGTTTCTCAAAGCCTTGACTAATCTGACTGCAGCTATGTTATCACCTGCAGTTCCGCATAATATAGCGACTCCCGCCACAGTACCGTCCACGATTGAAACGCCGATCTTACGAAGAATCTCGTCTGGCAGTAAGTCTGCGTTACCTTGTCCACCGGATGACATACATCGCAACGCCTCACCGGTTTCCGCCGCAATAAGGGCTGCTTCACCTGCTTGAAGAATGCTTTCCATATCACTGCCACTGGGCATTTCTTTTAAGCTTAACTGATCAAAGAGTAAAGTCAGATCATTATAATCAGTAATACGCCTTCCTAGTAAAGCCGACGTTAGCGGCAGTCGCCCCAGAATATCTGAAACTTCGCCAGTTCCCCATCCCTGTATTCTACCTTCACGCAGTTGATTAACAGCATCCGCAAGAAGGTTCTGGGCACCTTGAGCCGCTTGCCTACTTAAAGCTATGGTCATAATTCTCCCCCCTCGAATTCTCTTTAAGCTAATTTTATAGAAAAGCACTTTTGCTTGCAGTGATAATTATCACAAAATTTTACATATTTACAGGTTATTATCTATTAGGTTCTAATCATGATTTGGGAGGCGGAGCGCTGGCAGCAGCAAAATCCTTGCCGAAATTTATAGCGCTATTGACAGTTTGCTCATCCGGATTCCATAATCCTTTAAAGCCCTCATTAACAACAGTAAAGCCCCCTGACTTCAACAGCTCGTTAAGCACCTTAACTGATTCGCCACTCCAGCCGTATGTTCCAAACGCAACGGCTTTCTTATTTTTAAAAGCTAAACCTTTAATCTCTTCCATAATCCCGGCCATGGATGACAAGATCCCCTTGTTAACCGTAGGTGAACCAACCAAGATAGCCTTGGATTTAAAGACTTCTGTAATGATATCGTTTTTATCTTTGCGAGCCGTGTTATACAGCTTGATGTTTACCGCTTGATCGGCCTGTTTGATACCTTCAGCAATTGCTTCCGCCATTTTACGGGTGCCATCCCACATAGTATCATACAAAATAGTAATCTGATTTTCTTGATAATCTTTAGCCCACTCAGCATACTTGGTTACAATCTGCAGTGGGTTATCCCGCCAAATCACTCCATGGCTTGGGCAAATCATGTTCACTGGAAGGTTAAATCCAACAACCTCCTGAATCTTACGATCCACTAGCCGACTAAATGGAGTGAGGATATTAGCATAGTATTTTATACACTCTTGATATAATTCACTTTGATCAACAAGGTCGTTAAACATGTACTCTGATGCATAATGCTGTCCAAAAGCATCATTACTGAATAAAATATTGTCACCGGTAAGATAGTTCATCATAGTATCTGGCCAGTGTAGCATCGGGGCCTCGATAAATATAAATTCTTTGGAACCAATACTTAGCTTGTCCCCTGTTTTGACTACATGAAAGTCCCAGTCCTGATGATAGTGGCCTTTTAACGATTTAACCGCATTTGCCGCACAATAAATAGGGGTATCGGGAATCAGTTTCATTAATTGGGGTAGCGCCCCGCTATGGTCACTTTCCGCATGGTTGATGATGATGTAGTCGATCTTATCCAGTGGTATTTCCTGCTTAAGGTTTTCAATAAACTCTTGGGCAAAAGGAAGCCACACTGTATCAATTAAGACATTTTTTTCATCACGGATAAGATATGAATTATATGTAGAGCCTTTGTGTGTGGAGTATTCTTCCCCATGAAACTTTTTCAGTTCCCAGTCTACTTTACCTACCCAAGTTACGGTCTCAGTGATTTTGAAAGTCATCATTCGCGCCCCCTTTAAATTACTATAATACCTTTATTATACTACTTTACCATGCCTATGCAGTGATAATAATCACAAAAATCCCCAACTCTTGGAAGACCAAGAGATTGGGGATTTTTTTACATTATCGAGTCTGCTTAAAAACCCTCTTGTTTTTCACCGATTTTGAAAGAAAAAAGGTCTTAGCCGTCGAATACTACTAGTAAAGACAGGTAGAAAGAGGGTTGAGTGATGTTCCGCTGGGATCATGTACAAACTAGTTTTTACAATTATGATGAGTTGTGGGATATCTTAATTCCGGAAAACTCTGTCTACCGATTGTTTCGTGAACTCGCCCCGCTACTCGTAGTTCCCGAGGATCTGGAGGGTCTATACAGTCGTGATAATGGCAGACCCAGCTTATTTGCGCTGAGAATGACGCTGGCTTGCCTTTTGCAACAGATGCACGCAAGCACCGATCGCGATATGGAACAACAGACACAGGTCAATCTGGAATTCAAATATGCACTTGGCATGGCAGTCGATGAGTCTGGGATTGATGCAGTTAGTTTATTCGTGCATCGGCAGCGCTTGATTCAACGCAATCTTGATACCCTGCTGTTGCAGCGTTTTATCTATCTACTGTACTGCTTGGGAATCTTGACAGGGAAAGAGCCCTTTTTAACCGATACGACTCATTCGATTTCCCCCATCAGTGAACAAAGTTCCGCTAATCTGCTTCAACAAGCCGTCAGGTTTGTATTGCGTCGCCTTAAGAGAAAGGGGCATATATGTCAATTACCCACCGATTTGCCTGAAGCACTAGCACAGGAGAAACATTGGGAAACGAGTTCATTAGCAAGTTATATTCAGACAATTGATTCGCTTCTTCAATGGTTCGAAGATAATCCTGCTCTTTTGGAGGATGACGTGTTAAAGAGTCGCGTCTGCTGTTTAGCACGAATCGTGAAGGAACGCGTCATTCGTCATGCAGACAATACCGTTACGTTTGCTGACACGTCCACGATAAAAGATTTGGTCATTTCCGCATATGACGTCGATGCTCGGTTTGGTTGCAAAGGGAAGATTCACTGGCGCGGCTACAAAATCGGTTCGATACAGATAGGCAACACAGGCTTTATTGCCGCCAGCGACATAATCGCCGCTAACCAGTATGACGGCGATACTCTCGCTCCGTTAATTGATTCATTGCCGCTCTCCCTAGTAGAAGAGCCAACTGTCATTGGCGATTCGCACTATGGAGCAGTGGAACAACGGTTAGAGATGAAAACGAGAGAGGTAAAAGTCGTAGCACCTGCGGCAAGAACACCAGAAAGTCCAACGATAGCAGAGGAAGGGTTCCAGGTAAGTGACGACTTAAAGAGACTTACCTGCCCACAAGGATATGATTGTGGGAAAGCATACCAGGGAAAAAATGGAGTACAGTTTCATATCCGCAAGACGAAAAAATCGCCATGTCATCAGTGTCCGTTGGAGGCGAAATGCCTTGGCGGGAAACAAAAACGCACAGTGTTTGTTCATCAACACCACGATATTATATCTCAGGCTCGGCAAGAAGAGAATTCGGGCTTGTTTAAGGCAAGCATGAACCTGCGTAAACAAATTGAAGCTAAACAGAATGAGCTGGTGAACCACTATGGTCTTCGCCGTACCGACTACCGCGGAACACGCAATTTAGCATATGTTGCACGAATGAGATCACTAGGATCAAATTTTCGACGTCTTCAGCGGTTATTGAATAATCCCAAACACTCATATTGTATTAATTGGGAGACGGCAGAAAACATTATTTTTACGAGTGTGGCCTGAACAAGGGGGAGGTCTGCGCTCTTAACGGTTTACGGAACCGTTAAGAGTTAGAATGTAGGTCTTAAGCGAGCAATAGACCCTCTTTCTTGCTTAAATAAAGACATTGTGATGATTTATCTCTCTCGAATGGACTGGAACAGTCCAAATCACTCTTTTTTTAAGCAGACTC
>NZ_DATMYD010000131.1:0-21935 GCF_035561155.1 Sporomusa sp. | reverse complement strand
CTAAGGAAATTAGGCTTTATCACCATAAGTGAAAGATATTCATTAATACACTAATTCTATTGAACCGCCGTATACCGAACGGTACGTACGGTGGTGTGAGAGGTCGCTGAGTAAATTAATTACTCAGCTCCTACTCGATTGTAATAACATCTGGATTTTAGTGAAAGTTAGAACTTTCTGAAAAATTGATTCTATAGCTTGGAATGTATTAAAACGAGCAGGAATGTATCAAATTTTTGATGTTTATGTGTGCTATAATTTTAGCAGACAAATGATTTTGAATATTAAGAAAACAAAAAAGTGGGTGAATGGCAAACGAATACCTGTAGCTGACAAACCCTATGTCCTTATGGATGATTGTCCACAAAAGTGATAACAAAATCCCTAATTTGAAAGGAGAAAAACGATGGATACAAACCGGATGTTACATTCGAAAAAATGAGCCTTGGAAAAACGGTGGAATTGTTCTCGCAAAGTCAAATCCTTAAATCAATCGCTGCCAATATCTACGCGTCGATGGAAGTGGCTTTACTCCGCACTCAAATTATTGAATTAATTGAAGAAAATTATGCTCTAGGTAAAGTAGTAGAAGTATATGAAATATTTGGAGGTTATATAAATAGAAGTTTCGGAATTTATGTTGAAAAAGACGGGGAACGGAAAGAGTACTTTGTTCGTAAGTATAAGAGTGGCATCACAGATAAGGAAATAATGTTTGAGCATAAGCTCATCGATTTTTCCAGAGAAAACGGCTTACCCATGGCAGCCGGACTAATTCAAACTAAAGACCAAAAGACATACATCAAAGCACAAAACAGCGAATCAACTGACCACTATGCCGTCTACCAATACTTACCCGGTGAAGACAAATATACGTGGGATAACCCCAATTGCAATGATGCAGAGTATGCGAGTGCAGCAGAAGTATTAGCTTTGTTTCATAATGCGTCCCGAAACTTTGATCCTCAAGGGCTGGAGAGAATAGAACCCAAAATCATGGAGTTCTTGCCGACAAGGGCAGCCGTTTATAAGGAATTTGCCGCAAGAGAGCTTAATACGAAGTATCATGTGTACTATTTGAAAAACATAGATATGATTTTGGACGTGATCAACACCTCGCAAATCGCAGAAAATGTTTGGCGCAAGATGCCCTTAAACCCTTGTCACAATGATTTTCATCCGGGAAATCTGAAATATTCAAACAATAACACAGTCGGCCTATTTGATTTTGATTGGTCGAAGATTGATGTACGTCTGTTTGATGTCTGCTTGGCATTGGCTTACTTCTGCAGTTCGTGGGATGATGAAACAGATGGCGTGCTGCGCCTTGATAAGTGTGCCATATTCCTCAATTCTTACCAGAAGAAGTTGCAGGAGTTAGGTGGGCTTACCCCTTTAACTGATCTGGAGAAAGAATACTTTCCGACCATGATGGCTGCCGCAAATTTGTACTTAGTAAACTGGGATGTATGCGCATATTATCATGGTTCTGATCTTAACGAATATGAGTATATTGCCTACCTGTCTCACAATGTACGGTTGATGAAGTGGATTGAGAGCCATAAAACAGAAATCGGCGAGATGATTAAAAGCATCTAACAAATGCGAAGTTACTTTAATCATGATGAGGGGGTAGCGAAATGTCGGAAACGGGTGTAGCTGGTAGAATACAAACATTGCAAGCCAAGCGGGAGATTTCTCATGCCAAGACAGGGCTGTTGTGGGGGGGGATTTCAGGCGCTACCTGGGGGCTTGACGGGGTTATCTTGGGAATGGCTTTGGCAATGGCACCCTTTACCGGAGGTGTTTCCCTGTACGCAGGTCCTTTGGCGGGAGCTGCTATGCATGATGGTTTCGCTGGTTTTTGGCTCTTTTTGTATAATCTTTTTACTGGCCGCTGGCGCGACTACGGCAGAACACTAGTGACAAAGCCGGGTATGATCGTTTGTTTAGCTTCACTGTTCGGTGGTCCGGTGGCAATGTCGGGTTATTTACTTGGCATTAATATGGCGGGAGCTTCTTATGCCCTGGCAATTACAGCCATCTATCCAGCTGTAGGAGCAATACTAGCCGTGTTTCTTCTTAAAGAGAAGATTTCCCCCAGAATATGGGTTGGTATAATTCTTTGTATAGCCGGCGCAATCATTGTTGGTTATACGCCGCCGGAAGGAGAGTTCCCCAACTTCTATCTTGGTCTCGGTCTGGCACTTTTGGCTACTTTTGGCTGGGGTATGGAAGGAACTCTTTCTACCTTTGGGATGGATATGGTAGATCCAGATATTGCAATCGGTATCCGTGAGGCAACCTCTTTTGTGGTATATCTGGTTGGCGTGCTGCCTGTGGCGGCTGGGCTGATTGTATTCTGGGATGCTTTTAAAGAGCAGAGTCTCTATTATGTGGCATTAGCTGGTTTCCTTGGAGGTCTATCCTATCTTGCCTGGTATCGAGCGCTGAACATGACTGGAGTAGGGCGCGCCATGGCATTAAATATTACATATGCGCTCTGGGCAGTATTTTTTGGGTGGCTCCTTACAGATCTGGAACTGACCACAACACTAATTGTTGGTTCAGTAGTAATTACTATTGGAACACTCCTGGTAGTTGCCAATCCCAAAGAGCTCGTTAAGTTACGTAACAGCTAAAGGAGGCAGAATGTATGAAACTTCCATTGAGATTCAGAATTTTACATCTGATTTCACAAAATACCAGTCTTTCTGATGCTGAAATTATGAATGCTCTACGGTCTGAGTACGGAAGTGAGGGACAGTTTAAACAATCAATTATCGATATTCATCTTGCATCTATGAGAGCTGTGGGGATGATTGAAGCGACCGAGCTATCATTAGACGCACAGGGTGATCTACTGCAAAAATATAAAATTACTGATTACGGATTTAGTAGATTGAGCTATTTACCCGGCACGTGGCGGAAAACGGGCTCTAAAGCGTCGATGTAAAAGCATAAGAGCTTTAAATAGCAGCAATCAAACAATTGGAGGGATAAGTAGTGCAATTTAACAAATTTTTTACAGATGATCAAGTAAAACGTATTCATGAAGCATCACTTGAGTTGTTGGAGAATGTAGGGGTACTGGTCCACAACGATAAAGCACGTGCAATCTATGGCAAAATTGGCTGTAGTGTAGACGTACAGAGTGGTATCGTCAAATTTCCCGCTCATGTAGTTGAAAAAGCCAGGCAGTTTTTTGTTCCGACCTATACATTTACTGCCCAGGATCCGCAATTTGATAAAGTACTTCCGAACGATGGACCGATTGTCGTAACCGGCAGCTCAGCGCCTAATATTATAGATCCAAAAACCGGGGAAGAGCGGCGGGCTACTTCAGACGATATCGCCAATATTGCGTACTTAATCAATGAACTTCCGGGCTTTGATGTGTTTTCGATTTCTACATTGGCAGAAGATGCCCCTCCTGGGCAATTTAGTATCTCCCGTTTCTACCCGGCTCTGAAAAACTGCAAAAAACCTGTCCGCAGCAACACGCCTAATATGAAAGACTTGGAACAGGTTCTTGAATTGGGCGAACTGATTGCCGGTAGCAAAGAAGCCTATATGGCGCGGCCGTTTATTAATCACCACTATTGCCCGATGGTTGCCCCACTAACGATGGATGTCGAGTCCACTGAAGCCGTTATCTATCTTGTAGAAAAAGGTCTACCTGTTTACGGAACCATTGTTCCCAATGCCGGCTTAACCTCACCGATGAGCCTTTCCGCCACTGTTACTTTAGGTAATGCCGAGTTTCTGGCGTTAGCCACTCTGATTCAGAGTATTCGTCCGGGCGCTCCCATGATATACGCGGTATTGTCGACAGTTGCCGATATGCGTACAGGCAACTATGCCCCAGGCGCTATTGAAACAGGTATGCTGCAAATGGGTCATACCGAAATGGCTAATTATTATAACGTTCCGTCTGGTGGCTATATCGGTCTCACTAATTCCCACTTAAATGATGCCCAGAGTGGTTACGAAACAGGCATGAATACTACAGGGGCCTTACTTGCAGGTGCAAGCTTGTTCAATATGGGTGGCCTGCTGGGGAGTCTGATGGCTTTTGATTTTGGCAAAGCTGTTACTGACAGTGAAATTGCCATGAATCTCAAACGGATGAAGCGTGGTATGGAGTTTAGTGAAGAAAACCTCTGTCTTGATCTTATCGCCAAGGTTGGGCCTGGTGGTAGTTATATGAGTGAAAAACATACGCTGAAAAAGATGCGTACCACTGCAGTATTGCCTAAAGTAGCAACTAGAGAGATGCGGGGCCGCTGGGAAAGTGAAGGCAGAACCGATTACCAGACCCGTGCAATGCATGAAGCAGCCAGGATTCTCAGCAAAGAAAACCCGGCCAGATTCTCTGCAGAACTTGACGAAAAAATTCGCGGTCATTTCCCTAATTTAGTGGCCGGCGATGCAAAATGGGATATGTAAATTTAAGGGGGAAATAAAAATGAGTGTTCAAGAAATATTTGATGCAGTTCTTGATCTGGACGAAGATGTCGTTGTTGAACTGGTAAAAAAAGAAATTGCCACAGGTACGGATGTGTCGAAGATTTTAAACGAAGGCCTTATTGGCGCCATGGATGAGGTTGGCAAGCGGTTTACTGCTGGCGATCTATTTGTTCCAGAAATGCTGATGGCGGCTCAGTCTATGAAAGCAGGCCTGGACGAGTTAAAACCACACCTTGCCCAAGGTGCTACGGCCACCAGAGGAGCCGTTATTATCGGTACTGTAAAAGGAGACCTTCATGATATCGGCAAAAATCTGGTTTCTATGATGATGGAAGGTGCCGGGTTTGAAGTCTTTGATGTTGGGATGGACGTGGATACCGAAAAATTCCTGGCAACCGCCAAAGAGAAAAACGCCAGCATTATTGCAATGTCAGCGCTGTTAACTACTACTATGCCTGCCATGGAAGAGGTAGTAAAAGCAATCCGCGAACAAGGATTGAACCTTAAGACTATGATTGGTGGAGCACCGGTAACTCCGGCGTTTGCACAAAAGATTGGTGCGGATGCTTATTGTGAAGATGCCCCGGCAGCGGTGGAAGCGGCCCGTAAATTTATAGCGTAAGCAGTTACGTTGTGCAGTGAATCAAAAGGAGGCGCAAAAAAAGAATGATAGTTGTAGGTGAACTGATAAACGCCAGCCGCAAGACAATCGCGGCGGCGATACAAGCGCAGGATACCGAGTATATTCAGAAAGTAGCGAAAGACGAGTATGAAGCCGGTGCGCATTATATTGATGTCAATGCAGGAATCTTTGTCGGCCAGGAAGCAGAATATCTAAAATGGCTGGTTAAAACTGTGCAGGATGTTGTTGATGCCCCCTGCTGTATTGATAGCCCGGACCCCAAATGTATCGAACAGGCATTGGCTATCCACAAAGGCACGGCCATGGTAAACTCTATCTCTTTAGAAAAGGACCGGTATGACGCGCTGCTGCCAATTGTAGCAGGCACCGACTTAAAAGTCGTCGCCCTTTGTATGAGTGATGAAGGAATGCCGGAAACTATGGCTGCGAGGATGAAAATTGCTGACAAGCTAATCAACTCGTTAGTTAAGAACAATATACCCCTCGGTAATATCTATGTCGACCCCCTGGTTCAGCCAATCGGAACCAATAGCTCTTTCGGAATTGAGTTTCTAAATACCGTTGAGGCTATTACCACAACTTTCCAGGGTGTTCATACTATGTGCGGCTTGTCAAATATTTCGTTCGGCCTGCCGAATCGGAAGTTTATGAATCAGATGTTTGCTGTTATGGCTATTGCCAAAGGGTTGGACGGATTGATTATCAATCCGTTGGATAAAAACATGATGGCCAGTCTGATTACAGCTGAGACATTGCGTGGTAAGGATGATTTCTGTATGCAATACCTAAAAGCTTACCGGAAAGGTGCTTTCGAGTTCTAGACTAACAGGTATCCCCTTCTTGCTTAGAGAAGGGGATACCTTGATTACAATTCAAAGGAGTGTTAATTGGTGTATAAGAAAAATTGGTTATTTAAATTAGCTTTATGCATGGTATTAAGCATAGCTTTAATTTTACCAGCCTTTCTCACCGATAGTGCTTTTGCCGCTCCACAATCTAATGCAGTAATCGCCGCAACTAACCCTCAAGTTTTAGACCAAGGCCGGTGGGCGCCTGGGACATATACAGCGATTCAAAAACTAATCGAAAAGAATGGAAAAAACAGTCCCAATTATAATCCTAGTAAAAAACCTTATGCTGTTTTTGACTGGGACAATACTTGTGGGTATAGTGACACCGAGGAAAATCTTTTAATCTATCAGTTGGATAATCTAAAATATAAAATGACCCCCGCGCAGTTTCGCTATGCCTTTACTTATGGTGATAACGCGCCTATTCCGGAGAAAAACTTTAAAGAAGACACATTTAAAAATGAGGCAGGTCAGCCAATCAATATAACCAAAATTGCTGACGATGTTTGCGCTGACTACGAATTCTTTTGGAATAATTATAGAGGTCTAAATCCTGATGCCGCCAATAATATGACATTAGCGGAGATTAAGGCGACTGACCAGTTTAAAGATTTTAAAGCAAAATTCTGGTTTACCTATTATGCCCTTGATGAAACCTTTGATTTCGATATTTCCTGGACCTGGCTTTTAAACTTCTTCCAAGGTTATACACCTGAAGAATTGAAAGGTTTGGTTGCTGAATCAACAGATTATGCTTTAGGGCAAAAAATAGACAACGCATATTTTGATAGTCCGGTAACCTTGCCTGGCACGGCAGGTGTTGTTAAAAACAGCGGGCAGTTGGGTAATTATTTCCGGCAAGGGTTACGTATTACTCCGGAGATGAGCAACCTGATGAATACGCTCCGCGCTAATGGTATTGATGTATATGTGTCTACAGCTTCTTTAGATGACGTAATCAGAGGATATGCCTCCAATCCTAAATATGGTTATAATGTTCCTGCAGAGAATGTTCTGGGAATGCGCTTAGTTTTAGACGAAGCTGGTAGATATAAACCGGAAATTCCCGATAAGACGTTATATGCCATCAATGCCAAACACGGTAAGTCGGTGAATATTAATAAGTATTTAGTGAGCAAACATCAATCAAATCCCATATTAATTTGTGGCGACAGTGACGGGGACTATGATATGATGGTGGAATTTTCAGGATTTAATGGTGCGAAGAAGATTAATGACTTGTCTCCCATGCAGATGGTGCTCATTATTAATAGGGTAAAAGGTGGTAATATTGGCGCATTATCAAAAAATGCCGCATCCCAAATGGGAACTGCCAATCCTACAATTGTACTTCAAGGCAGAGATGAGAATACCGGGATGTGGATACCTGATGAAAAAACCCTGCGGCTTGGCAAAACTTCCTTGCAATTAGTAAAATAGTTGTAGCAGAAACATCGAAAAATCAGGTGGAGTAGTCTACTCCACCTGATTTAGGTTCCGCTTATTTATAGAAGCGGGAGTCTTGAACTTGCCTGGTAAGATAACCATATGGAGGACTGAATGATTATATGAAGCCAGCTAATCTAGTAATGTTTGACTATGACGGTGTTATCGTGGACTCGCTACATGTTTTTTGCATGAACTATATCGCGGCTTGTCGAGAAAATGGCCTGCTTGAGATCGAAACGGAAAAAGACGTATTGGCGTTATTTGAGCACAATGTATATGCGACTTTGCGCCAACGCGGGGTAACGACGCAAACGATAGATAAGATACTTAAAGCCTATGAGATTAGGCAAAGTGATTATCTCCGGGAATTAAAGCTGTTTGATTCAATGGGAGACGCATTAAATGAAATCTCAAAGAAGAATAAGATTTTTATTATTACCTCTAACATTTCCAGCGCCACCGAAAGTGTGATGCAGCAGCATGGTGTAAATTGTTTTGAAGAAGTAATTGGTGCGGAAAAAGAGAAGAGCAAGATCCGCAAAATTGAACTAGTTATGGCTCGCTTTAAAGATTTGCCGGCATTCTATGTGGGTGATACCAAAGGAGATATGATTGAGGGTAAAGCAGCAGGCACAATAACTGTAGGCGTAGCCTGGGGCTGGCATGGTCTGGAAAAGCTCAAAGAAGGGGGCGCGGATTATATTGTCCAGTCGCCGCAGGAGTTGGTCGGCCTTTTTTCAAAGTAAGCAAGATCATTGTGATTTTTCTCCCCAGCGTTTCACCATGTTATGTTCGATATCCAGCAGGTCTAATGTTCGGCCAGTATGATGGTTTACGATGTCATCGATACTGGTTGGTTTATGATAGAAGCTTGGCATATATGGCATAATAGTAGCCCCTTTATAGGCCATGGCCAGCATGATTTTTAAATGATCTGCAAGAAAGATTGGTTCACTTGCAACCAATATCAGTTTTTTCTTTATTTTTAGTATATTAGTGGCAGCTTTTTGCAGGACATTTAGGGGTGAATCATGAACAATTGAAGCAATAGAGTCTACACTGCAAGGAACGATGATCATAGAGCCTGCATCCAGCTCATTGTAAGGTAATGTTTCAGCATCATCAAAACAAAAGTGATGTACTAAGCTCTTAACATGAGCTAATGAGCAGTCTGTTTCCCGATTAAGGGTTGCTTCGGCTTCACGACTCATAATTAAGCAGGTTTGAGCATTAAGTTTATGAAAGGTTTCCAAAAGGCGTAACGCATAAATCATTCCCGTAGCATCGGTTATTCCAACAATAGGTTTCATAATGCCCTCCGCAGCCAATATTCTAAATTCTTAAGACTGAATTGATTATACCAGATGAGTGGGAATGTGCAAAAGAGGTACCTTGAACCTTACTTTTAAATGTATATGAAATCCAATAAAGATTTTCTTCTAAGCATGCTGTTAGTAACGCTCCACCGCTAGCGCTTGACTTCCACTTATACTACTGTAAATCTTTATTGGAAACTATATAGAACGAATTAAGTGAGGTATACGCTGATGAATATGGGAGTAGACTTGTTTGATGTTAAATACCTGGAAGAAATCTTAGGGAGTTTCTCAAAAGCAACTGGCTTGCATATTGAGGCAGTAAATGATAAAGGAGAAACGTTTTGTATTCCTAATAAAGCCGACCGGTGTGAGTTTTGCCACTATATTCGCAGTCAGCCTCACGGGACAGAAAAATGCCATGCTTCTTATCGGCAAGCTACTTTTGAGGCAGCTAAGTGGGAAGAGCCTTATTTTTTTCGATGTCATGCCGGGCTGGTTATTTGGGCTGTGCCAATTGGTGTCAAAGGTGCTTCTTTAAAAAGTATTATCTGTGGTCAGGTGTTGATGTGGAAACCTGATCGCTTTTTCTATCAAGAGTTGAAAAAACTTAACGCTGACATAAAAGACTTTGAAGAATTAAAGGAAAAGGCAAAGCTGCTGGAGGTCATTTCACCTAGCCGCTCCCAGGCTGCCGCAGATACGCTATTTGTGGTTGTGAACCATCTAGTGAAAAGGAATATTCATATTTTAGAGCAGATTGATACCCATAGAATGCAGCAGAAAATCAGGAAGGATTTAGAGGAACGAAAAAAGCTACAATCCGGGGAGAAAAACGATTATAGTGCATACTTAAAAAAAGAAAGAAGTTTCTTACGGTATATTCGACTAGGTGATAAAACAAGGGCTGAAAAAAACTTACAGAGCTTATTAACCTGTCTATTTACTAAATCAGCCGGTGATAAGACCATCATAAAAGTGCGTATTCTCGAGCTTGCTACCTTGGTTTCCCGCGCTGCTGTAGAGGGCGGGGCTGATGCGGAACGAGTCATGACCATCCTTAAGGATTTTAATAATGAGGCAGATAAACTTGAACGGGTAGAAGAATTTTTTTGCAAGATTCAAACACTGGTTTCTGAATTCCTAGGCGATAGTTTGGCTCTGGCGGATAAAAAACATCTTAGCTTGGTTAATGATGCAAAAGGTTTTATTGTGGAAAACCACTCTAAGCCAATAAAAATAGAAGATGTGGCTGCGAGATTGTTTGTCAGCCCTTCGCATATATCGCGCCTTTTTCAACAAGAAGTGCACTGCACTGTTAACGATTATATTACAAGGGTCCGAATTGAGCAGGCCGTTGAGCTGATGAAAAAGCCTGAACTTAGTGTTGAGCAGGTTTCCAAAACGATAGGGTTTCAGAACCAAAGCTATTTTGCGAAGGTTTTTCGAAAATTTATTGGAGTGACTCCGCTGGTTTACCGCAATAGTTTGTTTTAATAGGAGGGGTCCTATTGATTTACGAAGAAATTATTAGAGGCATTACCGATGGTGAAGCCGAGGAGGTCGCGGATCTTAGCAAGCAGGCACTGGTACAAGGTTACCCGGCCACTATGGTTTTAGAAAAAGGTCTTTTGGCTGGAATGAACAAAGTGGCTGACAAATTTCGCAATCAACGTGTCATGGTCCCAGAGGTATTAATGTCTGCCAGAGCGATGCATGCAGGCTTATCGATATTGGAACCTTACCTAAAATCAAAGAGAAAATGTGAGAGAAAAGGTATCATTGTTATCGGTACGGTAGCGGGCGATTTGCACGACATAGGGAAAAATCTGGTAAAAATGATGGCAATGGCTACCGGTGTAAAGATCATTGATTTAGGAGTAGATGTTTCATCTAAAAAATTTGTTAATATTGTCCGGAAAGAAAAACCGGACATGTTAATGATGGCTGCATTACTAACAACTACCATGCCGATCATGAAGCAAGTTGTAGATGAGTTGCACGAAGTGGGCTTAAGGCATGGGGTAAAGATTGCGGTAGGAGGGGCCCCCATTGGGGAGAACTTCGCCAGGGAGATCGGGGCGGATTATTACTTTGAAAGCGCATCTGACGTAAAACACTTTCTGGAAGACAATCTGGAAAGGATTATTACTCGCAAGAAGGCGTAAGGTTGCTTGATGATAAAAACAAAAAAAGAAGCCAAGATTGAGATACATCTAGTTCGCAATCCCGGCTTCTTTGTTTACATCCCAATAGAGCAATGACGCTGAGGCTATTCAACGTGAGCCCAAAGTCGGTTAGAATAATAAGCCGCAAGTAGAATACATCAATATTAACGACGGCGTGCCGTTCTTGATATAGTTGATAAGTTTGCTTAGTTTGCCTGTGTCCAGGCTGTCTGCAATATTGGTTGGAGCAGGAGTCTGTGGATTCAATAACTGCTGGGCTTCGTCAAATTTCGTATCGGCTTTTCTTAGAAAAAGACTATGGAGTTTATTCAATAATTCAAAACCAGGAGTTTCTTGAGGTACAGACGGGGCAGGTTTGGCCGGTGATACCGGACCCGGTTTCATTTCTTGCATAACGACACCTCTTTGTGTTTAGTTTGGATTGGAATTAAGGCAGGTAAATGCACTAAGGTCAAAACAACGGTTTCACCTCATAGGGTTTGCTTTACTGCTATCTTTATACCTATATCGCAAGTTTTATGCCAATATATGGCGACAGAATGCGGGCGTTTTTCTTTAAAAAGAAACAACTGATGTTTCGTAATGAAACATCAGTTGTTTCTTTTTAAATCATTCACCCAACTCACGTAATTTGCGCCATAGGGTTGATCGGCCAATACCCAGCAATTTGGCCGCCTGTTGTTTATTGCCGCCTGCTTTGTCCAGCGCTTCGCGAATAGCCGCTGCCTCATAATTTTTCAGATTATCCGGGGGAACAGAGTCAGCTGCAGGCAGGAGGTCTTTCAGACAGGACCAGACCTCGTTTCTGCTGATGACCGGGGCGGCTGCCAATACCACAAGTCTTTCAATAATATTATGAAGTTCACGGATGTTGCCTGGCCAGTCGTACTGAGTAAGCAGGTTTATTCCTTCAGGTTCTATATATTGGACAGAGGTATGGAACTTTTGATTAAAATTGGCAATGAACGAGCGGACAAATAATGAAATATCAGCCTTACGTGCTCTAAGGGGCGGGATACTTACTGTCAACACGGCTAGCCTGTAATATAAATCGGCCCGGAATGTCTGCTGTGCCATCATTGTTCGCAGGTTACGGTTTGTGGCGGCAATGACCCTGATATCAACAGGAATTACGCGGTCATCGCCAACACGGTATACCTGGTGCTCCTGCAGCACCCGCAGCAATCTGGCTTGAAGTGAGTCAGACATTTCCCCGATTTCATCCAAAAAAATGGTTCCTTTGTGTGCTTGTTCAAATAGTCCGGTTTTGCCGCCTTTCTTGGCGCCGGTAAAGGCACCCTCGACGTGGCCGAACAATTCGCTTTCCAGAATATTTTCTGGAATGGCGGCACAGTTGACAGCTACAAAAGGGCCGCTGCGGCGGGAGCTGGCCTGATGAATGGCCTGGGCAAAATATTCTTTACCTGACCCGGTTTCTCCCAGGATGAGCACGGTGCTGTCATAACCGGCAAAGCGTTTGGCTTCATCAATTACTTTCTGCATTGCAGGCGAGCGGGATTCGATATCAAGAAAGGAGGCCCGGGCCACACGCCCGCGCAGTGACAGCTCCTGCCGGGTTTTCTGTTCTAACTCCCGAAGTTGGTCAATGGGCTGAAAGGTAGCCACCGCGCCTGCTACCTCGCCGCTGACGACAACAGGCTGAAAGCTGACGGCGATATCAAAATCGCGGCCAATACGTTCAACAACACCTATCTGACGTTCCCGTGTAATCATGCACTCCCATAATCTTTGGACAAAAGAGCTCTCGGCCGCAGCCCAGCCTTCCTTGGCAAGATTAAACAAGCGGGCGGCCTCCATATTCATGGCTGTGACTGCGCCTGTATGGTCAATGGCTAACACCCCGTAATTAATCGAGTTAATAATTGTTTCAAGTTGACGGGCGGCCTGCTCCTCTGAACGCTGATTAGAAAGGCGCTGCATGGCCAGGCTAATCGCCTGCTCTAAACCCTCACGGCCTGAGTAGAGGGTTACTCCTGACAAACCATATTGCTCGGCTGTTTCGACTACCGCCCGGCTGCCGATGATTGTTGTTGCCCCAAGATTTTTGGCGTTGATCACAGCTGTGGCGATATCAGCGCCATCCTCTAAATCAACGCGCATACTTGAGGGTAGTTCCAGAATTTCTTCAATGCTGGCAAGGCCAGCGGCTACCTGCCTGTCAGCTGCTAAAGCCAACTGTCCGCCTTGCCTGTCAGCTGCGAGCCGGGACCGGAGAATATCATAACCGGTATAGGGTATCTCAATGACAGGGACATTGGGAATAGCGTTAAGAATCATATGAAATGTTATGCCCCGGGTTATAAGTACTTTGGCACCAGCACTGACAGCTGCTTTGGCCGCAGTTACACCTTCCTCCAGGCGGGCAGATATAAATGAAATTTGCCTGCCGTGTAAGCCTAGTTTTTCAGCTAACTCCACAATCTCACGGTCAGGGGCGATTAAGACTATTTCTGACAATCCAGTTCACCTTCTTACTCGGCGTAGCCGGTATAACATAATAATATCTAACTAAAATCTTTCGGGGATAACTGGAAATATCCTTCAGTATTTTTAACCAACGCATATTTTCAGTGTTAATTGCTGACTGAAGCTATGAAACTGCGCGGCTGGTACTAAAGTCATATTGCAGCTGAATTGATTTGTTAAGTTTATAATTAAATGAGTGGCAAACGGGAGAATCTATTATTAGATTCTCCTGTTTAATTTTGCAGGAAAACTGTTCCATACTGACGAAAGGCAAAATGTATAACTTCTTGGCAAGGCAATACATAGGATAAAAAGTAAAACTACAAAAAAGCGAGGTAAAAGCATGTCCTTTAAGATTGGCCAAACCTACCACGGTTTTAAGCTGTTGGACGCTAAACACGTAGCCGAGATTAATTCTGATGCCAAATTGTTTGTGCATAAACAAAGCGGCGCGCGCCTGCTATATCTAGGCAACGATGATGATAACAAAGTGTTTTCCGTTACTTTCCGTACCCCGCCTGAAGACTCAACCGGTGTGCCGCATATTGTCGAACACTCGGTATTGTGTGGTTCGCGCAAATTCCCGATCAAAGAACCGTTTGTCGAATTGGTAAAAGGTTCGCTCAATACCTTTCTTAATGCCATGACGTTTCCTGATAAGACCATGTACCCTGTTGCCAGCCGTAATGATAAGGACTTCCGCAACCTGATGGACGTGTATCTGGATGCTGTATTTTATCCCCGGATGCTGGAAACTCCCGAGATTCTTATGCAGGAGGGCTGGCATTACGAACTGCCTGACAAAGAGGCCGAGCTTACTTATAAAGGCGTTGTCTACAATGAAATGAAAGGTGTATTTTCTTCACCTGACGCTATCTTAGAACATCAGATTTACGCTGCTCTGTTTCCAGATACTACCTACGGCGTCGAGTCTGGCGGCGATCCTGAACATATCCCTGAACTTACGCAAGAGCAGTTTGTTGACTTTCATAAAAAATATTACCACCCGTCCAATAGTTACATCTTCCTGTACGGCGACCTTGATTTAGATGATAACCTGAATTTCTTGAATCAGGCTTATCTTAAAGATTTTACTGCAGCCACCAACGATTCAGATATTCCGCTGCAAAAGCCGTTTAAGGAAACCGTTGTAAAAGTAGTTGACTATCCTGTGTCTCCACAGGAATCCACAAAAGACAAGACCTTTATCACCCTCAATGTCGCTGCCGGCAAAGCTACCGATGCAGAAAGTTATCTGGGGCTTATGATATTGGAGCATATCTTGTTAGAGACACCGGCAGCACCGCTTAAAAAAGCGCTGTTAGATGCCGGGCTGGGTAAAGAGGTATTTGGCAGCTACAGCAAAAGTATTCTACAGCCGACAATGACCTTCGGCGTAAGCGGCGCGAACGCCGATCAGGTTGACGCCTTTAAAGATACCATCTCTGCCACTTTAGAAAAACTGGCAAGTGACGGTTTGGACAAAAAGTTGGTCGAGTCGTCGGTCAATATTTTCGAGTTTCACCTCAGGGAAGCAAACTACGGTAACCGTCCCAAAGGTCTTGTTTACAACATGAAGTGTCTTGACAGCTGGCTGTATGATGAAGACCCGCTCATTCATCTGGCTTATGAACCGGCGCTAAACAAA
Organism: Sporomusa sp.; assembly: GCF_035561155.1. Taxonomy (GTDB): domain Bacteria; phylum Bacillota; class Negativicutes; order Sporomusales; family Sporomusaceae; genus Sporomusa. The sequence goes on along the minus strand of NZ_DATMYD010000131.1, from coordinate 6,882 downwards.
ATTAAAAACCAATATAAAAAGGGTTATTTTGAACAGCTCATAAAAACGTATCTCATTAACAATACCCATCAGGCGCTGGTTGCCTTAAAACCGAATGGTGACATAGGCGCCCAAAAGACCGCTGAGTTAAAGCAGAAATTAGTTGAGTATAAAGACAGTCTCAGCGAGGCAGAGCTGGACACCCTTGTTAAACAAACAAAGGCATTAAAAGAACGTCAGGAAACGCCTGATTCGCCGGAGGCGCTAGAGTTAATCCCACTCTTAGAATTAAAGGATATTGACCCTAAGGCGGAAGAATTGGTAACAGTTGAGCAGAAAGAACAGGGAGTACCAGTACTCCTGCATCCCCTGTTTACTAATCAGATTGCCTATATCAACCTCTATTTCAACACCGGTGCGGTTGCCGAAGCTGAACTCCCCTATTTATTTCTGTTAGCTGACATTCTGGGTAAAGTAGATACCGCAAAGCTTCCTTATACCGAATTGGCCAAGGAGATTAACATTCATACCGGCGGCTTTGCCTATGATGTTTTTGCTTTTTCAGAGAACGCCGATGATGAGACCTTCACACCGATGTTTAGGGTTAAAGCCAAGGCACTTGTCAACAAACTACCGGAGATGTTTGGTCTCTTAGGTGAGGTAACCGGCGGCAGTCTGTTTAATGACAACAGCAGGCTCAAAGAGCTCATCCGCGAAACCAAGGCGGCGTGGGACACGGCACTGTTCCGCCGCGGCCAGCAAGTAGTTGCCAGCCGTCTGTTATCCTATGTATCGCCTGTTGCTAAATACAATGAGGTTGGCTTACTGACTTATTACAAGTTTATTGCCGCGCTCGAAGATAACCTTGAGGCTAAGGTGAGCGAAATCGGCCGGACGTTGGCGACTGTAGCTCAAACAATATTTAACCAGGATAATCTCCTGGTAGGCATCACCTGCACCCAGGAAGACTACGAAAAATTCCGCCAAAGCTTTCCCGTACTTAAAGAAAAACTCGGTTCCAGGCAGTTTAAACCGGTTAAGTATAGCTTTAAAGCACAAGCTCTTAACGAGGGCCTCTTAACCTCAGGCAAGGTACAATATGTCGCTAAAGGAGCCAACTTCCGCCGTCTTGGCTACGGCTATCATGGTAGTATGAAAGTGCTTGAGACTATTCTGCGCTATGATTATCTCTGGAATCGAATTAGGGTTCAGGGCGGTGCGTATGGTGCATTTGCCCAGTTTGACCGGAGTGGTAATGTCGTATTTGGCTCCTACCGGGACCCCAACCTAACCGAAACTGTAAAGGTGTATGACGAGACTGTTCAATATCTAAACAATTTTACAGCCGAACACGTAAGTAAGCGGGAAATGACCAAATACATTATCGGTACCATGAGTACTATGGATGCGCCGCTGACACCGCAGATGAAAGGTGAACGCGCCGATGCCGCTTACATTCGGAACATCAGCAATGCCGACCTCCAACAAGAGCGGGATGAGATATTGGCCACCCGGCAGGAAGACATCAAAAAACTGTCTAATGTCGTGGATGCTGTTATGAATGCTAATTACTTGTGCGTTCTGGGTGGCGAACAAAAAATTAAGGCTAGCAAAGAGTTGTTTGGTCAATTAGTTACTGTGATTGAATAAAAAAGAGATTGCTGCGCTAAGGCTTGCAATGACCAGTTGGAGTACTAGGTCCTCCAACGGTCATTGCGACCGGCGCATAGCAATCCCTTTTTTTTACTCAGTTAATAGTCCTTGAGCCACTAGGTTTTCGTCAGTTTCCCAAGACTCTACAATTACTTTAGCGGTACGGTATTCAAAACCCATGCCCATTAAATAACTCATAAGCGCCAGCTCGGTCATGGCATGGCGAGTACTTGTGCCTTCAAGCTCTTTTATTCCGTGACGTATGGCAGGTTCAACCTGCAACAAAAAATAACCGGCAGTGAGCGACTGGCTAGGAACCAGCTGAACTACTGGGTTTTGCCTGCAGTTGCGTCCATATATCATACTTTGGAAATTCGCCATTATGTTGCCTCCTTACGGCTTTTACTATAGTTTATGTTGTCGCGCAAATATTTGTGTGCTTATGTTAAGCATTAAAAAAAATTCAGATACAAAATAAATGCAAAACAGCAGGAACAGAGACAAAGCAGGCCAAATATAGTAGGTAAGATAGTTCAGAGGAGGTAATGTATGAACCCTCAGGACGGTGCGCTTTGGTCGAAAAATTTTATTCTTAGTTGTCTGGCTAATTTCTTTTACTTTGGCAGTTTTTATTTGCTACTGCCCATCCTGCCCCAATATGTTGACACACTGGGCGGCACTCCCGGGCAGGTTGGATTGGTGACTGGTCTATATACCATGGCCGCCGTACTGATCCGGCCATATTTTGGTCAGCTTGCCGACCGTATCGGGCGGAAAAAAGTCATGATGATTGGTGCAGGCTGTTTTACGCTGCTGTTTATGCTTTATGGTCTGGTTGAGGCTATTTATCCTCTGTATGTTATGCGTGTGGCCCATGGTTTGGCCCATGCTGCCTTTTTGGCGGCTTCAGCGGCATATATTGCCGATTTGGCGCCGCCAGCGCGGCGGGGCGAGGCTATGGGTGTTTATGGCACCTCTAATGTCATTGCCATGGCTTTGTTCCCGGCCTGGGGCACTGCCGTCATTACTAGGACTGGTGATTTCAATTATTTGTTTGGCTTATCGGCTACGGTGGCAGGGGCAGCTTTTCTGTGCATCCTGCTGGTTAAAGATTTGGCGGTTACAAATTACGGTGGCCGACCCGCCAGCGGCTTTTTGGCTGTCAGTAAACGGCGTGAAGTGCTTGTGCCGGCGTTGGCATTATTTGGCGGCGCTACTACTTATGGCGTGATCATCGCCTTTTTGCCGCTGTTTGCACCACAGCGGGGTATTAACGACATCGGCATTTTCTTTACCGCTTTTGCGGCCAGTACTATTGCCAGCAGGATATTAATTGGCAAGTTGTCTGACCGGATTGGCCGCCAGCGCGTTATCCTGCCATGTATGGCACTGGTGGTTGTCGCTGTATTTATGCTGGCCCAGCTAAACAGCAGGGAGATGCTGATCGTGACCGCCCTATTATACGGCTTTGGCTTTGGCGCGTTTATGCCGACACTTAACGCTTTGGTTGTTGATTATACGCCGCCTAAGGACAGAGGTATTGCTCTGGGATTTTTCACAGCATTTATGGATCTGGGAATAACTGCCGGCTCGGTTATCCTGGGGTTTGTCGGCGAAAAATTAGGCTATACGGCTATGTTTAATAGCAGTGCAGTAGTTGCCCTTGCCAGTATTGCCGTATTTATTATTGGTATAAGAAAGGTAGTCACACATGAGCGTTAATAACATTAATATCAGCAATATCGCGCCGGTATTGCCGGTCAAAACTGAAGCGGCAGATAGCCTGGCGGTCAATCAGGATACCGCTGGTGAGGTTCGACAGAATGCCTCTGGACAGATGAGTGCACCAGCTCAGGCAGCACTGTTGGCGTTAGAAAGCTTTATTACTACAGGACTGGCCGAACTCGGTCAAACGCTTGACAGCCGGACGACGCTTGTTAACAGCCTGCCGCCTGATGTCAAGGAGCTTGTAACAGATATTTTACATCAGACACAGGCAGCTCAAACCGTTGTGCCTGATGGATTGACCTCACTCCTTAAATCGCCGAGAACAGCAGTTGAAAAGCTGACAATATTGGCTGCTGTTCTAGAAAAAGCGGCAGCATCAGCTGGCGAGGAAGTGGCGACACCTGCTGGAGCACCGGCAAGCAAGCTGCAGCCACTGACTGAGCTTATCAGTGCTTGGCGGGATATAAATCCTGATGATCTTAAAGCTGCTGCAAAAGTGCTGCGCGAACTGGTTGCCGCCGTAGTGCCCAAGCCAGAGAGCGCTTCGGCCGGGCGTCCGGAGGTACCGGCAGCAGTTTTCCAGTCAAGTCAATTAGTCGGAGAACCTCAGAATACGACGGAAGTGCCAGTACAGACAAAGGTTTTGCCAGGTGAACCTGAGGATCAAGCCCCTTCGGCAGTCAAGCCTAATGTCCGGGACGCGGGGCCTGACAGACTAGCCGCCGCTCCCTTGCCAGGCAGCACGCCCCGGCAGCTCAAAGATATTCCGGTAATGTCAAACCTCGATGTAATCGAGCAGCAGGATGTGCCTACCTTGTTAAAGGCTGACTTAAGCCAGGGTGAACCTGAGGATCAAGCCCCTTCGGCAGTCAAGCCTAATGTCCGGGACGCGGGGCCTGACAGACTACCCGCGGCTCCCCTGCCAGGCAGCACGCCCCAGCAGCTCAAAGATATTCTAGCAATGTCAAATATGCCAGACCTCGATGTAATCGAGCAGCAGGATGTGCCTACCTTGTTAAAAGCTGTCTTAAGCCGGCCGGAAATAGTTAACAGCCTGCCAACGGAGATCAGGGAATTTATTCAAACCTTACTGCGTCAGGAAGTACCGCCACAGACAGGGCAAGCAGCACAACAAGCCCTGCCGGAGGACTTGGCCGCATTTGTTAAATCAACGCAGCCGGCAACTGAAAAATTAGCAGTATTTGTTGCTGCCCTCGAACAGGTGGCAGAATCGTTTAGTCCAGAGGGACGGCCTACTGCCAAAGCAGTCCCTGGCACCCAGCTGGGTTTGATTGAGTCTGCCTCCGCCTGGCAGGGCAAAAATCCCGAAGAGTTAAAGACCTCCGCCAATATAATACGGGGCTTGGCCGAAACTATGCCCAAACCAGGCGGTGTACTCGCTGAGCGGCAAGATAGCCAGAGTGTGTTGACTTTTACTGTGCCGCTGTATTTCGGCGATGGTCAGACAGCCTATCCGGCCCATATTCACGTCTTCCACCAAGAGCAAGAAGACAAAAAAAATCCCGGTCAGACAGTGACCGAGACCTGGCTTAGAATTTGCTTAGAGACAGAGAATATCGGTGTAGTGGAGACTGCCTTCCGATTGTATGATGGACACACTGTGGATGTTAAAGTGCGATTTGCCGATAAAGCGGCGGCTGATGGTTTTGCTGACGATGTTGATGAGGTAAAAGAGAAGCTTGGGCAGCTCCCGCTTACCCTGGGGGAGTTTTTGGTAAAATAATTAAACCTCAGGATTTTTTTCATTTATTCGGAAAAAACTATAGGGTGCATAACTTGCTGCGTTACCTATTGGCTTCAGTAACGTTAAATTATATGTAAGCCTAAAGAGTGGTGACAATGATTGCCAGAAAATGAAAATCTAATGATTGCCAAAGCCCGGGACGGTGACCGCGTAGCGCTTAACGCGCTGGTGTCCAGCCATTGGCCTTCCATTTACCGTTTGGCTTTAGCAAAAACCGGCAATCCGGAAGATGCCCAGGAAATTGCGCAAGATACGTTCCTCAGGGCTCTGGCAGCGTTGCCGCGCTATAAGGAAACTAACGCCACCTTTAAGACCTATTTGTCACGGATTACCCTTAACCTTATTACCGATTATTACCGCAAACGCGGTCGTGCTCCCCAGGTAGTGGATATTACTGAATATAATGAGCCGATCATTGATACAAATTCCCGGCCTGAAGAGGCAGCAGTAAGTGCCGAACGGCGCGAAGAAGTGGTCAGGCTGCTGGCCCTCTTGCCTGACGAGCAGCGGCAGGTCATTGAGCTTAGAATCATCCAAGGTCTGGCGGTTGCAGATGTTGCCCGGATTATGGGCAAAAGCGGCGCTGCTATAAAAATGCTGCAGCAGCGGGCGCTAAAAAAACTCAAAGATTTATTTACTGAGAATGGTATAACAGGAGGTGAAGCTGGTGCAGGATAACGCCAATATTGAAAAAAGACAAGCAGAAGCGCTGTCAGCCGCCATTGATGCCCTTAATCGGGGAGTGACACCGGAAGAAAGCCAGGAGGCCGAATTAAAAGAACTCCTACTTACCGCTAGACTGGTTAAGGACGCCACAGAATCGCCGGCTGCACCGCCTCAGGCAGTACTTGATAACATTGTTAATCAAGCCGCTAATACCATCAATCAGGAAAAACGCAAAAAGCGCCTGGCCTGGGGCTTTGCCGGTCTGTCAGGTGCTGTTGCGGCTGTTTTATTAGTTGCGCTGTTACATGCTATGCCGCCTAGCATCCAGGAGCAGGAATTAGCTAAGACCCCGCTGCCTGCACCAGCCACCGAAGCGCCGCAGCCGCCAACAATCGCTAAAACACCACCCAATTTAACATCACCGCCAGCTAAGACCCAGGCTCCGGTACCGGTTTTACCCGCTAAACCTGGGCTAGAACCCCAAGCTGTTCCGCCTGAAACAGGAGCAGCCACCCCACCTGCTGCTGCCGCTCAGCCGCCCAGTGTTGCCCTTGTCCCGCCCCAATCACCTGTTCCGGCAGCCAGTGAAACCATGCTGGCCTTGGCTGAACGGAAAGCCGATGTTGTCATCATTGACGCCGTCAGCAAAACGATCCGCCAAGTCTACCACCAGGGCGCGCCTGACGAAATCATTGTTACCCAGGCCCCAAAACGCCAGCGCATTCTCCGTACAGCCCCCAAGCCCCCGGAAGCCCGCGTAAAAATGGCTGCCCCAGCTCCCAATGAATCAGTCGAGATTAAACCGCCGGATCGCAACAAAGTGACAGTAACTGTCGACAATACTGAAGTAACCTTAGAAGGCACAGCCACAGAAGAAGAACTACTAAACCTCGCGACAACGCTCACTAAAGTAAGTGTCGCCAAATAAATAAAGAACGATTTTGACTCAAGGGGACGGTTCGAAACCACTGAAAAAGTCAAATATAAAGCGATATAGTCCCATTTTTGGTATAATATAGGTAGATATAAATGACGAAAGTTGGGGCTCTCGTATGTTTAAACTTAAGCCGAAACAATTGAGTCTATACACA
>NZ_DATMYD010000130.1:0-15159 GCF_035561155.1 Sporomusa sp. | reverse complement strand
ATAAGCGAGTTCGACAGCAATGGCAAGCTCGTACTAACGAAAGTACGATGAGAAGACGCTTTCGCAAGAATCCAATTGAATACCTTAAACAATTGGAAAATGATATCAGTTCGTTAATTGAGCCGACGTAGAAAAAAAAGACTCAGCCGTAGGCCAAATCAGTAAAAAATCCCGGTGTCCCGGGATTTTAAAAGTGTATTGATATTACTATACGCCAGGATGCATGATATGACCGGAACCTCTTTGTTCATGCAGGCTATCAACAGTTATGTCTAGTTCATTATCATAGACTACACCGCCGCAGTATGGGCAGGTAACCTCAATATCGTCATCATCATCTAAAATATCCGACTCAAAGGTCACTAATTCATGACAGTCCGGACAAGCCACTTCGACCATGTCATCTTCAACGTCATCAAATAGGTCGTCCTCATACTCATCATCATCTAAATCTTCTTCATATATCTGCTCTTCGAGGTCAGTCAAATCTTCGTCAATCGATTCTACATACTCCTCAAGCTCCATCTGCGCCAAATTAACATTTTGGACTTCATCGGCAAACGATTCAAGTACGTCAATAATATTAAGCAAAACCTTACCCTCAGATGAATGTTCGTTAACATTAAGTCCTTGAGTTAATCCATGTAAATAGGCAACTTTTTCCTTAAGGTTTCTCATAAAAATTAACCCCCCTTTAGCTATGTTATAAGCATTAGACACTATTTGTAGTATGTCCAATGCTCATAAAAACATAACTTTCGGAGGGTTTTTCAAGCCTAGAGTTGTTAGGCTCGTTCTATATAGTCACCACTTCGGGTATCAATTCGTAAAACTTCGCCTATATTGATAAACAGCGGTACACGGACAACATGCCCAGTTTCCAGTTTGGCTGGTTTTGTACCACCAGTTGCAGTATCACCCCTGATCCCAGGGTCAGTCTCTACAACCCTCAATTCAACTGACATCGGCAAATCAATGCCGATAACATTGCCTTGGAAGAACAATACCGCTATATTCATGTTTTCTTTTAAGAATTTACGGGCGTCACCCAGTTGCTCTGCAGACAAAGCAATCTGCTCAAAATTTTCGTTATCCATCAAGTTGAACATGCCATCGCTCTCATACAGGTATTGCATTTCACGACGTTCAACATGTGCTTTCGGCAATTTTTCACCGGCGTTAAAGGTACGTTCGACAACAGCACCAGTACGGCCGTTTTTAAGTTTAGCCCGGACAAATGCAGCGCCTTTCCCTGGTTTTACGTGCTGGAAATCAACTACCTGCCAGACATCACCATCAATTTCAACTGTTACCCCTGTACGAAAATCATTGCTTGAAATCATTGATAAACCTCCCCATTGTTCGGTCAATTAGCCTAATTCTATTAAGTCCTTGCTGCTAGCAGTAAGAATTGTGCAGCCATCAGCAGAAACAACCACTAAATCTTCAATACGCACGCCACCCCAGCCTGGAAGATAAATTCCCGGTTCGACAGACACTACCATGCCTTCGGCTAGTTTAACGTCTCCAGACGGTGACAATCTGGGTTCCTCGTGAATAAAAAGACCAACCCCGTGTCCTAACCCATGTCCAAAATATTCGCTATAGCCAGCATCGGCAATTACCTGTCGGGCAATCTGGTCAACTTCCCTGCCGATTTTTCCCGCTTTCACAGCCTTAACACCTGCTAGCTGAGCAGCTAACACAATATTGTAGACTTCGCGCTGCTTGTCAGTGGCCTTTCCGGCCACAACTGTTCGCGTCATGTCGGAATGATACCCCTGAAACACTGCGCCAAAGTCAATCGTGATAAAATCCCCGGCTTCGATTACTTTGCTTGAAGCCAGGCCATGAGGTAATGCGCCTCTGATTCCTGACGCTACAATAGTATCAAATGCTGGTTTTTCCGCACCAAGCTTGCGCATTTCGTATTCGAGTTCAAGCGCAATATCTAATTCGGTTATTCCAGGCCTAATCATTTTTAGTACTTGGTTAAACGCTGAATCAGCAATCTCTACCGCTTTAGTGAGTAAAGCCAATTCCCGATGATCTTTAACGATTCTTAGCCCGTCGAGCTTTACTGGCGATAATTCTGTCTCACCAAGACAATCAGACAACTTTTGATAAACTTCCCAAGTTACAAAATCGCTTTCAAAACCAATACGAGCAAGCCCCAATTCCTTCACAGTTTCGGCCAGCGTATCATAGATCGCAGCTCCGTGGCGGACAATTTGGTACAATGGTGCTTGTTGTTTAGCTTGCTCAATATATCTGAAGTCAGTCAATAATCTTTGGGATTGTCTGCTGATAACCAGCATTCCTGATGATCCGGCAAAGCCACTAAAATACTGCCGGCTTTCCGGTTTTGTTACCACAATACCGTCAAGACAGTGTGTTGTCATCAGTTCGTACAGATTTACCAAACGCTGCTGTATCATCGCTTATGCGCTCCTTATCAAACAAGATGCCGCCTCTAGCGCCAGTAAGTAGCCATTGGCGCCAAACCCAGCTATTTGCCCTACCGCGATTGGCGATATCACTGAGTGATGGCGGAATTCTTCCCGACGGTAAATGTTAGATAAATGTACTTCAATGGCAGGAACATTTACGGCTGCCAGCGCGTCCCGCACAGCAATACTATAATGAGTAAAAGCCGCGGGATTAATAATAATACAGGCAAAATTGTCCTGAGCTTGCTGAATAGTGTCAACCATAACGCCTTCATGGTTAGTTTGTACAATAGACAGCTCTAGTCCCAGTTGACTCGCCCGCTCATTTAGCAAGGTGTTAATATCGTCAAGTGTGGTTGCACCGTATATTTCGGGCTCACGCTTTCCAAGCAGATTCAGGTTAGGTCCGTGAATGACCAATACTTTCCCTGTACATGCTGCCACGCCAATCATCTCCAGCGTCTGTCTTCATATAAGCTAAGACTTGCTATATTACCAAAATATATATGTATGCACTAGCTTTTACATTTTAGCACATATTTTCTATTTTGACTACTAAAAAACTTGTTCCCAGACCCATCAGATAAAAGAGGGGTTTTTAACTTAATATCTTAAAATCGAAGCGGCTATTTCCCTGAAAATCGGAGCAGCAACATTACTGCCAGACATCCCTTCCTCTACAAATACTACAATGACATATTTAGGATGATCGAGTGGGGCAAAGCCGACAAACCACGCGTGATTGATTCCCTGCCCGGTTTTATTTGTCCGCCCTGTTTCAGCTGAACCTGTCTTGCCTGCTGAGCCAAAACCTTCTACATACGCGGCTTGTCCTGTACCATATTGAGTGACGGCCCCCATCATCCCCCTTAGTTTCTCAGCTGTCTGCCGGGACATAACCCTCACATTCGGACGGGATTCCTGAAAATTCTTGACGGTAACACCTTCCTGACTGGTAAGTTGGCTAACGATATATGGCTCAACCTTAATACCGTCGTTAACAATCGTGGCCACAGTTTGTGCTAATTGCACCGGAGTAGCTTCACAAAAGCCCTGACCTATGGCCAAATTAGCCAAATCACCGGGATACAGTTGGTCAGCCTCTGGCAAATTACCCTCACTTTCACCAAAAAATTCAAGCTTAGTTCGTGAACCATAACCAAGCTTTTGGGCCATAGCAATCAGTTTCTCAGCTCCTAAGTTTAACGCTATTTGAATAAATACCGGATTACTGGAGTGAGCCATGGCTTCAGTAATCGTAAGCCGCCCCTTCGGCCCCCGTTCATAATCCCAACCCTGAAACCTGATATTATTAACATCAATATAACCGGGGTCAAAAAACACATCATCCATTTTTACCGTTTTGTTTTCAAGTGCGGCGGCTGCCACGACCAATTTAAATACTGATCCGGGCTGATAGGATGAAACTGCCCGATTTAGTAGAGGAGAGCTATTTTGTTCTAAGTATTGACTAAGATTATTGGCATCAAATGTCGGTCTTGAAGCCATGGCCAGTATCTCGCCACTACTAGGGCGCATCACAACCACCGCACCTTTAACAATTGTGCGATTCATAATTTCTTCGACGTGTTGCTGGATTTGCTTATCGATTGTTAACACAATATTGGTTTCCCTGTCAGCGGCTGTTAGTTTCATCCTTTTGTAGCCCAAGCCAGGTATAAGTTGTTGTCCTGCATCAACAATAGCTGCTACATATTCAGGCTGACTGCCCCGCAGCAAAGCATCATACATGCTTTCAATCCCACTTACCCCCCTGTTGTCAGCAGAATTGATATAACCGACCACATGGGCCGCCAGCGCGCCATGACCATAACGCACCTTCTCAGCCACAGCGACAATACCAGGCAACTGCATGTCGTTAATTTGCTTAGCCGTACTGCTCTCTATACCGTTGGTTAATCTAAAAGGATACTCAGTTGTATTTAAACGCCGCAAACCAGATTCAAGCAACTCAGGCGGCAAACCGATAATACTGTCAAGTTTAGCAAACGCCGTAGCTGTCTTATTTTCAATTTGACCCGGAAAAATGACAATACTATACTGCTGTGAGATATTAGTCAACGGTATACGGTTACGGTCCAATATTTCGCCTCTGGCAACATCTACCGGCAGTTCCTGAACGCGAATACTAAGCCCCTCCAGTGCCAATTGAGGGCCATGAATAACCTGCAGATAAAACAGCCGCATGAGCAGCAGGCCGGAGAGACCCAAAAAAAATAAAACCAGCCGATAAATACGTCTACTGGAATAAGCCATACTGTCACCTTCTAAATATCATTAGATAGGTATAGTATGGCTTATTGCGGCAACCAGTTATTCAGCGTTCAATATATTGAACGCTGATAGGTAGATTAGCCAGTATATTATGAACTTCCCTGGCAGTATCAGGCGTTGCGCGTATTACCAGGATTCCGGCAGTACGATCGAGAGTGCTGACAACGCCCAAATATTCATATCCTTCCATTATTCGGTTGATAAAATTAACATTCCTGGGTTCGACTTGAATATATATTGGGCTAGACGTTAGCGTGTTCATGGTCGCCCCCGCCGGGTTTCCGGTCGTCTTAGCATCGCATACGGCGCCACCGGTCGAGACACCGGCATTGTCACTATTTGCTGCGGGTGAGGAGCCACTTCAATGGGAGTACCGTCAGCATTGAACATAGCGCTAATCGTTTGTAGAAAGTTTTCTTGACCAGGCTGCATTATTTCGATTTCTTCGCCAACCTTCATATTGTTACGCTGTTCAATTACAGCCATGCCTGTTGCTGGATTATACTCTTTGACCAAGCCCACGAAATCATGGGTTTGAGTATAACTTGATGAGGTATATATCTGATCTTGTTCGGTAGTTTTATTAAAGTAAAACCCGGTTGTATATTCCCGGTGTGAGACTTTTTGTAACTCATCAAGCCATCCCTGCTTAATGCGGAAATCAGACGGTGAGCTGGCATAGCTGTCAATGGCCTCCCGGTACACCTTGACAACTGTTGCCACATAGTGAACGCTTTTCATTCGGCCTTCTATTTTAAAACTGTTTAAACCACTTTCAACTAACTCTGGCAGGTGGTTGAGGAGGCACAAATCTTTCGAATTAAAGATGTAAGTGCCCCGTTCATCTTCCAGTACTGGCAAATAGACGCCTGGGCGGCTTTCTTCCATTAGATGATATTTCCAGCGGCATGGCTGGGCACACTCACCCCGGTTTGCATCGCGCCCTGTCAGATAGTTACTTATTAGACACCGGCCTGAGTAAGACATGCACATAGCACCATGCACAAAAGCCTCCAATTCAATATCAACTTTTTGTCTGATCAGACGTATATCATCAAGCGAAAGCTCTCTAGCCAGTACTATGCGTGATGCGCCTAGCTCCTGCCAGAACTGGGCCGTGGACCAATTGGTGCTATTGGCCTGAGTACTAATATGAATAGGCAAAGCCGGAGCTACCTGACGGGCGATACGGAATACGCCCAAGTCAGATACAATAATAGCGTCAGCGCCCATAGCGGCGACATCCTTGATATAATCTGGCAAACCCGCCAGGTCATCATTGTGTGGAAAAATATTAATCGTTATGTAGGACTTTTTGCCAAGACTATGCGCAAAATCAATGCCTTCTCTAAGATCATCCTGATCAAAATTGTCACTGAATGCTCTTAAGCCAAAAGCCTTGCCACCCATATATACAGCGTCAGCTCCGTAAATAAGTGCCATTTTAAGTTTCTCTAAATTACCCGCAGGGGCTAAAATCTCCGGTTTTTTCACTGTTTTGTCTCTCCCTGGTAATATGATACAGCCATACCATCGCCAATATGATAGATTGTCGTCTTAAACCGTAAATCATTTGCAACAAAATCAAGGTAAGCCTTAAGGCGTTTAACAATTGTGCGAAAACGCTTGGGTGTGGCTTTTTCATCAAGTACCCAGCCCCTAAATAACACATTGTCGGCAATAACAACGGCTTCTGGAGAAAGTTTATCCAGAACTTTATACAAATAATCAAGATATTGGCCCTTGGCGGCGTCAATAAATACTAAGTCAAACTTGCCGGCAAGCTGGGGTAAAACCTCCCCGGCATCGCCAGCAATAATATTTATCTGCGTTAATACTCCTGCTTCGGCTAAAAACTGTTTAGCAACAGCTATCCGGTCGCCATCTTGTTCTATAGTTGTTATTTGACCGCCTGGCGCCATGTTAGCAGCCAAAAGCAGGGTTGAATAACCGATAGCCGTTCCTATCTCTAGAACAGCTGCAGGTTTACCGGCAGCTGCCACTTCCTGCAGCAGTTGCCCTCCTTCCAGGCTGATGATCGGTACATTATGCGCAGCAGCATAATCTTTCATCGTGGCTAATATACGATTAACTTCACCCATGTTAAATTTGCACCTGATCAATTGCTGCTAAATGTTCTTCATACGTTTTACTAAAATGATGTTTTCCTTGCTTATCGGCAACAAAATACAAATAATCAGTTTTGTCAGCAAAAAGTACAGCCTTGATAGCAGCACTACCAGGGTTGGCAATAGGACCTGGTGGCAATCCCATAATCTGATAAGTATTATATGGTGATATAATCTGAGTGTCCTGGATTGTAAGTTCAGGTTTAGGATAACCCAGAATATATTGTATAGTAGCGCATGACTGCAAAGGCATAGCTTGTTTTACTCTATTGGCAAATACTCCGGCGATTACTGGCCGTTCTTCGCTCATCTTGGCCTCTTTTTCGACCAGAGAAGCCAAAATGACCACGTCGCGAAGAGAAAGCCCCATTTCCGAAGCCCGCTGCCTCAGGTCAGGCGTCAGTTTAGTGTCAAATTGCTTGACCATCATAGTGAGTAGTTCTTCTTCGGTTACCCCTTTAGCCACCCGATAAGTGTCAGGAAAAATAAATCCTTCAACACGATACCTACTGTCAGGATTGGCTGTCATGTACGGAAACGGAGCAAAGTTTTTGGCTACCTCTTTGAACCTTTCAGCATTAGCCAGCTTTTTCTCGGCCAACAGTAAGGCAATCTGATCGACAGTATATCCTTCTGGAATAGTAAATTGCTGATAAGCAGTTTGACCCTGCGATATCATAACAAGCATCTGTCGCACCGGCATGTCCGAGCTAATGGCATATTCGCCAGCTTGCAGTGAGTTTTCCACTCCTTGAAGCTTGGCAGCAGCTCGGAACACCAGCGCATTTTTGATTAAACTTTGCTTTTCTAACTCTTCGGCAATGACTTTGGTTGGAGTCCCTGGCTTAATTGTGACAAGCCGCAGTTCTCCAGAGTTGCCGGCAGGTTGAGTCAGTGTCCAGCCAAGAACGGTACCAATACCAATCACCGCAGCAGCCAGTATTCCGGTAATTGCTTTCTTTGTAACAGAATGATTCAGCATTATCATCCACTATCCCCCTTTCGTCTTAATATAGCTATTATATTATAATATATAATACCTATGTAGACAAATGGCGTTAAAAAAAGAAGCCTGCTCGGCTTCTTTTTTATGCTTTTTCTTCTTCGTCGTCTTCTTCTTCAAAAACCATTTCTTCGTACGCTTTACGAACTTGCTCAAACTCTTCATCTGTTGGATCTAGGTAAATCTCTTCACCGTTCTCGTCAACATCAATACGGGCGATAAATACGTCAGCTTCTTCGCCGCAGCCACAACCGCAGCTATCATCACTGCACTCACAGCCTTCTTCATCAACGTCAATGGGAACCAGTATGGCAAAACGCTTATCGCCAACAGGAACAATCATATCTTCGCGATAATAGTATTCGTTGCCTTCTTCATCAGTCATGACTACTACCGGCTCATCGTCAAACTCCATAATATCGTCTTGTTCGTTATCTGCCATTTTCTTCACCTCTTTTTACTCATACGCAATGTTATTGTATCCTAGAAAACATGTCCTGTCAAGGAAACCTATGGAAGGGGTGGCTACCCTCGTGGTAAACTGTCAAGATACCCTTGCAGGATGAAAACAGCAGCCATTTTGTCGATGACCAGCCGACGCTTGGCTCGGCTAACATCAGCAGCGATCAATGATTTTTGAGCTGCTACGGTAGACAGGCGTTCATCCCAGAACTTAATCTCAACATTTGGAGCAGCTTGAACCAAAGCATCAGCGAATTCTTTTACAAGTTCTCCCCGCGGTCCAATAGTGCCGTTCATGTTTTTGGGCAAGCCAATAACAACAAGCCCTATCTCATACTGGGCGATAAGTTCGTTGAGCCTGGCGAAATCCTTAGCAACTGATGTCCGCCTAATCACCTCGACTCCTTGCGCTGTCAACTTAAGTTCATCGCAAACTGCCACCCCAATGGTTTTATCCCCAACATCAAGTGCTAGTATGCGCATATATCCTCCAGATTATTAAAAAAATATTATTATAAACAAGTTAAATAATTTTCAAGCAAAATTCCGGGCAATATGCTCCACAATAGCCGCATAATACACACTGTTCGGTCTCTACATTTGCTTTGTCATCCCTAATGGTTATTGCCTTCATTGGACAACGTTGCGCGCACTGACCGCAACCGACACACCAATCTTCAACCAGCAGCCGTCTAGGTGTTTTGGCCACTTTATCCCAAAGCTGACTGTCAGGAGTTTGTCCGGAGAATACTTCAGCATTGAGAATTACCTCATCAATTGTCTGCATTCCAACAGCGACTGAAGAAATGCCAGATTGGGACAGCACCCAGGAAAATGCCTGATCAGCCATATTATTTAAATGACCGCCGCCTAATGCTTTCATAGCATATATACCTTTCCCACAATCAGCTGCAAATCGAATAGCAGATAGCATTTCTTCTGTAGTACCGTCAGTGATGCCAATACCTTTTATATTGATTATGGGATGAATTACATCTATTTCTTCAATGACCGCCGCCGCCCGCACAACATCAATGGTATGTGTCGATACCCCTGCTGCCCTGATTAGTCCCTGCTGTTTAGCATCACATAAGTAGGATAATGCTTCAGCATGTCCTTTCAGCGTCATACGTGAGGTCTGTTCATGGAGCATAAATACATCGATATAGTCGCGGTTTATCTCCCTGCAGGCGGTTTCGACACTTGAACGCATGTCTTCATAGGTGTAAGCATAAGATTTGGAAGCAATTATAATATCTTGTGGGGCACTGGCTATTGCTTCCCGAATATAAGGATAAGTACCATATAGTTCCGCAGTGTCAATAAAATTGACCCCTGAGTCAAATGCCGCTCGAATAACGGCAACACCTTCGGCCAACGGCCGGTTTGACTGCAAGGGGCCAATAGTAAGTCCGCCAAAACATAGTCTGGAAACAGTAAGACCTGTCTGGCCAAGTACACGATATTCCATTTACTTATCTTTAAGGTAGGCCCGCACTAACTCTTCAATAATTTCATCTCGCTCCAACTTGCGAATTAAGCTACGGGCATTATTATGGCTTGTTATATATGTCGGATCACCGGATAAAAGGTACCCGACCAACTGATTTATAGGATTGTAGCCTTTTTCCTTTAAAGATTGGTAAACAGTAGTTAAGATTACTTCAGCGGCATTGGTGTCGTCATTATTCACCTTAAACATCATTGTCTCTTGAGATATGTTGGTCATGAAGCCTCCTCCTCCCTTATATTATCTACAAAGTAATAATATATCTATTCTACTTAGAACTATATTTTTCCTGTTGCTTTATTTAAATTTTTACAGGCAGGCATGACACCTGCCTGTAAACCACAATTACTTGATTTGCGATTTGATTATCTCTTCAGCAATTTGCAGCGCTGCACTGATTTTTTCCGGCTGCTTACCTCCAGCTTGGGCCATATCCGGCCGACCGCCGCCACCGCCGCCCGCAACTTTAGCAGTTTCTTTAATAATATGACCAGCATGCGCGCCCTTAGCAACACAATCAGATGTAGCCATAGCAATAAAGTTCACTTTTTCCCCGTTAACAGCACCAAGCACCACAACGCCTGACTGTAAGCGTTCACGCACCATATCACCAGTTTCCCGCAGGGTTTCCATATCTGCTGCAGCTACTTGACCAATTACTACTTTAACACCATTAATCTCCTTGACGCCTGTTAAGAGATCCTGCACTTCGTTTTTAGCCAGTTTAGTGTTTAGCGTTCCTACTTCTCTTTCCAAGTCGCGAACACGTCCATTGAGTACTTCAATGCGGGCCACGATTTCCTCCGGCCGGGTTTTGAGTGCCACTGCAGCTTCTTTAATAAGCTCGTCCTGCGCCTTCAAGTATTCATGAGCTCCATAACCCGTAACAGCCTCAATCCGGCGCAGTCCGGCCCCAATACCTGCCTCACTGACAATCTTAAACAGACCTATTTCTGCAGTTGCGCCAACATGGGTGCCGCCGCACAATTCTTTACTGAAATTGTCAACTACAACTACCCGTACCTGCTCACCGTATTTTTCGCCAAAGAGAGCCATTGCTCCCATTCCTTTGGCAATGTCCTGGGTTGTCTCAATAATGCCCACACTGGTATTGTCCAAAATTACATGATTAACCAGTTTCTCAACCTCAACCAGTTCTTGTTCGGTAACAGGTGCAAAATGGGTAAAGTCAAATCGTAATCTACTGCTATCAACGGCAGAACCGGCCTGATTTACATGCCCACCCAAAACTTGCTTCAAGGCAGCGTGCAGCAAATGAGTTGCCGTATGATTGCGGGCAATATGGCGGCGTCTTGCGAAGTCAACCGTTAATTTTAACGAATCGCCTGTTTTAAGCAACCCTTCGCTGATTTGGCCAATGTGGTAGATAGTTCCATCAGGCAGCTTGCGGGTGTTGGTAACTTCCATTTTCCCAAGAGAACTGGTAATTACACCGGTATCGCCTGCTTGTCCGCCGCCCTCAGCGTAAAACGGACTAACATCTAAAATAACGGCAACCTCATCCCCGTCAAAGGCTTCTTCAACAACATTACCGTCTTTTAATAACAGAACTAGTTTAGCGATTTCGGCATTAGGGTTGTAGCTAAGAGATTCAGTTACCAAACCTGATAAATCAGGCATAACAACCTTTTCACCGCTATCTTGACGTGCAGAACGGGCCCGTTCGCGCTGCTCGGCCATGGCCTGATCAAAGCTCTGCTTATCAAGGGTCATGTTATGTTCACTCAAAATTTCTTCGGTAAGTTCCCAGGGAAATCCGTATGTATCATAAAGTTTAAACGCTGTTGCTCCGTCAAGAACAGTCTGCCCGGTTTGAGCAAGCTCATGAACATGTTTATTTAACAGTTCAATCCCCTGAGCCAAGGTATTATGGAAGCGTTCTTCTTCCAGTTGAATAACTTTTTTAATATAATCTTTTTTATCATTAATATCCGGATAAGACTGGGCGAAAATTTTGGCAACAATATCAACAATATCGGTTAGGAACGGCTTTTCAACCCCCATGAGACGACCATGCCGAACAGCCCGGCGCAGAATTCTTCGTAACACATAGCCCCGTCCTTCATTAGACGGTAATACGCCATCACCAATCATAACAGTCATACTGCGGCCATGATCGGCAATTACCTTTAGTGATACATCATTCTTGGCTGATTGGCCATATGAAACGCCGGCAACATTAGCCGTATACTCAATAATAGGATATAGTAAGTCGGTCTCAAAGTTAGAGCGTTTATTTTGCAAAACAGACGCAATCCGCTCAAGGCCAGCTCCGGTGTCAATATTTTTCTTGGCAAGCGGTGTGTAATTACCGGCTTCGTCCCGGTCGAACTGAGTAAATACCAGATTCCAAATTTCCAAATACCGGTCACAGTTGCAGCCTACCGCACAATCAGGTTTGCCACAGCCCCGTTCTTCACCTAAATCAATGTGAATTTCTGAGCAGGGGCCGCAAGGTCCAGGGCCAATCTCCCAGAAGTTCTCTTCCATTCTAATAATACGGTCAGCCGGTATTTTAATATCATTATGCCAAATGTCAAACGCTTCATCATCACCGGTATGTATGGTAATCCATAGTTTGTCTTTGGGCATTTCCAGATACTCAGTCAAAAACTCCCACGCCCACGCAATAGCTTCTTTTTTAAAATAATCACCAAAGGAGAAGTTACCAAGCATTTCAAAAAAAGTATGATGGCGTGCAGTTCGACCAACGTTTTCAATATCGCCGGTACGGACGCATTTTTGACTTGTTGAAATCCGCGGATGCGGCGGTTTCATTTTTCCGGTAAAAAAGGGTTTAAAAGGAGCCATCCCGGCGCCAATAAGAAGCAGGGTCGGGTCATTTTCAGGGATGAGTGAAGCGCTAGACTGAACCAAATGGTCTTTGCTAGCAAAAAAATCCAGAAACAGTTTTCGCAATTCGTTTCCGGTTAATTGTTTCAACTTAATCAGCTCCAATGTGCTATATTTAGTCCATTATTCTGGAATTATACTACAATTTAAGATTTAGTGTCAATATTTGGTGTGTTTTTAAAAAAACTATACTAACAACCGAATTCCGTGTTTTATCAGTACTTTCCCCACTGCAGCCACTGGTACACCCAAAAGCATGCCAATAACTCCGAATAACTCACCACCGGCAAAAAGAAAAAAGATTACCGTAATTGGATGCAACCCCACACTTTCTCCAAGTATTTTAGGGCCGATTATACTTCCTTCCAACTGATGTATCACTAAAAATAATAAGCCCACCTTTAATGCCAACACTGGCGATTCCAGAAGTGCCAGCGTTACGGCCGGAGTTGCACCGATAAACGCACCAAAATACGGAATAATATCCAGCAAACCTGCAGTAATGCCAATAAGCAAAGCAAACGGAACCTTAAATAAATATAAACCTGAGCTTACCAAAAAACCGACAATGAGGGCCACTGTTATTTGTCCTCTGATTACCCCGCTTAGTACTTTGTCAACATCCTTTAGCGCTAAAGTATATTCATGCCGCCAGCGGCATGGAATCAACAACAAAAAACCTTCTTTAATTTCTCGCCAATCGTGCAAAAAATAAAAAGCCAAGATTGGGGTAATAGCAAGCCCAATAAAGTGAGCAACTAAGCCCATAATGCCGTCAGCTAAATCACGCGCAAAAGACTGCCCGGCCCGCTGCAGCGATAATACAGCATCGTCTATGGCAATCCGCATAGAGTATGGTAATACGGAGTTCTGATAATGACTCTGAATAAGATAAAATAACTCTTCGCCTTTGTTCAATATATGCGGCAGTTCTCCTGCAAAACTTTCCAGATCTCTGACAAAAATAGGTACAAGACGTGCTCCGCCAAGAATAAGAATAGTAAACAAAACTACATATAATAACGTAATTGCCAATCCTCGTGACAAACCTTTTTTTTCAAAATAGCATACCGCAGGATTGAGTAAATATGCCAGTACCAAAGCAATAATGAACGGATATAAGCCGCTGCGGACAAGCCAAAGAAAATATACAGTTCCGAATAAAAACAAAAGAATAATAACAAGACGGACATGCTTTTTCGTAAGCTGCATACCTTCCTCCTTGTCAATAAAAAAAGGAGACCATTCTGGCCTCCATATACTGGATATTAGTCCAGCTTTTTCATCAACCGCTTGCGCGCCCGGCGCGCTCCCCGCATCAAATCACGGGTCGTATCGGCAACCGTGTCAGCACTGTATTCAAGCAGCGGTTTTTTCTGTGGTTTAGCCATGGGACCTATGATGGCGCCGAGTGCTGTTCCTACAAGTCCACCCCAAACCAACCCTTGCCAAAACTTACTGCGCATCATATCACCCCTTTTGTACCTCTAAATTAACAGTACCTTGCATCAGATCATCATATAGAGTTAATGTGCCGTCAGACTCGACATTAAAAATTCTTACATCTTGATCCCGCACCATAAACTCTACACAACAATCCCAACAATAGTACTGGTCGGCACCCACTTTACCGATTCCCCGCTGCCCGCACACAGGACAAGTTGTCATTAAACCCACCTCACACCTATTTAGATTCAGGTATAAGAAGATCGGTCATAGTATCTGGAACGATTAATTTATCCTGACCAACAACTTGTGCTTGCGGCAACGGCATGATTTTGCGACCATATAGCAAATCGGTGATAAGGCCGTCAGAAATCTCGTAAGCCTTTATCTCACCGGTAGTACCATCATAAAGAGCGTCAACTAATATGCCTAAACTTAATCCGGCATCAGTATAAATTTGCTTATCAAGCAAATCTCGCACATAATTTACAGTTCCTGGCATTATGGCCGGAGTTAACTCCCTGACAGCATAATTGGCCCGAACCATTATAGCGTCTCTGCCTACTCTGAATAAATCTTCAAACACAATACCTTGGTCGTTAGCGAACCAATTGGCACCGGCAAGGACAATCCCCCGGACGGCAGCCTGTTCCAAGTCAACAATGACTTCTTGTACCTCTCCAATCTGCGCGCCAGTCCCGGTAATCAAAACCGGCAGGCCAAATAATTCACGTAATTTTTGCATATAGGCCTCCACAACAGATTGTAGTATTAGTATGACCAGAATCAAGGCTGTTTATATCACTGCCGTGCCTTATGAAAATTTATCCGGTAGTTTACTTTATCCGCTGACTAACCCGCTCTAAGACTCCCATCTTCTACAAGTGGGAGTTATACCCAAAGGGCACAGGCGAGCGGCTAAGTCCCTGGATAAGGGCGACTAACCTTCAGATGGGGTTAAAACCCCACCTGAAGCTAAGTCTACTTTAT
>NZ_DATMYD010000129.1:0-7862 GCF_035561155.1 Sporomusa sp. | reverse complement strand
TCGCCCTCACAGGCGACACCCTTGTCTTAGGCTAACGGTTGGCACTATCAACCCCCGTATTGGACTTTCACCAACAAGTAAGCGCCCATGCTGGGCGCACATGAAAAAGACTTCGCAATGACTGCGAAGTCTTTTTCATTTTGGTGCCGAGGACCGGAATCGAACCGGTACGAGCGTTTCCACCCGACGGGTTTTAATCCCGCCCTATGTATCTGTAGGTTGTATGATTGGATTTAGCAGTCAGTGAAAGAAGCTCTGGCGCACTTGTAAAGACATACTAGTATTGTCAGGCGGCTGTACTTCTTCAGTCATGCAACACACAAGGTTAACCAATCCCCAAGCTGAAGAAGAATGCGGCCCAGGACTCAATAAAGTTCGATTTCCTCTTAGCAATATAGATAGTTACCACTATAGTTATCTGAGTATGTATTCTTCCTATTTCAAAATAGCTTGGAGATCATTTTCCGGTGTGGTAATAGGGTGGAGATCAAACTTGGACACTAGGATATTAAGTACATTTGGTGATAAGAACGCAGGTAGCGAAGGACCGATGTATATATTTTTGATACCAAGAGCAAGAAGAGTGAGCAGGATACAAACTGCCTTCTGCTCATACCAGGAAAGGACCAAGGTGAGCGGCAAGTCATTAACGCCACACTTAAACGCGTCAGCTAATGCAACAGCCACTTGGATTGCCGAGTAAGCATCATTACATTGCCCCATATCCATAATCCGCGGCAGCCCACCGATTTCCCCGATGTTAAGGTCATTAAACCGATACTTTCCGCAAGCCAGTGTCAATATAACAGTGTCTTTCGGTGCTTTTTGTACGAATTCGGTATAGTAGTTCCGGCCTGGCTTTGCACCATCACAGCCGCCAACCAAGAAAAAGTGCTTAATGGCCCCTGCTTTTACCGCATCAATAACGGTTCCTGCAACACTAAGAACGGTATTGCGGGCAAACCCTGTCATCAGTTCTTTACCACCATTGATTCCGGTGAATTCTTTGTCTTCTGGCCAGCCACCCAACTCAATGGCTTTATTAATGAGCGCTGAAAAATCTTTTACATGATTCGAGTCCGGAATATGCTGTGCTCCCGGAAATGCCACTACAGAGGTGGTAAACACGCGGTCACTATAGGTGCTCTTGGGCACCATCAAACAGTTTGTAGTAAATAGAATGGGTGCTGGTATGTTATCAAACTCTTTCTGTTGATTCTGCCAGGCTGTACCAAAGTTGCCTTTAAGATGAGAATATTTATTTAACTCAGGATATCCATGGGCTGGCAGCATCTCGCCATGAGTATAGATGTTGACGCCTTTTCCTTCGGTCTGTTCAAGGAGCTGTTTTAAGTCAAGAAGGTCATGACCGGTAACAACAATGAACGGTCCCTTCTCCACAGTCATAGTTACTTTAGTGGGTTTGGGCTGACCGTAGGTGGAGGTGTTGGCATCATCAAGAATTGCCATACAGGCCAGATTGATTTTTCCAAACTCCATCAGGAGGTCAAGCCACTGTTCAGCAGTGTGTTCCTCGCCCAATGCGTTCAGACCTTTATAAAACCAGGCCGTAACTTCTGGGTTTTCTTTTTCTAATACGGCAGCATGCTCGGCGTAGGCCGCCATTCCACGCATTCCAAGCAATAAGGTGGATCGAAGTGATACAATGTCGGTGTCACCACTCCACAGCTCACTTGGAGCAAAATCTTCTGCCGCTAAGTCCAACTTGTTCTTTTCTTCGTGAATTCGCTCAATTAGTGCCTTTATTCGGTCACTGTCAAAACTAACATTTGTAACTGTGGTGAAAAGCCCCTGCCGTACTAGGTCGTTGGCTGTTTTGCCTGCACTTTTTCCCTGTGCTGCTCTGGCCAAACCAATTAACGCACACGTGAGCTCATCCTGACTGTTAGCTACAACTGGCTGCTTTCCACATACACCTACTTTAGTGCAACCTTTCCCGCCTGCAGTCTGTTCACATTGAAAACAAAACATCGACATTGATTTGCCCTCCTTGATATTAGTTGAAGCATATTTCATAATTTTCCACGAAATAATGAATTCTCTAAATAATAACAAATATCCTTCAATACTTTTTAAAATTATAGTCATAATCTGCCAATTAATCGTTGCTTTGACTTGTGCTTCAGTAGATATAGGTGTTTCTAGTCATATCAACAATATTATCGGCAACCCACTATATTTTCCGCATCCGAGCTTTCTGCAATATCAGGACATCTAACCGCATAAAAAGACGAGATTGCTTTACTACGTCGCAATACCAGAGGGTATGCTCTCCCCTAGTCATTGCGAGCGATAGCATAACAATCTCGCTCTAATTATATCACTATATTTTTATAAGCTCGCGTGCATTGGCCAGTTCAGTCTGGTTGGCGGCGCTAATAGTAGAATTGTTTTAGCCCATAACCTCTACGTAAGAGGCAGGAACAGGATTGCCATCCAACAGTTGCGCCACACGCTTCGCCGAAACCGCATGAAAAGGACTTCCCCCCACGACTTTGAAATCTTCAAAGGTTTCGAATTCAATGAGCGCTGCATAGTTTCCGCCTCCTTGTGATTTTAGGAGACGCCGACGTACAAAACCTTTGAATTGGGAAAACTCCTCATTCGACCAGGCAAACCATTCCAGAAACTTAGTTTCTTTCCCTTCGTTAATCTTCGGAAATTGTGCAATCGCAATAAACATTTCCAACATCCTCCAATTATTTATTTAGTTTCCCCCGTAACAGTATCTTAAAATAAAGTACTGTTTTACACATTTGTTCTAGCCGACACTGCTGCATTTGCTGATACACTCACCCAACTACGGTACCGCCGTAATTATTTATTCAAGCCTATTGATGAATTCCTAAATGAGTCAATGAGATGAAGCATAGCTAATCCAGGGTGCTTATATATCATACGGGGTCCCGAATAGCGCATTACAGCGACAATCTTTTCCCTCATGGTTTTGCGGTAACAATGAACTGGACATTTGGCGCATACAGGTTTTTCTTCACTAAAAATACAACGTTGAAGCCGTTGTAGCGCATATTCTAACAAACTGTAGCAGTCATCACACAACCCCTTACGTGTTCGATGCTTTGCCTCGCAGTATATAATAATCATTTTTTCGATACTAACTCGCTCTCGCAAAATCCTTTTACCCAGCAACTTTATAGCACCCCGCCCCAAATCATACTTTGTTCACTAATACAATCTGCTACATTCACATTACATAATTGGCGGTAATTTGAACGCTGGATGGTTTCTCTCCTGGAGGAAAGTAGTATTTCTTATACTATCGTGATTGCAGGGTTAAAAATTAGTTAATCCACCAAGTTATCCAATTTTTGCTGCAGTTCATCAATACGAGATTCTAGTACACATTTCGAGTTTTCATTGACAAGAGACAAGTTTAACCTGGAAGCAGTAAGCGCACCCTCAATACCTGCTTTACTAACTAAGAGTCCCACTTTCAAATCACCTATTACACTCGGCTTAACCATTGTTAATAGCCGAGTACCGACTTCCAATGCCACTACACATGCATTGCCTATCTGTAAAGGTACCTCAGTAGCCTCTAGAGCCGCTGATTGAATTACAGCCCTACGCTGTTCCTCTTCAGACAAGGTAGTCCTCTTCAGCTTGCAGGCAGCAATCACTCTATTATACGCTTCTGCATCTTCATCAATATAGTTTAGCAATTGACTATGTAAGTAAGCCATCTGTACTTGGGTCTTATCAAAGAACTCTTTATCCGCTGCATACCCATAAGACGAACGAATTGCCATCTCAATCAAGCATACACCCATGAGACCTGATAATGCCGTAACACAACCACCAGCTGGCATGACTGATTTTGATGAAGCTACTTCATTCGCAAAATCTACAATGCTTAGTTTTGCTAGCACCGCATCTCCCCCCTTCTGCCAAAGATACTTTACCGGGCTTACTCTTGTACCTGAGCAAATTCCTTACCGAAATGGATAGCGCGCTCTACATTGGTACGAATTATAGGTAGAACCTTTATGTGTGGAGTATTCTTCCCCATGAAATTTTTTCAATTCCCAATCCACCTTACCGACTCAAGTGACATTCTCAGCTATTCTAAAACGCATAACCCCGTCCTCCTCTAGATTGATTCTATACTTTAATTATACAGCCGTTCTAAGGTTAAGCGGTGATGTTTATCACATTCATCCATCATTAAAACCAAAACCGCCCACGAGGTTGGGCGGCGTTAGGACTTACTGATTTGTTGTGGTTGATACGCAATTATAAAAACGACCTAGGTCCTGTAGAATTTCTCTACGGGGAACTAGGTCGTAGTTTCATAAGATACTGGGACGTTTACTATTAAATTTAGACCGGAAGCTTTAATCCTGCTATACGGGGATGTAATATATTGTTTTCTAGATGAATGTGCCTAAAAATGTCATCTTCCATCTCTTCAAGTTTTCGGTATGCCATTCTGTAGCTCGTGCACCCTTCTGGGGGAGCAGTATATTGATTGGTAATCTGCCGCAGTTCCTTTAAGATGTTACCCGCTAGCTCATGTTCATTTTCTAACTCGTTGATAACTGTAAGCATTTTCTCAAACTTCTGTTGAGAAGGGCTTTTATCATATTCGAGGATTAGTGGGAACAGTATTTTTTCCTCAGTCTCTAAGTGGGCTTCCAAATCCTTGCGAAGTAAGCGGAAAAGGTGATCAACCCTCACCAGCTCTTTATGGCTGCTTCCGTGAACTGACATGATCTTCTCTGTTAGCTCGTTAATGATAGGAAATTCCTTTTTTATAAAAGTATGGTGGGTATCAATAATATGGTTTACCAGCTCTGTTAACGGAGCTGTTCTCCAATCTAGATGCACGTGCCTCTCGCTTGAGGATGTACTTAGATTGCTAAGCTCAGTTAATACAGCCTTCTCCTCTACGCCTTGCTGTTTAACCGCCTCTGATAACGTTTTATGACCCCCGCAGCAAAAATCAATATTATACTTTTTAAAGACAGTAATTGCCTCGGGTAAACTGGCTACGATATCTCCTACCTTTTGGTTGCCCGTAAGTAAGTTAGTCATATATCCTCCTTATTGCAACGTTTTGAAATTGCAGTACCCAATTTCATCGCATTTTTCCTTTAACTGATTCCATAACTCTTTGTCTTTTACGAAACGCATTGCGGCCGGGTAGAGTATATGGTTTTCTTTGTAAATATGGTCAGTAAGATTATAGATAATGAATTTAGCTAATTCTTGAAGTTCCTGCTGAAATTCAGTGAAATCCAGCAACAGGGCTTGACTGACCAGTTCCTTCAATTCACGCTTTTTTTCCCTGAGCTCTTCGTGCTCCATATTCATAACCTGGACAATTCCGCCTATATTATTTTTCGTTAGTTCAGGAAAGATGACCTCTTCTTCACGCGCATGGTGATGTTCTGCCGCTAATAGGTTATCGGCAACTTCCCTTAGACGCACTAATACCTCACGATCCGGTGTTGACGAGCTTTGAATTGTTGTATTTAATTTATCTAAGGCATCTAGTGTTTGCAGTATTTGTTCATGTTCCTCTAACATAACACGTAGTGGATGTTCAGGATCTAAAGACAAACGGAAACGGGAGAGCTCAGTATGCAGGTCTTCTCGATGAATTTGGTACAAATCATGGAAGTCCTTTATATCAATGTGTTTGGAGGATAGGTATTCTTCCAACTGAATGAGCTCATCGGGATTCATATGAGCGAATACGGCCCGCGCTTCTTTATTAGTTTGTTCAATTCCTAATCCAGCATTATAGCGCTGAATTAAGTCGGCAATCATGTCGCCCCGCTGCTCTAATTGCATATGTCTTCTCCTTATTTGATAAACTTGATAATTTTCAAAACAACAAAGCTATCAGTTTCATTCGCTTAAGATCAGGGAACTATCGCGGCTGTCATGCCCTTTACCGCCTGATAAAGATTTTGATCTAGGGGTAACCGCCATTGGAATAATAACAATATCAGCAGGCTTCGCTTTCACTGATGCCAACTCCAGGACAAACCGGCATCCTTCTGATAATCTGCTTTTAGTCATCCCTAACCCGATGAGCTTTAAGCTAATTGCCGTGTTGCTAAAAAACCAGATTTCGCCTTAATCCGATTTTGCCGTCAGTCAACTATTAGATATGCTGGTTCAAAAAACCCAGGAGCTCCTCAAGATTTTCCCCTGTATTTTTCGCCACGTCCTCTATTCTAGCGAATTTCCCCACTGTATTAAAGATAATCGGATTATTCAAATTCTGAAATTTGGGAGACCGCTCTATTAGCTTTTCTTTAAGATGAGGATATTTTGTAAGTACCTCGGCTATCTTATCATTCTTTGTTATCACAGCCATTCCCCTTTCTGCTTTCCTATCCTAATTTGCTTCTTGAGGAATATATTTACCCTCAATACCGAAAAATATTAATAAAGGCATCGCAGCGGGAGGGTAACTAATGAGTGAATTAATCAATAATCGGGAACATAGGAAGCAGATTATTAAAGAAATACTACTTGATTTACATCAGGGGAAAACGGTCGCAGAAGTTAAACCTCGTTTCGACGCTGTAGCAGAAGAAATGGATGCTGCGGAACTTTCGTTAATTGAGCAAAGTTTAATCAATGAAGGTATACCTGTTGAGGAAATTCAAAATCTCTGCGATGTACATGCCGCCGTATTTAAAGACGCACTAAGCGAGAAACCGGATATAGAGGTAGCCGACGGACATCCTATAGACATCTATCGGGATGAAAACCAAGCACTAGAAAAACTAATAGAAAAGGAAATCCGTCCCTTATTGACTGACCTACGTGCTGCCTCTCCCGAAGATGAACGCGTAATCGTTATGAAGCTGGTAGAAAAGCTAAATTTGCTTTGGGATATTGATAAACATTACACCCGAAAAGAAAATCTTATCTTTCCTTTTCTAGAGAACTATGGCATTACTGCACCTCCAAAAGTAATGTGGGGGGTAGATGACGAGATTCGAGGTTTGCTTAAGGAATCCAAACGCATGGCTTTACACTATGAGGCAGGCTCTAAAGAGCAGCTAATTGAGAAAGTAGGGGAAACACTACATCAGGTCAATGAGATGATCTTTAAAGAAAATAAAATCCTTTTCCCGATGCTTGTGGAGACATTGAGTGAGAATGACTGGGTTCGTATCCAGGAGGATAGCGCCCAAATTGGATATTGCCTGATCGAGCCGTCTCTCAATTGGATGCCACATAAAACAAGTCTCACGGACAGTGAGCCTGAAGTTACCAATCCGAACGTCCAAGGTTACATCAAGTTTGAAACCGGAGTTCTCACTCCCAAGGAAATCGAACTGATTTTTAGTCACCTTCCAATAGATATAACCTTTGTCGGTAAAGACGACCTCGTGAAGTTTTTCTCCGCATCCAAGGAACGTATCTTCCATCGAACCAGAACAATCATTGGTCGAAAGGTTGAAAATTGCCATCCGCCGAGCAGTGTTCACATCGTAGAACAACTTGCTGGAGACTTGAAATCCGGAAAAAAAGATAAGGAGACCTTTTGGCTCAGACTGGGTGACAAATATGTGCACATCCAGTATATTGCGGTTCGAGATGCAAACGGTGAGTTCGTAGGGGTGCTCGAAGCAACACAAGATATCAAACCACTACAGGCGATCACTGGAGAAAAGCGAATCACGGAATAGCCAAAGTATTCATTGACCCCGCGGACTATGAAAATCGAGTAGGAGCTGAGTAATTATTTACTCAGCGACCTCTCACACCACCGTACGTACCGTTCGGTATACGGCGGTTCAATAGAATTAGTGTATTAATGAATATCTTTCACTTATGGTGATAAAGCCTAATTT
>NZ_DATMYD010000128.1:0-23051 GCF_035561155.1 Sporomusa sp. | reverse complement strand
CCTCCCGTAGGAGTCTGGGCCGTGTCTCAGTCCCAGTGTGGCCGTTCATCCTCTCAGACCGGCTACTGATCGTCGCCTTGGTGAGCCATTACCTCACCAACTAGCTAATCAGACGCAGACCCATCTCTAAACGGTAGCTTATATATAGAGGCCACCTTTCTTAACTCAGTCATGCAGCTAAGTTACCACATTCGGTATTAGCACCACTTTCGCGGTGTTGTCCCCAATTTAGAGGCAGGTTGTCTACGCGTTACTCACCCGTTCGCCACTAAGTATCTATTGCTAGATACTCCGTTCGACTTGCATGTGTTAGGCACGCCGCCAGCGTTCGTCCTGAGCCAGGATCAAACTCTCCAATAAAGTGTATTTATTGAAGCCGTTTTATCGGCTCGTTTAAATCAAAAAAAATGTTTTTGTTTGTGCTACAAGTAGCACAACGCACATCTGGCATTTTATGATGCATTACTTTACATTGTTCAGTTTTCAGGGAACGAAGCACACGGATGTGCCATGAATGGCACGCTTTCCGGGACTGTTATTTTGGTTGTTGTCGCCTTGTGACGACTTATATATATTAACACATTGGTTTTCAGTATGTCAATATATCTTTTGTTGGTAGTTTTTGTCGTTTGCAATGTGTTGTTGTGTTATTTTGCCTTATTATCTGCAAGCGACTTTTATATGATATCCAAATATTAACGTATTGTCAACCATCAAACCAAACTATTTCCGATGAGTTTGCAATACTTCCTAGTCAGAAGTATTGCGGATAGGCGGCTTTAGCTATCTCGGTGACACCACGCACAATATATTGGGATGTAGAATACATGTAGCGGTCAGGAATCTGGATAAGCTTTTTGTTATCAATAGCTTTTACCTGCTGTAACGCTGGATCATTCTCTAAATCAGACTTATACTGGTTAAAATCTGTTTTTCCTGTATAGTCCCAGTCCGGGAGCAAAAGAATATCCGGGTTTATTTTAATGATCTGCTCTTTTGATAACAGTCCGTTCCTGTTAAGCCCTACAGTAGCCGCCCCGTCTATCACACCGGCATACTGGCATATATCCTCAAAGATACTGCCTTTGCCGCCGCTGCCTCCCATTAATGTATAATTAACAACAACCTGCCGTTTTTCAAGTGGTACTTGCTTTATTTTCTTGCCAGTCTGCGAAAGTTCTGCTTCCATGCCTGCTATAAGCTTTGCTCCCGCCGCTTTCTCGCCCACGACGTGCGAAATTTCAGTAATTGCCTGCTTTATTTCTTCAATGCTATTAGGTGTTCTATATACATACACCGCAATACCAACATCCCTGATGCTCTGGATGAGCTCTACAGCCTGCCAATCGGCCGCAATAACCAAGTCAGGAGCCATCGATACAACACTCTCAGGATTAGCACGTATCTTTCCAGAGACACGCTTGGCCTCTGCGGTAATGTTAGAAATACTGCTGTCATCAGCTAAATACGTCAGCGCTGCAATCCGTTCAGCAGGCACAAGCTCCATTAGAATCTCATCAGTTCCGATGGTAAGAGACACAATCCGCTGAGGTTTATGCGCCAGTTTAATAACATGACCTTTGCTATCTGTGACTGTGTAACTACTAAGAGGCTGTGCCGTCTGCGAATTTGGACTGTTGGCACAACCAGTGATGACCAAGAATATACAACTGAGAATTGTGGCCAATATACTGAAAGTTGCCGAACGCTTCATATCGCTGTCCTCCTGCTCAAATTAACTGCAACGTATACAGATATCCTCACTAATAACTAAAACTCTATTCCTTTTTGCGCCTGTATTCCCTTTTTATACGGATGCTTAATTTCTCTCATTTCAGTTACCAAATCAGCCTTATCAATTATTTCCTGACGCGCATCTCGTCCGGTAAGAACAAGGTGCTGAGACTGTGGTTTAGCTTCCAGCAACTCCAATACGGCCTCTACAGAGACCAATCCAAATTTGATGGCATAGTTGATTTCATCCAGGATAATCATGTCCCACTTGCCGGACATCATTTCTATTCTAGCGTTGCAGAGTGCATCTTCAGCCGCATCTTTATGATCGACTAAAGCATCGCCTTTTACATTCCGTACAAAGCCTTCCCCCATCTGGCGTATGACAAAATCTGCCCCCATTCTCTCCGCAGCCTGCAGTTCGCCGTATTTCCAATTGCCTTTGATAAATTGTAAGACAAGCACCTTGTATCCCTGTCCCCATGCCCGCATTCCCAGCCCTAATGCAGCTGTTGTTTTCCCCTTGCCGTTTCCTGTATTGACAATAATTAATCCATCTCTCTCTTTCATACAATCAACCCCTTCATATTATTTTTTTGAATCCCTGGCCAATTTCCTATCTTATATTATAGATGTTTCGAGTTCACCTGTTACTACTTTTTCCATAAATTGAGCCGAGCTCATCACTGTCACATGTGGCAATTCAATCAAAGTACGATAAAGCTGTGCGGCTTTACCATCAGTAAAATCCCGCTGTTCGATCGGTATATCTTCAATAACTATAAGGTTTGCTGCAACAAAAGCAGCCGTAAGATTATCAATATTTTGCTCGGCAAAACAAAGGTTGCTGAGAACTGTAAGATCAGCAGAAGCGATTCTTTCGCGGTTTTTCCTACCCTGGATCTCATCAATTTGATAAAAGGGCTGTCCTATTACGGCTTGAAGTCCAAAGGCTATCGCCACATCAGCATCAGTGTCACCTTGTTGAAATACCCCTCCACTCAGACGATAAGACTTTTCATGCAGCAGCCGGATAATATTACCGGCCGAACCACCACCGCCAATAATATGGACAGATGGTCGACCAGAAGCAGTACCGGCCGCCTCATAGGTATGAATATCCAGATTACCTGTTACGCTGTTAATAAAAACAGCCGAATGCAAACCATATGCCTTTTCTAAGTTTTCCACAGTGATTACCTCGCCAGGTGTTCCGTCGGCTATGACTGTACCACCAGCCAATAAAATCAACCGGGAACAAAATTTGGCGGCTAGTTTTATATCATGAGCAATAAGCAGCACCGTTTTCCCCTGCCGGCACACAGCCTGACAATACCGGAAGATCTCTTCCTGGTATACCAGATCTAAACTGGCTGTAGGCTCATCCAGGAAAATAAGCGGAGTCTCTTGTGCCAATACTTTCGCCAACAAGATTCGCTGGCGTTCCCCGCCCGATACTTGCTGTACTGATTTTTCGGCCAATGCCGCTACACCGGTAAAAGCCATATATTTTTGGGCGATCCTGTAATCTTCGCTCCGCTCATTCTGCCACCACTTTAGGTAAGGGTAGCGTCCGGCCAACACCACTTCGAGCGCAGTAAAACCAAAACCGACATTTACATCCTGCTGCATATAAGCAACAGTGCGCGCCATTTGTTTATTTCCCAATCTATGTAAGGATTGCCCAAAGACCTGTATTTCGCCTGATGATACAAGTCCCATACCGCGCAAACCACGCAGCAGTGTACTTTTCCCTGCGCCGTTAGGGCCAATTATCCCAACAAACTCTCCCGCTCCCACCGCAAAGGAAATATCCTGTAAAATGGCTTTATTTCCAATAGTAACACCCATATTAGTAACCGACAGTGCCTGCGGTTCAACCACACTCACAACAGACCGCCTCCTTTCTGCGCTCTGCGTAATAGATACAGAAAATACGGCGCACCTAGTAATGACGTCATAATCCCGACACGAATTTCAGCCGGCGGAGTCAGGAGACGTCCTAACGTATCACAACCTACCAAAAATAAACCACCAGCCAATGCGCAGGCCGGTAGCAATGTGCGATGCTCCGGCCCGATCAGTAGACGCATAATATGGGGTACAATCAGCCCGACAAAGCCAATGCTGCCACTAACGCATACAGCAGTTGCGGTCGTTGCCGCCGAAACAAATAAGAGCAGCAGACGAAAGGCAGCTACCGGCACTCCCACCGAGCGCGCCTCTTGATCCCCCAGAACCAGAATGTTGAGATGCCTGGCTAACAGGAACAATACAAGAATACCGACAAGTACAGGGCCCACAGCTAAATAAACATGTTCCCAGCGACGATAATCCAACCCGCCTACCATCCAGAACAAAAACTCCCGCAAGCGGTATTCGTTCATAAAAGTCATGATGCCATGCGTCAGCGCAGCCAGCAACATACTAACCGCTACGCCGGCCAGCAATAACACCATAACCGGTATTTTCCCGTCACGCATTGCTAAAGAAACCGTCAAACCTACTGCCAGCAACGCGCCAGCCAGGGCAAAGAGCGGCATATAAAAAACACCATTGGCGGTAATCCCTAATGCGATGGCGATTACCGCGCCCAATGCCGCTCCACTCGACACGCCGATAATTCCTGGGTCAGCGAGCGAATTGCCAAATACACCTTGCATTACTGCACCTGATACAGCAAGTGCCGCACCTACCAACAGCCCTACCAGCGTGCGCGGCATACGAATATGCCAAATGACTGATATCTGCTCCTGGGTAAGATCTGCCCCTTGTATACCGGGAAGGTGTAATTGTTTACCAATGACTGTCAGCGTAGCGTTGATAGGCACATTTACCTGTCCCCAGGCCAGCGAACACAATATCACACCAACCAGCAGTACACTCATCCCACCAAAAAATACAGCTTTGTTTTTAACCCTGCCTATCATACCATCCAGCCCTTCTTTTTGCCGTAACGCCAAATAAAAATCCCGGCTTCATTAGCCGGGAAAGAAAAGATTACTCTATATAATCCCCTTCCCCATCGCTCGTGGGTCAAACGGTGACTGTTAAACAGGCAGTTCTCCTGGCTCTGGATCTTCGTTACCCAAACCTTCCCAGAATTTTCATCCCAGTGGTATATTTTGGGCTCACTCCCCATTACAGTGGCGGGACCGCGCCGGTGTTGCACCGGACTTCCCTATTAAGCCCTCACGGGCACCTGTCTCGTACTCACTATATAAATTTTAAAATAGTCAATATTTGATTAAATGGTAACATGTTGTAAAAATTCCGTCAATCCATATTCTTCTTCATTGCTTATGATTATATGATATATCCCTTACGTTTTTTCCTCTCTCTATCGCAAGCTATACACCCCACACCATGTACGAATTACTGATGAAGTTCAACCAATCCTTTAGAAAGAATACTTCACGCCCAACTGGAAATGGCGCGAAGGCATTGGGTAGTTGCCGCGGTTATTGCCAGTTCCACTCGAATTGAGTTCATACGCCTTATCTCCCAGATTGTAGACATTAAAGTACACACTGGAATCTTGCGTCATTTTGTAATTGGCAGCTAGATTCCACACCCAATAACTGCTGTCGACAAAGACCTTAGTATCCCTGCCTGTTGCGCTTTGTCCATTAACATTTACATCCCACAGAGAATCAGCAAAGCCAACTTTCACACGGTAACCGTTTGGTTGGCCGTTTTTTGAATCGACTACATAGCCATTGTTGG
The DNA here is from genome assembly GCF_035561155.1 of Sporomusa sp. GTDB lineage: Bacteria > Bacillota > Negativicutes > Sporomusales > Sporomusaceae > Sporomusa. The sequence continues at coordinate 17,591 of NZ_DATMYD010000128.1, read as the reverse complement.
CCTCGTTGTTTTCAACATGCACGTAAGAATAGCCTAGGTCGGTATAATAATGCTCTGAAAGCTTGTGATGGAGGTCGAATTCAAATCCGTGCTTCTTCTGTTCATCAATATTACGCGCCCATCCATTCCAATTACTATCATATTCCCAATCAATCGCATCAGTAATTTTGCTAGTAAAATAATTAGCGGTAATCGACGTGCTATTACTTAATTTTTTATTAACCCCAGCACTGACAACATGTCCCTTCTCCGGTTTTAGATTTGGATTACCTTTCATTGATGAGAAATAGGCTGGATAATAAAGATCGTAATACAATTGATCCAGATTAGGCGCTTTAAACACTCTGTTATATGATACATAGATATCTGTAGTTGAATCAGCACTATAATTCACATTCAATTTAGGCGTGGTTTGTCCGCCAAATTTACTATGATGGTCGTATCGTAGACCAGGCGTCATCGTCCATTTGTCTGTTAGATTATAAATATCCTGTAAATAAATTGCGGTATTGGTAATAGATTTATTTTTATAATTTTGGGCACCTTGAATTTCATCGAGATATACATTCTCCAGTACTTCACCCTTTTCCCAATTAACGCCGGTGACCAATTTATGCTGATTATCTAATTGCCAGCCTGTCTGATATTCAAAGCCTTGTGTCCGGCTTTTGTAAGTTCCATAAAAACCTTGATTATTGTAATTTGCATAAACACGCGCAAAGCCCGGCACTTCTTGTTGCTGGTTAAAGTTATAGGTTAGTGCCCAAATATTGGTCAGATGTGTAGCTGTATACAATGGGAGGCCTTGCTTCGGTGATTTTACTTCCCAAGGTTGCCCCCCCTCATCATTCCAGTGTTCAAAGTTGAAGGTAACAGAGCGATTATCATCAATCTTTTTATCCAACCGCATTGTATAACCTTGTCCCTCGAATTTACTATTTTCCCATTCCCGACTGTCGCCTTTATGGCTGCCTGTTGTTAAGTCTGGATTTAACACATTGTACTTTGTATAGTCCTGTTTCTTTTTATCAGCAGTAATATACCAGCTTAGTCCATTCTCACTGCCTTGCGTACTTAAACTATAATTGCGCTCACCCCAGGAACCTACGGACATATCAAGTGTAGTCTTTGCTTCGGTTCCTTTGCGGGTAATAATATTAATTACGCCGCCGACAGCGTCAGAACCATATAAAGCGGACGCGCCACCTTTAACAACTTCAATACGTTCGATATTATTTAAGGAAATAATCGTACTCAGATCAATACTGGCGCCATCAACTACGCCCTCCGGTCGACCAATCTTACGCCCGTCAATCATAACTAATACACGGTCGTCGCCATTTAAACGGACTATTTGCTGTGCACCACCAAACCCCTTGCTGGTAACAACGACTCCATTCACAGCTCTCAGCACATCACCTAAATTAGAATAAGGACCTTTTTCAATCTGATCTTTGGTAATGACTGTAACATTTGCGGCGGCTTTCGACGCAGGTGTTGGCACCCGGTTAGCTGTGACCACCATCTCATCTAGCGCGAACTGCTCTTGGTTGTCCGCCTCCTCTGCAAACGAAACACCAGACGCTTGAAATAATAAAGCACTGGTAACCATAGCACACAGCCATGCTCTACTTGGACGTTGCAATTTCTTGAGTTTCACCGATGTCCACTCTCCTTTTACATAATTTAAAAATAGATACGTAGTCACCGGTCTCAGCCTTAAGTTATCAGAACTCCACTGATAGCAAAACAAAGAACCCTCCCTTGAATGATTCGGGAGGGTCGAACATGTAAGAGAAATCTATCTTAATAGAAAATCCCGGCTACAAATAGCCGGGAAAGAAAAGATTACTCCATATAATCCCCTTCCCCATCGCTCGTGGGTCAAACGGTGACTGTCAAACAGGCAGTTCTCCTGGCTCTGGATCTTCGTTCACCCAAACCTTCCCAGAATTCTCATTCCAGTGGTATTTCTTGGGTTCACTCCCCATTACAGTGGCGGGACCGCGCCGGCATTACACCGGTCTTCCCTATTAAGCCCTTACGGGCACCTGTCTCAATACTTATTAAGTTTTCATTAGAATTTACCTAAATGGTAGCATGTTATGAAAAATCTGTCAATGAACGATTGGATTATTCTTTTGCAGAAGACAGAGCCAGTTTCGCACCTAGTTCCTTGCAAAGACTTATCCCTTCATCATTGGGATTCTCTTGTACAATCAACCCATCAGCAACTAGTAGAGCTCCGAGTCCCTTCATTCTCTCCACCCAATCTCTCATCCACTGTCCATTACCCCAGCCATAAGAGCCAAATAAAGCAAGAGGCTTTCCAGCCAATTCAGCTGACTGTAACGTTTCCACAAACGGCTCCATCTCAGTCTCTTCCAGAACCTCATCGCCCATAGATGGGCACCCCAGGGCTACAGCATCGGCTTCAAGCACATTATTTTTTGACGCGTTGTTCACAGCAATCAATTCAACACTAACCCCATCATTATTTTTAGCGCCGTCCGCTACAGCCACAGCCATTTGCTCGGTATTCCCAGTACCACTCCAATAAATAACAGCTATCTTCTTCATGCTTACTCCCCCTGTAATTGAAATACATTCTCAATTGATTGTCAAAAAAAATACCGGCCAAGCTTTAGTCTAGCTACTCACCTCCATTATATTATCTCAGTATTTATCGAAATTGATAATCGTTATCATTAATAATAACCCTAAAATCTATTTTAGTCAATATCTCCCAATATTAATTGTTTCTTTAATATTATCCTATCCCACCCTTTCGCGGTAGTTTAGCGGTAATCACCAGTGCCCAGCCTTAGGCAGTATGCAATTACGTGGAAGATATCATAGATAGAACTGAGCTATTTTGGGCATACCCGTAGCTCAGTTCTCGTGTTTAAGCCCTTGCGGGCGCCTATCTCATCGGTATTCAATTGTGGTGACATTAACAGATGTTAGTGTCCATGTCCTTTGTGACCTGAAGGCTGGTAGTTAATCGCATCTTTCAGATGCTGGACATAGATATCCTGAATGGCTGTGTTCTCACCCAAGCCGTGGAAATACACATCAACCGTAAGCCCGGCTTCCAGCAGCTGCGACTTGGCAGAGTCCTTATCATCACCCGCCATGTCATTGGTGGCATGGTCGCCGGCAACAAGCAAAAACGGCATCAGTGTTACCCTACGTACCTGGTTCTTTTTTAGTTTTTCGATAACATGGCTCAGTTCAGGAAACCCTTCCACGGTATACACAAATGCATTATCCAAGCCGGCTTCTTCCAGTTTCAGTTGTAGCACTGCATAGGCGGCATTGGCAGGATGTAATCCGCCATGTCCCATAAACACAAAAGCGCTGTCCGCCCCAGACTCAGGCAATTGCTGTTTAATAGCATCAATGGCAATGAGATAATCGTCAGGTTTACCTTCTTGTCCCATATAGAAGACAAGCGGGCGCCCGATTCTAATTTTCTCAAATACTGTGAGTTTAGCATGCGTATAGTGAGTAACCAGAACTTTAACTTTTTCATATTCTTCACCCGGCACGACATGCAGTGGCTGAATATACACTTCCTGGAACCCATCGGCCTGCAAACGGTCAAGTGCTTGCTTTTCGGTATCGATCTGAATACCATCCCGCTCTGCCAACCTTTTTATGACAGTACGGGACGTAAAAGCCCGACGCACTTCATAGTCAGGAAAGGCATCCCTGATTCTATTTTCTGTGCTTTCAATATTCAACTTTAAGGTTTCACGGTAGGAAGTGCCAAAACTTACAACCAGGATAGCTTTTTTCTTGTTGTCTGCGCATTGTTCTACTTGGTTCATACTATTATTATTTCCTCCCCATTCCATAGTTGCCTAAATAACATAACCCTCCCTGGAGTTCCAGAAAGGGTTACATATTAATATCTTGGATTAGTCTCTATTACAGTGGCGAGACCGCGTCAGTATAAGTAGTGTACATATATGTGTAAATATAACATTTCATATTATATATTGTCAATTATAGTGTATTCTCTTCAATATCGCCTTCGGCCTCTGGAAAAGCTATCACATTATGATTTCAGTTTGAACACCACATGCATCGTTGTATAACAAACAATGCTTTGACCAGTGTCCCGTATTTTAGCTGGTACAAACCGCCAGCGCTGCACAACACCAGCAGCGGCATCATCCAGCAGGTCATAACCGCTGGATTGATAAATGCTGACTTGACCTGGGCGGCCATTCTCTAAGATTTGTATTTTTAAAACAACCGTTCCTTCTTGTCCTGCGCTTCGGGCAGTCTCCGGATATGGCGGCTCCTTGCGCGACAGAATTCCAGGCGGTATAATCTCTCTGGACTTGCCAGCCTTACTGGTGTCGCCTGTTCCAGTACCACTGCCTACTGTGGTACCGGTACCTCCTGCTGCCCCTGCCACGACACTGCCGGCCGGAATTGAACTGCTCTCAACAGCCAGTACTGACATGGTATCAACAGCCACAGCCGGTTCAGAAACTACGGCTTCGGGTCGTGTGGTACGGACAAGCGCTTCAGACAAGCCAACGGCAGCCGCCTGACTTGGTTTCATTGGACTCATGTCCGGCGCAGACGGAAGATCCGGCCCTACAGACTCACTGACTATCTCCAGTTCGATTAATGTCTCCGGAATATCCACAGGTATAAATGCTTTAGCCACTATCCAGCCTATAACAATTAACACAATGCTATGAGCCACTAGCGAGATCACCATAGCTTTACGCCAACGCATACCAGCTGCCAAATCCACTATTTGCCCTTCCTTTCTGTGGCAATTGCTACCCGGTTCGCTCCCGCGAGTTTCAGTTCGTCCAGCACAGCCACTACTGTTCCGTATTCAGTCTGTTTGTCGGAACGCAATACAAAAACTATATCGCTGTGTTTAGTCAATTCCATTTGAACCCGTTTTTTTAAGAGTTCGAGTGGAATGTCTTCTTGCTCAAATAAGATGCGCCCCTCCCGGGTAACTGCTACAGCAACACTGCGTGGTTTGTCGTTCTGCGCTGATGCTGCCTGCGGTAGATTGACCGGTATGGTTTGCTGATCCACCATGTACAAAGTACTCATGATAAAAAATACCAATAGAAAAAAAATGATATCAATCATCGGTATAATCATGAGTCGGGGTTGCCGTTCTGTACGAAGACTACGCAATTTCATGAACAGTCTCCCACTTTGATTTGGCCGATCAACAGAACGCAGATCCGCTCAACATCGGTAATCAACTGATCCAGACGGTGATTCAAGTAGCTAAACACGATCATGGCAAAGGTCGCGACACACAAACCCGCAGCCGTAGCCACCAATGCTTCCCCGACGCCACCTGTTATAGCGAGCGGTTGACCGCTCTTGATATTCAGAACACTGAACGAGCTAATCATCCCCACCACAGTGCCGAGCAGGCCCAGGAGCGGCGCAATGGTAACAATGGTATCCAGATGACTTAAATGTGCGCGCAGCCCAGCCACCGCCAGCGCTGCCTCACCTTCCAGCACACCCTCAACCTGTGAACAACCCTGCTGGAAATACTGTATGCCTTGTGCGGCCACAAACGCGGCAATGCCACCCGTCTGCCGGCAAATTTCTCCGGCAACAACCCAATCTCGCCGCATCAGCGCCGGGGTGAGCCGTCCAACGAACTTGTGCATGTCGGTGTCCATTTTTCGATAATATAAAAACCGCTCTACACCAATCGTCGCCACAAGCAGCGAGCATAGTAGAATAAGATACATAACCGGTCCACCTTTATGAAACAGTGTAAAACACTCTGACAAAAACGCCATGGTTACTCCTCCATTCTGCAGCTGTGCCGGTATATTTATGGCAAAAGGTTTAATGCCTGCTGCTGCCGCTTAATTTTCTCTACCCACTCGTCCATTGAATCCTTCATAAACTCATGCACAAGATAATCTGGCTGCACATAGTCAACAATGCGGCGTACTTCCGGCACACTAAACGGTAGATGTTCATCAATCTTAAGCACATGATTCATGATATCGGTCATGGAGTATTGATCTTGTCGATTTATGCTGCGTTGACTGTTCTTGATGTACTCGCCTGACAATGAATGATGCAAATGAATACCCTTGATATATTGGCTATAACTGCCCAATTGGCTTATTATTTTAAGGATATAGTCGACACCCTCTGTCTGTGTTTGTAATGCCGGATTAGTATTCATCAAGTGTCCGGTATCCAACATAATACCTATATTAGGGTGGGTTACGCCATCTAGCAGGCGCGCCGTCAGCTCCTTGCTTTGTAAAGTTAGTCCCGGCCACCATAGATTCTCAAACAACAACATCGTGTCATCCGGTATAGCACTATGCAGTTCATTAATGACCTCTACAGTAGCTTCGATTATCTCGCGGTCGCAAGCACCGAAGTTCCAGCTAAATAACTCTGGGATTCGCGCATGACTGACATGAAAAACAAGATATCTGGCCCCGGCCTGCTTTGCAGCAGCGATATTCTCCCGGTAGACATTAAGCCAATCTTCACGGGTCACGCCTCCGTAGCAGGCCTTGATTTCCTCTTCACTGCCAAATTGTTTTAGCAATTCGTGATGATCGCCACGCCAAAAATCGAGCCACCACGGCCAAAATCTGAGATGCACGCCGTGAATCCATTCTTTTTTATAGACACTTCCATCTAACGGCCCACAAAACATCATCTCAAGTCCATCTAAATGATGGCAAGTCAAAAATTTTTGCAGGCCTTCTGCACTATTATTTATGAGATCGTTGTCAGTCATATAGTTAGACATATTTACAAGCTGCAGCATTTATATACATCCTTTACTGTGCTCATAAGAAGAAAGATGCCTCCCGTTGAAAGTTGGCATCTTCATCTAAAGCTTCAATTTCATACTTAATCCTGTCAGCTATATTTTTTCTAGTGCTTTTTAGCTTCGGGATTGTTAAGTTCAGCTATTGTATCGTTCACATGTTGGACATAAATCTCCTGGATCTTGGCATTTTCCCCTAAGCCGTGTAAATAAGTATCTACTTTAAAACCGGCGGCAATAAGTTGGCTTTTAAAAGAATCTTTTTCATCACCAGCCATATCGTTATTAGCATGATCGCCTGCCACTAGCATAAAAGGCATAAGGGTAACTTTTTTGATCTTATTGGTTTTGAGCTTGTCCATGACGCCATCAAACGTCGGATAGCCTTCAACAGTAAACACATACACATTTTTGTAACCAGCGTCGTTCAACTTCAATTGCAGCGCGGCATAAGCCGAACCACCAGGATGCGATCCGCCATGCCCCATAATTAGAATGGCTTCACCTTTTTTCTGTTTGGGAAATTGCGCTTCTAACGCTTTGGCTGCTGCCAAATAGTCATCAGTTTTGCCTTCTTGACCCAGATAATAAAGAATCGGCCTGCCTAAAGCGATTTTGTCAAAGGTTTTGGCAGCTTGATGATGCTTTACAATATCTTTGACCATGTCAAACTCTTCACCAGCGGTAACGTGCAGCGGTTGCACAATAACCTCGCTATAACCTTCAGCTTTTAGACGGGCAAGCGCTTCTTTTTCATTGTCAATTTTTACGCCATCCCGCTCAGCAATTCTCTTGATGATAATGCGAGAGGTAAAAGCCCGGCGAACCTCATAGTCAGGGAAGGATACTTTCATTTTGGTTTCCACTGCTTCGATGGTCTGTTTCAGGGTTTCCGGATAAGTAGTACCAAAGCTTACGACCAGAATGGCCTTCTTTCCCGCCTCGGCCGGTGCAGCAGATGCCAGTGAGGGGATTAAGCTGATGCAGCCAAATACAGCAAGCATGCAGAAAGTAGTGATTAGAGAATATACCTTTTTCATACTAAATACAACTCCTTCATTTAATTAGAATAACACCTAAGACAAGTACCCAAAGGGTGTTTGTCACAAGCCGCGGCACTGCGTTCGCAGATACAATCCTGCTGGTGTAAATTACCCGCTCATCGCTATCCCCCCTGTTTAAATTCTCTATGTGGCCTGTCAGAATCGAAAAAAGTAAGGGTCAAAATGACCCGCGCCAATGCGCAAGATTCAAAAGGAGCATTGAGAAGAATGTCATTAAAATTAAAACTCCCAACCGTTTAAAGTCGGGAGTAATAAACAGTAGACTAAATAAAAACTCCTGGTGTGTACACCAGGAGTGAATTAAGCTAGGTACTCCAAAAAAGCGCCTACTGTAATCCCCTCCCCATACCTCGTGGGTAACAAACGGTGATTGTCAGATAGGCAGTTCTCCTGACTCCGGATCTTGGCTCACTTAAACCTTCCCAAGACATATCGTCTCAGTGGTATATCTTAAGCTTGCTCCCCGTTACAGTGGCGGGACCGCGCCGGCGTTCAACCGGACTTCCCTATTAAGCCCTAGGGCACCTATCTCAAAGATATTTAATTGTTTTCTACAAAATTAGCATACCATCTCAGGAAACGGTTGTCAATCCTTAAAGTTTCACTACATCTTCTGATTACCGCACCTTCAAACTTGCTCATGCTATCGCTGTTACTAATTGACAATTACTACGAAACAATTTATATTTAGACTAGTAGTTTGAATCATGAAGATTCAATAATCCGGTATGAAACCTAAGGAAATAACTCCTTGGATTTTCATGCTTTTTTTATTAAATAACACAATTAGGAAGGATGACGCTACATGTGCAATACCAAGTTTTGGACTGAGGCCTGGCAGGAAGCGCGTGAGAGTTCCCATCAGGCTCCAAGTTATGGCAACAAGCAAGGCTGGCAGCAGTTTTGGAATGACTTTGCCGAGCAACACGCCCTGCGCAACCGCCAAAGCCGACCCATATATAACGCCATCGTCGAAGGCTTAGTTGCTGATGGCGTAATAACCCCTGATAGCACAGTGCTTGACATTGGCTGCGGTGCGGGTACCTTTACATTGCCGCTGGCCGCTAAGTCCAAACAAGTGACAGGCTTAGATACGGCAACGCAAATGCTGTCGGTACTACAATCGGAGGCAGTTCACGAAAGGGTTACAGACCGGATTACAACACTTCAGACAGATTGGCTTGACCTACCTGCCGAGCCAGCCTATGATGTGGTGTTTGCTGCTAACACGACTGCAATTAACGATTATGACAGCTTAATGAAAATGAATGAGCTTTCACGCGGCACTTGCTGCCTGATCGGGTTCGCGGGTACTTATCATATCAAAGTGCGCACACTATTATGGGAGCATCTGATAGGCACACCGCCTGAGCAAACTGCGTTTGATATCCAATATCCCTTTAATATTCTTTATCAGGACCGTTATCTGCCTAACATTAAATTTTACAGCTACCGCCAGCGGTACCGTGAAACACTTGCTTACATGATTGAGTATTATACCAGCTACTTTAGGCTCTTTGGGCTGGAAGGCCCGGAAACATCAGCTAAGATTACCGAGTTTCTGGCTAACCGGGCCGTTGAAGACTACTGCACTGAGCTGATTAACTCTACTATCGGTGTGCTGTGGTGGCGGCCTGATCGCAAAGCCACAGTATTAGAATAATTGGATAAACTATAGACAAAATCAAAGGGAGGTTCCATGTTTAAACGAATTGACCACATAGCCTTTACTGTTAAAGACAGGGAAAAGTCCATTGCTTTTTACGAAAAGCACTTTGGTTTTCACCAGTATTATGAGCATACGGTCCCCGTTCCGGCTATTGAAAAAATAGTCTATCTAAAGCTCGGCGATACTGTTTTAGAACTAATCCATATGCCGGACGGCCCGCAACTCACAGGCTACCATTTTTGCCTCGAAAGTGATGATTTTGACGCAGATTATACAAGGCTGCAGGAAGCCGGCATTGCTGTTGAAACCGAACCGCACCCTGCAGGGGCAAGGGAGTCCCGTGAGACAGGCTGGCGCCGGGTAGTATTCAAAGGCCCGGATGGAGAATCAATAGAGTTTCGCGGCTAATCGCATATAAGGTGGCAGACATACAGACAACCCGGCATAAACCGGGTTGTTTTTTATGATTAATTCTGTTTGATTTTAAGTCTGCGTTCATAAAGAAAACACGGTTTGCGCCGAGCCTCTAGCGAAAGCGGAAGCCGATGTTGCCCTTATCCAGGCGGAAAGTTATACTTTCTAACAGGACAAGTTACCACGACTTACCCAGAACAAGCTCATTTACCCTATTAATTGCTTCTTTAATAGAAACAACAAGCGGTCGGTTTTCCAAGCCGACAATATCAAAGTGGCTTTGATTTACAGGTACCAGCACCTTATGAGCGTCAGAAGAAGCTATAACTTCTGCAATTTTAGGGGTAATCTCCCCCATTAAGGAATTAGGAATGATTATGCCAATCGGCCCTACCACGATGTCAGCCTTGCGTATCGAAACGACCACGGCATTTTCACCGGTAGCTCCCCGCATAGCACCTGCCCGTACCATATTATTGGTAGCCAGTGCATTTGTCCCGAGTGCAATAATATCTGCTTTTTGTCCCAGCTGTGCCGTGAGTTGTGTCACTAACTGCACGCCAAGCCCCCCGCCCATACCATCGATAACTGCAATTATCATACAGACCCTACCACCTTCCACAAAACTGGACGATTGTTTATTAGTTCGGCAATAAATTCTAAATTCCTCCCGCTCTTACCACTAGAAAAAGCCTTATCCAATAGCTGCTGCATGACAGGCGACACTATGTCCTTCCCCAAAATAAGCATTATCCGGCTCATGCTCTGAGCATACAGGCAGGGCTTCGGGGCAGCGCGGGTAAAACCGGCAGCCGCGCGCCTGTCATCGTAGAGCTTGCGAACAGTTTCCACAAGCTTTCCGAGATACATAACTCCCACCCGGTCAGTCACCCAGGGCAACACCTGCAGGATGCGTAATGAACAGATAGGTAAAGACCAAGCTCTCGTTTGAGCTGCTGTAATAGCCGGAAATCTGGCTTTGCAGGGTAACATCCAGGCCTGAGGTGGCTTCGTCAAATATAACCAGTCGGGGATTAGCCTCCAGCGCCCGGGCAATTCCTACCCGTTGACGCTCACCGCCTGATAACTCGGCCGGATACCGGTCCAACATGGTCCTAGGCAGCTCAACCATGGTCAAAAGCTCATTAAGTCGCTTTTCCAACGAAAAGCCAACTGCCTTGTGCAAATCGAAATTAAGTATAGGCTCAGTCACTGTCTCGCGAGTACTGAAGCGCGGATTTAACGATGCTTAGATATCTTTTCTAAGTTTGAAGGTATACGTCATTTGGTCATCTGAAGTTTCCCAGCTTTCGGCCAAATCAGGCACAGCTTCATTCTTCTCATTAAACCGGGTTAAGCCGCTGAAAATCAGAAAAATAGCGCCATCATGATATCAGTTTCAATGCCAAGCACAATGGTTTTAGAGTCAATCTTTGAGACCGCCAGAGCATTAGCCTGTTTGCTACAGCCGGCAAGGGCCAGTATAGATACTAAAAATATTGCAGTCGCACACCCAACCATGTACAGCTTGTATAAACTTTTCTCATCTTGCACATATGTACTTCTCCCGTAATTAGCCTGCAGTATTACGGAAAAGGCGCTACATCTGCCGCTATTTATATTCGTCGATCACCTCAATTAAAAAACCATGAAGACAACTGCTTTATGCAGCGGCCTTCATGGCTGTTTATTCTACACTATAAAAATACTGGAAATCGGATGTTTAGCAAAGTTTGTCGCATTCTCACGACAAGAGGCAGTTTCAACTACCATTATGGTTTGAATTGTACCAAATTTCACTTATCTTGTCAATAAATTGCGAGAACTATCTGCGAAATCGTGCTTTTAATAGGCTTTAACAATTGACGGCATTAGTCAAATAACTGATAATATAGGTAACTAACTGTAAAAATATTCAATAATTTTGGGATTAAGGTATGAAACCTTATATAGAACGAAAGTTCTTGTATTTTGGCATGCCTTTTTATTTTTCTGACATAAATGATTTGGAGGTATTTTGCCGTTATGGGCGTAACAGGACCTGAGGTTAAAAAAAACATTCACAGTTTTTTAGAAAATATCGCTATTGACGGCTATTGTGCCGAAACATCAGAAACTACTGTTAGTATTATGTGGTGGCAGGTGTGAAACAAAGGACTGAACGTTGTTCATTAAGGCGTTCAGTCCTTTGTTAACTTATTGGTGGGGAGGTTGTGTATCCAATATCACTTGCCGGGTGGCTATGTGATCCATCAGGGCCTTACTGTGGGTTACGGCAATAAGTCCAATATTTCGCTTTTCTACTTCCTTCAAAAGAAAATTCCATATCTGGCTCTGGGTGATAAGGTCCAGCATGGTGCTGATTTCGTCAGCAATGAGGAATTGCGTCCGCTTCCCTAATGCCCGGGCGATACAGAACCGCTGCACCTCCCCACCGGATAATTCCCCGGGGAAGCGGTTAAACCAATCCCGTTCGATTCCTAATTCATCGATAATACGGTCCTCAATCTCGTCTCCTTCGGCAATGGTTTCCTTGATTCGCAACCGGGGATTGACAGCTTTTTCCGGATGCTGCCAAATCATCTGCACAGGGCAATAGCCTTTCATTTTATGGACATCTATCCCGTCCAGTAGAACCTGGCCCTTCTGGGGCTTCCTATACCCTGATAAAATTTGGCATAACGTGGTTTTCCCAAAACCACTGGGAGCCAAAATCCCCACTCGCTCATGATTTCTCACTGTAAGCTGGAAATTTTCCAGAATATTTATGCCTTTTTTATAACCAAAGGATAGATCTTTTGCTGCTAAAATCATCGTCATTCTCCTCACTCTGCATAGATACAGCGGACGGTTCCACAACGTATCACCTGTTCCGGGACATCCTCTTCACATTCCAGCGTAAATTGGGGACACCGGGGCCCAAAGGGGCAACCCTTGGGCATATCTTTTACATAAGGCTGATTCCCGGGAAAGGGCTGAAAACCATTTTGGGGTAAAGCCCGCCACAATGCTTTCGTATAGGGATGGCGAAGGGTAGCCATGGATTGAAAATCCGCTACCGGCGCTTCTTCTACGGTGGTGCCGGCATAAAAAACAGCAATTCTGTCGGCCACTTCCAGAGCCAATTCAATATCGTGAGTGATGAGGAGGACGCCGTTGCCCTTGTCGGCAAATTCACGAAAATGACGCATGGCATTTTTTGCTGCTTCTAAATGGAGGCCAGGCGTAGGTTCATCGGCAATAATCAAACGGGGGCTTTCCATCATCGCGGCAGAGAGAAGGACCCGCCGCGCCATACCGCCTGAGAGTTCAAAAGGATAAAGGTCCCCTGTCTTCTTCTGCAAACCATAAAAGGTAAAGAGTTCCTCTTGTTTTTTCAGGACACTTTCATCCTTCCGTTCTTTCCGTACCTGATCGCCAACTTTTTCCAGTGGATCAAGGTATGTTACACTCTGAGGAACCAACACGATTTTTTTGCCACGCAGCTGACGAATGCGTACTGGGCTTAATAATTCATCATCAAAAGAAATGTTCCCCGAAGCATTGCAATTGGGTGGCAAAATTCCTAAAATAGCGTGGGCTAGAAGGCTCTTTCCGGAACCGCTTGCTCCTACCACCGCTACAAGTTCTCCCTCATGCACAGAAACATTCAAATTATGGATAACTTTTAAATCAATTTGCCGCAGACCCTGCTCATACTGGGTAAAAGAAACAGAAAGGTTTTCTATTTGTAAAATGTGTTTATCATCAATACAAGACACGCTTCTACCTCCTTAATCCTGGGCACTGTGGGGGTCAATGAGTTTGCGCAGGCTACCCCCGACCAAGTCAAAAAGAAGAACTGTACTGAGCAATGCCAAACCAGGAAAAAGAGCCAGCCACCACATGCCTAAAGACAAATATTTCATGCTTTCTGACAGAATAATGCCAATACCAGGCTGCTCCGGCGGCAGACCAAAGCCCAAAAAGGTAAGGGCAGCTTCATGCAGGATAGCGTGGGGAAAAAGCAGAATCAGGCCAACTAAGAATTGGGGGAAGATATGGGGAAGCATGTGCTTAACTGCAATCCTACATTTACTCTGCCCCAGCTTACCGGCAATTTTCACATAATTTTCTTCCTTTAACTGCAGGATTTCTCCCCTGATCACCCTGGTTAATGTGGGCCAGTGGCTTATGGCAACAGCAATAATGACACCGAATGTGCCCCGCCCCAGAGCAAAAGATATAAGAATAAGCAATAAAAGATGAGGAATGCCCATAACCAGGTCTACGAGCCAGGTAATGGCAGTATCCACTTTTTTTCCCAAAGTGGCTGCAGCAGTTCCTAAAATTGCAGCAATCATGGCACTAATCACCGAAGCAAAAAGCCCGATAAGGATACTGATGGACAACCCTTTCAATGTACGGGACAGCATATCTCTACCCAGCCAGTCTGTACCAAAAGGATGCGACATATGGGGCAATAAGTTTTTCTGGGTAAAGTTGGTTTTTATCGCCAGCTCACCCACCAAGGTACCAATGACCGCAATAGCTAGTAAAAAGGTAATGGCCAAACTCAAATAAATGATGGTCTGGCTTCGCTGATTGAAACGTTTTCTTGTGTGTTTCTGTAAAATAACCGGTGCGATTGTATTATCCATGTACGCTTCCCCGCCTTATTCTGGGATCAATTATGCCATATAAAAGATTGGCAATCAGATTACCTGTAAACACCAAGGCGGCACTAATCACAGCAATGCCCAAAAGCAGAGGAGCATCTCCGCCCAAACCAGCAGAAACGGCTGCCTGTCCCAAGCCCGGATAGGAAAAAACCTGCTCTACCAGCACAGAGCCGCCAAAGATTTCACTGATGGAAGCAAATTGCAGAGTTATGGCAGGAAGCATAATATTGCGAAGAGCATGGTGTCTGAGAATAGCAAATCTGCTTTCTCCCCGTGATTTGGCGAAAAGAATGTAATCTTCTGCCATAATATCAATCATTTTTTCCCTGGTATGGAGGGTAATATTGGCAACTCCGACCACGCTCAGCGTCAAGGCCGGTAGAATTAAATGCTTGATGCTGTCAAAAATCGTCACCTCTGCTGCCTTCACACCGATGGGTACGCTCAAGCCTATGGGTAAGATTGGTAACCAGACGGAAAAAATCATCAGCAACACCAGTGCCAGCCAAAAGGTTGGGGTACTAGCAAGAAGCAATGAATAGCCTTTGATCAATTTATCAATCCATCTACCACGATATAGCCCGGCCATGATGCCGAGGATGAATCCAAAAATACCTGAAAAAACCCACGCTGTAATCATCAGGATCAAAGAGTTCATGAATTTGACACCAATGACATCGGCAACAGGCTGGCGATAGACCAGGGATGATCCCATATCTCCCCGGATAAAACCGGTAACCCAATTCAAATATCGCTCAACCGGCGGTGTATCCAAACCGAAATATGCTTCCAGCCTGGCTAAGCTTTCCGCACTCATGTTGGCCATGCCAACTTCACCAATGTACGCACGAACCGGATCCACTGGCGATGCTGAAACCAGAATGAAGGAAACGATGCTCACAGCAATCAAAAGCAGAATCACTTTGATTATACTTTTTCCGGCATAGGTTAAAACGCCGAAATATATGCCTACGTTCATAAGAATACCTCATTATAGAAAAAATACTTCCATGGCACAGAGAGAAAAATCAACAAATGGTTTTCCAGTGCTAATTCCAATACCATTGATCAACATTGTTTGCAATTGTCCAGCCATAACCATGGGGGTGAATTTTTTTGTCAATAACATTCAAATTTTCTCTGGCAAAATAGATATGTTTGATTTCTGCAAGCCATACCCAGGGTGAATCAGCTTGTGGCGTAACACCGGCGGTGCCGTCCCATTGGGCTTTTTTCCAGTGCTCATAGGATGCCTCCACCGTGGTGGCTGCCAGGGCATCTTTTATGTGTTTATCCACGGTTGCATTAGCATAAGAAGCACCGTTCTTACCCGAATAATAATGACTCTTGATGCCACTAGGCGAATGCATCCCGGCACCAAATACATGGGGTGTCGCATAATACATAGTAGAAATCTTGTCCCAGCTTGAGCCTATTGGGTTTACCTTAATGCCCACTTGCTTTAACATTTCTGTCACAGCCATGGCAATGCCAGTGCGGGCAGAATTAGAAGCAATATAGAGAAGGTCAAATTTTGCCTCTAAACCATTCTTTTCATAAATTCCTGCCGCATTCAGCTTCCAGCCGTCGGCTTCCAAAATAGCTTTGGCTTTTGCCGGATCATAATCCACTTTCATGGCAGCATTCTCCCAAGGCTCATTAACGCAGTCACTGTAAGCCACAGCACCATAACCATACAAAACATTTTTCACCAAAGCCTCCCGGTCAATAGCGCGGGCAACTGCTTGGCGAATGGCAAGATTAGAGGTAACATCATTACCGGCAGGAAGGGTTTCGCCATTTGCTTTAGGTGCTGTTTTATTCCCTGACGGAATGGTAGGAAGATTGATTCCACGAATATCAACAGAGTCAAACGCCAGGATATTATACCCTTTGATGGGGTTCACAGTATACGCAGGTGCTGTATATGCCACATCCACCTGGCCACCTTTGGCCGCAGCATAGGATGCATCTTCTGACATGAAGACAATGGTTACTTTCTTCATTTTTGTTTTTTCACCATAATAATTGGGGTTGGCTTCTAAGATTACCTGTTGACCTTTATTCCATTGTTTTAAGATATACCGGCCAGAACCAATCGGATTTTGACCATAGGTCGCGGCATTATAGGCGTGTTCGGGAACAATGCCGACAACAGCGGCAATATAGGCAAAGGCAGAATACGGGGTATTCAGATGGAAAACGACGGTGGTATTATCGGTGGCTTCTACCGAAGCTAACATGGACAGATCGGTATCTGTCGCCTGCTTCATGGCATTGTTATAGGTAAAAGCAACATCCTTTGCGGTAAGGGGCACACCATCAGTAAATTTCACATCAGGGCGAATTTTGAACGTCCAGGTGAGGCCGTCTTTTGCAATGGTGTACTCTGTAGCAAGGTCGTAGCCAATGGTAATGTCATCTTTTGTTACCAGCAAAGTGCTTTGGAACAAAGGATCATGTGTGTGTTCGCCAGCAGCCCAACCCATAATAGGATCGAAACCAGCAGCAGGTTCTGATTCCAGGTCCATTGCGATAACGACACTGTCTTTTCCTGACGGAGAAGATGTCACGCCACTTCCGCTGTTTTTGCCACCACAACCAACCAAGGCAAATAAAGAAATAGAAACAAGGCACAGTGCTACAAATAGGTTTTTCTTCATGTTATCCTCCTAAATAATAGCCTCTCGGCATTTGTTTAAACGATAAATCAAGGGTTTATCTCTGACTCTGCAACTCACATCCCCCCGTACTCATACCTTCTCAGGTGCCAAATGATTGGTTTTTGGCTAAAAATAAAAAGGTATGAGCAAATACAGGACTTGTCATGTCCTCTATAGGCTTCATACCTTTGGTTACATTATATCAGTATTTACATTTTCATTACGGTTAACTTTGTAATGAGTTTTCACAACTCAGCTCAATCTATATTTTACATTATTTCAATAATTTTGTAAATATTTTTATAA